>CAYOTO010000010.1:0-87608 GCA_964406945.1 uncultured Pirellulales bacterium
CATAAGACGTTACGAATTTAAAAAACAGGATTTTTCAATCGCGAGCAGTATAACCCACGCCCGCGGCCAGCCGTCATCGCCCGGCCGCACCGCCCATGAAACACTGGAAAACAATCCGCAAACGGCCAAACCGGCCCAAAGAACACTCTTGCCCATAGAAACACCTCATTATTTTCGCAAAAGAACCGCCGCCGGCCTCTCTCCGAAAAAGCTGCACCAAAGCGGCTGCGATTCGATTATGAGAAATCGCAGCCCCAAAGTCAATGAAGTGCGCAGCTTATCGCGCCGCTTCTGTGCGCGCAGAGCAGCCCTTGTAGAACATAAAAAGTAAAGGGCAAGGTCGTCGCCAAGGACTGCTGAACAAGGTGGAGGCCGACTTTTCGTCAGCCGCCTATATATAAAACCCCCCTGCCAAACCGCCGACCATGATACAGGTTGAATGTTAGAAAAATATTAGAGCCGCATGACTTATGCGCTAAATCTCCATCCGTCCCGGTACCTAACGGGCGGTGCTTATTGCGCACTCGGTAATTGTCGAAAAGACCTCCGGAGCTCCTGCTACACGTGATTTCAGAGCCGATTGCAAATACGAACCGTTATTCGCAGACGGCGTTGACACCCCGCCGGGGAGCTTTTATGATGAAATTGAACAGAAACGAAAATTCTTGAAAGACCCCAAAATGCAGGAATTTGTCTATAAAACACCCCGCCAAATGGGCGCCCAAGCGGGCGCCAAAGCCGCCGAACTTATCGCCGAATCGATCGCGGCCAACGGTGCGGCCAACATCATCCTGGCCACGGGAACCAGCCAGTTCGAGACCATAAACACGCTGGCGAGGGCCGAACCGGTGGATTTCTCCAAAGTAACGATGTTCCATCTGGATGAGTACATCGGCCTGGGACCGGATCACCCGGCAAGCTTCCGTAAGTATCTCAAAGAGCGTTTCGTCGATGAAGTCCCCGAATTGGCGTCGGCTCATTTCGTAAACGGCGATGCACCCGACCCGGTGGCCGAATGCGAACGTCTGGGCAATCTCATAAAGCAGCACCCGATAGACGTCGCCTGTGTGGGTATCGGCGAGAACGGACACCTGGCGTTCAACGATCCACCAGCCGATTTCGAGACGGTCGAGCCGTATATAATCGTCGATCTCGACGAAAAATGCCGCAAACAGCAGCTCGGCGAGGGCTGGTTCGACAGTCTCCAAGATGTGCCGAAACGGGCCATATCCATGAGTATTCAGCAGATTCTGCTCAGCAAAGTTTTGATCGTATCGGTACCGGATGAGCGCAAGGCCCGGGCCGTCAAGGACGCCGTTCGCGGCCCGATTACCAGCGACTGCCCGGCGTCAATACTTCAGACGCACCAGAATTGCGCGATATACCTGGACGAAGCCGCAGCTTCGCTGCTCTAACAGTGCGAAACCTATGAAAGTACCCGGATTCGTAGATTTGCAGGTGAACGGCTACATGGGCGTGGATTTCTCCGGCCCGAATCTTACCGCCGAGTCTTTCGCAAAGGCCTGCACAGAAATGATCGCCGCCGGAACCACCGCCTTCGTTCCCACGCTCATTACCAGTTCGCAATCAATCTATAAGCGCAACCTTCCAATAATCGCCGAGGTGATTGAAAGTCCTGAATTTCGAGGCAAGCTGCTGGGAATTCATCTCGAAGGGCCGTTCATATCACCCAAGCCGGGGGCCCGCGGAGCCCACGATAAAAGATTCGCACTGGCCCCGGACGCGGTCTACCTTCGCAAGCTGCTCGACTGGGCCCGCGGCACGGTTCGTATGCTGACCATTGCCGCCGAGGGCGAAGGCGCCGAGGAACTGACCAGAATCGCCGTCGACCACGGTGTAACGGTTTGCCTGGGCCACCAGATGGCAACCGAAGAAGACCTCGACCGGCTCGTCAACGCCGGAGCAAAAGCCGTTACGCATCTGGGCAACGGCGTACCCGACAAGTTGGACCGCCATCGCAACCCGCTCTTCGCAGCTCTGGCCAATGATTCGCTCGCGGCGACCATAATCACCGACGGCCACCATCTGCCCCCGAGTCTGATCAAGATCATATTGCGGGTCAAAGGACTGCAGAACTGCATCGTTATCAGCGATATCGTACACCTGGCGGGCCTGGCTCCCGGAACCTACCAGTTCAACGGGCGACCGACGGTCCTGTCCGAATCCGGCATGCTGCGAAGCCCCGATACCGGCTATCTGACCGGCTCCTCGGCCACCATGCTCGAGTGCATGAACCATCTGGCGAGCCTGAATCTCCTCAACTCGGACGAACTCGCAGCGGCGGGATTTTACAATCCTCTCAGGCTCATCGATGTCCGGCCCGAGGCCGTATCGCCCGGACCGCAAATCAGTTATGATCAGCAGATGAATCGGTTCTCCGTAAGCTCGAAGTAACCGCGAAAAAACGGCCCTGAGGCCTCATAGAGCGATTTTTTCTAAAACTTTTCCGGCCTGAATTAATGACCGAATTCGCTTTACAGTCCTGCGCGGGCGCGTTAGAATTCGCCAGTCGTAAGAACTCGAAACAAAGCTGTGCGTACGATTGCTATGGCTGGTAGAATAATTATAGACCGGGAGCGATGCAAAGGCTGCAACCTTTGTGTTGCGGCATGTCCGCACAACTGCATCGAAGTCGACGAGCAAAGCAACAAAAGCGGCTACTTTTCGGCCCGCGCCACCAACATCGGCTGCACGGGCTGCTCGATGTGTGCGATAGTATGTCCGGACGCTGCGATTGAAGTATTTCGCGACAGACGGACGACGAGCGTTTCAGAAACAGCTAACACTAGCAGGGTTTAGTCAGGTAGCGGGGTGAGCGAACGGATTCTAATGTGTGGCAACGAGGCCCTGGCCGAGGCCGCGGTCCGCGCCGGACTGGACGCCTATTTCGGCTATCCCATCACGCCGCAGAACGAGATTACCGCCTATATGTCGGTCAGGATGGCCGAATTGGGGCGGGTTTTCGTACAGTCCGAGAGCGAGCTTGCGGCTATAAACATGGTTTTCGGGGCCGCCGCGACGGGTAAGCGTAGTATGACGACGTCGTCGTCGCCGGGAATCAGCCTCATGCAGGAGGGTTTCAGTTACCTCGCAGGCGCCGAACTGCCTTCGGTGGTGGTAAACGTCATGCGCGGCGGCCCGGGTCTGGGCAACATCGCACCCTCTCAGGGCGATTATTTCCAGGCGACAAGGGGCGGCGGCCACGGCGATTACAGAACGATAGTGCTGGGCCCGTCGACGGTTCAGGAACTCGTCGATTTGATGCCGGTCGCATTCGATCTGGCCGATCAGTACCGCATGACGACGCTGGTTCTGGCGGACGGCGTGCTGGGCCAGATGATGGAGCCGATCACCTTCGGGAATGTTTCGCACAGGAAGCTCCCCGCCAAGGACTGGGCCCTGACCGGGGCCGAAGGGCGTGAGCAGAATATAGTGCGATCGCTGTGGCTCAAGGAGGGTGTTCTAGAGGATTTGAACTATCGGCTGCAGGAAAAATACGATCTGATCGCACGTAACGAGGTCCGTTGTGAAGAGCACGAACTCGACGACGCCGAAATAGTGCTGGTCGCCTACGGAATCTCGGCCAGAATCGTGCGCTCGGCGGTTGCAAAAGCAAGGGCCGAGGGCATCAAAGCCGGCTGGATAAGGCCGATTACGCTGTGGCCTTTCCCGACGGAAATCGTCAGCAGGGCCGCCGATACGTTTCGTCCGTTTCTGACGGTCGAACTGAGTATGGGGCAGATGGTCGAAGACGTAAAACTCTCGGTGGCGGGCAAGTGCCCGGTATTCTTCTACGGCCGGCCGGCCGGGGGAATTCCGACGGTCGAACAGGTGCTGGAAAAGATTCGCGAACTGGCCGCACCGGTCGGCGCAAAAGCATAGATCGGCCGCAAAGGCGGTACAAGTAATAAATAAAGCGATGTCCGACAACAAAGACATGCAGACGGTATTCAAAAAAACGCCGGTCTTGAAAGACTGTCCGACTCATTATTGCCCGGGCTGCGGCCACGGCATCGCCCACAGGCTGATTGCCGAGACCATCGACGAGCTTGGTATCCGCGGCCGAACGATCGGCATAGCCCCGGTCGGATGCGCCGTTCTGGCCTATGACTATCTGGACGTGGATATGGTCGAGGTGGCCCACGGCCGCGCGCCGGCGGTGGCGACCGGCATGAAACGCCCGAATCCCGACAAGATCGTATTCTCATACCAGGGAGACGGCGATCTGGCCGCCATCGGAACCGGTGAGATCATGCACGCGGCTCACAGAGCCGAGCAGATCACCGTTATCTTCATAAACAACGCAATTTTCGGCATGACCGGCGGACAAATGGCCCCGACCACCATGCAGGGCCAGGTGACCGCGACCACTCAGGCCGGAAGAGACCCTCGCAGCGGCCAGGGCTACCCGCTGCAGATATCCGAACTGATCGCCATGCTGCCGGGCGCCGTCTATGTCGAACGGTGTGCGCTGAGCAACGCATCGAGAATACGTCATGCAAAAAAGGCGGTCAAACGCGCGTTCGAACTGCAGGTCCAGGGTATCGAGGGCCTGACATTCGTCGAACTGCTTTCGCCTTGCCCGACTTACTGGCGAATGAAACCGGCCGATGCGATGGGCTGGATCGAAAACGAAATGACCAACGTCTTCCCGCTGGAACTGCTGAAAGGTTAACCGCCCGTGAGCGAAACACTTACGACAAAAGATACCTGCGAGGAAATAGTAATCGCCGGTTTCGGCGGTCAGGGCATTATTCTGGCAGGCAAGCTCCTGGCGCAGACTGCAATGGAAGCCGGCAAAGAAGTAACGTATATGCCCTCTTACGGCGCCGAAGTCCGCGGCGGAACCGCCAATTGCATGATTGTTATCGACGACGAGCCGATTGCCTCGCCTATCGTAACGGCGCCCGATTCGGCGGTCATAATGAATAAAGCGTCGCTCACCAAATTTGCCCCTCGACTGAAAGCCGGCGGACTGCTCGTAATAAACAGTTCGCTCGTCGATGTCGAACCCGACGTCGACAAATCCACGGATGTCGTCAAAGTGCCCGCCGATCAGCTCGCCGGCGAACTTGGCAGCCCCAGAAGTGCGAATATGGTGGCTGTGGGGGCCTATCTTGGCAGGCGTAACCGGCTTACCGTTGAGACCGCGGCCCAGGCGTTGCCCCACGTTCTGGCCTCGCGGTATCATGACTTGCTGGCGGTAAATGTCGATGCACTGAAAAGCGGCGCCGAATACGCGGCAAAACACTAGACACCGGCCTTTGCAAAGGTTAATCTGGTAATACACGGGCCGATGACGGAACAGGCCCGGCAGTTTCGAATAACGCGTACACGGATCACGGAAGGCGAAGAAGTGCAGCGCATGAAAAAATCGGGACATCCCAGACGCGGCCGCGGCAGATTCACAAAACCTCGCACCCGCGTTGCCCTGCGCATGGCGCCGCTGATCGACATCGTTTTTCTGCTGCTGTTGTTCTTCTTTGTGGCTGCCCGGTGGCGTCCGCAGGAAGACTTCCTGCCCTTCAAACTGCCCACCACCCAGGCCGGCGCCGTCTCACTGGCCAAGCCGGAACCGCTGCTGATAAAAATAGCCGCCGCCGAGGCCGGCTGCACCGTCGAAGTGGCGAACCGGGCACAAGTAACCGTTTCCGACAAGTCGCTGGAATCCGACCTGGCGGCGATGCTCGATGCGATGCAAGCCTATATGCTCGCCACCAAACGCGTGCCTTCCGATCCGGTTGAGATTTCCTGCGAAGCCGACGTCACCTGGCAGCATCTGGCCCGGATTTACAATTGCCTCTATGGCGCCGGCATGACGGATATTACTTTCTGGATGACGGAGTAGAATTATGCCCGCCCACACGCGCCGCCCAGGTATTTTGAAAGACAGGATCGCCGCGGTCCTGGTCTTGCTGTTCTGCTGCATCGTATCGGCGCACGGCTCGAACGCACCGACCGCCGAAGACGTCGGGAACATAGCGGCTCTGACCGATCTTACCACCGAAGTCTTCAACAGGACCAGCGGCCCGGCCCGTCTGGCTTTCGACTGTATGGGGCGGTTTTCCTCGCCGGCCGACAGGCAGAGACTCAACGAAGCGGCCTTGACGGCTGCACGTCAATACAAATCCGTCGCCCAGCTTCAAAGGGAACTCAAAAACCGCATCGAACAATATCCCGAACCCGACTGGGAGCAGAAATACGGCAAAAGCGGGCTTTGGCGAAGGCTCTATACCGATCTTCACAAGTCCACGCTGAAAAAATGCGAAATGGACTTTTACGCCGCGGTGACCGGCGAACCTGAAAAAGCCGAGGACCGCCTGCGCGCCATGCTCGAAGAAACGGTTGCACTTTCCAGCGTACACAGTTCACCGAATTTGAAGCTTTTGACCGCCAGGACGCTGGCGCTTCTGGGCGAAACCGACCAAATCGCCCGGGCCAATGCCAAAAAGATTTACGACGAGTTGGAAAGCTCCGCCCGTGCGAATAAAGCCGTCGTTTTCCGCGCAGCCGTTGAGAAGGCGAGATTCCTGGCCGCACCGGCGCCTTCGACTCTGGACAGTCTTGTGGAAAGAGTTGCCAAAAGCCGGCTTCGCGACAACCGCAGGCTGGCTCTGTCGATCGTTTTTCTACAGCAGCAGTTCGGCTCGGCCGAGGCATTCGAAAACGCGGTTGCGAAACTTCCGGAAGTTGCGGATTCGGCCGGTTCCTTGATTCTCGCCGAGCTTTTTCACGCCCACTCGACACAAACTCTCGAGCCCGAAGCGCTCTCGCGGTTCGAGGCCGAGTTGGCCGCGGCAGCCGCTCTGAACGGGCGGATCGAAAATTACCGCCCGCTGTTCTCGGATTTAATCGCTCACCCGCCTCTTAGAACCCGGCCTGTTCTTTATGCTACGGCGGTTGCATCGGCCTCGGCCGAGGGGCCCAAAGCGGTGGATCTGCTCATTGCCGCCAGTACGGATACCACAGAGCGACGGATAAAGCTGATCGATGTCGATCCCAACGAGATCGCCGCCCGGGCCGCCAGGCTGGCCTGCAACATGGTCCTAAACGAAAATGAGCCGCCCCAGACCGCCCTTAAAGCCTTCGACAATTACTTCAAATTGGCCGGCGAGCCGTACGATCAGACAATCCGCTATCTGCATGCTGTCGTTCTCAAGAAAGCCGGCCGTACCGAGCAATCCGGGCAGATACTGAAACAGGTCGCGGCCGAGGCGCAAGGCCCCACCCGGCATCGCGCTGAACTGGACCTGATCCAGGACGCAATCGACCGCAGAACCGACGACGATTCGACCGAAAGGGCGCGACTTCTCCAGCGTCTGGACGTGCTTATCGGCGAGCTTAAATCCGGGCAGACCTTCTACGATCTCTACATAGAAGCGGTGACTACGTGCTGTATGCTGCTCCTGGAGTCGGACGACGTTGCATCATCCAGAAAAGTCATGGCCCTGCTCGAACCCATCGAACACCCGGACAATGCCGATCTGGTCGTAATAAAATCAAGAGCCTTGCAGAACCTGGGTCAGACCGCCACGAGCCTGAGTTATATGGTTATAGCCTGCAAAGGCGATCCCGGACACTGCGCCGGGCCCGGCCTTGCCAAGCTGGGACGCACCCTGGAAAGAATCGAAGCTCTTCAGGCCACCAGGCACGATTTCGAGGTCATAATCCGGCACGGCGTCGAGCTGGCTTCGGTCTGTCGGGAAAACACTTCCGGAGCGGTTGCGGATCTTGCTGGCACTTATCTGGCGGAGTTCAAGGTCTTCGCCGCCGAGTACGACCCCATGGCTTTGCATCGGGCCGCGACCATACTGGACGAAATCACAGCCCGCACCAAGCCGGATGTTGACCTGGCCAGGGCCAGAGCGAGAGTACTGATGAAACAGTCGCAATACGGTCTTGCGGCGGCTCTGTGGGACTTGATCGCGGCCTCGACAAAGGCAGATATTGCACACGCCCAATCCAGGCCGGAAACCTGGTGGCGTGCGAAATATTACCAGCTTTTCTGCGTTTCCAAGACTAAACCGCCACAGGACGCGGTTATCTTCCACACAATCGAAGTGCTCGAGAACAGCTATTCGGAAATTCCCCGTCTGTGGTCCGCCAGATTCACCGAATTGAAGGCCTCCTGCGGCCAGCAGCACAACGACCCGCAGGCCCACAGCAAGTCCTCAGCCGGCAAATCGCTGGACCGTTCCTGAGACGCCTAGCCCGGCCGAAAATTCCCTTGTACTCACTTCGCCGTTTTTTTACCCTTCCGTAAATAGAACTGTCCATTTTTCTAAGGAAATTACAATGTCCAGAGCAAAGAAAGTCTTCATCGGGCTGGGCGTAGCGACCAGTTTGTTGCTTGCCGTGCGTACGACATTCACCGCCGAGCAGTATAAGAACACGACCCGAAACGAAATTGCCCGCATAGCGGACGGCAAGATCGAGAAGGCCGTTTCCAATCTCGAAAACTATCTCCGGGAGCATCCGGGCGATCTCGAATCGATGTACGGACTTGCGGTCGCCCACACACAGACCGGGCAGATTGAAAAAGCCCTTGAATATGTCAAAGACGCCGTAAAGGGAGGGTTGCCTTTCGACAGGTTCGTGGTCGGCCCGCGGGACCTGCTCGAGCCTCTCACAAAGACCGCAGAATTCAAGGAACTGGCCGAGAAATTCGCAAACGAGTTTATTCATGGGCCGATGGTGGGCTGCGTACAACCCACCAGTGCGAAATTCTGGCTGCGAACCGCCGATGAAGTGCCCGCGCAGGTGCTTGTCTCGAAGACCGAGAGCATGGACGACTGCATCAAATCCCCGGCGATTAAGACGGACGCCGAAAAAGACTACACCGCTGTCTTACCCGTGGCGGGCCTGGAACCGGCAACCAGGTACTACTACCGCATAATTGTGGACGGCAAGACGCAGACCAGAACATATTCGTTCAGGACCTTCGGCGTCAAAGCAAAACCCGCAAAATTCTCGATTGGCTTCGGCGGCGGCGCAGGATACACGCCCAAATATGAGCGCATGTGGAATACGATAAACAGCCGTGAGCCACTGGCGTTCCTGCTGCTTGGCGACAACGTTTACATCGACCATCCCAAATCGCCGGCCGTGCAGAAATACTGCTATTACCGCCGTCAATGCCGACCGGAGTTTCGCAATTTTGCATCCGCGACCGCGGTATACGCCATCTGGGACGACCACGACTTCACCACTAACGACAGTTGGGGCGGTCCGGCCACCTACGAGCCGGAGTGGAAACTGCCTGTGTGGCGGCTTTTCAAGTACAACTGGAACAATCCCTACTACGCCGGCGGTAAATCGCAGCCGGGCTGCTGGTTCGATTTCTCAATCTCAGACGTGGATTTCTTCATGCTCGACGGGCGATACTATCGCATGAATCCCAAACAGGACAACCCCCGTATGCTGGGACCGGTGCAGATGAAATGGCTCAAAGACAAGCTCAAAGCCTCGAAAGCCACCTTTAAGGTCATCGCCTCGCCCGTTCCATGGTCCTATGGAGCAAAGCCCGGCAGCAGAGACCCGTGGCAGGGCTACAAGGCCGAACGCGAGGAAATCTTCTCGTTCCTCGAAAAGAACAGGATCGACGGGGTAATTCTCATAGCGGCCGACCGCCACCGCTCGGACATCTGGAAGATCGAAAGGCCCGACGGCTACGATCTTTACGAGTTCGAAAGCTCAAAAATCAGCAATATACACACCCACGGCATCATGAAAGGCTCCATATTCGGATATAACAAGAAGTGCTCGTTTGGAATGATCACCTTCGATACGACCCTACCCGACCCGCAGCTCACCTACACCATCGTCAGCATAGACGACGAGACGATTTACGAATTTAGTCTGAAAAAAAGCCAACTTTCGCACACAAAAACGCGATAAACCTCGTAAGCAACAGAGTTTGGGAGACGCTGGGCCTTGTGGAACCGTGCAAAATCGGCTAGAATGCGTAATCCTGTGTTATAATCGCCAAATATGGACAATCGGAAAGGTAAGAAGTAATGGCCAAACAGTCGGGCAACAAGAAAAACAAGACAGTCTGCAGTTTCTGCGGCAGATCGTCCGTACAGGCTGAGACCCTCATCGAGGGGCCCAACCAGGTCTTCATCTGCCCGGAATGCGTCGAGTTGTGCCATAACATAATCCGCCAGAACAGAAAACGCCTGAGCAAAACCAGCACCACCATTGAGGACATGCCGAAGCCGCGCGAGATAAAGGAATACCTCGATGAGTACGTCATTGGCCAGGAGCACGCCAAAAAGTACCTGTCGGTGGCGGTGCATAACCACTACAAGCGCCTGCTTCATACCGACAGCGCCGACAGCGACGTGGAAATAGACAAGTCTAATGTTCTGCTGATAGGCCCGACCGGCTGCGGCAAAACTCTGCTGGCCAAAACTCTTGCCCGCGAACTGCAGGTGCCCTTCGCTATTTGCGACGCCACCACCGTTACCGAAGCCGGTTACGTGGGTGAGGACGTCGAGAACTTCCTGTTGAGGCTGTTGCAGGCGGCCGATTACGACATCGAGGCCGCACAGCGGGGAATCGTCTACGTCGACGAAATCGACAAGGTGGGCAAAACCAGCCAGAACGTCTCGATTACGCGGGATGTTTCCGGCGAAGGCGTCCAGCAGGCACTGCTGAAGATGCTGGAAGGCACCACGGCCAATATCCCGCCGCAGGGAGGCAGAAAGCACCCCGAACAGTCGTATATCCAGATCGACACCTCGCAGATCCTCTTCATCTGCGGCGGAACCTTCGTGGGACTCGAAAACATCATTAAGAAGCGACTGGGCAAGAAGATGATCGGGTTCGGCAGCGAATTCGCCTCGGCCCAGGACGAGAGGAGAGAATACAGCAGTCTGCTCGAGCAGGTTATACCCGAAGACATCATCGAATACGGCATGATTCCGGAGATGGTGGGCCGCTTGCCGGTGATCACAACTCTTTCGTCTCTCGACGTAGACGCACTTATCGACATCCTCACCAAGCCGAAAAACGCCCTGTGCAAGCAGTACGAGCGGTTCTTCGATATGGAGGAGGCAAAGCTCGAATTCACTGACGACGCCCTGATCGCTCTTGCTGAAAAAGCTCTGCAGCGCGACACGGGCGCCCGGGCACTGCGATCGATCACCGAAGAACTTATGATCGACCTGATGTATCAACTGCCCGAAGAGCCGAAACCGCGCAAATACATCATCACCCGTGATGTCGTGGAGGGCAGGGCCGACCTGTTTGAAACGGCCAAACCCAGGAAAGAATCCGCCTGATAATCAGCGGACCTTGGTGTTGGCAGCCGCCGCGGGGGCATTTTCTTCGTCTTCCAGTACGGCCATTTGTACGTCTGTTGCGCTGCTGTCGGCTATTGCCGCAAGTGCGTACTGAGCGACGGCGAATTCTATATCCTTATCCACCCGCAGGCTCACGATCCTTCGCCCGGCTGGTAACGCGGCCAGATTC
This sequence comes from uncultured Pirellulales bacterium, assembly GCA_964406945.1. Taxonomy (GTDB): domain Bacteria; phylum Planctomycetota; class Phycisphaerae; order Sedimentisphaerales; family Anaerobacaceae; genus UBA2266. The sequence goes on from CAYOTO010000010.1 coordinate 11,497, forward strand.
TCCTCGACAAGCTCCCGCAGCTTTTGCGATACATCCTGCTCCAGCGCGTCCACCTTTCGGGCGCCCACAGCGTAGATTATCGCGTCATCATCGTCTTTCATAACGGTCACCGTCGTAAGCTGGCTTTCGGGCTTGTTCTCCGTCTCGGCTGCGTCGCACGCCTGCGGAACCGCAACGGGGAAGTTTTCGGCCTCGATGAACTTGCATACGACCATGAAGAATATGATCAGCAGAAAGACGATGTCGATCACGGGCGTTAGATTAAACGCCCCTGCCCTTGAGCCGGAATGTCGTCTGGACCTCAGTTTGATCATAATACGGCCTCAACCGCGACCGCCGGCCGGTCTCGGGACTTTGGTACGAGCCGCCGGTTTGGGCGGCAGTTCCTGAATCGACTGTCTGGTCGGGGCGGTACGCACCGGCGCCGGAGCAGTAGTCTGTGATGCGGCTATGATGGACGATTCTATCAGTTCCAGCTCCAGCGCCGCATCGTTGACGACCGCTTCGAGCCTGCTGGTAAGAACCCCATGCACAGCCAGAGCGGGAATGGCGACCATAAGCCCCCACAAGGTCGTTACCAGAGCGGTGGATATGCCGCCGGCCAGGTGAACAGGCTGCGGCTGACCGCCGGTAACTACTATCGAATTGAAAAGCTGAATCATTCCGAAAACGGTTCCGAACAGCCCGATCATCGGAGCGACATTGCCCACCAGGCTGAGCCAGTCGACTCTGCGAAACAGTCTTGCCGATTCGTCGTCCAGAGACTCGCTTAGAAGTCGTCCCATTCGCTGGAAATCGCCGCCGCTGCGGTCCAGACTGTTGCTGATGGACTTGCTGACCAGATCATCGCGGTCGCGGACCTGGCTCTCGACCTGCATTCCACCGCCCCTGCGGATAATATCCGCGATATTGCGGCCCCACGTTTCGGGCAGCAGTCTGGTTCGGCGGGTCCTCACGGCCGCATGGACCGCCAGATATACCATAAGCACCGACATAGGCAGCAGGACGAACCAGACAATCGGCCCGCCGGAGACCACCAGCCTGGCAAAGTAGCTGCTGTCGACCCCGACTTCGCCCGAAGCCGACGCCATGCTTGCCGCGGCGATAATTACGCCGACGACCAGAACCAGTGCCACCGACGGCACTCCTACCCTGATAAGAATATCCTTATTCATCTTCAACCACCATGTCCGTCATAAAGTCATTTTTTTGCGGGCCGACCGGCGTATCGGCACCAGTGCCGGAGCCACCGCCGAAGCTTACAAAATCTCCGCCGGTCAGTCTCGAAATTTCCTCAAGAATTTTGCGATCCGCCTGGCGAGGCCAGAATCCGATAGTGCTGATCCGGGTCGTCGGTGCGAACTTCATCAGAATATCGCCGATGCGCCCGGACAGGCTTTCGGTTCCCGCCTCGGTAAGGTCGAATCCGTCCGTAAGTAGGTATATTAGCGTTGGATAATCGCCGTGGCTGTCCGTTATACGCATTGCCCGCGACAGAGCGGCCGCGGCGTTGGTAGCCCCCGCCGGCTCGACCGAATCGATGAACTTCGCCACCGCGTCCTTTTGCCGCCGGGTCGCACGAACCAGCGTACCCTCTCCGGATTCGAAAATGCCGCCTCCGAAGAATATCACGTAAAAATACTGGTCAGGGTCGAGAGCCTGCACCGACTGTTTCAATTCATCTCGCACCTGGTCGAACATGCCCTGCATACTGCCCGAACAGTCCACCAGATAACAGATTTTGCGTTCCTCGGCGCGGCTGCCGAAGAATTCGACCGTGTGCGGCACCAGATACTCATCCCCCGGATCGGCGTTATCCGCGTGGGCGCCGGGTTCGTCCGGAGCCGCCTGCTCATCGACTTCAATGCCGCACCGGTCAAAAATAGCGCCCGTATCGAGCGGAACTATCGACGCGGCGCCCACTTGTGTGCGGCTCCTTACCAAAGGCTTGGGGGTGATCGGCTCGGTGCTCAGCAATTTGCGGACTTTCTGCACCGTAGCCGTGGGAGTCCTGCCGGAGCTGGCCCGCGCATTTGATTGAGAGAACTGGAGCAGACAGAAGCCGCCCAGCACGATCACATGGATCAGCAGCGAGATGGTCCAGGCCCATACCGCCGGCATTTCGCCGAAGACGGCCCGTAAACCGTGCGACTGTGATGAATTTCCGTCCTTGTAAACCATTCCCTGGTTCGCAATATCTTCCGTGAGCGGACGCCGCCTATTCGGCTATGATAACCTGAGACGCGCCCTTGACCAGCATATTGTAAACTTCTATCACATTGCCGTTATGAAGGCGTATGCACCCGCGGCTGCTCCGAGTGCCGATTTGCTCGGGCTTGTTCGTTCCGTGAATCGCAAATCCGGTCCGCCCGAGCGCCTCGCCCGTCTTGCCTTCGAGCCCGATCCACCGCGAGCCGAGCGGATAATCCTTGTCCGAGGCTTCGTAACGTCTGCCCGTGTCGGGATCGGTCCATGTAGGCTTGACCATTCGATTCTTGACGACCCAGCCGCCGGTGGGCGTATCCCTGCCCGGCATGCCGAGACCGACGGGATAGCTGCGAACAAACGTATTCTGCAGGTAAATGTCCAGCGTAAACGTCGATTTGGTTATCCTCGCATGAAACGGTCCGTTTACCAGTTTCAGCGTTGCACCGGCTCTGAGGTCCTGCGGTCGCCGAATACCGTTTATCTCCATTACCAACTGGTACGGCACCTTGTGCTTTCTGCCTATGGTTGCCAGATGATCGCCGCTTTTGACTTTATACGACGTGCAGAGGTCGTCTTCGGGGAAAACACTGCGGCTGAAAAGCCACTTGTCGGCCAGTTTGGAAAGCTCTTTGCGAATCAGTATACGCTGCTGGGCGCTCATGGGCATTCTCAGAGCGTTGTTGAGCATATCTCTGGCTTCGATGACTTTCGCCGGCCGGGCGCTTAGCAAATCCATCGCCTCGACTATCAGCGCCGCGACCTGCGGGCTGTTGCTGCCGTCTTCGGACAACGGGCCGGGAGCACCGATATTGGCGTCGGGCGTTGCTATAACCCCCGTTTGCCCCTCGGGCAGGGGATTCAGGATCGTTTCGGGATCGGGCTCGGCTGCGGCTGCGGACGCAGGCCCCGGCTCGGGTTCACGCACCGGCGACGGTTCCACAATCGGCAGATCAATCGGTTCGTCCATCGGCCTAGCAAGGTCGTTGACATCGCTGTTCAGCAGCGGGGCTTCATTCTCCGCATCCGATGAACTGGGTCCGTACATGAAAGCCACCACCACAACGACTACAGCCAGACCTGAAACAACGTATATCAGGCTGCGAGTCCGACTGCCGCGGCTACCCTTTGCCCTGGAAGGATACCGAGCCATATCATACTCCTTTTTCGTTACAAATTATTATCTCTTCGTCAGTTATCACGAATTCGACCGCCTCGTCCGTGTCGGTCGTAGGCACCAAGTCAATGACCTGCTCGGAAAACGCGAATCCGCATCTGCGGGCCGTCAATGCTTCGTGCGCAAAGAAACTATCGTAGTAGCCCGCCCCGCGACCGAGCCGGTTGCCGCTTCTGTCGAAAGCAAGCCCCGGGGCAACCACCAGATCGATTTCTTCCAGCGGCATGGGAACGCCGGTAATCGGGTTTCGCAGACCCGATGCACCGGTCGAAAACCCCGTATCCAGCGAATTTATCTGGACCGGAATCATGTGCCTCTGCTCCCAGGATATCTTGGGAACCGCGACCGCCTTCTCCAACTGCCATGCGTGAAGAATCGCCTCGGAGGTATCCACCTCATGCGGCAGCGACAGGAATATCATTATCGCGGAGGCTTCTTCGAATTCCGACGTAGAAACAAGGTTCTCGCAGGCCTTGTGGCTCCTGGCGGCCCGTTGTTCGGGAGTGATCGCGAGCAGACGATTCTGCACTTTCTGGCGTAACTCCTTCTTATCCATCCGTACCATCCTTATCCTACGGCGCCTGTTTGTCTGCTGCATACTCTTGTATCAAGCTTTGGAGCTTTTGTAAATAACGCTTAATGTTTTTTTCGTGTCCCGAACCCGTTGGATGGTAATACTTTTTGTCTAATCCGTCGGGAAGATACTGCTGGGGCACAAAGTTGCCCTCGTAGCTGTGCGGATACCTGTATTCGGCGCCGTAACCGGCCTTTTTGGCCGCGGCATAGTGGCTGTCCTTGAGATGTTTCGGAACGTCGCCGGTGCGCTTGTTCTTAACATCGCTCACGGCCTTCCATATAGCCGAAGCCGACGCGTTTGACTTTGGCGCGCAGGCCACGTATATGGCCGCCTGAGCAAGGGGCAGTTGTGCTTCGGGCAAACCTACGAACTCCGATATCTGAACCGCAGCCGAGGCCAGAACCGTGGCCATTGGATCGGCGTTGCCGACGTCCTCGGCCGCACAGACGGCGATTCTCCTGGCTACGAACCGTATGTCTTCGCCGCCGGCGAGCATTCTTGCCAGCCAGTACACGGTCGCATCCGGATCGCTGCCGCGCATGCTCTTTTGCAGAGCACTTGCCAGATCGTAGTGCGTATCGCCGGTGCCGTCGTATTCTATGGCCTTCTGCTGGATCGATTCCTTTGCGACCTCCAGATCGAACAGTGTTGCGCCCTTGTCGCCGCTGGCGGCCTGGCTGAGCACCCCCACCTCGAGAGCGGTAAGCGCCCGGCGGGCGTCTCCGCCGCTCATCACCGCCAGAAAACGCAGCGCCCGGTCGTCGGTCTCGACATTGAATTCGCCAAGCCCACGCCGGCGGTCCGAAACCGCACGCCTTAGCAGTTCCACCAGGTCGTCCTCGCTCAGCGACTCGAACTGAAAAACCGTGCTGCGCGAAATAAGCGGCGAATTTACCGAAAAATACGGGTTTTCCGTCGTCGCTCCTATCAGAATCACGATCCCCCGCTCGACATCGTCCAGCAGCACATCCTGCTGGGCACGGTTGAAGCGGTGTATCTCGTCTATGAACAGCACGGTCCTGCCCCGCCCGGCGGCGAGCCTGTCTTTGGCCGATGCTATGATGCTGCGTATGTCTTTCACGCTGGCGGCCGGGGCGCTCAGGCAGTGAAATGCCGCGTTGGTGCATTCGGCAATCGCCATCGCCAGGGATGTCTTGCCCACTCCCGGCGGTCCGTAAAATATCAGACTGGTCAGACGCTCGGCTTCCAGCATCCGCCTCAAAAGCTTGCCCGGGCCCAGAAAATGCTCCTGGCCGAGAAAATCGTTTATCTTACGCGGCCGCATACGCACCGCAAGCGGCGCCGCGGAATCGATGTTGGACTTCTCAATACGTCCGAAAAGACCCATGTTTTCTTCGTTATCAGTCATAACAGGCATTATAGAACCCGTCGAAATGGCTGTCGAAACCTATTTCAGATAAGCAAATCGGCATATTCTCGGACAGTAAAACACCCGGTTTTTATGCAAAAAAAACTACTGGAAAGGCCGTTTTTTTCTTTATTTTAGTGTATCCACAGGTTATTCATAATGTAACGGTGCAGCCAAGAAATGGGGTCTTTGAAATACGCGTAAGGATGTCTATCGCATCGTTTCACTTGATGCGAAGCAGTTTTCAGTATTGTTGTACCGGTGCAGGATGCACCCGAACCTGCGTATGTCCCCAGGGAAACTCTATTACTTTGGAAAGGAGTTGCTATGAAGAAAAGAGTTCTTATTGTAGCAGTAGCGACCGCTGTGGTCATCTCGTATGGCTCCAGTGCCTGGGCATTCGGATATATCGGACCGCCCATGAGCACCTCGAACAAGGGCCAGTTGGGCGTCAACTTCGGGTACAATTACAACAAGATGGACCTGAAGGTCGACGAAATTAAAACGCAGTTCTTCACCCTGCCTTCGACGACACTCCACAAGACCTCCAGTCAACAGTTCTTCGGCGATATCACTTACGGCTTCACGCCGAACTGGGAAGGTTTCGTCCGCCTGGGCGCCAACAACACCGGTGAAGGCGCAGGCAATCTTGCAGGCAGAACCAAGATTACCGGCGATACCGATTTAATATGGGGACTCGGCACAAGGACAACATTTTACAAAACGCCGAAATGGTCCGTGGGCGCCGTTTTCGAGGTAGGTCGCATCGATACCGACGGTAAACTGCGGTCGGGCGCCGCGCTCGGCAAGTATAACCTGGAAGCCTGGGAGTACATTCTGGCGGTCGGTCCGACCTATAACATCACTGACGAGTTCTCCCTCTACGGCGGCGGTTTCGTCAACTATATCGATGGCGAGGTCGACGGCCGGCTGGGCGGTCTTTCGGTAGACGCCGACGTCGAACTGGACAACTGGTTCGGCGGTTTTGTCGGCGCAGGTATGTCGATCGGCGAAAACTGGGGCCTGGCTCTGGAATACGCCATGTCCGAAGACATCCAGTCTCTGAGCATCGTCGGTTCCTACAGGCACTAAGCGATACCAAAAAAAGACGATCCGAAGCATTTGAAAAAGGGCCGGTCACCGATGATCGGCCCTTTTTGTTTGATTGCCCGTCGGTTGCAAACGGGATTATCGAATGAAGCAACAGCGATGTTCCCGTAAGTACCCAGCGCGTCGGCATCCGGAATAGACTGGGGTTAAGATGCGCGATAAACCATGAACTTGGCGACCTGCGCCAGCAGGTCACGCTCATCGCCGCCTTTCAGATCCGAAAGCGCATCGAGCCCCCTGTTGACGTATTCTTCGGCTTTGCGCCTGGCGTAATCGACGCAGCCGGCCGAGAGCAGCAACTGCCCGACATCCCGGCTTCCGCACAACCCCCCGTCGAGCATCCGCTCGATGTCGGACCTTTCCTTTTCACCGGCCTGTCTGATATAATGAATCAGAGCAAGAGTAGGCTTTTCCATATCGAAATCACTGCCCACGCTCTTGCCCATCTTGCCCTCGTCACCCGTGATGTCGAGTATGTCGTCGGCGATCTGAAAAGCGATGCCGCACTGAAGCCCGAACTCGGCCAGCGACTCGCATTCCTGCTTGCTTGCTCCGGAATGCAGAGCGCCCAAATAGCAGCAACTGCTCAGCAGCGAGGCGCTTTTCTCGGTGATAATATCGATGTACTCGGCCTCGTTCAGCCGCCAGTTGTGCTTTTCCGTGACCTGACGCAGCTCGCCTTCGCAAACTGTGGCGGTGGTGCCTGCTATAACCCGCGAGGTTTCGGCGTCCAGCTCGCCGGTTATCTTGAAGACCTGGCTGAGCATGAAATCGCCCAGCAAAACCGCCGATTCGTTGTCCCAGAGCCTGTTGACCGTGGGCAGCCCGCGTCGCTTCTGGCCCTGGTCGATTACGTCGTCATGAAGCAGTGTGGCGTTGTGAATCATCTCGACTATCCCGCCGACGACTATATGCTTGTCGCTGGTAGGCCCGATCACCTCACCGGCAGCCATGACCAGACCCGGACGCAACATCTTGCCGCTGCCCGAACAGACGTGGTCGATCAGTTGGGCGACCTTCTCGCTGCCGGAGCGACTGCGCAACTGCTCGGCTATAAACGCCCTAACCGCATTTAATCTCTCATCGAGATGGCTGAAACCCGGAACCCCCACGCCTTCGACCCTTCCCGCCCTGTCCGCATACGACCGTGAACTCATTATTACCATCGACCTCCGCCCGGGAAGCCGAACTACTCCTAACTGGAACCGCCGTGGGCGTATTCGAAGAATTTCTTCCGCAAAAGAGATGTAATCGGACCGGGCTGTCCGTCCCCGATAACCCGTCCGTCGACATCCACAATCCCGATAACCTCAGCCGCGGTGCCCGTGAGAAAGAACTCATCGCAGATATACAGATCGTAGCGTGTGAGGTTCTGTTCTTTCACTTCCAGGCCCTCTTTCCTGGCCAGGCGAATCACGACGTTCCGCGTGATGCCTTCCAGGGCGCCGGCCTCGGTCGGGGGTGTGTAAATTATGCCCTTGCGAACAATGAAAATATTGTCGCCCGTCGCCTCGGCCACGTAGCCCTCATGGTTGTACATGATCGCTTCCATGACATTGCTGTCGAGCGCTTCTATCTTAGCCAGAATATTGTTGAGATAGTTCAGGCTCTTGACCTGGGGCGGCAGGGCCAGTGGGTGATTTCGAGTCGTGCTGGCGCTTATGACCTTAAGGCCCTTTTCGTACAGTTCCTCCGGATAGAGCTGAATAGTCGCTGCGATTATGATTATGCGACTCTCTTTACACACAAACGGATTTAGCCCAAGCGTTCCAACTCCGCGGGTAACCACCAGCCGGATGTAACCATTGACGACTTCGTTGGCGGCCACCGTTTCGTTAATAGCGCCGGTCATTTGCTCCATATCCATCCCGATTTCCAGCCGAATCGCCTTTGCCGATTCGTAAAGCCGTCGCAGATGGGCCTCCAGCTCGAAAACACGACGGTTGTAAACCCTGATGCCTTCGAAAACCCCGTCCCCGTATAATAGACCGTGATCGAACACCGAAATCTCGGCCTCGGACTCGTCCACCAGTCTGTCATCAAGCCAGATCTTTAATCCCATACACCGTTCCTTAGCAGCCGACTCAAACTGTTTTGCCGTCCGCCAGCGTTACGACCCGCTGCGCTCGACTGGCTATACGGTCGTCGTGAGTAACCATCACGATGGTCTGACCGTTCCTGTTCAAATCTTCGAGAACCTCTAGGATACCATTTCCGGTTGCAGAGTCAAGGTTTCCTGTGGGTTCATCGGCCAAAAGAAGCTCGGGCTTGTTCATCAAAGCCCGCCCGATGGCCACTCTCTGTCTTTCACCGCCGCTTAACTGATACGGTTTGTGCCGCCTGCGAGCCGAAAGTCCGAGTTTTTCCAGAAGATCGGCGGCCCTGCGTTTGGCCGGCCCCCGACGGCCAAGCCAGCCGGCAATGCTTGTCGAGGCCATGGCCGGTAAATACACGTTTTCTTCCACGTTCAGCTCGTCCAGCAAATGGTAGAACTGGAAAACGAATCCCACGGTTCTGTTGCGGAAATTGTTTAATCTCCGGCCCCCGAACCGGTGCAGATTCTTACCGCAAAATTGAACGGTCCCCGAGTCCGGCCTGTCCAGAGCCCCCAGGATATGCAGAAGCGTGCTCTTGCCGCTGCCCGAGGCGCCGATTATGGCCACGAATTCGCCGTTGCGGACCGAAAAATCCACGCCTTTGAGGACCTCGACTTTCGTGGCGCCCATTCGGTAGGTCTTGAACACCCCACCGGCCTTCAATATGCAACTGTTTTCACTCATAACAGACTGTTTACCGCAGGTCCAATTCGTCCTGTTAATGCCTGGATTTTGATTTCAGCCGACTGTCGCACACGCTGGACGGCTACATCTGGCTGACCTTGAGGGTCTCGACCGGTCGCAGTCTCGCGGCCCGCCAACTCGGCATCAGCGCACCGAGAATACACGCACCGACAGCCGCAAACATGATAACCGCCAGTACCTCAGGGTCAACCTTGCTCGGAATATCTCCTATCGCGTAGATCGACCGGTCCCACAACTGGAACCCGTATTGCTCCAGCAGCCAGGCTTCCAGGCGGTTCATCCGGCTGCAGAACAACCACCCGGCAGTTATGCCTATCACAGAACCTACCAGACCGACCATAGCCGCAAATCCCAGGAACAATCCCACCACGTTCCAGTTCGAAACCCCTACGCTCTTTAGTATGCCGATGTCCTTGGTTTTATGACTGACTATCATGTAAAACACTACGAAGACGATGAATACGGCGGTAAAGCCCACCAGTACGAACAGAGCACTCATCATCGTCTGTTCCTTCTCCATCGCCGCGATATACGCCCGACGATTCTCTTTCCAGGTCTCCACGCGAACCGTCTCGAACAGGTTCGCCAGCGGTGCATCGGCCTTTGTCTGCGTATACTCGGTCCACATCGCCCGCAGCCTGTTACAGCCCTTCTGTAGACCCACTCCGGCCGCCAGTTTCACATGAATCGCATTGACTCGTTTGTCCCGCCCGCTCATGCACATCAGTTGCGCCTGCTCGAACGGCAGGTATATCATGACGCTGTCCACCCGCGCCAGGCCGCTGCGGGATACATCGCAGTACTGAAATGTCTTGGTATTTGCTATTCCGCCCCGGGCTACCACACCCCGCGCGGTCAGCGGAAAGGTCGTAACCGCAAGATCGATCCGCCGGACGTACGGCGTGAATTTGTAATCGCCTTTATTATCGCGAGTCATGGCCAAATCGATTCCCAGAACGCACCCGGCCATATTCGCATCGTACGGCGGCTCGAACAATTCTTCGAGTTCGCCGGCGTCGGTATAGTGGAGCGTATCCTCGAAACCGGTCACGGCGCTGTGCCTGACCGGGTCTATGCCCATGATCTCGACCCCGATATTCTGGTCGAAAGCGGTCGGGCTTATAAGCCCGTAGCTGTGGACAACCGGCGAAGCCGCCGCGACGGCGTCACTCTGGCGCAGCATCTCGACGAAATCTTCATAGTAGGCGAATCCGACCAGCGATTCGCTGCTTATCACGCAGTCGCCGGCGAATTCGTAGTTTTTGGCGGTGAAATCCCGCACCAGGCCCGTCAAAACGGTCATCACCACGACAACGATGAATACGCACAGGGCGACCGCCAGCACGGCCAGGTATGTTACCCGCCGCTTAATCAGGTACCGGATTGCGAGAATCAGTTTATACACTCAGTAGCTCTCGTTTTGAGGCTATTCGTATTGCAGTATCTTCACCGGACGCGTCCTAACCGCGACAATCGCCGGAATCAGCGTTCCGATCGCCGCGGCAATTACCGAAAAGGCCATGATCTGCCCCGCGGCCGGCCAGTCCACTTCGTTTGGAATCTTGCTGAACATGTAAACGCTGCTCTTCCACAGCTTTAGCCCGAACACCACTCGAATCCACTCTTCGAGTACGTTGATGTTCTTCGTTACCAGATACCCAAGGCCCGCGCCCAGAACCGATCCGATCGCGCCGACCCACGCCCCGAAACCCAGAAACAGCAGCCCGACCGTAGCATTCGTGGCCCCGCAGCTCTTAATTATCGCAATGTCTTTTCGCTTCATCCGCACGATCATGTAGAAAATACACGAAATCAGCAGGACCACCGTCGCATCGACTATCCCGAAGATGAACAACAGAACGCCCATCTGCTTGCGGAGTTCCCCGGCGTATTCCTTCTGCATCTCGCGGGCCGTCTCGACTTCGTCCAGACCCACAGAGTACGTTCCCCAGCCCAGTTCGTCTTCTACGAAAGTCTTCCACATTCCCCGAATGGCGGCAACCGCCGTTTGCTCGTCCAGGCCGGGACGAATCTTGACCTGTATCTGGTCGGCGACCGGGCCGGGCTCGTCGGGATACAGGGCCTCCTGCAGCGCATCCCGGGGCATGTAGATGAAACGCCTGTCCAGGTCGTAAACGCCCGTGAACATCACATCACTGATCGCGAAAGGAATGGTTCGACGGTTGAATTTGACCCCGCCCGCGGCGTCCTGCCGGCGAATAAGCGACCCGGTGGTCAGCACCACACGCTCACCGATCATCGACTTTACATAGTCCAGGTCGTATTCGTCCGTTTCTTCGTCCGGCTCGGACAAGACGGCGATGCCGACAAATCCGCCGATCGTGTCGTCGACCCCGTTAACATCGAACGTGGGCGCATCCGGCGAGTCTTTCTGACGAATAAGGGTTTCCTTGTAGCTGGTAACCTCGGCCCGCCGTGCGGGTTCAATGCCCCAGACGCTTACCGCACGTACGTTGCCCCGCCCGGGAAGGTGCAGCAGCCCCTGGCCGGAGAGAATTACCGTCGCCGCCTCGGCGATCTGGCTCTCTTTCAGGTCTTCGATGAACTTGTCGTATTTGCCGAACCTCATCGGGGCCGAAATCACCACATCCCCGATGATCTCGACCGCACTGCCCTCGAATGCGCGGATAAACCCCGTAAAAAGACTCGCTACGACTATCAGAAGTGCGACCGAAACCGCGACCGTGGCCACGCTGAGCAGCACAATCCTCTTTTTGCGCAGGTATCTAAGCCACAGAAATAGCTTCAGCATCTCATATCCGCATCAATTCCAGGTGCGCCCCAGCCGGCCCAAATACTCAAGATTTCGGCTTCAGAAGTGGAAACAGCACCGCATCGCGAATGCTCGTGGCGCCCGTGAGCACCATCACCAGCCTGTCAATGCCGATTCCGAGCCCTCCCGCAGGCGGCATCCCGTATTTCAAGGCCGTAACAAAATCGGTATCCATCGTCGCCATTGTATCTTCCTGTCCGCGAAGCTGAATCTTAAAATTCTCCTCCTGCACCGCAGGATCGTTCAGCTCCGTGTAAGCATTCGCAAGTTCCATCTTCGCGATAAACAGCTCGAATCGCTCGGCGTATCGCGGGTCGTCCTTTTTGCGCTTGGTCAGCGGACAAAGCGGCGCCGGGTAGTCGATTACGAACGTGGGATTTACGAGTTTATCTTCGACGGTGGCCTCGAAAACCTCGTTTACGACCACGATGTCGTCCATATCCTTCTCGGGCAGGCCCAGCGTCGCGGCCCTGGTCCGAACCGCGTCGATATCTTCGATGTCGCAGCCGGCGTACTCTTTGAGCAGTTCTGCGTAACTCGCCCGCCGCCACGGCCCACTGAAATCCACTTCCATGGAGCTGAATTCGACCGTCTTGCCCTGGCAGTAACGCTCGACAAGCGAGGCAATCAATTCCTCGGTCAGATCCATCATCACATTGTAGTCGCCGTACGCCTGGTAAAGCTCCAGCATCGTAAACTCGGGGTTGTGCTGTCTGCTGAGCCCCTCGTTGCGGAAATTCCGGTTAATCTCGAACACCCGCTCCATGCCGCCGACCAGCAGCCTTTTGAGGAACAACTCCGGGGCGATTCGCAGGAACAGATCCATATCGAGGCTGTTATGGTGCGTGATGAACGGCTTTGCGGCCGCCCCGCCGGCGATTGCCTGCATCATCGGCGTCTCGACCTCGACAAAACCCTTGTCCTCGAGCATTGCCCGGATCGACGACAGTATCGCACTTCGCGTCTTGAACCGCTCCATAACCTCCGGATTGGCCCAGAGATCGACGTATCTCTGTCTGTACCGCTGGTCGACGTCCGACAAACCGTGGAATTTCTCCGGAGGCTGCGACAGACATTTGCTCAGCACGGTCAGCCCGCCTTCTTCGGCCCAGATCGTGAGTTCGCCCGTTCGCGTAAGCCCCAATTGACCCGAAACGCCAATTATATCGCCCAGGTCCAGCAGCTTCGCAAGCTGCCAGCCGCCGGGCCCTTCGCCGAGCATCTTTTTGCTCAGACCGACCTGAATAGTACCGGTCCAGTCGCGAATTGTGATAAATATCAGCTTGCCGATGTCTCGCAGAAGTATGATCCGACCGGCGCACCTGGCGTGCTGGTCTTCCTCGCCTTGCTTGAAACGGGCCCTGATATCGGCCGCCGATTCGGCGTCTTCGTACCGGCCTCCGTACGGGTCGAGTCCCAACTCGGAGATCCGGCTGAGCTTCTGAAGCCGCTGCTGTTCGAATTTGTCCTCTTCGTTTATTTCCGCCAATTCCATAGCCTCGTAAATCTGGACCGCCCGCCGCACGCTGAATTACCGCCTGCGACGGGCAAAAAAGTCCTCGGATTTATCTCTGATTTCGGTACTTAAGATCGGACTCAGTTCGACTGGGGCAGTTTCCCGGCTTCGATAAGCTTGGCTCTTGCCACAAGAATACCGACCGCCAGTTGCGGGTCGACCTCCAGCGTCTCCTCGATCACGTGTTTGTGGACATCGCCGTTGCTGTCGTCGTGATCGGCCTGAAACAGAACCTCGTTCTCACGCTGGACCTCGATCATCTTCTTGAGTTCCTCGCTGCGGAGCTTGACCTCGACATCGGGACCGACTCCCCAGTCGGAGCGGCCGAGCTTCTGCATTTCCTCGCGACTCTTGACCCGCTGGTCCGAAGGCAGATGATAGTAAGCCATCGTGTATTTCAACTGAGCATTCTCACCCGGATAGTGGGTTATTCCCTGAACGCTGCCCTTGCCGTGGGTTCTGTCGCCGACCAGAATCGCCCGCTCGTACTTCTTATCGCCGAGAGCCCCGGCCACAATCTCCGAAGCGCTTGCCGAACGCGAATTTATCAGCACGACCATCGGATAATCCGGATGAGTACCGCTTTTCTTGGCGGTCTTCCAGTCGCCGACCCGTCCGAATCCCGGTTGGGTCTTCACGATCAGCCCGCCGTCGATGAACATATCGCAAATCTTCACAGCCGTGTCCAGCAGACCGCCGGAATTCTCACGCAGATCCAGAACCAGGGCCTTCATACCGGCCGATTCGAGATCGTTGAGCGTCTTCTCGAAGTCCTTGGCGCTGTCCTCGGAAAAGCTCGTCAGGCGGATATAGCCGATTTTCGACTCCTTATCGACCATATTGAACCATTCGCCTTTCTTGGACCGCTGCCAGCCGCGAATCGTTGGTATCACGATCTTATCGCGAACAATCGTAATCTCTCGCGAGTCTTCCTCGCCCGGCCGGCTTATCGTCAATGTTACCTCGGTCCCCTTTGGGCCGGTGATCTTTTTGACCGCACACATCAGCGTCATATCCTTGGTTTCGATGCCGTTGACCTTGCTTATAACGTCGCCGGCATCCAGCCCGGATTTATACGCAGGCGTTCCCGGCAGCAGACTTGATACCGTCAGCAGGCCCTTGCGCTTCGAAATCTCCACGCCGATGCCGGTAAACTCATTCATCATTATCTTCTGGAAATCCTCGACGCTCTTGGGCCATACCATGACCGTATAGGGATCGAGAGTTTCCAGCGCGGCTTCGGCGAACTGGGCAATCAGAATTGACTCCGAAAGCTCGGCCGTATCGTCGTTGGTCTTGAGCACCTTGTCGAATGTGCCCATAAAATCCTTCATCCCGTAACCGGTCGGGGCCCTTTTGACCTCGTTCAGCAGACTCTTAAGCGATGCCGCCCAGGCTTCCAGTTTGTCCACCGGCGGGGGCACGAACTTCTGCGAGTCCTCGCTGTTGGGATCGTTCGGATCCGGCGGCAAAGCCTCCCTGAACTGCGGAGCACGGGCCAGCACGTCGGCCAGCAGGACGCAACGCTCTATGCCGGCCTCGGCCATTTCGCCGTAATCGATAACGCTGACATAATACAGATTCAGGAAATTAATCGCTTTGAGGAACATCAGAGGTTTAATCCCCTCGAAACGTTCTTCGCTTGATTCACACGGGCTGTCCTGGAAAGCCGCCACAATGCCGGCCTTGGTAACCAGCTCATCCGAGTATTCCTCGTAGCCCTCGTTGTTGGGATCGATAGCGGTTAGCCAATAATAGCTGTGCGTATAGGCCTCGAGCCACTTGCCCTGCATCTCGAACTCTGACGCCGCGTCAATCGCCTTGCGAAACATGGTCCGCACAAAAGGCGACTCCAGAAGCTCGTCGCGCTGACCGTCAGCATACTCAGCGGCCTTGCTAATAGTCGTGAGGGCCTCGACCATGTCGTTAACGTCGTTAATGTCCAGGGCCTCGTTCGGGTCGTCGTAATCGCCGGTCTCGATCTCTTTAAGCCTGTCGAGCTGCTCCTGGTAGACCTCTTTACGGCTCTGCTCGCGGCGTTTTTCAATCTCGGCCTTTTCCGCCAGTACCGACTCGAGCGCCTTGAGCTGCGCCGAATTCTGGCCCTGGCTCATCGCCGTTTCGACCACCGCGCGGGCATCGTCGAACCTGCCATCGTAAATCAGATCGCAGGCCGTTTTGACAACCTGCGCTTCTCTCGACAGCGCTTTGCTCTGCTCGACATCGGAAGATACCGACTTGCTGCGAGCTCCAAGTGCACGCACCGGCGGCGAAAACGCTATCGTAACCAGTACGATGGACCATAATACGAACGCCCTGGACTTCAGGCGCGACAACGCTCTCGTTCGTTGCTCAAACAAATGATCTCTCCTTTACATCAGAGACACCGCAAATGCCGTCGCCGGGCTGTGAATGCTACACACATTCTGCTGCCTTGCCCGCGCAACCAAGCACGTGCAGCTTATGTTTTACCATGGCTTTGATAGCTTCACGGCCCGGGCCCAGGTACTTACGAGGATCGAACTCGCCGGGTTTGGTCGCGAATACTTCGCGAATTTTGGCCGTAAGCGCCAATCGAAGGTCGGTGTCGATGTTGACCTTGCACATAGCCATCTTGGATGCCTTGGTTACCGCATCTTCCGGGACCCCCATGGCATTCGGCATATCGCCGCCGTATTTATTTATAAGATCAACAAATTCCTTCAATACGCTGCTGGAACCGTGCATCACCAGGGGGAAGCCCGGCAGACGTCTGGCTACTTCTTCGATCACATCGAAAGCCAGCTTGGGTTCTTTTTTGAATTTATACGCCCCGTGGCTTGTTCCACAGGCAATCGCCAGAGAGTCGCAGCCGCTCTTCTGAACGAATTCTTCTACCTGTTCGGGATCGGCAAGGTGTGCACTTACGTCATCGACGCCGACGACATCCTCTTCGATACCACCGAGCTGACCCAGTTCCGCTTCGACGCAAACGTCGTTCGGACGGGCTATTTCAACTACCTCTTTTGTAATGGCAATGTTCTCTTCGAATGGCAGATGAGAGCCGTCAATCATCACGGATGTGAATCCGGCGTCAATGAACTGCTTGCAGGTTTCGACGCTGTCGCCATGATCCAGGTTGATCGCTATCGGAATGTCCGGGTTTTCGGCCGCAACCACGTCGATAATAGCTTTAAGATAGCTCATTTTCGCGTATTTGCGGGCGCCGCGGCTGACCTGAAGGATCAGCGGAGCCTTCTCTTCGGACACCGCTTCGATGATGCCCTGGGTTATTTCCATGTTGTTGACGTTGAATGCCCCGATAGCGTAGCCGTTGTCATAGGCCATCTTGAACATTTTTCTGGTGTTAACCAATGCCATTATTTTTTACTCCTTATCAAATTACTGATACTGAACGTGAGAGAGCCAAACAATACCCTAAAACGCCATGGATTGAAACCATAAAACCGGCCGTAGAGCCGAAAATATCGCTCCAGAAGGCTCATCAGGACCTGGGATTCCCACCGGCTCGGCTCGTAATTATACCCCCGCGGATGCCGCCGGCCGGCAATTAAAGGCGGGATACTCGTCTGAATCGCGTGATTGGCCCCAATAAACTCGGCGGGCCGCAGCATTCTTCCAGGGCCGGGCTAGTATCCGGCCCCGGATCCCAGATCCATGTATCTTCTGGGCCCCAGAGCCAGTTCCGGAACACCCTCCGGCCAAAAGCTCAGCACGACAGCACTGGTGTCCAGCGTGGAATCGCTGCTGAAAGTAAGACCCATATACAGGCGGTGATACTTGCGGATGAGCGTTATATCGCTGCGAATCCCGTGGCTGTAGTCGAAATCGTACTGGTTGGAGAATACGACTGTGTACCTGGGATCCAAGACGTAAGTAGCGGCGAACGTAACGGCGTTTGTGCCTTTTTCGCCCAGAATGTTCGTGCGTTTCAGGTAGCGGGCGCCCACATAATAGCTCAGATTCGGCGATCTCAGCACGGCCGCACCCAGATTGATCTGCTGTACCACGCCGCTCTGCATGTCATAGTAAGCGTCGGACAAAAACGCCGTGGTCTCGCTGACACGCCAGATGAAATCGGTGCTGAAGTAGTTTCTCTTCGGCCCGTAAGTCTCGAACCGCTGCAGGGAGGGCATCAGATCGCCGTTAAATATCCGCGGCGCCGCCATTACACGGAACGGGATGAACGGCGTTGCCCAGAGAAATCTGTCCGGACCGCTCGTCCCGGCCTTTTCCGAGTCGCTGACCCATACCGCGTCCGCATCCAGACGCATCCAGTCGACCGTTTTCTGCTCGCCTACCGGACCCCGCTTGGTCTGCAGAATCTGAGTAAGCCCCACATTGAGCGTATCCTTCTGCTCGACCGCCGAATCGCTCTCCTTGTACATCACCGCAGCCGCCCGCGGCCGGATAATATGGCGAAGCTGATTGATATCCCACAAGCGCGAATAGGCGTTGGGATAAACCTTCCAGAGAGGCCTGGCCGCTGCACGGACGCCCACTTCGCCTACCCAGACCCGCTCGTCGCCGATAGTCCCGGCGTTCATTCCGTTAACTCGCGTACGGGTGAACCCGGACCTGTCGTCCATGCCGAAGCTCTGGGCGCCGTACGGAACAACCTTCATTCCACCCCAGTTAAGCGGCATATCCAGCTCGGTCCTGTGCGAAATGAACGTGAAATTCTGCTGATCCATCGCAATCATGTTTTCGTTGCCGATTCGCTGGCGATAATTGCTCACCTGCGTATCGTTGTACAGCGTAAACATGTTGTTGCCCAGCGACTGGCCGGTCCAGTGGAATTCGGCCGTGGGCAACTCTTCCAGCTTGTTGTTGAAATCGTTCAGCCTGGCCTTGCCCAGCAGGCTCAGCCCCCAGTTATCCTGGATTCGCTTCATGTGGACGAGGGTCTCCTCCTCCTTGCCCACGTTAAACTCTCCGCGGTAGTACTGTTCGAGGAAGTTCTGGTCGCTCAGATAGCTGACTTCGCTGGTAAACTGCCAGTCATAGGGCAGAAAATGCCGGTGCTGCCACTGAAAACGCCCCCTCAGATCCCTGGGCGGTTCCAGATGCTTACGGCTGGGTATTCTGCCGAGCCTGTCTTCGCCGTGATCGTCGATAACATAGCCGAGAAGATTGCCGAAGTAGTTTTCTTTTGTGTAAACCGCCGTTACGCCGCCCCCGAGACCGCGTTTGCTGTAATAGTCGGCCGAAAGCGTGCTTTCGGTGCCTTCCGGCTCTTTCAGGCCCAGGATTCTCGCCAGATACCACTCCGTCTCGGCCGAAGCGCCCCACCGCCCGCCGTATCCGCCGCGAACTTTCCTGATTGGCGTATCCGGCCTTTCCAGATCGCTGCGAACCCTGTCCAGCTTAAAGACGGTGGTTTTGCCGATCTTGAACCTGGTGTCCTCCATCAGAGCATCGTAGCTGGCGTCGCCCAACGGCTCGCCCGCTTCATTCCGGGGCGTCATATCCGTAACCGCTATTTTGGCGACTTCGAACGACATCTGCGGCGTGTGAAACTCGCTGGTGGTTACCACCACGTCCTCGCCGATGAACTGGTCCTCGGTCAACTGCCTCAGCTTCTTGGCGCGCACGTAAATGGGTATGCCGCGTTTCGTGTCGTATGTTCGCATGTCGGCGTTTATCGCCAGGGCCTTCTGATAGTCGAAATCGTACAGCAACTCGTCGGCGCGGACGGTTCGCTGACCTTCGCGCATCACAACGTCGCCCGAGAGATAGACTGCTTCGACAACACCCCTGGCCAGCAGGTCTCCGTTGTTGTCGGCGGCTTCGGAGAAAAGCTCGGATGAATGGAATATGACCGCGTTGTCGGCTTCGAGTTCGAGTATGTGGCCTTCGTCGTCGACTTTCTGCCAGATGTAAAACCTGCCGATCACAGTCGCGATGTCGGTGCCGTCCGCGGCCTGATCCCACTCGAATTTAGGCCCGACTTCTCCGGCCTTGGCCAGATTGATCGGGTATCTGTATCTCGGCTCCTTGCCCTCGACCGGCTGCTCGACTATTTTTGTCGCTCCGCCTGTCCGAACACGACGGGCCCGCTCCTCGGGATGCTTCTGACGGGCCGCCGCAATCGCACGGGCATACAGCCTCAAACCCCGAACATCTGCGACTTCACGCTCATCGGCGCTGACAAATATTTCGCCGGCCACGGTAAAGCGAACGATCAAAGCAAGACCGGCTTCGGGTTCGGTATTCTCCAGATCGCTGGCTTTGGGCGCTCCGTCTTCCTCAGTTTCGATCTCGATCTTGCCTTCCAGATACGCCCTGACGTGGTAAAAATAACGGGCGTTGCCGCGAAAATCGGCTTCCTCGGTCTCCAGCCAGAAAACCGCCCTCTCGGCGCTAAGCCGATTGGCGCCGATGGTCATCACGCAGCCTTTCTGCAGGGCGAGGATGTGCTCGATTTTACCTTCGTCGGTGGTTATCTGGAAACTGGCCAGGCTCTGGCCGCTGATCCGCAGGTCCTGACCGATGAACATGCGAGCCTGCTCGGTCTCGATAGCGCCGGCTGACCGGGCCAACACCAAAAGCAATACACATGTTAAAAGCCGAATCCTTAGCATTTTTCAAATCGCGTCTAAATTTCCTTGCGCGAGGTTGTTTTCATCACGTCTTCGTCCGTCCGCAGCTCTGACCCGCACGCATACTGATACCTAAACAGAGCCCCCGCCGACTCTGCACACGCACACGCCGCGCGGGCGTCTGGGGCAAATTATATTGTGAATGAAACTCAAAGCGAGTAAAAACCGCCTCGATAAACCGAATAACCAAAAAAGTAATTATCAATGCAGGGACGCCCGAATAATCGCGGCTTTTCTCATTTACAAAGACCCGGTCGGCCGATACGTTCAACTGCCCGGCCGCCCAGCGGCCGAATGAGTCATCAAATATGTGGGAAAATCAGCATGGCAAAACCGGAATACTCCAAACATCAACTCGGCGTAATCAACCGTTATTACGAGCACCTGGACACGATAATGCTCCAGAAGCTCGGCGAACTGGTTACGGAATTGTATCTGGCCGACACCAAGACAAAGAAGAAACGCCTCTGGGAGCGAGTCGAAAAAGCGATGGTCAAACTGAAGGTCCCGCCACAGATAAGATCGCACATACTCGAAAAACAGGATGTGAAGATACTTGCGAAAAACCTCGAAGACTGGCTGGCCAAAGCCCCGAAGAAGTGATTTTTCTCAATCACGGTTGAACGGTGATTCCCGCCTAAGCGGTGGTCTCGATGGAGGCGAGCATCTTTTTGAGCAGTTCCATCGGCAGTCCGACCACGTTTGAAATGGAGCCATCGACTTTTTCAACGAATTCGTCGCCGCTTTCCTGAATCGCATATGCCCCGGCCTTGCCCCGCCAGGCGTCGCTCGCCACGTGGGCGTCAATCTGCTCGGCACTGAGCTTACGCGGAAAAACCGTCGTGCTGTCGCTGTCTACGATCTCCAGATCGTCGACCTGGCGCACCAGGGCAACGCCGGTAATCACCTTGTGCGGCCTGCTGAACAGCTTGCGGGTTATCTGCTCGGCTTCGGATGCATCTTCGGCCTTGCCGATAATCTCTCCGGCAAAATCAACGACCGTATCGGCCCCCAGAACCACCGCATTCGGGAATTTGCCCGCAACCGCACGAGCTTTTGCAAGTGCGAGCAGTTCTGCATATTCGCCGGCGCTCAGGCCTTGCGCTGAATATGAGCTTTCGTCCAACTGTGAAACACAGACTTCGAATTCGTAGCCGGCGTCGGCCAGAAGCTGCCTTCGCCGCGGTGATGCCGAAGCAAGAACGATGCGCATAACAGGTCCGTCCGCAAATAAGTGAAGATCAAAAGGGGTTATTTTGAACCGGTGATTCTCCGGCAGTATTGAAGATACTCGCGCTCGATTCGTCTCATATCCGCGCTGATATACTGCTTGAACAGATAAGGCCCGACCACCCGATTCCACTCGATGAGCCGCGGTATGTTCCGGTCCAGAGCAATTCGACGGCAGTTCTCGCCCAGCGGCCAGTGGCCATCCATCCCGTCGGCCAGGAGCCTTCGGTAACTTGCCAAACGCTTGTTCAGCCCGGCCTCACGAAGGAATCGCACCAGGGCGTAGCTTTGACTGTAGAAACCCAGCAGGGCCTCTGACTCGTTGAGGGTCATTACCTCTCCGGGATTCGACGCGACCAGTTCGCTCAGCGGCATGGGCTTCGATGCCAGCATTCGCCGCAACGAATCGAGCCGGTACTCGTTCTTGCCCGGTTCGAAGTAGAACTTGCCGTCGCGGAGGATATTGCTCTCGAACAGCATCGCTACGCCCTCGTCGAGCCAGCTCGGCAGACGGTACCTGAAGAACCGGCTGGTAAACTGATGCCAGCCCTCGTGGCCCAGGGCCGACAATGTCCGCCCCCTGCCGATATTGTAGACGACGCACGCTCCGTTGTGGCAGTATGCCCCGGCCTTGATCTTGCAGAAAATGGGCGCCTGTTTGCCCGCGAATTCCCTGGTAAACCGCTCCCACTGCCCGCGGTCGGCGAAAAGATACACGGTGAGCTTATGCGAGGTCTCGACCTTCTCCGGAAGTTGGGTCGAATAGGCCGTGAACGCGGATTCCATAAACAGCGGAATCTGACGCAGCATCAGCGGATCCACGAGGGTGGTGTAGATTTCGTAGTGTTTGGTGGTAAGCCGGAGTCCTTCGCCGTACTCGCTCTCCCACGTCTCGATCGATTTAAGCTCAGGCGGGCTTTCCTCGAGAAGGTAACCGACTATGGTCCCGTCCATCCGCGGCTCGTGCGTAATCCGCGCTGCCGTCTGCGCATCCTCGCAGCCGCAGACCACTAAAAGAACACCCAGTCCGATTAGAGCAAGCCGCTCGACCACTACCATTCCCCTGATACCGGAGCCGCCCTGCTCGAATTGGATCCGACGTCCTGTCGGAAATCTGTCAAAAATGGCCCGTCCGCGGGCCCAAAGAACGTAGTATTATACTCGAAATCGGCTTGTCGTGCCAGCATATCCACGTTTTTTTCGTACCGGCCCGGCGGATTTTTTTCGCAAATCGACCGCCCGCGGTTGTCAAAAAGTCCGACCGCACAGCGCCGATAACCCGCCGCCGAACCCGCACGATGCCTCAATCCGCCAGCTTTCGGCCCGCCCGGTATGCCCGCTTGCTCTGCTTTTTGGTGAGCGTCGAATCCGGCTTGAACGCCGCCATGCCGAAGTGCAGGCTCGCAATTGTCTTTGCTCCCATGGCCTTCGTTGCCATCTTGAATACGCTTCGCGGCGCTCTCATAAACAGCCTGGCGAGCATTGCAGGAGCCGCACTGGAAGTAACCGCAACCGCCTTCCTGGTGGTCTTTTTGATGCGGTTTTTCGGATAAGTCTCCCAGGGCCAGTAGGCGTAGACAATAAGCCGCTCGATAAAACGCTTCATCAGGGCCGTTACGTCCCCGAAGTTTATCGGCGAGGCGAGAATCAGCCCGTCGGCCGCATCTATTAAATCGAGTATCTCGCCCATATCATCGTCGTGAATGCATTGTTCTCGGACTTTGACATCCGGCTGTTGCGTACACTTCCTGCAGTTCGTACAGAATTCGATATGCTTGTCGAGCAGATTCACTATCGTAACCTCGGCGCCGCCCGCCTCGGCGCCTTTGGCCATCTGCGAAACCGCCGTTTCGATTGTCCGCCCCCGGCGGTAGCTGCCCACAATCGCGACTATCTTCTTACCCATCCGTAAGCTCCACTACGTCCGGTACACCCCGCCACGATAAAAAGCTTAAATTTCGGAAAAAGCCGCTCCGAACACCTCGGCAGTGAAAAGATATACGTCCGTTTCCGGTCCTTTCCAGGCGTCGGGGGCCAGACCCGCCTTGTGAGAGCAGCAGTACGAGAGAAATTCTTCCTTGCTCCAGCCCGTCTCGGTCGCTACCTGCGGCAAAAAACAGCCCGAGGTAAACCCGCTCTTGATATAAATGCCATGCACTCCCAGTTCGAGGCCCAGAGGATCGCTGGTCTTCTCCAGCGGCGAGAGAACCGATATTTCCACGTCCAACTGCGGCAGTTCTTGCGGCCTGATCGGATTGTTAAGAAAACGCGGATCGCTGGTCGCCGAAGCGGCCGCCATCTCCACAATCAGCTCGATCAGCGGCTTATCGCTGGTAAACTGACCTATGCACCCCCGCAAGGCCTCGTTATTCTTGAGAGTAACGAAGCAGCCGCATTTGGCCTGCAGAGCCGGATCGTCCGTTACCGGCCCGGGCGGCTCGGTTCCGCGCACAACCGCTTCTACGGTGTCCTTGGCAGTCTTCAACAGCATTTTTTTCTGCTGCTCGTCCATGTTCAATCCCTTTCCACTGGCGCTAATGAATCAGCTTGATCACCAGAAAGCCGCCGATCAGCAGCACTACAAACGCCAGACTGAACCAGTTGAAGTACTTTTCAATCACCGGACGTATCTTTTCGCCCTTCCAGCCGATCAGCCCGGCGACTATGAAGAATCTGGCCGACCTGCTCACGGTCGACGCTATGAGAAAGCCCGGAAAACTAATTCTGGCCACCCCGGCAGATATGGTGCACACTTTGTAAGGCAGAGGCGTAAATCCGCACGTGAATACAATCCAGAAGTCGTACTTTTCATACCAATACTGGAATTTTGCGAAGTTCTCTTCGGTCAGACCTATCGCCCCCAGGTGCTCGTAGGCCCAGGGCGACACCGCCGACCAGAAGAAAACCCCTATGCAGTAGCCCAGAATGCCCCCAAGCACCGACGCAAGCGAGCACAAAATCGCGAATTTGGCCCATTTCTTTGGCGCACCGAGCGATAAAGGCCCAAGAAGCACGTCCGGCGGTATGGGAAAAAAGCTCGATTCGGCGAAACTCAGGGCAAAAAGCGCCGTCCCGCCGTGCCTGGTATTGGCGAAATGAACAACCCAGTCATAAAGACGCCTGTGCCAGTGCCACCAGGGCACAACCATAGGCTCGGGCGCTATTTCAACCGTTGATTCTTCGTTTTTTGCGGCCGCGGCCTGCTCTGAACTATGTTCGCTCATGCACTTACCCTGGACAATGTCTAAAAAGACAGCTATTATGGAAGCAGCGGCGGTCCGACCGTTCCGCACTACTGTCTGCTGTAAATCGCTGTATACTAACACGATACAGCCGCCGGCTCCAGTCAGAAAAACGCGCCCGGCCATATCCGCCGGTTGATTCGCCCGCCGTCGGCGACGCCGCCCCGGCTACGGCCAATTAATGCGTCACCGCTGTGGCGACAGTAGTGGTATCGGCTCAACAACGTAACGAACTTCATCGACGAACCGGATCGGCCCCGGTTGTCGGTCCTGAACAGGGAACTGATGAACAAACCGGCCCCAGAAAAGAACGCGCAGCAGATTACACGCACCGACGCCGGCGTTCAAGTTCTGGCGCCGGCAAAGATCAATCTCACGCTTCTTATTGCGGGCAAACGCCCCGACGGTTTCCACAACATCGAAACCATAATGGCCAAGATAGACCTTTATGACCGGGTGCTCATCGAACGCTCGGCCGAGGCCGGGCTGCAACTGGCATGCGAAGGGCCCTGCTGGGCCCCGCAAAACGAGGACAATTTGGTCTACAAAGCCGCCAACACGCTGCTGCGAAACTGCGGCCGAAGTGAAAACCTCAGGCTCACCCTGACCAAAAACATACCGGCCGGCACGGGCCTCGGCTCGGCAAGCAGCGACGCAGCCGCAACCCTCCTGGGCGTGAACAGCCTGCTACAACTCAACCTATCGAGAAACGCTCTAAAACATGTGGCCGCCGGACTCGGCAGCGATGTGCCCTTCTTTCTCGACGGCCCACTGGCGCTTTGCACCGGGCGCGGAGAAAAAATAGAAAAACTCAGGCAGAAATTTAACTTTCGCGCATTGCTGATCCTGCCAGACGTAAGTGTCTCCACCAAAAAGGTTTACGAGAATTATAGACACGATCCGGCCATATATGAGCAACTCAGCGGGCGCATCCGAGATTACTTATCGCAAAACAGGATTGATTTGGCGGCAAAAATGTGCGTAAATATGCTGCGCACAAGTTGTTACGAGTTGTGCGAAGATCTTGGCAGGTTAGAGGCAAAGCTCAAATCGCTCGGGATACGTCCACTGGCCCTGAGCGGCAGCGGCTCAGCCATGTTTTGTCTCATGGAGCGCACCGATGAAAAACAGGCCGGGACAATTACACGCGAAGTCGGGGGAACTTTCGACCTGGAGACCTTAATCGTAAGGAACAACCCATGGTGATTTTTTTGCGAGGTCAGGAAAATGGAGATAACCGAGGTCAGAGTAAAGCTGGTGGACAACAAGGATGACAGACTGCAGGCATTCTGTTCTATAACGATGGACAATCAGTTCGTCGTCCGGGATATCAAGATAATCGAGGGTGCGAGCGGCCTGTTTGTGGCGATGCCGTCGCGAAAGATGAGCGACCATTGCGACAAATGCGGCGGAAAGAACCACCTCAGGGCGAACTACTGCAACACCTGCGGCGCTACTCTCACCGACGACAGGGCCAAAAAGGACTACAAAGGCAGGATGAAACTGCACGCCGATATCGCCCATCCGATTAATGTGGACTGCCGGAAGAAGATACAGGACAGAGTTGTAAAAGCGTTCAGGGAAGAGTTGGAAAAGTCAAAACAGCCCGGATACCGGGCTGTATGCCTCGACGAACCCGACGATGATGTTCCCGAAACGATCTAGGAAACATCCTACTTACCTGATTACCACCCACTCTAAGCAGCGAAAAAACGCCGTTTCGAATACCGAGCGGAAGTCCATCACCGGTGCATACCCCCGCACCCGACAATCCTTCTTAAGCCGTGAGGTCCTCAAGAACCCTGTCCAGCGCCGTGTCCAGACGTGCATTCACATCATATTGGCCTTCGCTGAGCAGACTTCGCATATCAAGCACCTTGTCCATGCGAATCTCCGGCAGTGAAGCAATTTGCCGCAGAACCTGGCCGACCGGAGTCGTATTAAGGTTTTCCAGTATTTCCTCCATAACCAAGTCCTCGGATCCGGCTAAATCGGTCTTGATCATTCCATCACACCTGTCCGTTCTTCCTAATTGGGTGTTCCGTTCACTATTGGGCATCATTCTTAACCTTGAGGCAATTGCCACTACCGAAAACGTCCTGATTCTCGGTCGCAGCATCGAACCACTATATCTTGTATGCCCCCAAAATCCTTTTCAGGGAGGAAACTGTTGTTACAGGGTTGATATCGACATTAAAAGCAAAAGAACTTTAGAAAAGTTGCTTTTGCCCCAAGTGCTTGCTAACTATGCACTTACACCGCTTGGACCAGAAAAAAGGCGGATTTCAGGACTAAAATTCGCCCTCAAAAAAAGGTTATCGGATGTTAAAATTGAGTGATTACCTATGCCCATCCGCGGTACGGAGGAATGGGCAATATACTACATATAGTGATGCCGACAACCCTGGATAATGTGGGAAAATCGCGTAAAGCTAAGCCGGGATGGCTCGGCTATTTAGAGAAGGTATATTTGAACTTGACCGTGAATTGCCAGATATCGGGATTGGATTGCGACTTTCTGCGGTCCAGCCGCAGGTCCGAGCACTCCAGAGCCGCCCAATTGTGCTTCAGAGTCGATAAGAACTGCGCAAACTCGACCATGCCTATATCCTCGAGAACAACCCGGCCGGTCTGACTCTTCTGCTTGCCCGATTTGATCATAGGCCCCGTGCTGAGCCGGTATTTGGTCGATGGTATTCCGATATTGCTGGCAACCTGCTCGACTGCGGTGCCATAGTCGAAGTTGCCGCCCGATTTGGCGTCGCTTCTGTTGGGCCTGTCCGGATCGAGAGTGAGGATGGTCAGTATTTTCTTCTGAGCGAGCCTGTATTCTTTGGCTTCTTCGACGTAGCTTTCGCTCGCCTTCGGCAGATAGACCCCCCACACCAGCAGCGGCCACAGGGCGATTAATATCGGCACTGCGATATAGTATAGAATCGGGTTGCGGTATATATCTCTCATATTCGAGGTCTTTCGCAAAACTAGGGTGTTACCGTAACATTGAAACTGTCGCGTCCGCCGGCCGAACTCATCCGCTGATGCGATACAGTCAGCCCGGCCTGCCGCAGTTCGTTAAAGAATCTAAGAGTATTGCGGTTCTGGGCGAACTTGGTATCGCCGGCAATCACCACGTTTTTACTGTTAATCGATATTCGATCGATATTGATATCCGTCGTCGAGGCGCACTTGTTTATTGCATTAAGCACACTTACCAGTAAAGCCTCCGGCGAATCGTCGCCCGTTCCACCGCCCCCGCCTCTTTCCAGTTCCCGGATTACGCTTTCGAGCTTTCGTATCGGATTGGCGTTATCCGGCAATTCGTCGCCGCGCATCACGGCCGCGTAATCTTTGGAGAATTTGGCCCTGAGCTTGCTGCGGTAACTATTGGTTCGCATCAACTTGAGCTGAAAATACAGCCCGACGGCGACCAGCAGCACTGTCAGTGAAATGCTCATGAACTTCAGCGCACTTTCGAGCCGCAGTCTGCGACCCTGATAGGGCATGAAATCCCGCCTGAAATCGACGGTCGGCCCGCTCTGGGCCAGACTCTGCGCCGCGCCGCGTGCTATCGCCAGGGCCACCGGGTCGTGTCCTTCTTCGCTGATGTCCTCGCCGTTCAATTGGAATCTCGATACCGGCCGGGCGAGTCTTTCCGAAAGGCTGCCGCAGTCGACCTCGTCGGCCGCATCCAGTATCCGCACGCCGCCGACCGCACCGCTGCTGTCGACCAGAGCGCTGGTTACCAGAACCTCTCTGGCAAGCACCTGGCTGCGATCCTGATTCCGGCCGACCAGGAAAGTCCTGCCCTTCCAGGTATTCTCCTTTTCGTCCGCGGTCGCCGGGATCAAATAGCCGTTTCTGTGCGAGAGCAATCCGAACAGCACAGGCCCGTCCTCGTCATCAACCGGATGCGAATCAATGAGCCTGGCGAGCGAGACTATGTCCGGCTCGATTCCCGCCGGATCGATCCCGTTACTCTGCAGAGCCGTCAGCACCTGCTTGAGCGTTTCCTGCTCGGCCGTGAAGACCGTTACTTCCGAACCGTACTCGTTGCTCGATAGAATCTCGAACGCCAGGGCCATCGTCGAGATGTCGGTCGCCAGAGACTCCTCGGCATCGAAGCGAATCGTCGGCTTGATCTGCCTGGCGTCGGAGAACTCGCTGTGCACGTTATGCTGCATGAACATCGAGCAGTCGAGCGCCACCACGGCTTCGGCGAACTGAAGCTCTCTTTGAGCACAGCCCTGTGCGATCAGGCCCGCCAGGTCCTCCAGGGACGCCTGTTCCTGATCCTCCACCGACACGCTGAACGAACCGACCACTCCGCCGTTCTCGGCGTTCGGATTCAGGCAGACGACGGTGGCCCGCTCTTTGCCCATGTAGATGCCTAAATAGTTTTGAACTTCCACTTTCGCAAAGCTCCAATGAGAAAACGGCTCAGCCGTTAATAACCGCGATACGCGAAACCTTCTTGCCGCTCTTTGTAATTGCTATCATCGAAGATGCCCGGGCTACCCCGCAGACGGCCGATACCTTGATCGTAAAGACCGTGCTCTTGAAAGTAATGTACGGCTCGCACTTGCTCAGCGGCAGCGAATAGCTGAACAGCGCATCGCCCAGGTCCTTCATATCCTTGAAAGGCTTTATCCGTCTTCGTTCTATTATTATGCTCGCGATATCCCGGGCGTCGCCGCCGAAGGTAAACGCCGCCTCCAGCACGTGCCGCGGAGCCGTATTGACATTCACCTTGCGGGTCGCCCACAGACCGAGGTACTTCTTCGGCGTCTCGCCCTTGCGCAGGCGCTCGGACTGGGTCGCGAAAAGTTCCATGTTTATCAGCGGGCTGTGCAGCAGCCGCCCGAAATCGGATTGCTGTCTGCTTATCTGGTCCTCAGCGCTTATGGTCTTTTTGGTGGTCCGGGTCCTGGTAACCCTGCTCGAGCGCCTCGCAGAACTCTTGCTTGCCGAACTCGAACCCACGGGCACCTTGACCAGTTTTGTTATCGGTTTGAATTCCAGCTTGAACGGCCGCAGAAACGCGACCTCCGCCAATTGCTCCCGGAGCCGGTTGATGTTGTCCGAATCCATGTGCATCCATTCGCAGAAGACCTGGAAACTGGCGTCGGCCTCGCGGATAATTTCCTCGTCTTCGACCATCGCCCAGCCCAGAGGGTATTTGGCGTTTTCGTCTTCGATTTCGATCGTGACCGTGGCGTCGCCTATTTCGAACTCGCTTTTTTCGGTAACCTGCGGCCAGGGCGGACCGTAAGGACCCCGGACCTGCTCCTGGTCCGAATCGTCCGAACCTGCCCCGCTGAAGCCGGCGAACGAATTCGAATCCTCGAACCGGGCAAAGTTGGAATCGGCGTACTCGCTGTCGGCGAATGTTTCGGCCGCATCAAGCGAAAGATCCGGCGCTTCCCAGCCTTCCAGATTGGGATCATTAACGTCCTGCTGCATCTGCTGATCCAGCAGGCCGTACTGTGCCAGCATGTACTGATACTGCTCTTCGCTCATCGCAAACAGATCGGAAAAATCCGGCTCGTTCGGCCGCTCGACCAACTGAGCATCGATGTCCTCCAGAGTCGCCAGGGCGTAACGGACCGCCGAATCGCACGCGTACCGGGCCTTGGTGTAGTCCACCATGTAATCGTCCCGGTGCTTCTGCGTCGCGACGCGCGAAGTCAGCGTACAGGCCACCACCGACAGCACCACCAGCAGAACCAGCGTTACCATCAGCACCATGCCGCGGCGTTCGTTATTTTGCCCTGTTAAGTTCATTCAAAAACTCTTCGGGAGTCTTGCCGGAATCATCCTCCGCTGGCATATCATCATTAATCGCGTCGTCGTCCATGAACTCGGGTTCTTCCATCATGCTATTCGGATCGTTCGGATCGACCCCGGATTCGAGATCGTATTCGGTCGGCACGAACCGGTAACTTATCTTTCGCGTTCGGTCTATCGCTATCGTACGCGATATCTTTTCAGATTCGGGAACGTCCAGCGTGCCGTCGACTGTCTCGAACGGCTCGGCAAACGACAGAGTCACCCTTACCCCGGGGGGCAGATTCGGATTAGTCCACGAATCCTGATACTGATCGTTGCCTCTGGGCACTTCGATTTTGAAGTATGTCAGGCCGCGGCAAAGCGGAATCAACGGATAGTTCGCCTCCCATTGGGCCCGCTGAGCGTCGAGCAGCTTATCCTCGAAAACCAGCCCGCTGTGGCCGCGATAGAGAACCATCGAGCCACTGTTGTGCTCGAAATCGTAGCCGCTCTGCCAGACAATTTCCTCCAGCACCGTTTCCTTGTCTTCGGGATTGGTAGCGTTAACGTTCGTTATCGTCTTGATGATCGAAAGCTGCGACTTCTGAAAGCCCTCCTCGTATTTGTTTTGAATGGTCAGCTTTATTTCGGGACCGCTGGAAATCAGCTTGTCCAGATCTTCGGCGATCTTCTGCAGGACTTCCGAGGGCACCTGCGTGCGGTCGAGTTTGCGATTGATAGCCGCCACCGAATCCTGAGTGCGGCGATAGACGCTCAGCACAGCGATCAGCGTCATCGAACCGATCACCACAATCGCCAGCATCTCGACCAGCGAAAAGCCTGTTTTCAGTTGTCGCCTTTTTGCGGCCATTTTCAATTTGCCTGTGCAGCCTGCTGTGTCAAAGCTTGCCGTTATCCCGCAGCCACTGCAGTATTTCTTCCAGGGGCATATTCTCGTTGCCCGGTCTTTCCCACGGGTACTGACTGCTTTCACTTGCGCCGCGGTTTCGTCCGCGTCTGTTGTTGCGGCCTGAGTCATCTCGATTTCTGTTGTTCCTGTTCGTATCGGACTTGCCGTCTCGATTCGTGCCGCTCTCGTCGATTCCCGAACGCTGCTGCGAACCGTCGGAGCCGCTCTCGGCGGTTCCCTGGTCCTGGGGCAGTGTGTCCGGAACTCCGTCGCCGTCGGTGTCGATTCCGCCTTCGGCCTCGAGCAGAGCCTTCTGCTTTTCCTCCTCCTCGAGAATCTGCATCAACTGCTGTTTATTCACATTCGTAATCCAGTGCGTCAATTCCACGTCCTGAAGCACGTCGTTCGAGTCGGTATACTCGGCCAGACAGACCGCCTGCACCCACATCCGGTTCGTCACCGGTTCGTAAAACGACTCGACCGTAGTTTCCCATGTTATTTCCGGATATTTTTCGCTCTGACCGAATTCCACGCCGTCCTTCACCGAATTCGAAGACAGCAGCGTCTCCATATTCTCGCGGGCGACCTCCAGCGCCTTCATTCGCACCGAAGTATCGGCCGCGGCGCTCATGCAGCGTTTGACGACCATCAGAACGCTCGAGCAGAGAATCGCAAGGATGGCCAGCGACGTAACCACTTCCATGAGCGTAAAGCCGCCGCCGACCCGTCCGGGCCTGCATGCGTCGGCGTTATGTACGTATGAAACTCGCATATCCCTGCTATTTTTCAAAACATGACTTCTTCGGCGGTTCTGGGCGTCAGCAGCCCGGCGTCGCCCTTGACCAGCGACACTATCGGGCTTATGCGGTTGACCACTATCGACCACGGCTGTTCGTTTTTGTCTATAAGCACCACCTTGCCGCCGTATTGCCAGCCGCCGTGGCCGGCCCGGAATTTCGCACGCGAATCGTTAGTAAAATCGCCATCGTCGAATTCCACAAACGATATCCAGCAGTTCTCGCCGAGGTCGCCCTTGACGATAATCTCCTCTTCGAGAACCTCGGTCAGATCAGGGTTCTTTATCTCCCGCATCAGATAGCTCTGTTCGGGAATATCGAGTATGACCTCGAAGCGACGCTCGCTCTGAGCCGCCGCGGACGAGGCCATCTGAAACGCCTTCAGAAGTTTTTGAACCTTCATCTCGAACGTCTTGTCCCGCACCTCTTCCACGAGGTTCAACACGGGAATCAAAAGCAAAAGCGAGACCAGGGCCACAACCACCATGATCTCGGCAAGCGTGAAACCGCTTCTGAACTTTTGCTCCGCGGGCGTCATATATTCGAATTCCCCGGCTCTTTTAGTATATTTCAGTGCTTCTCAAGTCGGCATTCTCGCCTTCGCCGCCTTCCTGGCCGTCGGCGCCGTAGCTTATTATCTCGTAAGGACTGTTCTCGGCGAAACGTATATAGACAAACTCATTGCCCCACGCATCTTTGGGAACATTCCTGCTCTTCAGATATCCGCCCTCCGGATAATTCTCGACGTCCGAAGGCTGCTCAACCAGCGCCATCAGTCCCTCCTCCTCTGTCGGATAGCGGCTGGTGTCCATATAAAACGATGTTACCGCTTCATCCAGCGTCCTGAGGCTGGCCTTGGTTGTTGTCTCCTTGGCCTGGCCGACTTTGCCCATGAAATTCGTCGCCACCATCGCGGCAAGCAGGCCGATGATCACGACCACCGCCATAACTTCGACGATTGTAAAGCCCCGCCGGGCGTTTCTCCTTTTGGCTGACATTGCTTTTCTCCTTACTATCACTTCTTCTGATTCAGTCCAACTCATACTCAATTACGATACATATAATACAATGTGCGATCTTACAGTTGCGATGTCGAGAACTGTATGATCGGCACCAGTGTTGCATAGGCTATAATGCCGATTATCGCCGCCATTACGATGATTATCAGCGGCTCGAAAGCGGCGCCAAGCCGCTCGATAACCACGTCCGTAGACGCCTCCAGATCGTCGCTGATATTCTTGAGCATGGTCTCCAGTTCGCCGCTTTTTTCACCCACGGCGACCATGTGCGCGATTGCCGGGTCTATAACCCCGCTGTCGCGCAGCGGCGTGGCTATATCCGCCCCGGAAAGAATCCGCTCACGGGCGTTCCGAAGCGCCTGCTTCATCAGAACATTGCCCGTGGTCTCTGAAACCACCCGCAGCGATTCGGCCATCGGCAGCCCCGAACGCAGCAGCGTCGACAACGTGGATGCAAACCGCGCTACGACCCTCTGTTTGAACAGTGGACCGAAAACCGGAAGTCCCAGCAGGAACCTGTCGCGCAGATAAGCGCCCCGTTCGGTCTTGAAGAACTTTCGCAGCATGCTCGTTATGACCAGGAAGCCGAATATGATAAGAATCAGCCACGGACTGGTAAGTACGTAGCCGACGTTCATGAGCTGTTTTGTAAGCCACGGCAATTCCATCCCGGCGGATTTGATCTGCTCGCCGATTGTCGGAATAACCTTGGTCGTCAGGATCAGAATCGCCCCGAACATGAAAATCGTAACGACGATCGGATAAACCATCGCCGTGATGACCTTCGATTCGACCCGCTGACGTTTCTCCATGAAATTCGCGATCGTAGCCAGACTGTCGCCCATCGTACCTGTAACCTCACCGACCTTGACCATGCTCACGAATATCACATCGAAGTAATTGTCGTAGTCTTTCAGGGCGTCCGTAAACGACTCGCCGGTCACCACCCGGTCGCGAATATCGCTCAGGGCGTGTTTTAGTTTGGGATCCGAGACCTGCAGCGTCATGACCGAAAGCGCCTCGGTCAGCTTTATACCGGAATTGAGGAGCGTGGCCAACTGCTTGGCGACCTCGATAACCTGTGACTTCTTTGGTCTGGACAGACCCGAAAAAACATCCTTCAGATTCAGTTGCCTCTCCGAGTTGGATTCGACAACGCTGGTCGGATGTATACTCCGCGCACGAAGCTGCTTCCTGGCGGCATACGGACTCTCAGCCGCAATCGACCCCTTCGTCTTACGCCCCGTAGGAGCTATAGCAGTATACTCATACCTCGGCATCCGTTACCCGCTCAATTCTCTTGCTGCGCTTTGCACGGTCTTTCTCGAAGCCGCGAAAACCGCTTCACTAACTATTAAATATACCTGTTAAACCTAAACTACGTCCGCCTGCGAGACTCTCAGCACTTCCGAAATCGTCGTAGTTCCGGCGGCAACTTTCCGCGCCCCGTCCATACGCAGGGTCTGCATTCCGTTTTTCAGCGCCTCGCGTTTGATCGCCCCGGCCGTTTCTCTCTTATAGATCAGCTCCTGAATGTCGTCGGTTATCAGCAGCAGCTCGTAAATGCCGGTTCGCCCGCGATAGCCCGTATGGAAACACCGCTCACAGCCGGCGCCCTTATAGAATTTCGTATCGCCCTCTACATCCAACCCCAACTGCCTCAACTCGTTCGGCGCCGGATCGTAGGATTCCCGACACTCGTCGCATATTCTTCTTACAAGTCGCTGAGCCAGTATCGCAATCAGCGAAGAACTCGCAAGATACGGCTCCACGCCCAGGTCCAGCAATCGGCTGACCGCGCCGGCCGAGTCGTTGGTGTGAAGCGTACTGAAAACAAGGTGACCCGTCAAGGACGACTGGATCGCCATCCGCGCGGTCTCGATATCACGAACCTCGCCGACCATGATCACATCCGGGTCCTGACGAAGCACGTGCCTCAGCGACGTCGCAAAAGTCATGCCCTTCTTCGTCGCCACCTGAATCTGACTGATCCCTTCGAGCTGGTACTCGATCGGGTCCTCGATGGTCAGCACGTTCTTCTCGGAAGAGTTGATCCTGTTGAGCGATGCGTAAAGGGTGGTGCTTTTACCGCTGCCGGTCGGTCCTGTAACGAAGATAACCCCGTGCGACCTGTGCAGCAGCGTATCGAACTTCGTAAGATCGTCCTTCCACATCCCCAGTTCGTTCAAGTCGAAAATGCCGGTGCTCTTGTCCAGCAGACGCAGCACGGCCCGCTCGCCGAAACTCGTCGGCACGGTGCTCACACGCAAATCGACCTCGCGCTGGCCCAGGCGAACGCTGCATCGACCGTCCTGCGGCATACGCCGCTCGGCGATGTCCATCGAAGCCATAACCTTGATACGCGATATCACCAGCGGAAGAACGTTGCGATTCAAACTAAGAACATCGTAAAGAATGCCGTCGATCCGGTAACGGATCTGGATTCTTGTTTCGTAGGGATGAACGTGAATATCGCTGGCCCGCAACTGCAGAGCGCGAAACAGCACGTCGTTGACCAGCCGGATAACCGGAGGCCTGTTCACCACGTCCAGAAGGTCGTCGGAAGTCGAGACCTCGTCCACAAGCTGGTCGAGAT
Source organism: uncultured Pirellulales bacterium (assembly GCA_964406945.1). Lineage (GTDB taxonomy): Bacteria > Planctomycetota > Phycisphaerae > Sedimentisphaerales > Anaerobacaceae > UBA2266. The sequence goes on from CAYOTO010000010.1 coordinate 47,208, forward strand.
TCTGCTGATCCAGTTCCTCGGCCACTTCCTCGATAACCGTGGATCGCTGCTCGTACGCCGTATCGATAACCGACGTTATAGCCGTACGCGTAGACACCGCCGGCTTTACCGGCATTCCCGTCATCTTCGAGACATTGTCCAGAAGGTCCGCATCCAGCGGCTTGGACATTACGACCGTCAACTCCCCGTTGCTCTGCTCCTGTTTTATACCGATTAGATAATGATGCTGGGCGTAAGTGGCCGGAACGTTCTCGACGAACTCCTCCGGAACCGCTTTCTCGGGAATATCTTCCAGGTATTCCCAGCCCAGCGCCTCGGCGAACAGCTTCAATACTACATCTTCGGTAAAAAACGGACACGCCAGCAACGCCTCGTCAAGACGCCGACCGGCGCTCTCGGCGAGAACTCTCTCGAGTTGCTCAAGGTCGATTAAATCGGTCCGTCTGGCGGTCTGTACCAACAACTCTTTCATATCAAACTACTTCTAAACGCCCGTTATCGGCTTATTTTCGCCGCCGATCCCCAACAGCGACAATCAAAATCCATCAGCCCCAAGGCTGATTACACAGCTTTGCGTTCTAAGTTTTACGCTTTGCATTTCTAATTTATATCCCCGAGCACTTTAACCGGCTCCATCGGCTTGGAATCGAGACCCGGCCAGTCCTGCTTTTGCTGGAACATCCTTTCGGCCTCTTCGAATGCCTCGCGATTCTCTCTGGATATCTTCTCCAGGTTCGCCATTCCGCTCGTCTCATCCGGCCGCAGTATATTTGCTCTCACAAAGATATACAGCTTGTTTGCCTTATCGCTGTTGCTAACACCGCTGAACAAACCGCCAACAAGCGGAATATCGCCCAGCAGCGGAACCTTACCGCGGTTCTTCGTCTGGTTAAGCTTCGTGAGACCGCCGAGGATAATCGTACTGCCGTCCGGCACCGTCACGACCGTGGTAACCTGGCTGGTCCGGTAGTCCGGCGGAGCATCCTGCTTCTTCTCGAAATCTTCACGCGTCATGTCTATCTCGAGCCTGAGAAGATCGCCCTCGCTGATGTTCGGCGTAATCGACAACTCGATCTTGGCCGGGTATTCGGTCCACTTGCTGCTGGTAACCGGAACGCCCTGATCCGTATAGACCGTCGTATCTTCCTGGACGTAGGTCTTCTCGTTCGTACTGATAACACCCTGCTCATTGTCGTTTACCAGCACCTTTGGCTGGGCCAGGATTCGACCGTAATCCTTGCGGTCCATCGCCGTGAACAGCGCCTGAATCTTCTCCGAACCGTAAAAGCCCGTAGTCGATCCGCTGCCGCCTACATTCCAGCCGCCCTCGAGAATCGTATCCGTACTCTTGAGAAGGCTGTCCACGCCTATTATCTGATTGCCCGCGACCGCGTGCTGGGCGTTGGCGATGATATTAAGGTCGTATTCGAACAGATCGTTTCGCGTAATCTCGACCAGCGCCACGTCGATAAGAACCTGCGGACGCCGCTTGTCCAACTGCTCGATCAGATTCGCTATCCATTCCTGGTTCTTCTTGCTGGCATAGACAATCAGGCTGAAGGTATTCTCATCCGGCACGATGACGATCGTATCCTCCTGCCTTTGAACCACCTTCTCGACCTTGCCTTCCTTGTCCTGAATAGTCTCCTTAACCAGTTGCTCCAATACGCCGGCCAGATCTTCGGGCTTTTGATTCTCCAGCGGATAGATTTTATAGGGAATCTCGCCCTCGTCGGTCTCCTGGTCGATGTAAGCCAGAATGGCCGCCATCTGATTGTGCTGCTCGTCGGTCGCATTGACCAGAAGCGAATTGGTCGCCTCGATCACTACGACCTGCGGCTCCTCGACCAGGGCATCCGCCGTGGCCGACATACCGCTGCTCGGCGTCGTCCGGCTGGGTCCGGAGTTGTTCGGAGCGGTCGTCCGCCCGGCCGTAGTGGAAGTCGAACTGCTCGTCGAACTGCCGTAACGATTGCTTCCATAACCGCCCGAACCGCTGATTATTCCCAGCTCGGACATCTTCTTGCGAACCTCTTCGGCGTCCACGTGTTTGATCTTGTACAGCTTCATGTGGCGAAGGTCCTGCTGCGCCACGTCAAGCGTATCGATCAACTGCTCGACTATCTCCAACTGCTCGGCATTGCCGATCATAAGGATTCGGTTCGTTCGCTCGTCAGCATCGAGAAATACCGCGTCCGGCGCGGTGGGGGCACTGGCGCCGCCGGAACGACTTGCCTCGGCTCTTCTGGCGGCCGCTTCGCGAGCCAGTCTGGCCCGCCGCATCGCCTCGGTCTCTCCGGCAGGCGCCGCCGTGGTCGTGGAACTGACCGACACCGAGACAGTAACTTCACCCAACTGCTCGGCCAGCGATTTAACCGTCGGAGCCAGCGATTTGGCCATCGTGTACTGCAACTGCCTGTAGCGGAACTCCCTGGGCTTGCCCGGCTTGTCGATCATGGCAAGAAGCTGCTCGATGCGGTTCATACGATACGCGTAACCGGTCACAATCAGCGTCTGATTCTCCGGCAGATCGGAAATGGTAACACCCAGCTTCATCGTCGTAAGCAGGTTCTTGGCGCTGCTGGTCTCGATGTGCTGCAGCTTGAAAACACGCGTGATAACCACATCACCGTGCCTGACCTTGCCGCCTTCGACCATCAGCATCGGGTCGATAACGCCGATATCCGCCTGCTTGACAACCGTAACGACGTTTCCGACCCGGCTCATAGCCAGGCCTTTGAACTTCAGAACCGACTCCAGCAGCGGATACAGGTCCTTGACCTGCAGATTGCCGCGGAGCTTGCCCTGCAGCTTCAGCGTCACCTCTCCGGCGGCCGCGATGTCCTTCGGTTCGTACATATAGTCCAGATTCATGTACTCGCCCACCAGGCCCATAAGCGACTCGACGGACATCTTATCCGGCAGAGTTACCTTCAAAGGATTGTTGCCGCCGGTCGGATCATCCGGCTTGTAACTGTTCTCGTCGCTAACCATCTCGGCCGGCGTTTTTGTCTTGGCCTGATTCGACGTGCTGCTCAGGTCGATCGTCTTGCTCTGCGGCCGCTCAATTTTAGCGGCCTGGCCGGTATTCGCATCCGGCCCAGGCGCAGGAGCCTTCTCGGTCGTTTCGAGATCCGCCTTGCTGATATCGGGCCTCGTCGCCGGCTCATTGGGCTCGACCGTTTCATTGACCGTGGCCGGTTCTGCGGGCTCGGGCTTGTTCGGCGCGGCCGGCTCGATCGGCTCGGGCAGCTCGATGTCGATCATCTCGCCCTCTTTCCTGGGCGCATCGGCCAGATTGCCGTCCTCGAGCAGAGCCGCCATCGCCGCCATCGCATCCTTCTCGGCATCACTGCCGCCGCCCGCCTCATCCTCAGACTCTCTCTCGATTGGGTTGGCGGCTTTATTCGGCTCAACAAGCTTATTTTGCGGCGCATTCGAATCAGACGTTTGCGTAGATTCCATTGCGGCCGAATTGTCCTGTTCGGCTTCGGTATCTGCAGGCTCTTTGCCCGCACCGGGTGCCGGCCGGCCGGGTTGGTTGGCATCGGCCATTTCCGCCGCCGTGGCAACGCTCGAATCGCTCTTGTTCGGCTTAGAAGCCTTCGACAGACGCCCGATGGTCTTGACGATATCCTCCACACGGTCCGCGGGCATGATCACAACGACCACATTCCTGTGAACGTCGATTATGGCGAGGTCCTTGCCGTTGCTCGGAACGGCCCCGAACGTGCCTATCGAAACGTCCCCCAGCGCCGACTCGATCGCCCCATTGCTCGGACGCTCGCCGCTCATCGGACCCAGTTTGCCCATCACGTATTCCCGGTCGGTATCCAGCAGCTCCAGCACAGCCAGAGCTTTCGGAAGATCCGATTCCGTCGAAGTAACCAGCAGAGAATCCTTTCCCGGCACCTTCGAAACAGCCCCCATCCGAAGCCTCGACACATATTCCTGTGCCTTCTGGGCCGACAGATGCTTGAGAGTAATCACCTTGTGATTAGGCGATTTCGACCGGCCGGCGGCGACGCAAATCGAAGACGCCGCCAGAACAACCGCCAGAAGCATCCGGAAACGGCTTTTCACCATGATACACCCTTCTCTCATAATAGAAAATCCCATCGCTTGTAACGTAACCCTGTGCCAAAAGCGCAAAATGAGCCGGGCTAACCGGTCGGCTCAAAAAAAACGCTGAAAACCCGGAAAATTATGAACCTGAACCATACAATTCGACATTCTGCGCAAGGCGCAGCACGTCCGATACCTATTCAGACACGCCAAATCGATAAAAGTTCCCCGCCTCCACTGGAAAATAAATTTTTCGCCCCGTACCTTTGGATAAAGGTCGAAAAACAGCCAATACTTTCTATCGGCCGGTTTTTATTGGACTTTCGAGACTGCGAAAATCCGATACAACCGTTTCCAGCCGAGTGCACGATACCGGCGTAAACGCCATAGAAAACATAAGAAATGAATCACCTCTCGGCAACTTGGGAAATGTCTCTGCTGCTACCTGCCCGAACTTCTCGGCGCACGCCTTACCGGAGGTCTGGCGGGTATCCGGGTCGGAGAGGAAGAACTGCGTCTGTTGAGCCTTCTGCCCAGATCGTCGAGCTTTTTAGCCTCGTCGGGCGTCACATGAGTTGAGGGTTTGGCATTCTTCATCAGCTCGTCTATTCGGGCCGCCTTCTCCGCCTCGCTCAAAGGCTTCCTGCCGCTTTTCTCGGTGTTCAGGCTGTTCTGCACACCGCGAAGCTGACTGATCAGCTCTTCCATCTTCGCCCTCTCTGCCGGGTCCACCGCCGGAGGCGCAGGCCTTGGCCGTGAAGCCGTTCTGCTCGAAGCCGCCACATTGGGCGCGGGGGCGTTTGTGTTCTTAGAGCCGTTCGAACGCGTCGCATCTGTTATAGCCTTCGCCGGGCTGCTGCCGGTATTGCCGGCCCGCATCGCGGCCACACGCGAAGCAACCGAATCGCCGTCCGTTTCCAGGGTCGATGAAACCGATACCGGGCCGCTGTCGGCCGTTAATGTCATTTGCTCGTCGCCGCTGGAGACGACCACCGAATCCTCGTTGATTTCCTCGATCTTGAGATGCCCCAGCGTAGCGTCCACACGCACCCAGTGCGATCCCTTGCCCACTTCATCCACGAAAGCCAGCGATTCGGACGGATCGCCCTGGCAATAGCTTATTCCGACAAGCTTGAACTTGGGCTGCGGCTTGGCAGGTTCGATGTTCTTCGGAAGCAGATCCCGCGGATCAATCTTCGCTACCGCCCTTTCCGGCGCCGGAGGATTGAGAAAATGAGCGTATGATTGTGCCTGTTTTACCAGCGGATCGGCCTTATCGCTCCCACCCGAGGAAGCTCCCCTGGCTTTTGTGAAAGCCGCGACGGCCCCGGGCTTGTTCAGAAATTCCTCTATCTCCGAATTGCCCTTGAACCCGAAAACCACCGAACTGACCAGAAATACCACCGCCAGTGCTGCAACCGCTATGCTCGTTATACGCAATGTCTTTATCATCATGAACCCTTTCCTTATCCTTATTACTCTTTTGACATTGCGCAGGTGCTATGGTTCCCTCCAATGAACGATTTTTTCGAAATATTCGTCCTTATTACCCGCAAAATGCGTACTTTTTTCGGGAGTATGGCATTTCAGGCAGGCTTCATCGCCTTCTTCACGGGTTTTTACGGCGGGATTGGCGATATGGGCTGAACCGGGCCCGTGGCAGTTCTCGCAGCCCACGTTTTTCAGATCCGGCGTCTTTTCTTCTGTAATATAGCCGCTCTCGTATTCCATCCCAACCACATGGCAGACCACGCATTCCGGATCGTACTGCGATCCGACCTCCACCAGGGATTCAAACGCATTGGCGTGGGCCTTGGTGCTCCATTTCTCGTACTCGTACTCGTGGCAGCTCTTGCACCGGTCCGAACCAACAAATTTCAAGTCGCCCTCCAGCTTGAAACGCGGATAACTTTCCAGAAGATTGGCCTCCTTGACCAGCAATTGATAGGTCTGGTAAAGATTCACCTGCTGCGGGTCCTTCGGCATATCCTCGGAAACCGCCGCCCGGCCGTAACGCACCGAAGGCCCGTTCGGCTTATCGAAGTCGAATTTCAGGATCGTAACATACCTGCCGAAATAGCCTACAGACGCAACCACGGGCATTTCTCCCGGCTCGCTCAGAAGCTGCGGCTCATCCGAATCGGTCCTCAGAATAACACAATCGACCCCCAGCCTGTTCTGGCGGATGTAGTCGACTACCGACCTGTCGCCGTTTTCCACCAGCAGTATCGACCCGGCCCGACCGGCATCGGCAAACAGCTCGTCCAGCCTGGCCGTGGGATCGCTCGCCGAATCGTAGACCGCTACCCGCACCGGCGGATCTTCATGCCTGAAAACCGAACCGATCTTGTTATCCGGTGCCCCGCCAACGCCCTCGGCCGCACTTAAGACCTCGAACCCGGACTCCAGACGCCCCGCATAGCCCAAATTCACCGCGGTTTGAACGTCCTCCCGCGTGAAATTCACCACATCGTAGCCGAGCAGGTTGTAGGCTTCCATTATAATGTTGAACTTGATCAGATCCTGCTCACCCCGGCCCTCGATCAGGTTGCCGGTATCGACAATCAACCGGTCTTCTTCGCTCACACCCTTCCAGAGGGCTCCGCGACGGTCGAAACCGCCCAGTTGCCCGCCGCTGCAACCGCAAGGCCTCATCGCACCCAGCTCGTTGCCGGTCAAAAAGACGGTAAAAACCCCGCTCTCAGGCTCGATACCGGGATTTTCGCCCTCAGTACGCACCTCGTTCGGGGGCTCACAAGACGCCCCCAGGCACAAAAGACAAACGAATATGGCCAACAGTCTCATAAAATACCCCCTTAAGCGTCGGACGCAGCACGACGCCGTCAATCTACTTCCTGAGATAGAATCCGCGGCAGTTGATTGAAACGCGCTCGCCGTCGCTCAGATTCACATAGAAAGTATCAGTAAACAGCGCTTTGCCCTCCGACGCCGGCGGCGTAATCTCAACTTCGAACTCATAGCCGTCCGTCAGTTCGCGCGTGTTCTTTACCTTTATATGGTTGTTCCGCGTGGAAGTCGATTCGATATCGAAAGCCTCGCCGTAGTTGTTGAGAACCCAGATCTTCCGCTCTATCGGCTTGCCCTCTTCGGCGTTAAACAGAATCAACTGCGGAGGCGAAAGCTTATAACGGGCCAGCGTGCTGAAACCGATCGTAATCCCTTTGGCCTCCGGGTGGGTAAGGCTGATCTCGATAGCCCCGGCCAGACCGCGTTTGAGCTTCTCTTCGTCCACTTTGGGCTGAATTGTAAACTCGGTCGCCTCGACAGCCGGATCGATATCGGCCGTTATGACGTTCGCCGTCGAGCGAAACCGGGTTATCGAAAACGCCTTGCCGTCCAGGCTCTTGAGCGTAATCGGCGGGCAGCCCGCCTCCGGCTTATTCAGAAACAGCCGAAGCGCCTTCGGATTGTAATCCACCTTGGGCACTATCTTGGCCTTTATGCCTATGCCGACCTTGGGCTGCTTCCTGTCATTGGATTCGATGTACAGCGTCCGCGAAAATGTTCCCGCCCGCGTAGGCAGGCTGCAACTGATCTTAAGTGTGCCGCTTTGGCCCTTCTTGAGTTCCTTTTTGTCCATCGTGGCCGTACAGCCGCAGCAGGCCCCGATCTTGGTCAGCTTCAATATTCCTTCGCCAACATTCGTGATTTTGATCTCTTCGCTTTTCCTCATCCCCGGACCGGCCTCACCGAAATCGGCCTCCATCGAATCCAGACTGATCTTGGGCGGACGCTGGACTGTATCGGCCACCGCCGTATTGTTCGACTCCGGCTCAGCGTCTTCCGTGCCGGAAGGCCTGGGGCTTACCGCAGTTTCGTTGTTGTTGTCCGCAACCGTCGTCGAGTCTTTCGGTTCGACTTGCGGAGTCTTCGAATCGGCGCTCTGCTCCTCACACCCGAATGTCAGGAGCAGCGCGAAACAAGCAAGTACGGACACGACAAAGAAGCTATTACGATTCATGTTCTCTACTCCAATTGAGAGCGTCTTATAATATGGTCTGCATGGCCTGCGAAGCCGTTTTTTCAGCCCGAAACTCCGCACAGCAGAGAAGCCCGTTCTCATCCAAAGCCGTTTACAGGACGCTCCGGGTCAAAACTTGTTTTCCCGAGCTACTTGAACACGCCATTTTATCTACGATACAACACCCACGCAAAGAATTTTCGCCTCCCGAACGCCCGAAAACCTCGGTTGCCCCTGGAACCGGCCCCGGGTGTGCACGCCCGTCCGCCGGATAGAGCCATGCACCATTATACAGACCTGCAGTTGCGGTTGTTTGCCGATAAACGCCCTTTTTGGCCCGTAATAACCCCGCAAACAGCGGTTTATTGGACACAAAACCATTTTCTTTCGCCGGTCCGAACCAAACCCGCACCGTCGCACGAACCACTGTTATAACCGTTGAGGGTCTTTTTCGCTGTCCCGATATGCCCGCGACGCCGATACTGTAAACGGGCGTTGCCGCACCTTTGGGCCTGACGGCCGTACTTGCATAATACCGGCGGCGCCGGTACCATACTGGGTCTTAATCCAATGTTTCTCGGAGCCGAATATGGCCGAATATGGTCTCGAACTCTCGGTCGTAGTGCCCCTGCTTAACGAGCAGGACAATATAGAAGAGCTTCACGAGCAGATAAAACAGGCACTGGCCGAAAAATTCGACTACGAAGTAATTTTCGTCGACGATGGAAGCACCGACAAAAGCTTTGAAATCCTTGCGCGCCTGCAGAAAGAAGACAATCGCGTCCGCGTAATCCGGTTTCGAAAGAACTTTGGCCAGACAGCGGCCATGAGCGCCGGTTTCTCCCACGCCAGAGGCAGGCTGATCGCCCCCATGGACGCCGATCTTCAGAACGACCCGGCCGACATACCCGCCATGGTCGAAAAACTCGACGAAGGGTACGATATCGTCAGCGGCTGGCGAAAAGTCAGGCACGACAAGACCCTGACGAGGCTGTTGCCCTCAAAAATTGCAAACTGGATCATCTCCAAAATAACGGGCGTACCGCTTCACGACTTCGGCTGCACTCTCAAAATCTACCGCGCCGAGATTCTCAAACAAACCAACCTCTACGGCGAAATGCACCGCTTCATACCCGCACTTGCGTCGTGGGCCGGTGCCGATATCCGCGAAATGGTCGTCAATCACCGCCCCAGAACGGCAGGCGTCGCAAAATACGGCCTCGGCAGAATCACCAAAGTCGTGCTCGACCTGATCACGGTCAAGTTCCTCGGCTCTTACTCGACCAAGCCCATCTATGTATTCGGAGGCCTCGGCGGGCTATCGGCACTCGGAGCGTTCATGGTGGGCCTGATAGTCCTCTATCAGAAGTTCATGGCCGCCAGACCCATAGCCATGAACAGAAACCCCCTGCTCATCCTCACCGCCGTGCTGATTCTGGCCACCATCCAGTTCATTCTCATGGGCCTCATAGCCGAGCTGCTGGTAAGGACCTACCACGAGTCCCAGAGCCGCCCCACCTACGTAATCCGAGAAATCCTCGAATCAACAGATGACCGGGAAGAAGATAATGGCTAAACACCAAAAGAACCGCCCCAGCAGGAAACCTGCACCCAGATCGCCTCAAAAGCCCGCCAGGATTCGCGAACCCATGGCCGCCTGGAAGAAAAATCTGATCTTCGCCCTTATAACGGCGGTACTGGCGGCGATACCTTTCGCTTACGGCAAGTACTTCGAGTTGAACACGCCCGGTGCTTTCGATTCGGGCGCGTATGTCTATTCGGCCGCACACGTGCTCGACGGAGCCGAAATCGGCGTGGACGAAAAGCCCAGCGCCCAGCACGGCACGCTTCTGGTGAACATGCTCGGGGTCAAACTGTTCGGCTACAGTGACTACGGCCCGAAAATCATTCAGGGACTCATGCAGATAGCCGCGTTGGTCCTGATGTACCTGGCCATGAGAAAGGCCTTCGGAGCGCTGGCCGCCGGCGTCGGCGTGGTCATGGCGTCGCTGTTTCTTTCATCGCCGCTGATAGCCAAGTACGGCAACGTAAAAGAACAGTACATGATCGCCTTCATGATCGCCGGCATAAGCTGCTTCATGCTCTACGAATTCTCGAAGAAATGGCCCTGGGCCGTCGCCGCCGGAGCCTGCCTGATATGGGGACCGCTTTTCAAACAGACCGGCATGTCCGCAATAGGCGCAGTCGGCGTATACCTATTCGTCCAGCCTATATTCAAAAACAGAACCGTCAAACAGACCGCGAAGGAAATCGGCCTCTTATTCGCCGGAGCCGCTGCCGCCCTAGCCCCAATTTTCATATGGATCATAGGCTGGGACATCCAGTGGCACCTGCCTTACGAGTGGCTGTGGAATATACTGGCCGGACTAATCCCGTCAGGTGATTCGGCCGAAAGCGGCGCAATCGGCGGAGCCTACATCTCCGAGGCGCGCAAATTCGTGCCGTTCTCGGAGCAGTTCCCGCGCGTGATGCGATATTACGGACTCTTCTGGCTGCCGATCGGACTGGCCGCCGGATCGATAGTCTTTGCCGTGGCAATGTTTATCCAGGACCGTTTTTTCAAAGACAAAAGAACCGCCCCGCTCTGCCGCCGCCTGGTTCTGCTGCTGGGCCTCTGGTGGATGCTCGACATGGCGTTTGTATGGATCAGCCCGAGGTCTTACGAGCAGTACTACCTGCCCTTGAACGCCTCGGCCGCCATGCTCGCCGGATTCGTGCTGGTCCTGTTCACCAGAAAGATGCTCGACCCGACCACCAAAATTGGCTGGAAGATCATCGGCCTGGTAATAATGCATGTGGTCTTCATCACCGGCACACACCACATAATCCACGGCGTAAAGAAAAGTCCCTTTTCCGGTCAGTCTTACGGCAAGGATGTCAGACGAAACGGTTACGTCCAGAGGTACAAGGAAGTATCGAGAATTAACGAAACCGGCATAATCTACCCCTGGCAGGCCGTCGGCCAATACATACAGAACAACTCCGAACCCGACGACAAAATGTACGTCTGGGGCTGGTATCCGGGCATTTACGTCGCGGCCCAGCGGTTCAGCTCAGCGTCGAAGGCATTTTCCATGCCGCGTCCGGCGCCGCCGGTGCTTGCCGAGCTGGTCGATACTCTGCTGAAGGAGTTCAAGGCCGAACCGCCCAAATATATAGTCGACTCGCACAAACGCCACATCCCGCTGGAGCGTCCGCCGTATGAACTGTGGCCCATTATGAATCCGCGGTTCTTTCCGAAACTGATCGAGCGACCCGTTTTTCTGCCGAGGGCCCCCGCCATCATCGAGCAGTACAACCAGGCCTGGGCGCAGATGCTGGAAAAGAGCTTCGACCAGGCCGAGGCCGAAAGATACAAAGCTCTCGCTCCGCTCAGAGAGTACATCCGCGATAATTATGAGATCGTGGACCAGCAGGCATACAGGCCCGACCCGTACGGAGGTCTGCGCCATCCGAAATTCAGCAACCAGGTAATCTTCCGACTGAAAAACCGGGCCGGCTGACTATAGTATGTATCACCTGAGATTACGTCATACCGAACAAAGGCAAGCATCCGGGCTTCTAAAAGAGATGTTACTTTGATGAGTCCGTGGCTCATTTAGCGTAGAGAAATGCCGTGTCGAAATTCAAGCTGCTCATGCTCAACTACGAATTCCCGCCAATCGGAGGCGGGGCCGCGATGGCGCACAGGGCGCTTCTGGATCAATACGCAAAGCAAGCGGACTTGGAAGTTGATGTCCTGACTTCCGGCGTGCCCGATGCCCCGCAAATAGAGCAGCTCTCGCCGAACATAACCGTGCGTCGAATCCGCCTGCACAAAAAGCACCTGCACCACTGGCGAAAAATCGAAGTTATCGAATGGCTCAGCAGGGCCAAACGTCTTTACCGCCGCATGTTGCGGGAGAAAGACTACGCCCTGGTCCATGCATTCTTCGGCTTTCCCACCGGCTATCTCTGCTACAAAACCAGGAGCGAGATTCCGTATATAATCAGCCTTCGCGGGTCCGATGTCCCCGGCAGGCACGCCAGGCTGCAACTGGAGTACAAGATTCTGGCGCCGCTTTTCAGTGCTATCTGGAGGAATGCCGCAGCCGTAGTCGCGTGCAGTGAAGGACTGAAACAGCGAGCCAACCGCTTCCTGGGGTCCGTGGATATACGAGTCATCCCCAACGGCGTTGATACCGCCCGCTTCCATCCGCCGGGTGAGATCGAATCAGCGGATCATCTGCGGCTGCTCACCGTCGGCCGGCTCTCGGTAACCAAACGCGTCGATATGCTCCTGGAAGCGGTCGAACTGCTGATCGAACGCGGCTGCAGGGTCAAGTTGAAAATCGTGGGCGGCGGACCGTTGGAAAACGAACTGCGGGAACTCGCCCGCCGCAAGCAAATTGAATCGGCGGTGGAATTCACCGGCCGGGTCGATCCGGCCGAAATGCCCGAAATCTACCGACACGGCGACATCTTCGTCTCGGCCTCGATGCAGGAAGGCATGAGCAACGCAATGCTCGAAGCAATCGCAACCAATCTGCCCGTAGTAACAACGCGCTGTGAAGGTGTCGAAGAGTTGGTCACGGACAATGGCTTGATCATAGATTCGCCGGAACCGGCTGAAATAGCCGACGCAATCGAAACGCTGGTCGCCGACCCCGACCGCCGAAAAACCATGTCCGCCGCCGCGACCCAGAAAGCAGAACAATACACCCCGCAAACCCCCGCCAACAAATACCTGAACCTCTACAAGGCTGTGCTATGAAAACGACCGTGATGCATGTTATCGATCATCTCGGTTATGGCGGCGCGCCCACAGTCGTAAAGAACATCGTCGAAAACATGAAGGACGACAGCGTTGAGAACATTGTGTGCGCTCTGAGAAAGAATCCCAGGCCTCTTCCGGTCAGCGCAGAAACAGTCGATCTTGATTCTCACAAGTTTGATCCGTTTACGTGCATCAAGATCGCGCGTCTGGCAAGGAAAAGAAACATCGATATCATTCACGCCCATCTCCAGAAGTCTATCCTTTCGGCTCTTGTGGCCTCCTTCTTCTGCGGATCCAAAGTCATAATCCACGAGCACGGCCCCGTATTTCGCGGCGGCACGGGTTGTTTCTATAGGCTGGGGATAAGAATGCTCCGTTCTCGGGTTACCCATGCAATCGCCAACTCGGCTGCTGCGAAGCGCGCACTTCAACGAGCTTCGAAGATCGACGGTGACTTTATCTCAGTGGTTGAGAACTTCATAGACAGCACCCGTTTTGATCCGGAAAGATACGATCGAATCCAATCCAGGAAGAAGTTGAAGATCTCCAACGAGGCAATGGTCATAGGTTTTGTTGGCAGACTGGACAGGTGCAAGGGCGTCGATATTCTGTTGAATGCCGCCAGGACACTGCTGGCCTGCAACCGGGGCTATCGCTTCGTAATCGTAGGCTACGGCGCCGAAGAGCATAATCTCCGCCGTCTGGCAAGAGAACTGGCGATATCGGAACAGGTGACTTTCACTGGTCTTTGCGAGAACCCCGCCGCTGCAATGGCCGCGTTCGACCTTGCCGTAATCCCAAGCCGAAGAGAAGCATTCGGAATCACCGCCGTCGAACTGATGGCAATGGGCGTCCCGGTGATAGCATCGACCGTGGGAGGCCTGCCCGAGTTGATCGAAAACGAAAGAACAGGCCTGCTGCTGGCCGAACTTAACCCCGAACAAATCGCCGCGGCTGTGAAGAAACTCGCCTCTGATCCCGACCTGAGAACCACCCTGGCCGAGAATGCCCGCAATTTCGCCAAACAGTTCGACGGCACTCGGCAAATAGAAGAACTCCGGCAGATTTACAGAACAATCTCCTCCCCGGATAACTGATATGCCCGCAACCGACTCGGTACAATTCAACAAGACAGCCCATGACCGGATAAGCCGCGTATACGAGCGCCGGCACACCGAGATATTCAATCCTGTCGAGCAGGATCGTCTTCGCAAATGCCTGAAAGCCGCGGTTGATAATTTGAAAACGGGTTCCGAACAGCCCAGGGCGCTCGACGTGGGTTGCGGATCGGGCAATCTCACGAGGCACGTGATTGAGCTGGGTCTCAGAACCACCTCCGCCGATCTGTCGGAGCGGTTCCTGGAATTGATAAGAAAGAAGTTCGCCGGTACGGGGATGTCGGACACGCTAAAGCTCAACGGCCGCGACCTTTCAAATGTCCGTTCCGAGACATACGACTTTGTCGCTGCCTATTCGGTTCTGCATCACATACCCGACTACATGAAGATGGTCGATGAGATGTGCAGGGTGGCCAAACCCGGCGGGATCGTCTATATCGATCACGAAGTCAACGAGTCTTACTGGAAACGTCCCGCCGAATACGTTGAATTTTTGAGAGCTGCCAGACCCCGCGTCAATATCAAACGCTACATCCGCCTGATGATCGACGTTCCCGGCTATATCCACATCGTCAGGCGTCTCCTTAACCCCAGATACAAGCGGGAGGGCGATATTCATGTTTGGCCCGACGATCACGTCGAGTGGGACAGAATAGAGGATGCGCTTGCAAAAAAGGGCTTCGAAATCGTACTTAAAGAAGATTATCTGCTTTACCGGAGCGTCTACGACCGGCAGGTGTTTGAAAATTATAAGGATAAATGCACCGATCAGCGAATCCTGGCGGCACGGAAAGCTCCTGCACAACAACCAGCTTAGTTTTGCCCCTTCCGTTCGTGAAACCAACGTCGGCTCACTTGCCGTTCCACACCGGCTCGGTGCGCGAAACAAGCGGCGCCTCTTGCCAACGCCACTGTCAATCGCGGGCAAACCGTCAGTAAATAAGTCCCCGCACGTTCATACCAATTGAAAAACTCCGCGAAATCACGCACCGTTTCTCGGGCATCGGTCTTGAAGCCGTGATAAATCGTCGTTGCCAGGCTTTTTCGCAGGACTTTCCTCGCCATGGGATTAAATCTATCCCTGGCTCCTTCCCGCTCGGACAGTTTCAGGTGTTTGCGAATCAGGCGGCGCGCCTCATCTCCTTTTTTGCCTCTCATGTGACGCCTGCTTCCGGCGGTATCAAGATCACCCAGATGCATTGTTGCCAATGGCCTCGGAATATACCCAATCTCCGGATGGCGGTATGCGATTCGCCACCACATGTCGAAATCAGCCGCCAGCGGCCAACTCGTCTCGAAGACTCCCACCTCCTCGAATACGTCGCGGTGCACCATAATGCTTGCGGTCACAAGAGCACAACCGCGATTCGCAACCGCATCAAAGAAGTCCTGGAAATACTCCCGCCCACCCATTGCCGCCTCGAGTTTCTCCGAATCCCCGGCCAAGCTGCGCCGGTCTCCGCAGGCCCTCCAGAAGTTTGCTCCGCACCACCGAAGCCGTGGGTTTCTTTCCAGAAGTGCCATCTGGTCCTGCAACTTTTCTCTTTGCCATTCGTCGTCATGGTCGAGAAAGGCAATCCATTGTCCACGGGCTTCGGCGATGCCGCGATTGCGAGCCGCACCGTCGCCGGCGTTCTCCTGGCGGATACATCGCACCTTACCGCCATAACTTTCCACAATGTCGGATGTGCCATCGGAGGAGCCATCATCTATCACCACGACCTCATAATCATCGTACGTCTGGGCGAGTACACTGTCAATCGTTCGCCGAATAAAAGCCGCCGCATTGTAAGCAGGTATCACGACGGTGATCATAGATCACCCACTTGCTCTTTCGGCCGCGCAACACACGCGAAATGAACGTAGCGCGTATCCTTGAAGAAGTTCAGCAAGAGCAGATTGACTACCGAGAACAAGACCGTTCTATAATTGCGCTCGGGCTCGAGCCCTTCTATCGTCACCAGCTCATATCCCAGTAGCGGCCACATCTTCAACAAGCTCTTATAAGTGAAAAACCGCAGGTGCGTCCGGTCCAGAATACCGTGCTCGGTGTAATCCCAAGTTCCCCGCAGCACCAGCCTGCACAGGTTTTTGCAGAACCGAACATTTGGTATCGATGCCACAACTACGCCGTCCGCGGATAATTTGGCTTTCAGATTCTGCAGCAGCGTATAAGGATCGACCAGATGCTCGAGAATGTCATTGCATATAACGCAGTCGAAGTATGCATCGGGTAGATCCGGCACGGCATCGACTACATTGCCCTCGATAACCTTGTCCAGTTTTTCTCGCGCCGCGGCCGCCGCATCGGAATCAAGCTCAATGCCCCAGCATTCACAGCCGTGGCGAGCCTTGATTGCGGCCGAAAAAAGCCCGCTGCTGCAACCCAGTTCCAACGTCCGCCCCACGCCTTCGGGAATGTACTTCAGCATCTCCCGCCTGCTTTGCCGCCAGTACCTTTCCGGCTTTGCCGATGTGTTCTCGATTGCTTTAGTCATTCGAACAACTGATTGTTAAACCTTCAAAAACTTCTTTAATTCGAGTCTGAAATAAATCTCGATTATAACCGCATGGACAAAATAAGCAAAGCTCGTCGCAATCGCAGCCCCGTGAATTCCCATCCGGGGAACCAGAACCAGATCCAGCACAAGATTGAGTAAGACCTGAATCGCGTTGCCGCTTTGAGCGAATCTGTATCGTTTCAAAGCATTCAATACGGGCGCATAAAGAATCACGTGCAGCATCATGACCGCTCCCACCAGCAGAATGCGAAATACGCCCGGCGTTTCCGGATACGCATGCCCGTAGACCGCCTCGGTCGCAACACCGGCCCCGGCAAACAAGGCCGCGATAACTATTATTCCCCCCGCCATAATCCGCGGCCGCTTCACGTACAAGTAACTCCTGACTTTCTCCCTGTCGCCGATGTGCTCACTGACGAACGGCAGAAAATAGCCGTACAAAACGAATATCAGCGTCAGCAGCCCCTTAAACACCTGATACGCCAGATTATACGACCCTATCCGGCCCATCGAAACGTATGCCCGCAGCACGAGATTGTCGCCCCAGTTAATGAAATACACGGCCGTCGAGCCGAGAATAATCCACTTTGCGAAGTCGAACATCTGCCGGCAATAGCTCGCATCGAATGACAGCGGCAGCAACTGACCGAAATCAATCCGCCACACGAATACGGCGACCACGCAAATCGCCGCGACCGGATAGATTGCAAAGACATTGCGAAGCGTAACCGCATCCGTCAGATGCAGCACCAAAACAAGCCCCAGCGTGACCAGCCCGAACAGAAGCTCCGCCTGGGCGTTCCGCATTCGCCGGCCCAGCGCCATGAAGATATTGCAGAAGAAATTCTTGGTTGCCAGGCCGGCGAACGCCAGAACCACAAAAACCAGATCGCCGCGCCCTATCACCGCAAAAGCCGCAAGTTGCCTGCGGAATACCGTCGCCAGCACAATAACAACAGCGGAACTCACCGCCAGAAAGACGCATTGAACGGTGAATGCCTTGTTGATTTTGCCGGTTCTTGCCCTCTCCTGGTTCGCGTGAACGATGAACGGCGTCTGAAGCGACGCCACCAGCAGCGTCGAAAAGAAAAACGCAATCATCTTCGCAAGCGAATAACTCCCGAACGCCTCTCGCGAAAAGAACTTGGCCACAACCAGGGGCGCAGCCATGGTGCACCCCTGCCCGAGGGCCTGTAAGAACCCGAAACCAAGCAGCCCCCTGGCCTGTCGAAGCTCGTATCTTATCTTCTCAAACATGGAATGCAATTCAAGCCACTCGACCGGACATTCAGCGGACGCGTTTGAGGAAACCGCATGCACTGAAAGTAAGGATATAACGCTCCCGGTCCTGGTCGACCTCGAATTCGGGATGTTCGTCCACGAACTGCTCGGCCGCCTTGAGCGGACCCTCATAAAACTGGCCGACCCCGTCGCCCGGTTTGAACAGGTCCGCGACAGTGTCTTCTATAACGGCGTAGCTGCCAACGCCCACAAATTTGGCATAACGGGCAAGATCGGCGAGAACCTGTTCCTTCCGATGTCCCCCATCATGCAGCAGCATGCAGTTCTTGCCTTCGCAGATCTCGGCGACCTGTGCGGCTGTTTCCTCGCTGGAGCTGTCCCCGGTGATTTCAATTATCCGGTCGTGCTTGACGTTGTACGTGCTGCGGTCGATATCTATCGAAACCACCTGCCCCTTGCCAAGCATGTCGAAAAGCTGAGCAAAGTAAAGCGTACTGCCCCCTTCGGCGCTGCCGATCTCTATCAGCACATCGGGCTTCGTCTCGTAAATTATTTCCTGATATATCCAGGTATCCAGCGGATTCTTGAGCGTCTTGACGCCCATCCAGTAACACTTCTGGAATACGATGTTCTTGTGATGATAGATCATCCACTCGCGAAGTGTCATATCGAAACGCTGACGGTAATCGGCCCGCATCGGTCTGGCTTTGCGAAACAGCGAGGCAAAGCCCGCCCCCAGCTTCCCGAAAAAGCTGCCCGGATCTCGAAACAGCAGCCTTAATGCACTGCCGACCTTCTTGCTAAAGCTCTTACGCATATCCTTAAGCACCTGCCAGAAACGCTGCTGAAACGCAAAAAAACCGCACAAGACGGCGGATTATCCCAGATTGCCAAAACCCAGTCAAGGCTTTGCACTACTTCCCATCCTCAGTCTCTCGGGGATCCGGGCCGTTAAAAAAAATTTCGGCCGCTATCGATGCCCACTACACCACCCGCCGCTTCTTTGCAAGATTGAAAAACATCGCTGCGAGACTTGTCTTCAAACTGGAGTTAACCGCCGTTGTGCGGCTCTCACCATGCCGGGAAGCGTCGGCACAATAGTTTTACTCTGTCCCTCATTTCGGCCGCGAAGTCGCCGTCTATAGCGTACTGCCGCTCGCCGAGCACCTGCACGTGGCCAAGCACCTGGTCCACCAGTTCGGCTATCTCGTTCATTTGAGCCGGCCCCATGCCGTTTCGTGTAACGATCGGCGTTCCCAGTCGCATTCCGCTGGTCACCCGCGGCCCGAAACGGTCGTATGCCAGCCGGTTCATATTCACCACAATCCCGCAATCCTCCAGACACCGCTGGGCGATATAGCCGGTCAGGCCGCTGCGGGACCTGTAAACATCGACCAGAACCATGTGATTGTCCGTACCGCCGGTAAGCACGTCGTAACCCCGCTCCACCATAGCCTTGCCGAGCGCCTTGGCGTTATCGACTATCAGCCTCTGCCTACGGTGGTACTCATCGGTCATCATTTCCTTGAAGAAAACCGCCTTGGCGGCAATATTGTTCAGACAGGGCGTTCCCTGCACGCCCGGAAATGTCGCCCGCTGGATCAGTTTCCACAGCGGCATTTGTCTGCCGTTCGCCTTCACCGGCGTCTCGAAATCCCTGCCCATCAGAATCAGTCCGCCCCTCGGCCCGCCGGGTTTGTACGTGCTCGTGGTGGTGAAATGAGCGTAATCGACAGGCGACTGGTGCACGCCGGCGGCCACAAGGCCCGAAATGTGCGAAATATCGGCCATGAGGTACGCACCGGCTTCGTCCGCCATGTCACGGTAGCGGGCAAAGTCGATCCGACGGCAATAAGCGCTTGCCCCGCAGATGATCAGCTTCGGTCGAACCTCAAGGGCTTTTGCCCGGACGGCATCGTAATCAAGCAAAAACGTTTTCGGATTCACGCAGTAGTTGCTCACCTCGAAAAACTTACCCGAAAACGAAACCTTCTCCCCGTGCGAAACATGCCCCCCCTGATCCATGCTCAAACTCAGAATTTTGTCATCCCTGCCAAGAATCGCCGCCAGCACGATCTGATTGGCGCTCGTCCCCGAATGAGGCTGCACGTTGGCGTACTGCGCCGAAAAAACCTTCTTCGCCCGCTCGACCGCAATCGACTCTATCCCGTCGACGACCTCGCAGCCCCCGTGATACCGCGCCCCGATAAATCCCTCAGTCGTCTTGTTCTGCACCACCGAACCCAGCGCCGCGAGCACCGCCCGGCTGCACTGATTCTCGGCCGCGATCAACTGAAGCGTATCCCCCAGCCGCGCAAACTCCCGTCCGATTAGCTCGTGAATCTCCTCGTCGCAGTCTTTCAGCGCCTGAAAAATTCCCGAGTGATACTGCTCGAAGCCGCCAAAAGCCCCTTGTCTGCGAAGGACCTCGTAAATACCGGCCTGTCTTTCCGTTACCGCCTCTATATCAATGCCGCCGCCATCCATGTATGCGCCACCCTGCAGGCCCGGAAAGTCCTCATCCGGGCGATCTGAAAAACAGGTCGCAATCGCCAGCCGGCCCGAAAACACGGCCACAGCGTACGACCCCGTCTCAATGATTATTTGAAAACCGTTCTTCTGTCAGTATCGGCAATCCGCACTGTTTAACTGAAAAATGTCCTGACTACGTCGTTGAATGTAACATATACGAACAAACTAAGAATAAGAACCCAGGCTGTATTTGTCAAAATTGTCTGCGTCCGCTCGCTCAGAGCCTTGCCTCGCACCTTCTCGATGAGCATCATAACCACCAGCCCGCCGTCCAGCGGCAGAATAGGCAGAAAATTGAAGACCGCGATCACGGCGTTAATCAATCCCAGAAAATACACGTAATATATGATAGGCCGCTCCGCCACCATCTTGTAACTCATAGCCAGAATGCCCACCGGTCCCATCAACTGCTTCGGACTGACCAGCCCGGCGAAAAGACTCTTGAACGTCGCGTAACTCTGCGCGATAAAAGATACCGTCTTACGCCAGCCCATCGCTATCGCCTCGACCGGCCCGCTGGCCTTGTACAGCCTCTCGTAAGGCTCGAACGGAACCATCGCCTCCAGCGTCTTGTTCACCCTCAGCGCCTCATCGGCATTCTCATAGGCCAGCGCCGCTTCGCCTGTTTTGCCCTCCGCATCCACATATGAGATACGAACCTCCTGCGAGTCGGCCTCCCCGATTTGTGCCGCTATATCGTAAAAATCCGAAACCGCCATCCCGTTCACCGCCGTAACCGTCGCTCCCGACGGAATATCGACCTTGTCTTCGAAGGATTTGGCAACTACCGGCCGCCCGGCGTCCAGAATTGGGTAAACACCGATAACAACTCTGTCGCCCCGGCCCTTGCGCGGAACAACCATCGCCGTTACCCTCTGCGTAGTACCGTTGGGATCGGACCGCAGCACCTCGACCTCCAGCTCCTCGCCGGCGTGAGATTTCGCCGCCTCCCGCAAATCGAGATAGGTGGGATTCTCCACGTCGTCAATTCTGAGAATCACATCGCCCTTGTGAAGAGCCTTATCACCCTCGTCCTTCTTCTCGGATGCGAACAGACCCTTGATCTTCTCCAGAAATGACTTCGGCTCGGGCGGTGCTGAATACTCCGCAATTTGCAAACGCGGAACCATGTAATAGATATGCGAAAGATTCGACTCCTCTTCTTCTTTTTCGCCGGTCTGCCCGAGAGTGGCGGACAGATCCACCCTGATCTGCGCGCTAACCGTTTCTACATCACCGCCTTCGTCCTTACGCTCGACTGTGAGCGTCACATTTTCACGCAAGTACCCCTCGGTAAGGTCCTTATTCAGTTTGTCCTGGTATTCCCAATATGTTCCCACAGGTTCGCCGTTTACCGCCACTACCTTGTCGCCCGGCAGCAGCCCCGTCGCCTCCGTCATCTTCTCGACATCCGATACGTTGCCGATCGTAAGCGTACGCGGTTGCTCCATGCCAAAAAGCCGGACCGGCATTCCCGGCACCTGCAAATCTTGCGCTACCAGTTCGATCTCCTCAATCGAACCATCTGCATGTTTAATCGTCATCGGCACCGCCTCATTAACGTCCGAGAGCGCCGCAGCGATCATTATGTTGCTGAATTCCAGGTTCTTGGTCTTCCCGTCGATCTTGATAACCTCGTCGCCCCCGCGGATCCCCGCTTCGGCTGCAGGCGAACCCGGTGTAACGCCGCCCACAATCGGTGGCACACGGTCTATGCCGATAAGAAACGCCGTCATGAATATGATAACCGCACTGATCGCATTAAACGTAACACCCGCCGCGATCACGGCAATCCTCGTTCGAATCGGCTTGTTCGCGAAACTACGCGGATTTTCCGTCGCCTCGGCCGCACCCATATCCTCCTGGCCCACCATCTTCACGAACCCACCGAACGGAATCATCCGCACCTGATACTCCGTCTCCCCCGCTTTGCGAGGCCCGCCCAGCGTCATGCGCGCAACGGAACCGTCGTCCTCCTCGTTCCGCGGATGCAGAAATCCCGGCAAAACGCGCACGCGAAAGCCCTTCTCGGTCCGCTTGATCCCCAGCAGCGTCGGCCCCATGAATATCGAAAACATCTCCACCTCGATATCCGAGAGCTTCGCGACGATGAAATGCCCGAACTCATGGACCAGAATAACCGTTCCAAACCCCAGAAACGTCAAAAGCACATTCCCGAAGGTGTCCATATTGTTCGCCACCAGGTAAATAATCGCCCCGATGCACGCAACCAGCATCATTATCCGAAAAGCGTTGCTCCGCTGCTCGACCACGCCTTCTCTTTTAGCCTCTTCGTTCTTACCGTCTTCCGACATCAAATAACTCCAAAAACAGCCAAATCCTTGACCCAGCCGCTTCAAAAGCGGCTAAGCACGTATGAACAAATGCTTACGTCCACCCCCACCACTGGCGAGATCGATACCGCCGACTCACGCATTCCCGCAGACAACCCGCCGTACTTCGTCGCGGGCCCACTTATCGGCCTCCAGAAGTTCCTCCAGAGACACATTCTTTCTGATGCTATGTTTATCCAGACAATGTTCTATAAGTTCGACTATCCGGGCGAATTTGATCCGTCCGCCCGTAAATTCCGCCACTGCCGCCTCGTTGGCCGCATTAAACACGGCCGCGGCCGTACCGCCGGCCCGCGCAACCTCGAATCCCAGCTCCAGAGCCCGAAAAACGCCCCAGTTCGGCTCCAAGAACGTCAGTTTACCCACCTGCGACAGCTTCAAATGCTCGCCGATGCCCGCGGCCCGCTCCGGATACGTCAGCGCATACTGAATCGGAATGCACATATCGGGCCGACCCATCTGAGCCACCATAGAACCGTCCACGAATTCCACCACAGAATGCACTATCGACTCGGGATGCACAACCACGTCAATCTTATCGACCGGCATTTCGAAAAGCCACCGGGCCTCGATCACCTCGAGAGCCTTATTCATCATCGTCGCCGAATCTATCGTAATCTTCGGCCCCATATCCCAGACCGGATGTGCCAGCGCCTCTTCCAGCGTAACCTCGGCAAGATCCTCGGCCCTGGCCCGGCGAAAAGGCCCGCCCGAGGTGGTCAGAATAATCTTCTCCACATCCTCGGCCCGACCCGCCTGCATCGCCTGAAAGATCGCCGAATGTTCGCTGTCGACCGGAAGAATCTGGGCTCCGCCGGCCCGGGCCTCCTTCGTAAGCAGTTCCCCGGCCACGACCAGCGGCTCTTTATTAGCAATCGCCAGGCGTTTTCCAGCCTTCGCAGCCGCCAGAACCGCCGGCAGCCCGGCCACCCCGACAACCGCCATCACCACAATATCCACCTCCGCAAGAGCCGCAATCTGTGCAAGGGCGTCCGGGCCGTGCAGAACCTCGCACCCGGTCCCCTCGATCATCCGCTCGAATCGCCGCCCTTTATCCCCGTCCGTTAGGGCCGCATACCTGGGCCGATAATTCCGAACCTGCTCGCCCAGCAGCTCTATACTTGTGTGAGCACTCAGCGCAACAACCTCGTAATCTGCCCCCAGCGCCTCGATTACACGCAGCGCATTGGTGCCGATAGAACCGGTAGAACCGCAAATTGCTACACGCTTAGCTGTCAAACAAAACTGCTCCTGCCGGACACACCGACCCGAAAGCCCTCCACAACCTCAATAACGGCATTTCAACCGCTGCAATTTAACTTTTGCCCCGCTTAAAAGCACTTACAAGCACCAGCGCCCCACTCCGAATCAACGTCGCGGCAAAAAACGCCGAAACCCGCAAAGAAACAGGCTCGCACAGATAATAACAGCCCGCCGCCGGCTGTCAAGACAACTCTGGGACCCGCTCCGACGCGGGTGCACTAATGATTTGTGGCATATCGACCGAATTTCGGCCGGAAATCTCTTTCGCCGCCCAGATGCTTCGCTGCGCTCAGCATGACATGGCAGGGGGCTTAGCATGACAGATGTCTATATACATTTTCGCCACATTATTTTCGTACACCCTCCGACGCAACCGCCGCCGGAGCCTTTTTTGGTCAAACCCGCTCGTTTTTCTGACGATAACCACCGTGGGAAACTGATCGAAACGATCAATCTGAAAATGGGGGCTGCAAGCATTTGGGGGCGTCGCCGTCGATTTCCGAAACGCGCGCAGGCTGCTGAGCCGTCGGTCCGCAACAATTATGTCAAAACACAGAATCTTCAGGAGGCCGTGATATGGATAGACCTTTATCTGTTCTCGTGGTCGAGGACGAGGAGCACATCCGCAGAATCCTGGAATACAACCTCAAGCTCGACAGGTTCGAAGTCTTTCTGGCCGAGGACGGCCCGACCGCACTCGACATGACCCGCCTGCACAAACCGGACGTGGTCCTGCTCGACTGGATGATGCCCGGAATGGACGGACTCGAAGTCCTCTCGGAGCTGAAGAAGGACAAAACGACCGCCGGCATACCCGTATTCATGCTCACCGCCAAAGGAATGATGACCGACGTCGAACGCGCCCTCTACGAAGGAGCCGACGACTACATCACCAAACCCTTCGACCCGATGGACCTCGGAAAAACAATAAAAGACAAGCTCAAGAAGTACTCGCATTCGGAGGGGTAAAAACAGGTCCCGGCAAAAGCCCGCTCTTTCGCAACGCCGACAAACGCCCACTGAAAAACTGGGGAAATGGCCGCAAATGAAGACAACGAGCAGACTAATGCTGGCTTATTCGATAGTGGCCGTTCTGGTTGCGATTACCGGCCTGCTTCTGCTGCACCAGATACGGCGCATCCAGACACCCCTGACCTCTGATTTTCCCGAAGCCATCGAAAGAACCAGACAGGCCTACCGCCTCGACCGCATCGCACAGAGAATCCGCTATTACGACGAGGCGCTCACCCAGTCGGCCCGCAACTATGTATTCACCTCCGAGGATAAATGGCTTCAGCGTTATCGCGACGCCAAGACCGAACTGGACGACACAATAGCCGAGGCCATGACCTTCGGCGAACCCGTCGACTCGGATATATTCTATTCGGTCTACTCGGCCAATAACGTACTGCTCAAAATGGAACAACGAGCAATAGAACTTACCCAGTTGGGCCGGACCGAACAGGCCCTTGAAATACTCGACAGCCCGGAGTACGCGGCACAAAAACAGCTCTACGCCGCATCGCTCGCAAAATACTCCGCCACAAGAACGCTCGCCTACAACCGCGCCGTCGAAGACTCCAACAGCGTCCTCATAGGCGCGCTGGCCTCACTGCGTGAGCACACCCGCACCAGTGCAACACTCGTAGCCCTGATGACCGCCACCGCTTTCGCCGTTGTCCTGGCCGCCAGTTACTTCTTTGCCCGACTCATCAGGCGACCCACCCGAAAGCTTCAGACCGCGGCCGCACAGATCGGAAACGGAGACCTCGACATAGACGTCGATATCAGGACCGAAGACGAGTTCGGCGACCTGGCCGCCTCGTTCAACACCATGGCCGAGAACCTCAGAACATCAACTACCTCCATGGACGAACTCAACCAGGAGATCTACAAAAGAAGACAGACGCAGTCCGAACTCGATACGACGCTTCGCCGCTGGCGAGCTACATTCAATGCCGCCGGCGATTCCATCCTGGTTATGGACCGCGACTGTAGAATCAAAGAGGCCAATCGAACCGCCGCCGAACTGGTCGACAGCACGCCCGAGCAGCTCACCGGCAGATTCTGCTGGGAGATCTTTCATGACACCGCCGAACCGCCCGAAGAGTGCCCCATGAGGGATATACTTCAGAAGAAAGAACATATCGAAAGCGAAATCTACCTCGAAACATTCGAAAAGTGGTTCCAGGTCTCCGTCGACCCTGTACTCGACGAATACGGCGAGGTTTTCTCGACCATACACATCGCCCGCGATATTACCGAGACAAAGAAAGCCCACGAAGAACTGACCGAAGCCAACGAGAAACTCAACATCATCGTCGCCTCACTGGAGCGATCGAACCTCGAACTTCGTGACTTCGTCTACGCCATCGCCCACGACCTGAAGGCTCCACTACGGGCCGTCGGCACACTGGCGGACTGGCTCGAAATAGACAGCAGCGAACAACTCGACGAATCCGGCCGCCAGCGCGTCAGAACCCTCAAGGGCAGAGCCAACCGGATGGGCGCCCTGATAGACGGCCTGCTCGAATACGCGGAGGTGGGTACGACGCCCCAGTCTCGGCAACTGACCGACCTCAACGCACTCATCGCCGAAATAATCCGACGTCTTTCACCGCCGGCAAACATCGAAGTAATTGTCCAAGACAGACTCCCGAAGATCGAAACCGATAAAGACTACGCTACAGCTATCTTCACCCACCTTCTTCAAAACGCCATACAGTACAATGACAAACCCGCCGGCCGAATCACAATTTCCTGCCGTGAGCAGGACGACCTTTGGAGCTTTGCCGTATCCGACAACGGACCCGGCATAGAACCCGACCGCCTCGACAAGATCTTCAAATTGTTCCACACGCTGGACCCGAATCTCGAAACGCCGAGAACCGGACTGGGCCTGGCAATCGTAAAGAAAAT
This sequence comes from uncultured Pirellulales bacterium, assembly GCA_964406945.1. Lineage (GTDB taxonomy): Bacteria > Planctomycetota > Phycisphaerae > Sedimentisphaerales > Anaerobacaceae > UBA2266. Next base: position 73,982 of record CAYOTO010000010.1, read on the forward strand.
GGTTGAGCTGATGGGGGGCTCGATATGGGCCGATTCACAGACCGGCCGCGGCGCTACGTTCTGTTTCACCCTGCCGCGACAACCGGCGGACGTTATCGAGCAGGCGCCCCTGGCCGCCGCAAACGTAGAAATAACCGCCGAACGAGGCCGACAGTGAAAGGAGCAAGCGAACAATGACTGAGGATCCCGAAAGCAGAAACCTACGCGACCATTTGCTTGAAAAAGCCAGAAAAAACTCGACGAGGAAATGCCCGAAGTGAACGAAATGACTCCGCTTCAGGTCGCCGAGGTCATACAGGAACTGCATCTGCATCAGGTCGAACTGCAGATGCAGAACGAGGAACTTACCCGGGCACGCAAAGAAGCCGAAGCCTCTCACAAACAGTATCAGGACCTCTTCGACAATGCGCCGGTCGGCTACCTTACCATGCGCCCGGATACAAGTATAATTGAAGCCAACCGGGCCGTAGGCGACCTGCTGGGCGTCGGCCGAAGCCTGCTAATCGGTGATAAACTCGTCTACTCCGTCGACGAGCAACACCGCGACCGTTTCTACCTTCACTGCAAAAAAGTCGTCGCAAACGGAGAACCGGACAGGTGTGAAGTTAAACTCAGTCCGTCAGAGGATCACCAGAAGACGGTCAGACTGCAGAGCAGCCTTGCGGTGGCTACCCACGACCAGGCGCCCCTTATCAGAACCACTGTGATCGATCTTACGCAGCAGAAAGAAACCGAGGCTGCGGTCTCGACCGCCCTTAAAAGCTGGAAAGCCACCTTCGACGCCGCCGCGGACCCCATCGTGGTCCTCGACAGCGACTACAAAATCGTCCGCGCCAACCGGGCCGCCACACATTTCGTCGGCAAAAGCGCCAATGAAATAAAGGGACAACTCTGCTGGAAAGCCTTCTTCCAGACGGAAGAGCCGTGGCCGTCGCCGCTCAGAGACTCCCAGAACCTCACCAGGCGCCTCACCACAGAAGCATATCTGCCCGCAAGAGGCCTCTGGATGTTCGTTTCCCTCGATCCGATCGTAGATGCCGCCGGCAAAACCCGCGGCTCGGTCTACATCCTTCGCGATATTACGCGCCAGAAGAAGACCGAAGAACACCTCACAAAACTTAATGAAGAGCTGGAGCGCACCCTGGCCAGGCTCGACCGCTCCTACCGTGAGCTTGAAGAAGTATCCCGCGTCTTCGCCCACGACCTCAAGGAACCGGCCCGAACCGTTGCCGTGCTGGCCGAATGGCTTGCCGGCGACTACGCCGATGCTGTCGACGATCACGGCAAACAGAAAATCTGCTTGCTCACCGAACGTTCGAAACAGCTCGGTCGACGCCTGGACGCAATGCTCAAGTACACCGATACAAGTGCAAAGCCGGGCAGCTTCCGCAAGATCGACTTACGCGTTATCCTTCAACGGGTAGTCAAACGCCTCAAGCCTCCGCGAAACGTCAGAATACTGATCCCCAGAAAACCACCCGAACTGACCGCCGATCCCGAATGCCTCGAATTCGTCTTCGAAAGCCTCCTCTCGAACGCAATACAATACAACAACAAACCCCGACCGCTGATCAAAATAAAATGCGCCGATGACGGAGACTTCTGGCAGTTCTCCGTCAACGATAACGGCATCGGAATTAAGAAAGAGTACCTCGAGAAGTTATTCAAAATCTTTCCGAGGGTCGAAAGCCGCGAAACCGCCGGCGTTGGCCTGGCCGTGGCCAGAAAACTCGTCGAAGGCTGCGGCGGAAAAATATGGCTCGAATCCGAACCCGGCAAAGGCTCTACGTTCTTCTTTACCACTCCCAAACAGCCGAAAGAAAACAAATGAATCAAAACCGCCAAAACAGAGCCCCCCAAAACCCCCACCAGTCCGATCCGCCCGACCTCCGCGACCCGCAAGACCAAAAATCAACAGAACCGGCCAGACCCGGCCGAACCCTCTTCAAAAGGTTCCTCATAACCGCGATTCCATCGGTCATACTTCTCATAATAGTATCGCTCCTGGGCCTGGGCACCATTCTGCGCGATTACGTCATAGGCGAAGCCCGCCGCGACACTGCCCGTCTGGCCGCCGCCTTCGCCGATGAACAGGTAAAGAAACAAATGCTCGAAGCCGCCGTACGAGATTCCCCTCTCAAGATAAAACCGCCCATACTCCCGGCTTTCAGTGATAAAATCCGGCAATTTATCTCCGCCTTTGGAATTACCCGATTAAGAATATATGACTTTGAAGGCGACCTGATCTACAGCACCGATCCGAATGACGCGATAACTGTCATCGAACCAAACGAACCCGATACAATCATTGTTCCCCGGCCTTCCGGAACCCGCCGGCCGAAAGCCGAATCCGACCCTAATGCAAATCAGAGCGGACCCAATCCCACCCCTGAACAGCAGGCTCAACCGGGCAATGAATCTAACGAAACTGCAGAAGAACCCAACAGGCCTGCCAGACCGTTCGCACGCGCGGTCCGCGACAATCCCGAGTTGCAGGCCGCTCTTGCCGGCCAAACCGCCGCAAAGTTCCACCGCGCCCCGGCAGTCATCGGTGCGAATACAGTGACAATTGATCTGGTCGACACTTATGTGCCCCTGCCAACAAAAGGCAATCTCGTCGTCGGGGTTTTTATGACCCGAACCGATGTTACAGATAAAATAGCCGCCGCGGATGCCACCACCATCAAAGCGGAAATAATCCTCGTACTCACTGTCCTCGGTATATTCGGCGTTCTGACGGTCATGGTCAGACGTACCGCCGTCATAATCGACCGCGGCGTTCACAAACTGAAGATCGGCGAACGCAAATACATGAAACTCAGCGCCGAACACGAGGCGACAATCAAGGAACTACGCCGCTCCAACCGCGAACTCAAGGACTTCGCGCACATCGTCGCCCACGACCTCAAAGCCCCCTTGAGAGGCATCGGAACACTCGCCGAATGGCTCGACGCCGACTACTCCGACCGACTCGGCGAATCCGCCAGAGAGAAAATCGACCTGCTCAAAAGAAGAGCCGTCCGAATGAGCCGTCTCATCGACAGCATATTAAGGTACTCTGAAATTGGACGCACCGATCAGCCCGTCAGAAGAGTCGACACAGGCAAGCTCCTGCACCAGGTAACAGACGATCTTGACGTCCCCGCCAATGTCACCATAGAAATAGACGAAAACATGCCCACGATAGTCTGCGAAAGAACCCGAATCGCCCAGGTCTTTTACAATCTCATCGGCAACGCCGCTAAGTACATAGATAAACCCAAAGGCCTGATCCGCGTGTGGGCTTCGGACGAGGGGGATTTCTGGAAGTTCGCCGTCGCCGACAACGGCCCCGGAATCGCCGAAGAGCACCACGAGAGAATATTCAAAATCTTCCAGACCCTCGACCCTGGCGAAAATTCCAAAAGCACCGGCGTCGGCCTGGCAATGGTAAAAAAGATCGTAGAAACCTACGGTGGGTCCGTCTGGGTCGAATCCGAACCCGGCAAAGGGTCCACCTTCTTTTTCACACTCCCGAGATCGGAGGTCGCAATCCAGGATGTACAACTCTAAACCCATACTGCTGATCGAAGACGACAACGTAGACGTAATGGCAGTCACGCGGGCCTTCGAAGACCTCCACATTCCCAATCGTCTCGTCCTGACCGCAAGCGGCGAAGAAGCCCTCGAATACCTCAACGGCGCCGACACCGAGACCCCCTGCGTCATCCTTCTCGACCTCAACATGCCCAGAATGACCGGTCTCGAATTCCTCGATACAATAAAACACGACCAAAGATTCAAACACATTCCCGTCATAGTGCTCACGACTTCCAACAAGGAAGAAGACGTGAACGCCTGCTTCGAACTATGCGTCGCAGGCTATATGGTAAAACCCGTCGACTATATGAAATTCGCTCAAATCATCAGCGTGATCGACTCATACTGGACCCTCAGCAAGCTGCCGAAAAAATAATCCGACAACGAAACCTTTCACCCCAAAAATGCAGAACACACCCAAAACAAGAAGAAGATTCCGGGTACTCCTGGCCGAAGACGACGCCCTCGATCAGATGGCCTTCAAAAGGCAGGTGCAGGCCGAAAAGCTTCCCTACGACTACGAAATCGCCGGCTCACTTGCCGCCGCTCGAAAAGCCCTCGACTGTGGCGAATTCGACGTCATGCTGGCCGACTACTACCTCGGCGACGGAACCGCTTTCGACATTCTCCAGCTCTCAATAGACGTCCCCGTCATAATAGCCACCGGAGCCGGCGACGAAGAAATCGCCGTAAAAGCTCTCAAATCCGGCGCCTACGACTACCTCATAAAGGACATCGATCGCAACTACCTCAAAGTCATGCCGCACATCGTCGAAAACGCCGTCAAACACAAGGAAGCCGAACAGGCGCTCCAGAGATACCACGACGAACTCGAAACCCTCGTAAAAGAACGCACCGAAGAACTCGCCGCCGAAAAGGAACTGCTTTCAGTCACCGTGTCCAGTATGAGCGACGGCCTGATCTGCGTCGACGCCGACAGAAACATCGTACTGTTTAACCCAGTCTGCGAACGCCTCACCAAATACCGCGCCCCCGAAGTCTACGGCAAAGACATCGACGAAATCGTATGCTTCTGCGACGAAAAAACCCGGAAACCCCTAAAGTGTCCCGCTGTAAAAGCCCTGAAAAGCCGTGAAATCCGGCACGGCACCGACCGCGATGTTCTTGTAGCCAGAGACGGCACGAAAACGCCGATATCGGCAACCGCATCACCCATCCGCCGTGAAATCGACGGAGTATCCGAAAATGCCGGCAACCGCCAGGTGACCGGCGCCGTCATGATTTTGCGTGACGTCTCCCGAGAGCGCGAAATCGACCGCCTCAAAACCGATTTTATCTCGTCCGTCTCCCACGAACTCCGCACGCCCCTGACCAGCATCAAAGCCTACGCCTCGACCATGCTCCGCGACCGCAACATGCCCGACGACCTCCGCCAAAACTTCCTCAAAACCATCGACGAAGAATCCAACGTCCTCAAGAGCCTCATCGACGGGCTTCTCGATATATCCCGCTTCGAAGCCGGAACCGTGAAAATGACACACGAACCCGTCGACGTCGAAGCCACAATCGACCGCGTCATATCGTCGCTTCAGCCTCTGGCCGATAAGAAATCTATCGAAATTAAAAAGAACGTCGAACCCGAACTCGCCAGACTCCTTGGCGACGAGAGCAGAATGCGGTCCCTCATCAGAAACCTCGTCCACAACGCAATCAAATTCAGCCCGTCCGGCGGCCATGTCCTGGTCGCGGCCAAGTGCGTCGCCGACGAACTCATAGTCACTGTAAGCGATTACGGCGTCGGAATCCCCAAAGAATACCTGCCCAAAATCTTCGACCGCTTCTATCGCGTCAACCAGCCCGGCAAAAAAACCAAAGGCACCGGCCTCGGACTGGCAATCGTAAAGGACATCGTCGTAATGCACCAGGGCCGAATCGACGTCGAAAGCGAACCCGGAAAAGGAACGACATTCACCATCCACCTGCCACTCGAACCAAAAAATTCCGAAGTCCCCAAACCCTGACCTCTTACCTCCGTCCTGCGCAGCGAAACATCCGGCCACCGAACGAGGTGTCATCTTAACACTCATTCCCCCCCGCAAACCACGCAGTACGCACAACGCAATGCGAAGACTGGACCCGCCCAAGAAGATATGCTACCATCATCACCGAACCTGGGCCTGTGCGCCCGCGAATCCAATTACAAAAGGGAGCAACAGATGCACCGCAGCATAACAACAGCAGCCGCAGCAGCAGTCCTCATAGTCGCAACAGCAGCCGGCGCCGCCGACCTGTTCCGATCGCCCGCCGAAAAAGCCGGCTTCCTCGTTGCCTTGGAATCACAACACGCCCGCTACGACCCCGCCGAAAAAATGATCCGCCGACCCTTCTCGTCCCCCGGCTACCACACCACCCTCGAAGGCGGCTACGTCCACCCAACCCGCGACTCCTTCCGTTACGCCGTCGCCCTGCTCGACTCCGGCGACCCCGAATATCAGCAACGCGCCTGCGACATTCTCGACCGTTGCATCGACCTCCAGGACCAGGACCCCGACAGCCGCACCTACGGCATCTGGTCGTGGTTCATGGAAGAGCCGCTCGACAAGATGTCCCCACCCGACTGGAACTGGGCCGACTTCTGCGGCACACAACTGCTCCAGGTCGCCGTCGACCACATGCATCGACTGCCCGAACCGCTGCGGAAAAAAGTCCGCGAATCTATTATCCACGCCGCCAGAAGCATTATCCGCCGCAACGTAGGTCCCGGCTACACCAACATCGCAATCATGGGCACATACGTCACCCTTGTCGCGGGTGAGCGGTTCGACAACGCCGAACTCTTCGACTACGGCCGAAAACGCCTGCGCCGCTTCTGCGAATACACCAGAGAAAAAGGCTCCTTCTCCGAATACAACAGCTCCACCTACACCGTCGTCGCCGTCGAGGAAATCACCCGCATGCTCACCCACGTCCGCGACCCGGAATGCCGCGAACTAATCGAAAATCTCAACCGCTTCGCCTGGCTGCACATCGGGCGCCACTTCCACGCCCCCACCCGCCAGTGGGCCGGCCCGAACTCCCGCTCGTACCGAACCTTTCTCCGCTCATCCGACCTGGCCTTCATTCAGCGCGCCACCGGCTCCAATGTCAAATTCGTCGATGAAGACGACCTCTACGACTCCACCGACGCCCACCGCCTCCGCGCCGTCTGCCCGCCCGACTACTACCACTATTTCACCGACCTGCCCGAGCCGCGGCTGGAAGTCGAGACCTTCGGCCGCAATGGCCGCGGCCGCCACGACATCGTCGGCACCACCTACATGCACCCGGACTTCTGCCTCGGCACGGTAAACATCGGCGACCTGTGGAACCAGCGCCGCCCGGTCCTGGCATATTTCAAAACCCCCGACGGACCGCTGGCAATGCGAATCCGCTGCCTGCACGACGACTACGACTACTCGTCGGCGTCCATCTTCACCGTCCAGGACAAAGCAAACGCCCTGTCCGTGATCAATTTCGCCACCGACCGCGGCGACACCCACATCTCCCTCGACCGCCTCAAAAACGGATGCATAACCGCAGAGGACCTGAGAGTCAGAATCCAGTTCGAAGGCCCCATGAACAAACTCGCCCTGCCCGAGCAATTCCAAGTCGCCGAGCCCGTAGAAATAGGCTCCGGCCCCACGAAGATAAACCTGCAGATCCCCTTCGCCGGGTTTGACGACAACAGAATCCGCACCGAGATCACGAAATCCGACAACAAGGCCGCCCTGGACATAATCCTCTACTCCGGCCCAAAACGCCGGATAGATTTCAACAAGATCGACACCGCCGCCGTCGCCCTGGCCCTCTCCCTGAACCCCCAACCCACCGATCCCCCCGCCCGCGCAGCCTTAAACGACACCACCCTCACCGCCCACTGGCACAACCTCAAAATCCAAACCCCCAGCAAGCCCGCAAAAACCACCCCCCAAACCCAACAAACTACCCTAACCACCCCGAATTGACTCCCTTGCCCGCAAAAGGGTCATGCCAATCAAAATAAACACCGCCCATAACAACACCACCCACGCCAGTGCAAACGGGCCGATACCGCACACTTAACACGCAATACGAAGATGTCATTCTGAGCGCAGTGAAGAATCTGGCCTCCGCAAAAGAAGCACCCCCATCCTCGCCACAACAGCACTCACTAAATGCCAACGACCAGCACAAGAAGACGCCATCATTTCCGACCTGACCCGGAATCTTCCACCCCGTGCGGCAGACCTCCGCTAACAAAAATGCCCGCCGGAGCGGGCATAAGCTCTCTTGAAAACCAAAATAGCAGTTTGAGTCCTCATCTGCTAACTTGCAAACCGTACTCCAAGTTTCCCACGTTCTGACTCTGGCAAGCATATTATCTGGTCTACTATGCGGCTCACAGCCTTCCGCAACTGCAAGACGAGGACAAGGGCCACCACTATGAGGAGAAATGGCAGAGCGATTAAGACGAAAAAACCAAGGCTATTGACCAAGATCGTCCAAAGCACGAGGCTGTGCGAGGCTTCGTAAATCCGCCGCAACTCGGGATTTGTACATTCTTGAACCGCCCGTGTACGTTGCTCAACCAGCCGTCTAAGGGTGTTGTCGCTCTTCAGCAGACTATGAAATTCCCACAGCGATGCAACGTCGACACGAAAGAGCCACCTGATATAAGAATTAAAAGCACTCTGCAGGCAGTGGAATGCTTCTGAATCTGCTTCTGACTTGTCCTCAATTCTGACGGCCCTTAGCTGATCCCTTAGCTCGAAAAACGAGTATCTAAGACGCATCCGCAAGCTGGGAGCGACAATCGAGTAGTAAATGCAATAGAATACCGATATCACTGCAAATATTACAATTGCTATCGCTAAAATCTGCGTTTCCATAACTTTACCCCTTGCTAGATTTCACTTCCCCTCTCGGCAACAGTCTTTTTTGAAGCTGATTCTTTTCTTCTGCCATGCGATTTATTTCGCCATTCATTTTCTTCCTCTGGGCTCGCGACTGAAAGAACCATCCAACTGCAGTGATGAAAAACATCGCATAGCCAGCCAAGTAGCCATCTTTGGTGAATCGCAACATTTCGCGGCAAAGCTGGCCTAGTTCTTCCGGGGGCAGCCGCCAGGCGATTATTATTAACAGCACACCCACAAACACCAGCCCGACCTGTCCTTTACTTAATGAAGCTAGAAAAATGCTTCTAATGCAGCCCCACATATTCGGGTTATTGCGGTGATAGCTTTCATTTGCCTTCTGTCCTGCACCTTTTTTCGCCATTTATCTCCCACGCCTTTAACCTTTCCCCCGCTATTACGGACCCTGAGCAAACCTCCAGCATCGCGAAGACGCCATAGTATCCCCGGTTCGGTCCATATGTTGGACCCGTTTTTCTAGAAAACAAATAAATAGCAAATCTAAACCACAAATGCAATTGGAAAAAGGCTAATACCCCCCCCTTCTTGATAGTAAAAAGCCCTTTTCGTGCAAGATAAGGTACCTAGTCAGAAACAGTGCTGTTCGCAGTCTTGTAACAGTTTTGTCGCTATATTCGGTCCGAGAGTCCAATGGAATCCACAAGCAAGGGACCACGCCGGGCCTGACCCACGACAGGAATCGTGAGATACTCGACAGAATACGAATCACGGAATACGAACCAGCTACCAACCTCGGCACCGCATATGCAATAAAAAATACTAAAAGGCCGTCCCAGTGGCTTGCGCGCTCTTTAACAAGTTAATACCCCCCCCCCCGCGACCACGCGAAATTTCTTGCTTGGCTTGGACGCACCTGTACATATTCTAATGGAGACGTGCAACCGAGCATATATGACCCGGAGCGCATCGTCAGTTGGTTCCTGAAGAAAGCCAGAAAGCAGGAGCAGTCGATCACAAACCGCATTCACTTGCGTCAGTAACGGCATAACCCTCTTTCTGTCAGCCATACAACGCCAGGCGACACTAAAACGCATTCCCCTTGATAGCGCCGATAATCTCTCTGCAAATACTGTCCCAAGTGCCGCACTTTGCAGAAATTCTCTCTTTTCGCCTCGCCAGGCACCACTCGCAGCGTCAATTAAACACGTTAAGCCGCACCCCCTGCACCCTCTGTTCTCCCTGTGGTAAAGACCTTCGCGTCTCCACGCCTTCTCGCCCAAAAGCCCCCGCCAGCCTAATCGCCCGCCCCAATCACTGGCGACAATCGCCAATCTTCCCTCATCCACTAGCACCCCACGTCGTCCTGTTTATGCCCCGTCTTCACAAGTGCGCAAACAAAAATGCGCGTGGGATGGTATAATATGTACCGAAAATGGTAGACAGACACTTTTTGACGGAGGTGTATGTTATGAACTTCCGCAGGACAGCATTGCTGGTATGTATCGGGGCCCTGGTTGCTCTGGCGGTCGAGGCGGGGATATCGCGGTCGAGGCGTTCTTCGCGGCCATCACGCAGGAAGACCGCCGTTTCCAGGACTGTTGTAAACGATTTCAGCGGGTACGAGCAGAGCCCGAAGCTGCAGAAGCGCTGGGCTGTTCTTACGGACAAGGCCACGGGCGGAGAATCCACGGCCGATATAGAGTTCGTCGACCGGGGCCCAAACTCATATATGCGGATCACAGGCAAGTATGCGGATCACAGGCAAGGTCGCTCACACGCGGGGAGCCGGGTTCGTGGTCGCCAGAGCGCCGGTCGATCCCAGCGGCGGGGTCTACGACGCCTCGGATTACGATGGGATCTATATGCGTGCCCGGGTGCTCGAGGGCGTATGGGCCGTTTATCTATGGACCGCCGATACGAGGTTTGCGTGGCAGTATTATCAGGCGCCGCTGTTGTCGAACGGGCAGTGGCAGAATTTCGAGGTGCCGTTCGGGGCGTTCCAGTCGGGATTGCTCGGCAAGCCGCTGGACCTTGAAACGGTTAAGATGGTGGGTCTGGCCTCGACGCGGGTCGGAGGCAAACTTGACGTGATTGCAGATGAAATCGGCTTTTACAAGGAGCTGAAGATGTATAAGGAACTGACCCCGGAAGAGAAGCGGGTGATTATCAACAAGGGAACCGAGGCTCCATTCTCGGGCAAATACGACAAGCATTACGAAGAAGGCGTTTATACGTGCAAGCGGTGCGGCGCCGAATTGTACGAATCCACTTCGAAGTTCAAATCCGGCTGCGGCTGGCCTAGTTTCGATGACGAGATCGAGGGCGCTATCCAGAAGAAGCCGGATGCGGACGGGGTTCGCACCGAGATACTGTGTGCCAACTGCGGCGGGCATCTGGGCCATGTGTTCACCGGCGAGGGCCTTACGCCGAAAAACGTGCGGCACTGCGTCAATTCGATCTCGATGGATTTCATCCCCCAGTCCGAGAGGGGTATGAAGCGGGCGATTTTCGCTTCGGGCTGCTTCTGGGGTACGGAATTTCACCTGCAGAAGGCGCCGGGCGTGATATCCACTACCGTCGGCTATACCGGCGGACACGTGGCGAATCCGACGTACAAACAGGTATGTACGGATAAGACCGGACATGCCGAGGCCGTCGAGGTGGTTTACGATCCGCATCAGACCACGTACGAGGAACTGGCGAAGCTGTATTTCGAGACGCATGATTTTACCCAGCTTAACAGGCAGGGCCCGGATATCGGCAAGCAGTACCGCAGCGAGATATTCTATACGGATCAGGAGCAGAAGCGTGTGGCCGAGGAGCTGATCAAGCAGCTCGAAGAGAAGGGGTACGATGTGAAGACCGCGATCAGCGAGGCCGACAGGTTCTGGCCGGCGGAACTCTATCATCAGGACTACTACAAAAATAACGGCAAACAGCCCTACTGCCATCTTTATCGGAAGATCTTCTAAAACTCAGCATCTCCATCGCAAACACAAAGCCGAAGTATAAAGCCCGGAAATACCCGCACAGGGACTCTGAATCGGCATCAGCGCTTCGGCTTCACATCACAAAAGCGCATCCGCCTTCGGCGGGCATTTGGCGCTCCGATGATTGCCTCTGAGGGTCTTTATTGCACTCCAAAACGCCTGAAATCGTTTGTTTCAGGCGTTTTTCTCTCCTGCGAGCTAGGGGGTAGCCAGATAAGTCCCACGGCGGTATAATGCTTGGGATGTTCGTGGCTGGGGTGGTCGGTCATTGGATTTGCACCAGCTCTTTGTTCGTTCTTTAAGGAGTCAGGTCATGGCGAAGGAAGCTGAGCAGCAGCAAGAAAAGAAGACAGACAAGCAGCGGCTTAAGAAGTACTGGCCGGTGATTTTCACCGTTATCGTAGCTCTGGGGCTGATGATGCCGCTGAGCAATCTGATTTTCAAGCCGGTTCGTCCGGAGCTTCCGCGGGGACGGATGGTTGACGAGCATTTTGCCCGGGCCGCACCTGTGCTCCGGGACAAGTGCCTGGATTGTCATTCGGCCCATACGGACAAGCCGTGGTATTTTGCGATGCCCGGCGCAAAGCAGATGATATCGAAAGACGTGGCCGACGGCGTCGAGGCTATCGACATCACCGGTGCGCTGTTCGACGCGGATGGGGAGTTTTCGCAGCGCCAACTGGCGAAGATCGAGTCGGTGACTTACGTGGGCGATATGCCGCCGAGCAGGTACGTGATGATGCACTGGGACACGTCTTTGAGCAAGGCGGATAAGAAGGCGGTTCGGGACTGGGTTCGCAGCGTTCGGGCCGATAGGTTTGCGTCGCCGGACGTTGCGCCGCAGTTTGCCGGCGAGGTCATTCAGCCGCTGCCTTTGACTGTGGAACTGGACGAGGCGAAGGTGGAGCTTGGGGACAGGCTTTTCCACGACAAGCGGCTGTCGGCCGACGATACGCTCGCGTGCTCCGGTTGCCACGGCCTTGACAAGGGCGGTACGGACCAGGAACAGTTCAGTACGGGCGTGGACGAACAGGTCGGGGCCATCAATGCCCCTACGGTCTATAATTCATCTTACAATGTGCTGCAGTTCTGGGACGGGCGGGCGGCAGACCTGACGGATCAGGCGGACGGGCCGGTGAATAATCCGATTGAGATGGCCTCCGACTGGGAGCAAGCGGTCGGCAAGATCAAGAACGATGCTTATTACAAGACGGCGTTTGCGGAGCTGTACGCGGACGGCATGAACGAGAAGAATATTCGCGATGCGATTGCGACGTTCGAGAAGTCGCTGATCACGCCGAACAGCCGGTTCGACAAGTATCTGATGGGCGATGAGGAGGCGATCAGCGAGAGCGAGCTTGCGGGATATCACGAATTCATCGAGACCGGATGTACTTCGTGTCATTTCGGAGTCGCGGTCGGCGGAACGCATTTCGAGAAGATGGGAAAGCACAATGACTATTTTGCGGACCGCGGCGATATGACCGACGCGGACAAGGGCCGGTTCGCGGCGACCGAGGACGAAAAGGATATGCACAGTTTCAAGGTGCCGCTGCTGCGAAACATCGAGGTGACGCACCCGTACCTTCACGACGGCACGGCCGAAACGCTGGCCGGCGCTATCGATATAATGTCCCGATACCAGTTAAAAGAGCCCCTTACCGCCAAACAAATCAGAAATATCGAAAAGTTCCTCCTTACACTCACCGGCCAGTACAAAGGCAAGCCACTGGCGGAATGACACTAAAGACGTGAGACCACAGATCGCAGATCCAACACGTAGTAAAATTCGCCTTTTGCGGTTGCTGCGTAGACGCTATGCAGGACGAAGCTTTAGTTCAGCCCTGTCAGCTAGTACTGAACTTATCATCTTCTTGAAATGCTTTGGCTTAGTCGCATGCACCAGTAGATTCCCATGATAACCATTGTCCTCAAGGGGAGCTCGTTCATAGGTAAACACATCCGAGCCATATCTCTTCTTAATTCTGTCAAGCTCATGACGGGATATCACGGCAATGCCCACAGAAAACTGACACTCGCCCTGATCATTTGTTTGCTGCAGAGTGAAATCCAACGCATGCAGGTCGTCTTTCCAGTTGATGGATTCTTCAATCCAACCGTCCTCTCGTTTGCGATTGGTTTGAAAGCAAAATAGGGTATTGTTTGGGATTGTCTTGCCCACAAACAGGCAGTTGTGACTAG
>CAYOTO010000011.1:0-85030 GCA_964406945.1 uncultured Pirellulales bacterium
CCAGCCGTCTGCCTCAATTGAAAGAGTTCAATGCTTCAAATGGCTAAAATCTTACTAATTAATTATAACACTTATTCCAAAATACACAAGCAGCTTACGACAAAAAACAGAATTTGTTTCCAGACGGGTTACGGTTGGTTCGGTAGGGGATAGGGCGGGGAGGCGAGGCATCGCGATGGCAGGATGCTATCCGGGGTGGGAGAGGAAGCCTACTGTGGATTCCATGATTCGGTTGTAGAGTTTGTCTGCGCCTTTTTCGGCGGCGGCGGTCTGGATGTCTTCGAGATTTGCCCGGCAGAATCTGCAGCCGAGTGTGTTGAGATGGAAGTCGACGTAGTCTCGCCACTGCGGGTCGAGCGTGCCGAGGGTAAACGAGCCGATGGTGCTGCGTTTGGGACAGCTCGGGCGCTGCGACTCCCAGACTTCGGTCAGCAGTTGCTCGAATGGCGCATCGGGATCACGGGCGGGCAGCTTCTTTCGTTCGATGAACTCGCGGATCTGCTTGAGACTTCGATGCTTTACCACCGCTATAAGGTTTTCGCGGACGCTCAAAGTCCTTGCGATGTCCTTGTTGGCCAGTTGGCAGTAGAACAGAAGCTCGGTAATTTCCAAATCGCGGAAGTTCAGCGATTCCCGCAGGGCTCTGACGAGGTCGTTAAGCGCATCGGCAAGTGCCTGTTTTTCGATGGTATTCTGTTCGTCGGCCCGGGCGTACCAGCTTGCGGTCTGGGCCGAGCCGGCGACGGCCGAAAAGGCATCGGACGGTTTTTCGTAATCAGAGGCGTGGGTGTCCTGGATTAGGCAGGTGTGGCTGGATTGTCTGCTGCGGTAGGTGTCGATGATTTTTCTGCGCAGCAGTGCGAACAGATACGTCTCGATATCGCAGTCGCCCCGGAACCTATCGAGCGAGCGAACGAATGAGATGAACGTCTCCTGAACGACGTCTTCGGCGTCCGCGCGCTGGGCCAGCCTGGACCGTGCGAAGCTGAGCAGTCGGCCGCGGTACCTTGCCACGAAGTCCGACCACGCCTGCTGACGGCCCTGGCGGATCTGATCCAAAAGGTATTGATCTGCCTTTGTGGCCTTGCTCATCAGGATTTATTTGTTGAACCGGTTGTCAGTTACCCAGCAGGAGGATAGCCGAGGCGACGGCGAACAGTGCTATCGCGGCGGCGGCTATTCTCAAGGCCCATACATAATAACCTTTTGTGACTGCGTTGAGGAAGGCAAAAACTCCGATTATCAGCGTCAGCAGGCCCAGTATTGTCAGGATGAGCCTGGCCCAGGTGGATTTGGCGGTTTTGACGGCGGCGGTTTTGCGGGCGATAAGCTGCTGGAATTTCTCGGGCGATTTGTCAATGAGCAGGGCCTGACGCCAGATTCTCGTGGCTTTGCCTTCGAAGCTCTGGGTGAAGGTATCGGCGATCATGTTGAGGTTTACAATGTCAGCTTCCGAGACGTGGTAATCGAACACCCTTGGTCGCCGGTCCTGTCTTGCCGCGTTTAGAAGGCTGCTCAACTGCACGGCTGCGTCGGTCATGGCCTGGCGGTTGGCTCCGGCTCTGGTCGTGGAGCTTGCCATGGATCTTGCGACCAGGAAATTGTCGTCCGGCGCCCCGTGCACCCAGTCTTTTTCGACGAAAGTGACCTGGGTGGAGGCTTCTTTGCCATCGGCGGTGAGCAGCACGGCCCTCAGTTTCTTCTCATCGTCGGCGGTTTGCTCCAGGTCTATGCGGATGCCGATCTGGTTGGGTTCGACCGCGGCCGATTCGCGTTCGGTGAATACCGGCACGGCGGGCAGGGATTCGGAAACGGCGTTTGTGAATTCGGTGAGCATTTCGCCCTGGTGGTCGGCCTTGAAGACTATGATTTTTTCGGGTATGGCGGCCGGGCCAAGCAGATCGTGCATAGAATCGGCGACTCGCAGGCCCAGGGCCCGATGGGCGGCTTTTTTAGAGGGGTAGACGTCGGCCTGGAACTGGTCCTGGACGCCTGGCCGCCAGACCACTTGTTCGTAGTGTTCGTAATCGACGTCCGTTAAATCGAATTCTGTAAGCTGGGAATGCCGGGCCACTTGATCGCGGCGGCCGTGGACGTGTTTCCAGGTGATTAAACCGACGCCGGTCATCAATGCGGCCAGGACAACGGTAAAGATCACGAGCGACCAGGGGAAGCGGCTCTTGCCGGGTTTGGCCAGTATCACGGCCACGGCGACGATTACCAGCGCGGCGACTGCGGCCAGCGTAAAGCCGATTATCAACAGGAATAGAAAGCTTACGGCCATCATTTATGCTCCTTGGTTGGGTACTGCGGACAGAACGGCGGTTGTGGGTTTTGCAGGCCATGCGAGTGTGACGACACCGAGCACGAATACGACGGCCGAGGTAATTGCCACGACCGGGCTGTATCTGTTGACGAACTGCTCGATGGCGGGTTGGAAGCGCCCTTCGCGTAGACCCGATGCCACCTGGTCGAAGTCGACATAGTCGTCTGTCAGTCCCACTCCGGAGACGATCAGAATCGCTGCGCCGATTATGCACAGGCCCAGCATGGCCCGCATCATGTGAGCGCCTCCGAGATGGCGGCGACCGAACGTCATCAAAATAATTGCTATGATAATCAACAGCGAGACCAGTAGCTTGCCCAGACTCATGGCCATCGAGGGCCAGTTTTCGACGCCCTGATTGGAGCCGAAAGTATGTTTGAGACTGGCCGCCAGATCCGGATCAGGCCAGCCGGCGGCTACGAGAAAGACGATTCTCAGTCCTAGCGCCAGGCCCAGGATTATTGCGATGAGCATGCATATCGTGCCCAGCCCGGACATCAGAAAGCCGAGGGGGTTGAAGGGGCGGTAGACGACCGTCGTAGTCGGGGCCGCCTGGGGGACAGGTGCCGGTCCGGCGGATTCGGCCGCCGGGTCGGATTCGGGTTTCGGGTCAGGAGGTGTTAGCGGTTGGTCCGGGCCGGGGTTGGGTTGCGGCTCGGGGGTTTGAGGCGGCGGGGTGTGGTGGACTGTTTGCACCGTCTCGTCCTGCCACTGGACGACGGGCAGGCCGTACCGGTCTTTGAAACCGCCGACCAGGATGAGGATAATGTCTATGATCTGACCTATGCCGAAGAGCCCGCCGGTGAGGAACCACAGCACGCCGGTCCAGATTTTGCCGACGTAAAATCGGTGCAGGCCGCAGAAACCGGCGAACATGCCGGCCGCCAGGATTAAGGCCCAGATTCGCTTGAAGCTGGAGATCCTTTCGGGGCCCTTAGGCGTTCCTACGGTTCGCCCGTACGTCTGCGGCTGTGAGGGCGGTACTGGTGTCGGTCTATACTTGATGCGACGCGGTTTGCGGCCTGTGAGTTCCACTGCCACCAGAACGACGGCGGGTATCATAATTGCCGGTATGGCCCGAATTGGTGTCATTTCGGACATCCAAAAGATGCCGAAACCGGCGAAGCCGATTAGCTGTATGCAGGCGAGCATGATGAGCGGCTTCACGAGGTAGCGGTAGAAGCCGTCGTATTCTTTGCGGTGGCTCATCAGCAGGCAGAAGAGGGCGCCTGCCAGGCCGACGAAGCCGTAGCCGAGGCCCCGGCTAGAGATCATGCCTTCGGTTCGCCAGGGCGCTGCGTGCAGTGTGAAAACAAACACACCGATGAATCCGAGCAGCCAGAACGTCCTGACCGATATGGGGACGGGTTTGGGTTCGATTACTTTGCTCTCGCGGACAGGCGGGGGCGTTTGGACGGGTGTATCGACGCGAACAGACCGCGGTTGGGGCTCGCGAATGAGACCGACCGGGCTCAGCGCCTGGACTACCAGGGATGTGCCGGCGAGGACCGCGGCTGTCATTGTGCCGGGCATGTTGAAGAATTGCGCCGCTATGAGCCCCAAAAAGCCGATCCAGACGGCCGAGCCGAGCGAGAGTCGTTTACTTCGTTTTGGCGAGCTGAGCTTGAACCAGTCGACCAGAAGCATCGGAAGGGTCAGGGACAGCCAGACCGGGCCTATTCCGCCAAGGTCCCAGGCGACATCAAAGAGCGAGCTGCCGATCACCGAATTGAAGGCGACTCCTGCGAATGAGGCTACGAGCGCGGCGATGGCGCAGATGGCCATTCGGCCCAGCCCCTGTGATTCGACTTCAAGGGTGGGCAGCCATTTCTGTCTGGCGTACAGCATGCTTTTGGCGGCCGCCCCGGTCATGAGGAACACGGTTGCGACCGCCATCATAAATCCGGCTCCATTAGACCGGCCGACGAGAACGCCGGCGCCGATTGCCACTAACGCCATGGCCATCAGAGCCAGGGTGCGGCGCTGATGGTTGTCTATGGGGTCATAGGCGGGCGGAGTTCTGGAGGCCTTTCCGAAGAGGCGGTCGGCGCGGGCATCGACTTTGTCGGCGACGTGCCGGCGGATGGCGTCGGCCCGCTCGGTTATGTTTCGGGCGGTGTTGCCGAACTGGCGGGCGAAATCGTCCTCGTCGGTTTTGGGCTTTGCGGCTTTCTGCTCGTGAGCGGCTCTGGCTTTGCGGGCGACCTGTTCGGCAATCATGGACAGTTCTTCGGGCCTGAACTGTGACACGCTGTTTCTGATGTGTTCGGAGCCGAAGATGTCCTCGATCATTTCCTGGACCGTCTGGTAGCGCTCGGCCGGGTCTTTTGCAAGTGCTTTTCGGATGATGCTGGCGAAGTTTTCGTCCAGGCCCTCAAGCTGCGGCTCGGCGGACATGTGTTTCATGAGGATTTCGGCCGGGCTCGCACCGATATAGGGGACGTTGCCGGTGAGCATTTCGTAGAAGATTATGCCCAGGGCGTAGATGTCGATGTGACGGTCGTATGCGCCGGCTCCGATTTCAGGGGCCATGTAGTGGACGGTTCCGACGGTGATGGTGTGTCCGGTGTGGCGGCTGGCGCTAATGGCTTTTGTCAGGCCGTAGTCGCCGATTTTAACGTAACCGTTCTCGTAGAAGATGTTGCTGGGCTTGAGGTCACGGTGAACTATTCCGCATTCGTGCAGATACGACAGGCCCTTGGCGATTTCGCGGAGGAAGAAGGCGGCTTTCTGCGGGCCGAGGCCGTTGGGGGATTCGTTCATCAGACCCCGCAGCGACGGGCCGGAGACGTATTCCATGATGACGAAGGGCTGGTTCTTTTCATTGTACTTTACGTCGAAGATAGTGACCAGATGCGGGCTTTTGAGGTTCATGCACTGGGTGATTCCGCGCAGTTCTATGCTGGCGTAATTCTGTATGGTTTTGAGAGCCACCTCGCGCCCGCTGTCGCTAAGGGCGTAGTAGACTTCGCCGAAGCCGCCGCGGCCGGCGGCCCGCTGTATAGTGAATCCTTCCAGCGGGCGATCACCGTGTTTGTATTGATAGTTTTCCATTTTTCTACTCTTAACTACGCTCAGGTCGGTCTAACTTTCGAATTCCGTCAGCACAAGTGATAATCCGGCCACCTGTACGGGTTTGCCAATCGGCAGCGCATCTCCGGGGCCCAGGGGTTTTCCGTCGGCGGCTGTCATTGCATTCGGGCAGTACATTCTGTTGTCGCGGAAGTAGAGTGCGACGGCTTTGTCCAGATCGGCGGTTCGGATGTGGCTGCTCAGTTCCGGGCCTATGAGGATTTCGCGGTCCATAAGCAGGACTTTTCTAATGTCGGCGTGGGGCAGGCGTGCTCCGGTCAGGTCCAGTACGGCGGTGGTGCTGGCGGGGTTGGGGATTGAGAATTTCATGGTGCATCTGTGGGAGAGTGCGATTTTGTCGCCGTCGGCCAGGAGCTTTTGCGTTGTTTGTGCGCCGTTTACCGAGATTGCGGCCTGACAGCGCAGGAAGTAATCGTCGTCGCTGCGTTCAAGGGCTGCGGTCGGTAGATTCGGGTCGGCGATTAGAGGTACCAGAGGGCGGCTAGAGGAGCTGACCGGGCCTACGGTCGTGGTTGCATCGCGGACGACCAGGAAACTGCCGACGCCGTCTATCTGCAGCACAAATCTTGATTTGGGGGAGTCTGTTGGTTTTTCGGGCATGATCGGACGGAATTCGTTTTGTTCGGGTACGGGTTCGCTGTGATTATACGGCATGCCGGGCAGTGGGTTCTCATCGTCGTCGGCGGCGAATTGTTCGCGGGCAGGCTCAATCAGGCCGAGAGGCCCGGTTGCGACTTCTTCGAGTAGATTGGCGGCCCGCTGGAGCGAGTCGGCGGCGGTGTTCAGCCATTTGGCAGAGGGGTACATTACGGCGACTTTCTTGAGAGCTATGACGGCCTGGCGCGGTTTTCCGTCGGCCGCCATCCGCGCGGCCGAGATGCAGTTACCCAGAGCCGATTCCAACTCCTGCATCGGGCCGGTCTTGCCGGTTACCGGTTCGGCTATTCTGAAGGTGGCAAGGGCCTGGTCAATTCGGCCGGCCTCGAAGCAGGAGCGTATCTTTTCGACGGCTAAGTTTTTGAGCCGGCTCTTGAGTTCGCCGATTTGGCCGTTGCAGTTTGGATTGAGATTGGCCCGGTGCAGAATTTCGAGAGAGGCTTCGAAGTCGCCGGCGTCGAGGGCCTTGCGGACCTTTGCGGCGACATCGGCCATGTGGATTCTGGCCGCGTCGGCATGCTGGCGGAGTTGCTTTGCCTGGCCGTTGGCCGACGGTATTTCGCCCAGTATGCATTCGCCGGCTGAGAGCCAGCCGTTTTCGATGCGTTTGCGGGCCTGTGCGAGTTTGTGAGACTGGTTTGCGTGTCGGGCCTGACCGGCTTCGACGGCTTTGCAGACGTCGAGCTTGAGTTCGGCGACCTCGGCAAGGTTGCCGGCGAGTTTCGAGGCCTTGTTGCAGTCGTCCAGGGCCTGTTGAATCCGGTGGTTTTCAAGGTTGTCTCTGCCCCGCCGGACCAGCGCCCGGGCGACTTTGCCGATGAGTTTCTGGCCTCGGCGGTGTTCTCGGATGCCTGCCGCCGATGCAATCTCGCAGGCCTCGTCGAGTCGCCCGTCGGCCAGAGCGTATTCAGCTTGTTTTATTTTGAGGATCAGCACGGCGTTAGTTCCCTGTAGGCCGCACCCGCGGCTGTTGGATTTTACCAGCAAAGCTGCTTTTGCACAACTTTCAGCGGCGGGCCCGGAGGTTATCCGACCTGAGGCCCGCCGCCGTTATGAGCCTAGTTTGCCTCGGACTCGGTCGCCTCTTCGGCCTCCGCTCTGGCTACGACGGTCGGCTCTTCCTTTGACTGGAAGTACTCGTCCACCTGTGCGAGCAGGTCTTTTTCGACGACAGTGTCGACCGGGATCGGCTGGACGAATTTGCTCTCGTGGGCCAGGACCCGTTCGGCCACGTCCAGACGTTTTTTGATCTGTGTGATGAGTTTCTCGGTCTGGGCGAGTTTGCTGCTGTCGACCTCGATTCTCGAGCCGACCGCGGCTGCCTTGACCAGGCGGTGCTGACTGGCCAAGGCCTCTATCTTGTCTTCGAGAAGCCTCTTGCGGGAGCGGGTCTTCTCGAGCAGTTGCATTGCGCCGGCCAGTGATTCCTGCCTGGTTTCGAGCAGGCGTTTTTTGCTGGCCAGGACCACTTCGGCCTCTTTGACGGCCTCCAGGCGGCGGGCCAGGTCCTCTTTGACGTAGTTTCGGGAGTATTGCCTGCCCGCAAAGTTATAGGTGTGCTGCGGTTCTTCCAGGGCACTGCGAAGGCTCCTCATGCGAATCTGCTCTTGAGCAAGGGAGTCCTTGCTTTCGGCGATGTCGGCCTTGAGTGCGGCTACCTCGACTTCTTCTTCGGCGATGAGTCGCACGTTGGCGTGCATCTCGGGGATTATCTCCTCGAGCAGGTCGCGGGCCCTTCTAAGCTCGAATTCGATGGGTACTGAATCCTTTACGGCGGTCTGGACGGATTTTGCGGAGCTTCGGACGTAGCTGACGACATCCCCGCCGAACAGCAGTCCGCCGGCCAGGCCCAGCCCCACTACAGCAATCGTTCCTCTTTTAAGCCATTTCAGAAACATTTTGGTACTCCTTAAAATCTATTTGGTTACGTATTCGGTTTTGGTTTTTGTTGCCACACTGATGTAGTCGCGCATGTTACGGAATTGTTTCAGGAAGGGTGAAGATAGTTCAAAAGCTCGAAAGTAAGACTGCAAACCAATAGCTCAAAGCTCAAAAAAGCTGCTGCGGCTCGCCGCCCGGCTCCATTCAAGAGCGGTCCGACGGAAATTTCCCAAAAGGTGGAAATATTTGCAGGCCGTCTGCGACTGTGAAACGGATGAAACATTTTGTCTTTAAGGAGTCCTTGCGATGAGTGATTATCAGCACATTACGTACAATAAGAAGCACGGTTTCTTCTCGACGGTGGCAATCGGCATAAGTGCAATAATTGTTACGCTGCTTATCAGTGGTACGGTGGTGGTGATTTACGGTATGCACTTCGCCGGGAGCCAGTCCGAAAAGTTCATATCGCTGGCCGGTGGAGTCGTAGATAACGTTCCGGAGTTTATAGAGTCCCTGCCGCCGATAATATCGGACGCTCTGGACGACCGGCGGGCGCCCGTGTACGTCGGGAAGGTCGATGTGGACGTTCGGCTCGTGGAGATTGTGGACGATTACAGGCCGGTGCTGCGGACCAGGGTGGAAGTTGCCAACGCGGGCGATGAGATGATCACACTGCTGGCCTTGAGGATTACAGTCCTCGATGAGCGGGATCGGGTAGTCGCCGAATTGACCGAGTATGCGGCTACGCCGTTTACCGCCGAAGACGGCTGGCGTGGACCGATGATGCCCGGGTCACGACGACGGATTGTAAGCCGCAGGCACGGATGGTACGACCGGGTCGGGATCGGGGAGCTGCGGGCCGAGGTCGAGCTGACCGATCTGCGGGTTTGGAACGGCGATGAAGACGCGGCGGGCGAAGACCTGCCCGAGGCTCAATCCTCATGATGCCCGGTGTTGTTGCCGGCGGCCGCCGGTAAGGTGGAGGAAGCGGCTTTCGAGGCTGCGGCCCTCGGTGAGTTTGCGGGGGGTGATTTGCGCTTGGAGGAGCGTGCGGAGAATTGAGGCAAGGACGTCATCCGCATTTACCGTTTCTTCACAGAGGTCCAGAACCACGAGATAGTCGGCCGAGCCGTTGTTCTGGTTTCGCGGGGTGGCCGGCAGCAGGTCGATCTTCCGAACACCGGCCAGCGTGCCGATATTTTCGAGTTCTGCTGTTTCGAGAGGCCGGGAAAGGGTGAGATTGTATTCGCGATCGGCGAGCGTTATTTCGTCTACCGAGCCGGTGAGGACAAGGCTGCCGTGATCGAGAATGGCGACGTGATCGCACAATTCCTGTATTTCGGCGAGATTGTGGGAGCTGACGACAACAGTTGCACGCTCCTGGAGGCGTTTGATCAGATCCCTGATTTGTCTGGCATTGGCCGGGTCCAGGCCCGCTGTGGGTTCATCCAGCAGAATTACCTCGGGCTCACCCAGAAAGGCCTGAGCGATGTCGAGCCTTTTTATCATGCCGTGGGACAGAGCCCTTATGCGTCTGCCGGCGACGGATTCCAGACCTACGAGTTTCAGGCTCTGCATTACCTCGGCGCGGGCCTGCTGTTTGCTGCGGCCGGCGAGCAGGCGGAAGAAAATGAGCTGGTCCAGGATGGGGACATTCTGCTGAAACTGGGCGTCCTGCGGGAGGATGCTGAGGCGCTGCTGGAGACGGACGATTTCGCGTGTGTCGACGCCGAGGACCTCTACCGTGCCCGCGTCGGCCTTGAGGAAGTCCGCGACGACGGAGAACAGCGTTGTCTTGCCGGCGCCGTTTGGTCCGAGCAGTCCGAAGATGCTGTTGGCCGGGACATCGAAGGAGACGCCCTTGAGGGCCGCGACCGGGCCGAAGCTCTTGGACAGGTTTTTTATTGAGACTACGTGTTTCATAAATCAGACCTAGAGATCGCGTCTGGTAAAGACAACGTACCCGGCGGTGAGAAAGACAACGGTATATGCAACGGCTGCAGCGGCGGCGCAGAACCAGTGGCCGGGCGACGGGCCGAGCAGGTTGGTCTGCCAGGCCCAGGGCAGAGAGTACAGTACGTATTTTACCGGCTGCCAGGCGAACTGGCCGGCAACCCCGATCATTAGGACACCGGCAATGGCCATTTTCGCCAGTACGAGCGACAGGAACGGCGAATCGACGCGGGCCGAGATCAGCGAGCACAATGCTATGTAGGGAGCCATGAGTATTGCCAGCGCCAGAAACCCGTGCAGAGCCCAGCCGGCCAGAGCCGCAGCGGGATATATTTTCGTCTTTGCGCCGACGTAGAGAGTGATGGCGGCGATAAGAGTCGCTATGACGACTGTGGAGAATAAGAGGACGCCGAGAAAACGCCCGAAGTAGATGCTGCTTCGCTGCGTTCTCAGGAGCAGGTATCGTATGCCGTAGTTCTGCACATCGCCGCTGATTTGATTGAAGGCCAGGAACGATATGACAAGGGGCATGCAGATCAGCAGCACCACGAAAACGGCCGAGAGCAGGGCCGGTCTGTCCTGCATGAGAAAGCTAGTCCATCGCTCGGCTTTGTCGGGGTCTTTTTCGGGCGCCGGCTGTTCCTGCGAGCCGCCGTCGGCTGCCGCCGAGGCCTCCCGGGCGATTTGCTTGAAGCTCTTGAGTCCGAGCACCAGTTCTACAATGGGGGTACCCATTTCATTTACGGTGTTTCTGACCATTTCGGCATCGACTGACCCGGTTTCGCGTTTCTGGGCCGCTATCATCTGCTCCACCGGGGTTATAATAAGGTGGGCGACCGTGAGCCCGAGAATGAGGGCGATCATCAGGTAGACCAGACCGGAACCACTGCGAATCGCGTACCGGGTCCAGTACGCGGCGATCAGGCGGATATGATTGAGATTTGTCGATCCTGTGCTCATTGTTCGGTCGGAAACGAAGGAGGCATCGAGTTTGCGGTTTTGAAATCGTCTCTGAAGGTCGTATTGAGCAGGATCAGGGTGACGACCGGGTAAACGAGTCCTATAATAGTCCCGATATTGAAGCCGCCGCCGAGTTCGGGCGCGAACATCAAAGCAGAGACTATGCTGGTGAGGACCCCGAGCACACCGTAGGCGTTGCCGAGCGTCCAGCCGAGAAACTTTTTCTGCAGCAGATAGCCTATGCCGGAAACAAGCAGAAGCACGTTTGAGACCACCGAACTGACAAACAGAAATATCAGAACGCCGGCCCCCATGTCCTTGAATGCCTCAAGTTGGGCCTTCTGTTCCGGGGGCATGTCATCGGTAGGGACCATGTTTATAAAAGCGAAGGCGACGACCATTCCCAGCAGGCCTAAAATGCCCAGGCCGAATAAGACAAAGTTGATTACCGCCAGAGCCGTTAATCCGCCGGGTCGCTTTCCTTCGTTCATCGTCATAGCCTCTCAATAGAATACTGCATTCGGTTTTACCGCACGGGCTGAAAACCTCCGAACGGCGGACACTCACTTATGCAGTGGTGTCCGGCTGCCATTTTGCGACGGAAAACGAGGAAATTCCAGCAAAATATGACAGCGGTCCTTAAGCTGCGCATTAATATACGCCGCTCGAGGACCGCTTTTGCGCGAAAAAATATAATTATGCCCCGATGCTCGAATTTGGGCTACTGTTTAACCAAGTTCGCTCAGGAGGTGCCGGGACTGTTTAGACGGCAACCGCGATCACCTGCCGCGCACCCTCTTGTTGAACTTGTAAGTAATCCTTACAAGTTGCCGTTTCGGCTCTGCCGAACTTGTGCGCCGGTTGCGGCCTCATGCGGGCGCAACCGGCGTCGTATCGGTCGGGCTCAGCGTTTTTCAGACGGTTCGGCCGAGCGTGCGAGTCTCAGACCGATGAAGTCCATCTGGGGCAGCCACCATCTGCTCTTGGGGATCTGGGGGTCGCCTGAGCGCCACCATGTTTCCTCGAAGCTCCTGTCGGCGCATCTGAGCTGGTTTGCGGGGCTGTTGTAATCGCCGCCGCGGGCGACGTGGACCTTGCCTTCGGCCGGGCCTTTGTAGTCTATGACCGGGTTGGCCCCCGAGGCGTCCTTGTACGCTGTGGGGCTGTAGTAGTCCCAAACCCATTCGCGGACGTTGCCGAACATGTCGTAGATGCCGAGTGCGTTGGGTTTCTTCTCGCCTACGGGGTGAGTTTCACCCATGGAGTTTGCTTCGCACCAGGCGTAGTCTTCCATTTTTTCTTCGAGGCCCTTCCGGCCGAGGCGGGCGGCGTATTCCCACTCGGCTTCGGTGGGCAGCCGGTATTCCTTGCCGGTCTTGTACGAGACCCATTTGGCGAAGGTTACGGCGTTCAGCCAGGTCATTCCGATAGCCGGGTGGCTTTCATCGTAACCCATGGTAAGGTCGCCGAATACGACGGTCGGGCCGGTGATGGCGTCGACGTCCTTTTTCTTTTCGGTCTCCTGGCCTTCGAAGAATTCCTTTTTGCCGGTCCCGGCTTCGCGGTAGTAGATCAGGAACAGATCGAGCGTGGCTTCGGTGGTGCACAGATAGAAAGGTTCGATTTTGGCCTCGAACTGGGGGCCTTCGTGCTCCTGCCGGCCGGGCTCGTCGGCGGGACTGCCCATCTTGAACCGGCCGCCGGGAACCAGGACCATATCGAAGGTGACCTTGTCGCCGTTGTTTGCGGTTACGGTTTCGGTGTATTTCTTCGGCGGGCTGTCGGATTGTGCAACCGCGGTGACGACGCCAATCGAAAGAACTGCGATAAGGACGCAGATCAATATACGGCTTGTTCTCATGTTACTGTTCTCCTTGCAACTTCAGATCATTCTCGTAAAGCCGGGTTTTGGCACGGGGTAACTGCCGTTGGCCGCGAGTTTGACCGGGGGCTCCATGTCGTCGCGGCAGTCTTCGGGTTTGGGTTCGTAGTAGAAGTCGCTGTTGTTGGCCTTGTCCCAGGTGATTTGTTCGCCCGTATAGCAGGAAATCTGACCCATGATGGTCATCATGGTGCTGTCGACCATGTAGTGACCGTTATTGACGGGTTTGCCCGAGCGTATGGATTTGAACAGGACATCGTGTTCGACCTGATAGGGATTGCACCTGCCCTGCCATTTCCATTCGTTTTCGCCTGTTATGCGACAGCGTGTGATGCTGGCTTTGCCCTTGCTGCCGAAGACGGTGCTCGACGATTCGTTGTAGCAGCCGGTTGTTGTTCGACAGAAAGCGTAGGCCTTTACGCCGTTTGCGAACTCGTAAACGACCGAATGATGGTCGAAGACGTCGCCGTAGATCGGCTCGGTCATGGAAGACCTTCCGCCCAGACCGTGGCATTTTGCCGGTTTGAGGTCTTTCATCACCCAGCGGGTTCGGTCGAGGTTGTGCACGAGCGACTGAACTACATCGTCTCCGCTGAGCCAGCGGAAGTGATACTGGGTGCTGCACTGCCACTGCAGTTCGGTAAGGCCTTCCTGGCGGTCGATGATGACGTAGGGCGGGCGAAGGAAATTCTCTTCGAATGCGACTATTTCGCCGATGGCTCCGTCATATATCCTTTTGACGGTCTCGGCGTATCCTTCGTGGTAGCGGCTGTGCAGGCCGGAGACCAGCGAGAGGCCCTTGGTCCGGGAAAGTTCGGCGGTCTTTCTCATCAGCTTGATGCCCCTGGGGTCGATGCCGTGGGGTTTTTCGACGAAGACGTGTTTGCCCGCGTCGATAGCGGTGTATGCGTGGAGCGGGTGGAACTTGGCGGCGTTGGCTATGAGGACGACGTCGGAGGCTTCGATCACTTTCTTATAGCCGTCGAAGCCGGTAAAGCAGTGGTCGTCGTCGACCCGGACCTGATCGCCCTTCTGGGCCTTGAGAGTTTTGCGTTTGCTCTTAACCCGGTCCATGAAGATGTCGCACATTGCGACAAGTCTGTTGCCCGGGTCTGCGGTCAGGGCCTGATGTGCGGCACCGGCGTTGCGTCCGCCGCAGCCGATCATTCCCACGCGAATCGTCCCACTGCCGCCGCCGTATACTCTGCTGTTGATATCCAGGGCTCCGGTAACAGCCGCCGAAGCGGCAACGGTCGAGGCCTTCAGGAAATCGCGTCTGCTGGCGCCGGAATGGCCGGTGGTTTTTTCGGAGCTTGCCATATTGTCTCCTTTTTGCATTCAGCCGGTGGTATTTCGGTTCTGAAGCAACGAGGGCCCGACGGCCCTCGTTGCGCTCGAATCCATTATACAGTTTCGACGTTTGCCGAAACAACCCCTTTGCCGAAGCAACTATGCCGGATAGCTGTCTTCGGTGTATTCCTGGTTCTTGACTCTGCCGGGCTGCGGAACGGGGTATTTGCCTTCTGCATTCGGCTTCAGCGGAGCGGCGCCGTCGTCGGTGAGCTTGTCGACGTTCGGTGCGAACTCATGCGGGCAGTTCAATGCGTCTTCGAATGTTACCACCTGGCCCGTATGCGCGGCCATGCGGCCCATCGTCGAGACCAGACTTGCGGTTGCACCGCGTTCGACCTCGTTGTATTTCTTATCTTTGCGGATCGCGTCGATGAGGTCGTTCCACTCAAGCTGATAGGGGTTCTTCTCGGGCTGCGGATACGCCCAGATCATCTTGTCTCCGGCCATATTCTGATCTTTAAAGGTCCGGACTCTACCCGGGGTATGGCCTCTGAGAGAGACGACCGCCGAACCCTTGGTGCCGTGGGCGTAACTGGAGAATCCGCCTTTACATCCGCTGATGTTTCTGCCGGTGTAGAAGAGCTTGGCGCCGTCGGGATAGGTGTACTCGACGCCGTAGCTGTCGAAGTTCTGGTCCACGTAGGGCCCGCGATAGTGCCTGCCGCCGACTGCGTGTGCCTCGACGGGCCAGGCGCCCTTCATCCAGGACAATTCGTCGATCTGGTGGATGTAGTAGTCGCTGTACATTCCGCCGCTGGCCCAGAGGAAGCTGTGGAAGCGCTGAACCTGGTAAAGCGTTTCGGTGATGTTGTCGGGCTTGGGTCCGACGGCAGCGGCGCGACCGCCCATGCGGTAGCCTCTCATCATGAGAATCTCGCCGATTTCGCCGTTCTGGATACGTTCTTTGAGTTCCTGGCGGCCCCTGCAGTGTCGAACCATGAGACCCACGCCGCACTTGAGGTTCTTCCTGTCGGCTTCGGCGGCGAGCTTCAACATCTTTTTTGTGGTCGGGCCGTCAACCGTGACGGGCTTCTCCATGAACACGTTGAGGCCTTTTTTGATGGCGTAGGTAAAGTGGACCCAGCGAAATGCCGGGGGAGTAGTCAGCAGGACGACATCGCCCGGATCGAGGCAATCCATCGCTTTCTTGTAGGCTTCGAATCCGAGGAATCTCCGGTCCTCGGGACAATCCACGCTGTCGCCGTGGCGGTCCTTCAGGTTTTTGTAGCGACCATCGAGACGGCTCTGGAAAACGTCCGCCATCGCAACCAGTTTGATGGATTCGTTGGGTACCGAAAGGGCGTTCGAGGCTGCGCCGGTTCCGCGGCCGCCGGCTCCGATCAGCGCAATCTTGATGGTGTTGTTGCTGCCGGCATAGGCTTTCGAAGCAATTCCGGTTGCCAGGGCGGATGCGGCGGCCACTTTGCCGCTGTCTTTGAGGAATTCGCGGCGGGTTGTGCCAGTTTTTCTGTTCTGATCCATAGTGCTGTTCTCCTAGTGATTGAATTTCACCTCAATACTCCATGCTTTCCGGGGAGGTCGGTCTCCATCCGGGCCAATACAACAGACGCCGGACTGTTCCAGATTAGCCTCTGGAAAATGAATTCTCAAGGCTTTTTTTTGGGGTTGGAGGTCCGGGGGTTACCGCCGGAAGGTCTTGTTTTGCGCCGGCGTCTGGACCGGGATTTATCACCATTTGGTTTTTCAACTGGCCGGAGCAGTTCTTCGTCCGGCATCGAGCATTTGAGAGGGTTGCCGATGTACTCTTCTATTTCGGGGATGACGAAGGATTCCTCTTCACAGGCGAAGCTTATGGCGGTTCCCTCTTCGCCGGCGCGTCCGGTTCGGCCGATGCGATGGACGTAATCTTCGGGCTCGTAGGGGAATTCGTAATTGACGACCAGGCCGATATCTTCGACGTGGAGCCCGCGACCGGCTACATCGGTTGCGACGACCACTTTTATCGAGCCGTCGCGAAAGCCTTCCAGTATTCGCAGACGCTTTTTCTGGGGCACGGCGCCGCTGAGCATTTCGCACTGGATACCATGCCTGCGCAGCTTGGATGCGAGTCTCAAGGTGTGGTCGCGGCGGTTGCAGAAGATGAGCGTGCGGGCGTTGTTGCGTTTTTTGAGAATGTTGTACAGCAGCTTGAATTTCTCGCGGGTGTCGGTGATGTAGACTATCTGATCGACGGTATCGACCGCGACCTGTTCGGGGGCTATTTCGCAGATGACCGGATCCGGCATCCACTGCGACGCCAGGCGAAGGACGTCGTCGGTGAGTGTGGCGCTGAAGAGCATGGTGCGGCGTTTGTTCTTGTGGGGGGTCTTTCGAATGATGCGCTTGACGTCCGGGATGAAGCCCATGTCGAGCATTCGATCTGCTTCGTCGATGATGAGTACTTCGACACTGCCGAGGTCTATTTTGCCGCGTTTAACAAAGTCCAGGAGGCGGCCCGGGGTGGCGGCTATCAGATCGACGTTGCGCTTTTCGAGCTTGGCCCGTTGTTTGTTGAGGTCCAGTCCGCCGTAGACGGCGATGCAGTTGAAATCACAATATTTGCCGATTTCGTCGGCGTCTTTGATTATCTGGATGACCAGTTCGCGGGTCGGCGCCAGGACAAGGGCGCGGGGGGTGCCTCTGGGCCTCTTATTCTTGACCGGATTGCGAAGGAAATTGGTGAATATCGAGATCAGGAATGCGGCGGTTTTTCCGGTTCCGGTCTGGGCCCGGCCGGCCACGTTCTGACCGGCGGCGACGTGGGAGAGGGTTTTGATTTGAATCGGGGTGCAATATTCAAAGCCCTGGTCTGCGATTGCGTGCATTATCTCATCCGGCAGGTCCAGATCGTGGAATCTGGTTTCGCCGGGTTTTTCGGGCACCTGGAACTGGTCGACGCTCCAGGCGGACTTTTTTCGGCGCCGGCGTCTGTTTCGGGAGCGCTTTTTCGAGCCGTCGGAGCGTCCGGAGTCGCCGCTTTGGGCCGTTTTGGTGCTTTTGTCGCGTTTGTTTCCCTGCCGGGACGGTTGAGATTCGTCTGTTTTGTTGGGTTCTTCTATCATTAGGTCTGGATTGAACACCAGAATGGAGCCAAAAGCCAGTAAAAACACACAAAATGCGGTCTATTCGACCCCAAAAGGCGTAGTTGACGGGTTCCGGCGGCGTTATAATCGGATTCAAGCCGTTGCCGAGCGTCGCGGCGATGTGAATCGACTGCAGGAGATAACAGGTACAGGTATGGAATAGTTGTTTTTCTGGGTCTTCGACGGAATCTGTGGGTCCGAATTCAGCGAAATTGACTCGGCAAAACAGCCTGGGACCCCAGATGCACAAATTTCCCCCCTCACGCCCCAAATTTGAGCATCCGCCCAAACTGTTTTGCCGAGAACAGGCCCAATTCAAATCGATCCGGAGAACCGACGGCATTGCCGTTGTCATATCCGTTTTCCTTGTAGCGTGTTACGTGATTTTTCGCCCGCAATTTGCCCCCAGATTCTGCTGAGGAGGCTGTTTTTTTGTGTTCTGGCGGCGATTTGCGCGTGCAGGGCGGCCGATTGTGTGTGGCAAAGGTTCAAGGGCGCGCGATGCGAAAGGAAACCGAGGTTGTAGGGCATGCGGTGTTCTTTACCTATCTGTATGTCGGGGCAGCGGATGCTTATATGGAAACGGAGGATAAGGAGTTGATTGCCGCACTGGAGCGTTTGTGGCGGCAAACGCCGCGAGAAGATTACGATGATCCCGTACTATGCCTGGAACAACCGGTCCGAGCCGAAGATGATCGTCTGGCTGCCGATTGCGTGGTAGCTGTTTTCCAAAGGGCACGACATCACCGCCTGTTCGATTCTGTGGGCTGCAGGCTTGCAATCGCCGCAAATGCGGGTATGATGCCTTGTCTGTAGTTTTGCACACACCGTTCTATTTTGGATGAAACATGAACGTAAATCTGACGCCGGTTGAAGAGACATTTGCCGAAGGCTCGCCGTTTGACGTGCTGTATGAGCCGACGGAGAAGATACCAACGATAGTCGTCGAGAATTTTCCGCTGCTGGGCAAGCTGGCCGCTCTGCGGTTCGTGGAGTGGGTTCAGCACAATCCGGACGGGGTGATTTCGCTGCCGACGGGCAAGACGCCGGAGCACTTCATAAGATGGGTGCAGCGGCTGCTCGATGGTTGGGACAAAAAGGACGTGCGGCGGATTCTGGCGGCCAACGGCATCGATCCGTCGGTGCGGCCGAACATGAAGAGCCTACATTTCGTGCAGATCGATGAGTTCTACCCGATGGATTCGTCGCAGCAAAACAGCTTTCATCATTACGTGCAGCAGTTTTATCTGAAGGGGTTCGGGCTGGATCCGGACAAGGCGATGCTCATAGACAGCTCGAAAATCGGCCTGGAGCCGGGCCAGAAGCTGGCGGATGTCTGGCCGGGAAATCGGGTGGATCTGACGCTGCGTTACCGGCAGGCCGAGACCGATCTCGAGCAGCGCCAGAAGGACGTGCTTTCGCGAATCGATCAGTGGTGTATGGAATACGAGGATCGCGTTCGCGAGCTGGGCGGGATCGGCTTCTTCCTCGGCGGTATCGGGCCGGACGGGCATATCGGGTTCAACATCAAGGGCAGCGATCATCATTCGACTACGCGGCTGTGTCCGATTAATTACGAGACCCAGGCCGCGGCCGCCACGGACCTTGGAGGAATTGAAACCGCGCGGGAGAGTCTGGTGATAACTATCGGCCTGAGGACGATAACCTACAATCCGGACTGTACGGCGATTGTCATTGCCGCCGGTCAGGCCAAGGCTTCTCTGGTCGCCGGGGCCATACAGTCCGGCGAGCGGATCGAGGTGCCGGCCAGTTGTCTGTGCAGGCTGGACAACGCGCGGTTCTATATTACGCAGGGGGCGGCGGGCAAGCTCATCGAGCGGCAGGTTCGGCTGCTGGAACGGCGAAGGGGCGTTTCGGATGAGGACGTGGAGAAGGCGCTTGTCGATCTGGCGGTCGAAAAGAATAAGAAGCTGCTGGACCTGACCGAAGAGGACGGTCGGTCGGACAGGTTTGTCGCAGCGGTTATGGATCGCAGGCCCGAGCCGCTGGCGAAGCTGGCCCGGCGGGTGCATGAGAGCCTGGTCTCGAAGCTGGAGGCGGCGACTAATATCTACAAGAACAAGTGCTTTCTGCATACCGAGCCCCACCATGACGATATCATGCTGGGTTATTTCGCTCAGGCGGTTCGGCATTTTCGCCGTAATTCCAACGAGCATCATTTCGTGACGCTGACGAGCGGTTTTACGGCCGTCACTAATGCCTTTCTGTATGACGAGCTGGAGAATTTGAGGGGGTTCCTGGGCGATCCTTATTGCCGGCGGCTCATGAGCGAGGGGTATTTCGATCCTGCCAGCCAGACCGACCGCAACCGCGATGTCTGGCAGTATCTGGACGGTGTTGCGGCGCGAAGCGACGATGAGATGGCCGAGGGGCGGGCCCGGCGTATGCTGCGGAATCTGGTTGAGTTGTTCGGCCAGTGTTCGCTGGAGGCGGCCGAGGCGCGCATCGATGAATTACAGGAGTATCTGGCGACGGCTTATCCGGGCAAAAAGGACCCCGATTACGTCCAGAAGCTCAAGGGCATGCGGCGCGAATGGGAGGCCGAGTGCCTGTGGGGATATTACGGCTGGCGGTGCGACAATATCCGGCATTTGAGGCTTGGATTCTATACGGGCGACATTTTCACGGCCGAGCCGACGATGGGCGAGGATGTGCCGCCTATCGTCCAGGAGCTGATGCGGGTCAATCCTGATATCGTTACGGTTGCTTTCGATCCGGAGGCGAGCGGGCCGGATACGCATTATAAGGTTATGCAGGCCACAGCCGAGGCGATTCGGTTATATCTGGAGCAAACGGGCCGCGACGATTTGAAGGTGTGGGGCTATCGCAACGTGTGGTTTCGCTTCGAGCCGTCGGAGGCCAATGTTTTCGTCCCGGTGACGCCGGCGATGTTCGCGACGGCTCACGATGCGTTTATGAATACATTCAGCAGTCAGAGGAATGCGTCGTTTCCCAGTTACGAGTATGATGGGCCGTTCTCGCGGCTGGCCCAGCGGATTCAGGTCGAGCAGTACGGCAGGATCAAGACGTGCCTGGGACGCGAGTGGTTCCACAAAAACGACAACGGTCTGATCCGGGCGACCAGGGGCCTGGCCTTTCTGAAGGAAATGACGCCGGAAGAGTTCTTCGAATCCTGTCGCGCCCTCCGCAAATCCGTAGAGAACGCCTAGGCCGCGGCAAACCACAAGGTGCAAATCCCAAATTCCAAACAAGCACCAATCTCCAAAGTCTCAATGTTGCAAACGCTGTCGCCGGGCGGGGTTGGTGTTTTGGTAATTGGAGTTTGAGATTTGTTTGTGATTTGGGATTTGGGGATTGGGATTTTCAGTTTACGAGTCTTTTCCTAAGGCGTCGGATGGCGAAGGAGCCGACGATCAGTGTGAAGCGTCACTGCTATTTATTGAGGTGTCTTCCGGTAGCCTTGAGGAATACGTCCTCCAGACTGGTTGTTCGGATTATGTAGCCGCCGGCGGGCAGTTCCCTGATCTTGCCCGCGGCCACAGCAAAACTCAAATCCCGAACCGCCCGCACACGCCCGAAGCTCTTACTCAAATTCTCGACATTGACAACCATTTCTAACATATCGGTACATCCAGAGAGCCAGACAACATCGCCGATCTGAGATCTCCCGATCGGTGGAATTCACATCATAACAAAACCGCTGCATCGGGCCAGACTGAAATCTCGTCAAATTTGGCGTGTTGCTGAAGTGAGTGACGGTTAAAAGAACACAAACGTATGTCAGTACCGCAGCTTCAGGTACTTATTAACTTGAAATCGTCGCATGTACGGTGTTGCCCGAATCTCATTCATGAGATCCCAGTAGCATAGTCTTGCGAACTCATTTTGAATACCCTCAGGATACGTATATTCATACGGTTGAAAAATACCGTTGCTCTCCAAATACTTGATCGACCGGGAAAATTCAGGGCGCAGATAATCATGAATGCCCAAACGGATGTTGTTAAGAAACTCAGCTATTGCGCTACTGTGATAATTGAAAAGGTCCCGGTGAAACCACTCATAAAAGTCTGGCAGTACTGCTAACGACTGTTCCTGGTCAAGCGGTATGTTATTTTCATTGAAAATGCGGCGGATCTGGTGAACGACGCCGGACAGCCTCGTAAAGCTATGCTTAGAGAGATTTCCGCAAATTTTTATAAAATCAACGCGTTTCAGCGATAAACGCGTCTCCAGATCTATTGAAGGTAGCCAGATTTTGTCAACAGTTATTTTTGTGTCAAGCCAAGTTCTAAATTCTCTTGTTGCAGTACTGAGATTGTGGATAGAATTGTTTCGATTAAAGTTGGGAGTCTTACAAATTGCGCCGAGTGCCCTCAGGAAGGGCTGCTGCTCTCCGAGAATCTTCATGTCACAGCAGGACAACAGATCGACCAGGAGGATGTTAAAGAGCTTCTGGTGTGTGCTGGATTTGAACCTAATCTCAGCATCAGGGTTTTCGCCCAGGACAGAGAGTACTTCGAAGTTGACCATTTCGTCGATCAACTGCTTTGTCGCAAGAAGATAGACTACTTCCTTCTCAATGCTGGTAAGCTGCATCTGACATTCGCTCCCTTTTTAGCTCATAACTATTTACTCGCGAACTTCGCCGGTGGCGTGGTCGGTTGGGTTGTTCCATTCGGCGTCGAAGCCCTGTCGTATTCTATTGAGGACTTCTTCGGCGTTTCCCTTGCCGAGTTGTTCATGGGCGTTCGCGACGTGCTTGGCAAGGTCCACGAGCATCATCCCCCATGCCAGCGGATCATCCCATATCTCAGGACGCAATGAGACGACCTGTTGGCCGTTGGCAACCCAGATGCGGGCGATTTCAAGGCCGTTGGGGTCGCTGAGTGCCGGGGCTGGTGCGTTCAGTTCGTTTTTGTTGCGGCTGAAGAATCCCATTCTGCTGCCTCCCTTAAATTACGTACAAGGTAATCGTGCCCTGATGAATGCACACGTGCCTTGTTACCCAATCTCCGCATAGATGTCAAGCATCTATTTTACAAAGCCGAGTTTTTCGGGGATGAACATTGAGATTTGCGGGATGAAGGTTGACAGCAGCAGAGCGGCTATCATTGCGATGAAGAACGGGACGATGTGTCTTAGCACTTTTGTGACCGTTGTGTTTGCGATTCCGCAGCCCAGGAACAGGCAGGTTCCGACCGGGGGCGTGCACAGGCCGATGCAGAGGTTCATGATCATGACGATTCCGAAGTGCAGCGGGTGCAGGCCGAGTCTGGTGGCGATGGGCAGGAAGATGGGCGTGAAGATGAGTATGGCGGGGGTCATGTCCATGAACGTGCCGACGGCCAGGAGGATTGCGTTTATCAGCAGCAGCAGTGCGATTTTGTTATCCGTCAGGTTGACCAGCGATGCGCTGATGCTCTGGGGTACGTTTTCCGACGCCAGCACCCACGACATGGCCATGCTGGTTCCGATCAGCAGAAAGACCACGGCGGTCGTTACGCCGCACTGGAGCAGGATTTTGGGCAGGTCGCGGATTTTTACTTCGCCGTATACGGCCACCGCCAGGATAAACGAATACAGCACCGCCACGGCCGAGGCCTCGGTCGGCGTAAACCAGCCCAATAGAATGCCGCCGATTACGATGATGACCAGCAGCATTGCGGGTATCGCGGCGACGAACTTCCACAGGCCTTCGGCAAACCCGAACGTCTCGCCCTTGCCGTAGTTGTGGGCGACGGAGATTACGCCGCTGACCAGCAGCAGGCCCATGCCGACCAGGACTCCCGGCAGAAAGCCCGCCATGAAGATGGCGGCTATCGAGACCGCCCCGCCGGTGGCCAGCGAATAAACGATCATAACATTGCTGGGCGGGATGAGCAGGCCCGTCGTCGCGGCGGTGATTGTTACAGATGCGTTGAAGTCGCGTTCGTAGCCCATTTTGTTCATCAAGGGGACCATGAACCCACCTACCGACGAGACGGCCGCCGTCGCCGAGCCGGATATCGCCCCGAAGAGCATGCACGTAAGGATGTTCACGAACGCCAGGCCCCCGCGGAACCGTCCGACCAGGACGTTGGCGAAGTCTATGAGCCGACGCGCGATGCCCCCGTGGCCCATCAACTGGCCCGAGAGGATGAAGAACGGAATCGCCAGCAGTGCGAAGCTGTCGATGCCGGTGGCGATTTTGTGCGCCACCGCGGTGAATGCGGGCATGTCGCCCATCGACAGGAACGCCAGAACCGTCGCGATGCCCATGCAGAATGCCACCGGGACGTTCAGCAGCAGCAGGATGATGAAACTGACCACCAGTACGAATACGGGTAAATCCACTTGGCTGTCCTTTCGCCGATATGTTCGTTTGTCTTGTCAGTCCAGACTGGCCTGCTCGCGTTCGGCCGGTGCGCTTACGGTTTCGTCGGTCCTGCCGGCGCCGGATGCGTGCAGCAGCCGCTCGACCAGGCCGATCACGCTGTACAGCGTGAGGAAGAACCCGCTGATGGGTATTGCCAAGTAGACATAGCCGACCTTCACGCCCAGAGCGGGCGAAAGCTGTTCGAGCTGTAAGGTGTTTACGACTAGGCTCGTTCCGCCGACGACCATAACCAGCAGCGAGAACGCCGCGACGCATAGAAACACAACTATCTCGGTTGCCAGTCTGGCGCCGGGCGGCAGCAGGCTTACGAAGTAGTCGATGCCGAGGTGCGCGCCGCGGTTTAGCGCGACCGCCGAGCCGAGCAGCGAGACCCAGATAAGCATGAATACCGCCAGTTCCTCGGTCCAGGTGCTCGGATCGTTGAGCACGAAGCGGGTGAAGACCTGCCAGAGCACGTCCAGGACCAGGACGGCCACGACGACCATCACCAGAACTTCCAGCGAGCGGTCCAGTACGGTTTTGATTGTCTTGAAAACGCTCATTTTACCTCTTGAATTCTTTCGATCAGATCGCCGATTTCGGTGCCTTCGAACTCATCCCAGACCGGTTTGACCGAATCGCGGAAGGGCTGCTTGTCGGGCCGGAGGATTTCCACACCGTGCTCCTGAACCGTTTTGAGGTCTTTTTGCTCGGCCTGGGCCCAGATTTCTCTCTGGTAGACGACGGATTCATCCACCGCCGACTGGAGTATCTGCTGCTGCTCTTCGCCCAGGCGGTTCCAGACCTTCGTGCTGATGATGAGGATGTCGGGCAGGCGGGTGTGTTCGTCCAGCGTGTAGTATTTGCAGACTTCGTAATGCCGGGAGGTGCGGAAGGAGGGCGGGTTGTTTTCGGCTCCGTCCACGACGCCCTGGTCGAGAGAGGTGTAGAGTTCGCCCCAGGGGATCGGCGTCGGCGAGCCGCCCATGGCTTTGACCATTTTCATGCTCATTTCGCTGTTCTGGACGCGGATTTTCATGCCGCCCAGATCAGAGGGCTTGTTGATTCGCTCTTTGGTATAGAAGCTGCGGGCCCCGGCGTCGTAGTAGCACAAACCGCGGAGGCGTTTGCTGCGGCCGGCCAGCAGCAGTTCCTTGCCTATTGGGCCGTTGAGAGCCTTCCAGAAGTGCTCGGCGTCGCGGAACAGATACGGGATGCCGAAGACCTTCATTTTAGGTACGAAGCCTTCCATCGGGGCGCTGGAAGTCTTGGTCATGGCGAGATAGCCGAGCTGCAGGGCTTCGATGCATTCCTTTTCGTTGCCGAGCTGCTCGTTGGGGAAGACCTCGACCCGCATTCTGCCTTCGGATTTTTCGTCGACCTTTTCGGCCATGAAGATCATGGCTTTGTGGACCGGGTGGGTTATGTCCAGGCCGTGGGCCAGTTTGAGTTCGACCGCCGGTTTGCCGCCGGCGGCGCAGCAGAAAACCGCCGCGAGTAACAGGGTTGTTCCGAGCGGGCGAAAGCCGGGTTTCATTGCTCACCTCGTTAGAAAAATCAGGATAAGCCCGATGGGCCGGTGAGAATATAACACAGGACAAGGCGATTTGGCAAGGCGATTGCCCACGCACGCGTCTGAGGTGTACGAAAACCTTCTGGCCAAGGCGAACACAGCCGGCTGTCATGCTGAGCGAAGCGAAGCATCTGGGCCGCGAAAGAAAATTCCAGCCAGAAACTCGTCCAATGTGCCGCAAATTATTCGTGCACCCCGCGTCCGGGCGGGTGAATTCGTTGCGGTTGGGCGTGGCAAATGGTAAAATGGGGGCAAAATGATACGTTGGCGGCTTTTCGCGGCAATGCGGACGTAATTTGGCTTGCTATGCGGAGCGCCGGGAAGGAGTATACAAATGCACAGAGAGCAGATAAATCGCAGACAATTCATTGCAACGACGACGGCGGTGGCGGGGGCGGCGGTTATTCCGCTCAGAGCCGATGCGGCAAACAAGCAGAAGAAACTCACGGCGACCGACCAGGTCAAGCTGGGCAAGACCGGTATTAAGCTCAGTCGTCTGGGTATGGGGACCGGCAGCAAGGGCGGCAGCATTCAGCGGGGCCTCGGGCAGAAGGAATTTACAAAGCTCCTCAGGTACGCATACGATCGCGGGATTACGTATATCGACACGGCCGATTCGTACAAAACGCACGGGATGGTGAAGGAGGCGATTAAGGGTCTGCCGAGGGAGAAGCTGTTTATTCAGTCGAAGATGCCGGGCAGGCCGGAGAATCCGCTCGAAACGCTGGACCGTTATCGCAGCGAACTGGGCGTGGACTATATCGACAGTCTGCTGGTGCACTGCACCGTTACGCCGAACTGGGACGAGGAGCGCAAACGCCTGGTCGAGGCCTTCGAAAAGGCCAAGGAAAAGAAGATAATCCGGGCCCACGGTACGAGCTGTCACAGCTTGCCGGCGCTCAAGCGTGCCGCCGAGTTCGGCTGGGTAGACGTGAATCTCGTTCGCGTGAATCCGCAGGGTGCGCACATGGATACGCCCGCCCAGCGGTGGAACGCAAAAAGCGACACCTCGCACGTCGAGCCGGTGATGGAGCAGATTAAAATCATGCGCAAGAACGGACACGGCATAATCGGCATGAAGATCATCGGCAACGGCGACTTCACAAACGCCGAGGACCGCGAGAAGTCCGTTCGGTTCGCCATGCAGTGCGAGCTGCTGGACGCGGTGGTGATCGGGTTCAAGAGCACCGGCGAAATCGACGAGGCGATCAGACGGATGAACGCGGCTCTGGCCGAGACGGCTTGAAGCCGGACCCACAACGGCGACGCATCTAATAGCAGGCGGTTTGGCCGCGGCGTTATCGCGCGGCCCGGCCCAGGTCCGATTCGAGTTCGGTGAGAATCTTGTTCATGGAGGTGCTCAGGCCCGCTACGAGGGCTTCCGGGCTTTTGCGTTCGATCACGGTTGAGGTTCTGTAGGTCTTCTTGAATACGATCACAGGGTCCGGCTCACGCTCGGAGATCAGGAAGAACTTGATGGCCAGTACCGCTTCGGGCGGGTCGTCACCGGCAAAGTCGCCATACAGGGCCAACACATTGCCGTCGAGCGTGTAGGCGGCGTCGATGAAGCTGTTGCGCGAGAGAACTGTTTCGAACACGTCCGAATCGCTGAGCCACTCTCTGGTAATTGCGGTTACCATTTCGCCGGGGGCGATGAGGTATTCGTTATAAAAATCGGCGTCGTATTCGTAACGGCCGGTGCGATACATGAGCGATTTGGTTGCGAATTCCTCGCTTACTGCGAAGCGGCGGACGCCGAGCACGGCTGAGGCGGTCTTTTGCACGGTCCGGTCGGGCCGGTCCACTTCCAGAACGTAGGACTGTTTGGTGTATTCTTTCTGGCCGGCGCAGCCTGCGACAATAATGCACAGCGCGACACAGGCGTTCAGCAGAAAACGTTTGGCTGCCATGGCAATCATTCAAGCACCTCCGATTGTCGCGGGGGTTTTCCAAAAAAGAGTTGACCGGGGTTTCTTTTGAGATTCTCGGTAAGTTCTCTGAGGTTTTCCGAGGCCCGTCGGAAGTTGTCGAGCACCTGCTCGATCTGCGGCTCGCGCGTCGAGAGCAGTCTTTCGATGCTTTTGAGCGATGCGTTGAGCCGCGACACGGCCAGGGCGATATTGGCCGATCGCTGCTTGCCTTCGGGCGCTTCGAGCATCGCGTTGAGGCGGGCGATGGTGGTCGCGACGCTTTCGGGTTCGGCGTTCGGATCGGTCGGCGCCAGCAGTTGTTCGAGCCTTTGGTTTGTCTTTCTGGCCTCGGCAAAGAGACTCTGAACTTCTTGACTGAGCGCCGGGACGTTGGCGTCTTCGACGGCTTTGTTGGCGGTCGTGACCAGCTTTGCGACAGTTTCGTTCGTTTGACGCATCTCCGAAAGCAGGTTCTCCAGTTCGCCGCTGATGGCCGGCACGTTGGCGTCGTCGACGGCCTTTTGCGTTGTCTCCAGCAGCTTCTCTATGGCCAGGCCTATTCGCTCGGTGTCGAGCTTTTCGAGCTTGTAAAGAATGCGGTTTATAGAGCTTTTAATCGTAGTCAGTTCACCCGGGGCCGACGGGATGAAAAGATTTTCAGGTTTCCATTCGGGTTGCGTAACGGGGTATCTGTTGGGATCGAGGAAGACGCCTTCGAGGTATGCGCGGTTGGTAAGGAGATTGGAGGCAAGTCTGAGACGGTAACCTTTTTCCACCATCTTCTTTATATACTGCTTTCGCTCTCTTTCGCTCATTTCCGGATTGGCTTTCGTGTCAAGCGTGCCGGTAACGAGGACATAGCGCTGGTATCGGGTGCGGTCCACGTCGTCGGGCAAATCGTATTCGCTGGCGACGAAGGTGATCTTCTTGACTTCACCTCTCTTGACGCCCCGGTCTTCCACGGCGGCACCCACATCCAGCCCGCTCACGGACGAATCGAAGTATGTCTCGAAGACCACCTGGTCTCTTTCGAACAGACCCGCTCCCAATGCGACGACGGCGACTGTGATGAGCAGAACGCCGACTATCACAAACAAGCCCGTCTTGAAATAGCTTGGTTTGCCGTCCATTTTCTAATCCTGCAAAGTCGTTTTTCTACTCAATCTTCCGATTTACTCGTCTCTTTCACGGATGCTTCGCGATTGAAGAACCGCCGAACCCGTTCGTCCTCGCTTTTTGTGCGAAGATCCTCAGGGCTGCCTCTTGCGATTATTGTTTTCGCTTCCTTATCGAGCATTACGACCTCATCTGCAACAGCGAAAACGCTGGATAGTTCGTGGCTGACTATCACGAATGTTATATTCAACGTACCGGCCAGTTCCAGTATCAAATCGTCCATCTGTGCAGAGGTGATCGGGTCCAGTCCCGCCGAGGGTTCGTCCAGAAAAAGTATTTGCGGATCCAGGGCCATTGCTCTTGCGATGGCGGCTCTCTTCTTCATGCCCCCGCTGAGTTCGGCCGGCATTTTGTGCGCCGCCTTGGCAAGGCCGACTACC
The DNA here is from genome assembly GCA_964406945.1 of uncultured Pirellulales bacterium. Taxonomy (GTDB): domain Bacteria; phylum Planctomycetota; class Phycisphaerae; order Sedimentisphaerales; family Anaerobacaceae; genus UBA2266. The sequence goes on from CAYOTO010000011.1 coordinate 28,568, forward strand.
TTAAGCTTCATCCGGGCGATAAACTCTTTGGCGTTTCTGGGCAGGTTGGTGAATTCATTTAAGACGAAGCAGATGTTGTCCAGCAGATTCATCGAGCCGAACAGCGCCCCGTTCTGGTACATTACACCGATATTTCTCAGAATCTGCGTTCGCTCTTTGGTGTCGGCGGAGACTATGTCGCGGCCGTCTATGAGGATTTTGCCCGAATCGGGTTTGCGCAGCCCTATCATCTGCTTGAGCAGGGTGGTCTTGCCGGACCCGGAGCCGCCGAGTATGACCACTACCTGGCCGGGTATCACCTCGAAAGATATGTTCTCGAGGATGGTCGTATCGCCGTAGGCGGCTTTTACATCTTCGACCCGGATTATGGGTTCGGCTGTCGTGTTCATCTTCTTTCAGATACCCAGGTAGTAGTAGATAACGGCGAAGACGCCGTCTATTGCGACCAGCGCGACGATGCCGCTGACGACGGCGCGGGTGGCCGAATCTCCCACGGCGCTTGCGCCGGTGCCCGTCTGCAGACCGCGGAGGCAGCCTATCTGCGCCACGGCCATTCCGAAAATCAACGTTTTGAACAGCCCGCCGAAGAGGTCGTTCAGATTCACCGCGGACTGGACCTGCTGCATATATGTGGCGGGAGTAAAACCGAGCGACATCATTACCACTCCGCAGCCGATAAGGCCCAGGAGATTGCTGAACATTGTTAGTAGGGGCATCATGACCACGGCTGCGATGACTCGGGGTATGACCAGCAGTTTTACGGGGTCGAGGCCCATAGTCGTAAGGGCGTCGAGTTCTTCATTGACTTTCATGGTTCCCAGTTCGGCCGCGAAGGCCGACCCACTGCGACTGACGAAGATTATCGCAGTGAAAAAGGGGCCTAATTCGCGGAACAGGGCGATAGCGACCAGATCGGCGATGAAGACCTGCGCTCCGTAGGGTCTGAGCGAGACGGCCGACTGGAATGCCAGGATCAAACCTATCAGAAAGCCGAGCAGAGCCGCGATGCCGATAGCATTTGCTCCGCTTTTTTCGCCGATGAGGACGGTATATCGCCAGCGTATGGTGTGGGGGCGCAGGAAACTGGCTGTAAGTTTCCAGGTGATTTCGCCCGTGAAGTCAATTACCTCGCGAATGTCTTTGACGAGCAGTGTGGCGGCTTTGCCAATCTGCTCGACGTACCGGACGGGTAATGATTTGCGAGGTTCGGGTGCTGCGAGTCGGCCGGGGTCGAAAATGGAGATCAGTTCTTCGAACTGGGGCTTGAGGCCGACGATTTCAGCCTGGCCGCCCGCTTCGACCCGTTTTTTCTTGATTTCGAGCAGCAGTCCGACCCCGGCGCCGTCGCAATAGTCGACTCCGGATGCTTCGACCTCGAGTTTTCCGCTGTCTCTGGCGGCGGCGCGGATGGTTTTTTTCCAGATTTCAGCGGTTGAGTCGACATCCAGCCTGCCCGAAAGCACGATCTGCGTTTTGCCGCTCTCGAGCTTTCGTATGTCAACCTCAGCCATGCAGTTACGCTCCCGGATTGGAAACTTGCTTTTTCAGCGGTTTACTTGCGTCCTGGTTCGGCCGTCTTATACCTTACGCAATCCCGCATAACAACCTTATTATCACGCAAAGGGTCTTTTGTTGTACGGCTTTCCGGAACGTTGTTTACAGGGTGGCGGCCGACGAAAACAGCCGCCGGCGCGCACAGACCGGTCCACCGTCGCCAACTGGGCGTTTATTGGCAATTTCGACTATTGTGCGGGCGCGCTTGAATTCGTGGTATGTGCCGGCATCGCGAGGTTTTGCACTCGGTGTAGCGCAATTGGTGCGATCGCGGCCAATGGCCGATTGAAGAGATTGCAGAATTGCTGTAAAATCGGCGGCTTCGCAGGTCGGGCGCGGTGAAAAACGCGGTTTTTCCGCCCTGCCGGCGTATTAAGGCTATCGTCAGAATGAAAAAATCGGCTGACAACTGCTGTGCCGGCAATCCGGTCGACCGTCTGGTATCGGCGGTCAAGGCGCAGCCGGTGCATGCCCGGCCGGGCAGCCCGCTGCGGTTTGCCGTGCAGATGGACGACAAGGCGGTTCTGGATTTTTTTGCATGTGCCGCCGGTACCTGCGGGTTTTACTTTTCCGGTCGAGAAGGCCGATTCGAAGCCGCCGGCGCCGGCGCGGCCCAGGTACTCAGCGACCAAACCCATCCGGATGCAAAGTCGGCTCTCGACGCAATCGACACTAGCCTCAAAAATGCTCCCGAAGGCCTGCGTTATTACGGGGCCATGGCCTTCGATGCTGCGGACCCAAGGGTTGCGGATTCGGATCTGGGGGCGTTCAGGTTCGTTCTGCCGGAGTTCGAGCTGGTTCGCGCTGGAGACACGACAGTCCTTGCTTTCAACACCATTGCCGAACCGGGCGACGACCGCGATGCTGTAAAGGCCAGGCTGCACGCGGCGTTCGACAGAACCGGCGGTTCGCCGCGTGTGGGTATGCTGGACCGCGGCGGCGCGCTTCGCCTCGTGAGTCGGTGCGATATACCCCGGGAGGACATCTGGAAGCGGCAGGTCGCCGGGGAACTGAACAATATCCGTTCGGGCGGGCTCGAGAAGATAGTCCTGGCACGCATGAGTCGCATCGCGCTCGCAGAAACCGTGGATCCGGCTCTTCTGCTGAGACGGATCGTGAGCAGCAGCGTTCAAACTTACAATCTGTGCTTTCGATTCGGACCGACGGCTTTTCTGGCCAGTACGCCCGAGTGCCTCTACAGGAGGGTCGGCCAGCGCCTATATACCGAGGCAATTGCAGGGACTTGTCCCCGGGGGCGAACCGATCAGCAGACCCGGGACCTCAAGGACGAGCTGATGGACTCGGCCAAGGAGGCCGAGGAGCACAGGTACGTTTATGAAAATATCGATTCCGAACTGCGGCGAATCTGCAGGGATGTTTGCGTGTCGGCCGAGAAGGATGTTGTGGAGCTTAGCCACGTTCAGCATTTCTGCAGCCGGTTCGAAGGCTCACTCAAACCTGGCGTCTCAACCGCGGATATCCTCGGTGCTCTGCACCCCACCGCGGCTGTCAATGGTTTTCCGAAGGATGCGGCGCTGGAGCGAATCCGCAGGGTTGAGCCGTTCTGCAGGCAATGGTACGCAGGACCGGCCGGATGGATTTCACGCCGCAGCAGCGAGTTCGCCGTGGCTATAAGGTCGGCTCTGGTGCATGGAAAGGACTTGACCCTGTTCGCCGGAGCCGGGATCGTGGGCGAATCCGATCCGGCGGCCGAATGGGCCGAGACCGAGCAGAAAATGCGGCAGTTTATGGAAGTGCTGGATTGACGGGTATGCGGTCGAATCTGAATACATACTGGGCGAAGATTGTAGTGGAGGAGTTGGTGCGCTGCGGCGTCGAGCGGTTCTGCATCTGCCCGGGTTCGAGGTCGACGCCTTTGACGGTCGCGGCGGCTCGAAATACCCGAGCCGCTACCGTCGTCTGCTACGACGAGAGGGCCGCAGGATTCTATGCCCTTGGACTTGCCAGGGCCTGCGGAAAACCGGCGGCGGTAATTACCACCAGCGGAACCGCCGCGGCGAATCTGCTGCCGGCCGTTGCGGAAAGTTCGGTTGACAAGGTGCCCCTGATCCTTCTGACCGCGGACCGCCCCCCGGAGCTGAGTGACACAGGCGCGAATCAGACGCTGAATCAGCCGGGAATGTTCGCGAAGTTTACGCGATGGCAGTTCGACATGCCCTGCCCGGATGAGGCGGTCCCGCCGCAGATGGTCCTGACGACCGTGGATCAGGCGGTTTACAGGGCCGCGGGCGTTTATCCGGGACCGGTGCATCTTAACTGGCGATTTCGCGAACCGCTCGAGCCTGCCGATATCGAAATTGATCGATCATATACGGCCGATATCTCGGCATGGTCGAAGTCGGATGTTCCGTTTACAACGTACGAGCATGCCAAGGTCGCGGCCGGCGCCGATACAGTCGACGCGATTGTACGACTGATGAATGCCACCGATCGCGGCATGGTGATGGTCGGGCGACTCGATTCGCAGGCACAGCGAAATGCCGTGACATCACTTATAGAGAAGCTCGGCTGGTGCGTCTATGCGGATATAACCTCAGGGCTGCGTCTGGGGCCGTGCGGCACGAACGTCATACGCCATTTCGATCAGGAATTGCTTTCGGATGAATTCAATGCCCGCTCCCGGCCGCAATTTGTGCTGCACCTGGGCAAAAGAACGACTTCGAAGCGGATAGGATTGTTCTTTACCGAGAACAGGCCCGAGCATTACGTCGTGGTCAAGGCCGACCCGGACAGGTACGACCCGGTGCATGCAGTAACGCAGCACATTCAGGCCGATGTTGCCGGTTTCTGCAGCCAGCTCGCCGAGAAGATATCGCCGCGTCAAACCGGTGATTTCGCGAACTTCTACAAAGCAAAGGCAAAGGCCGCACAGCAGATTATCGCGCAGCATATCGAGGCTGAGAAGAACCTGAGCGAGCCTTTCGTGGCCAGGGAGATATCGGCGCGTATCTGCGACAAAGCCGCGATGTACGTATCGAGTTCGATGCCCGTAAGAGACATGGACTTGTACTCCGGCTCGTCGGATAAGTATATTCCCGTCGGAGCAAATCGCGGAATCAGCGGCATTGATGGGGTAATAGCGACTGCATGCGGATTCGCCGCCGGACATCAGCGACCGATAACGCTGCTCATAGGCGATCTGGCCTTCCTTCACGATGTAAACTCGCTTGCCCTTGCTGCCAGATCCGAGTATCCCGTTACCATTGTTGTGATCAACAACCACGGCGGCGGTATTTTCGATTTTCTGCCGATTTCGGGCGCCGCAGATGTGTTCGAGGAATTTTTCGCTACGCCCCATGAATTCTGTTTTGGCGGGGTTTGCGAGACTTTCGGCCTGGAGCACAAAGCGGTGACAACGAAGCGACAGTTCACGGATGCGTACGTACGGGCCGGCGGCGGTTCGCAATCGACCGTGATTGAAGTCGCCGCCGACCGCAAGACCAATTTGAAGCTCAGACGTGACATTAAGAAGGCGATTATTCAGGAACTGGAGAAGTAATATGACGTCCATCGAGTGGAAAAGTGCCGGGCAGTTCGGCGATATTAAATACGAGAAGTTCGAAGGCATTGCCAAGATCACGATCAACCGGCCCCGGGTTCGTAACGCGTTCAGGCCCCAGACCGTTCGCCAGATGTCGCAGGCGTTGAGAGAGGCCGAATACGACAGGGAAGTCGGCGTGATTATTCTCACCGGCGAAGGCGAGAAGGCGTTCTGCGCAGGGGGCGATCAGAAGGTTCGCGGCCACGCCGGCTATCGCGATGACAGAGGCGCCGAGAGTTTGAACGTCCTGGAATTTCAGCGGCAGATTCGCCGGTGTCCGAAGGTTATAATCGCCATGGTCGCCGGTTACGCAATAGGCGGCGGTCACGTGCTTCACCTGATATGCGATCTGACAATCGCGGCCGACAACGCGGTGTTCGGGCAGACCGGACCGGTGGTCGGCTCCTTCGACGGCGGCTTCGGGGCAAGTTACATGGCCCGGACGATAGGCCAGAAACGCGCTCGCGAAATATGGTTCCTCTGCCGCAAATACGATGCGAAGCAGGCAAAAGAGATGGGCCTGGTCAACGCTGTCGTGCCGCTGGATCAGTTGGAGGCCGAGACCGTGCAGTGGTGCAGGGAGATACTGGAGAAATCGCCGGTGGCCATTCGCTGTCTGAAGGCGGCGTTCAACGCCGACTGCGATGGACAGGCCGGGCTGCAGGAGCTGGCCGGCTGTGCGACGATGCTGTTCTATCAAACCGAAGAGGCGCAGGAAGGCAGGGACGCTTTCGTGCAGAAACGCAGGCCCGATTTTTCGAAGTACCGTTGATTGAGCGAATCGACGCTCCGCTATCATGTCGCCCGAACGCAAATCCATCTCGAAGATCCAGGCTCTGCTGCTGAGCAGCCGACCCAAGACTCTGCCGGCGGCGGTATCGCCCGTGCTGGTGGGTGCGGCCCTCGCTTTTGCCGACGGACCCGTGAACATTGCCGTGCTGGCGGCGACGTTTCTGTGTACTGTCCTCATTCAGATCGGCACCAATTACGCGAACGACTATTACGACTTCGTCAAGGGTGTGGATACCGAACACCGGGTCGGGCCAACGCGTGCGACTCAGGCGGGGCTGCTTTCACCGGGCGAAATGAGAGCGGCGTTTGTCGGCGTGTTCGCCCTTGCGGCTTTGCTGGGCGTCTATCTTATTCTGACCGGCGGACTCCCGATCCTGATCATCGGTGTGCTGTCCGTTGCGTGCGGCATACTGTACACGGCCGGGCCTTACCCGCTCGGGTACGTGGGCCTGGGCGATGTTTTCGTACTCGTATTCTTCGGGCCGGTGGCGGTGGCGGGCACTTACTATCTTCAGCGTGGCTCGGTTAACGAAATAGTCCTGATCGCGGGTCTTGCGCCGGGTCTGCTGTCGGCGGCGATTCTGGATGTGAATAATTTTCGCGACAATGACACGGACAGGCAAGCGGGCAAAAAGACGCTCGTGGTTCGCTTCGGGCCGCGGTTCGGACAGGTCGAGTACATATTCTGTGTAGTCACGGCCGGGCTGATTCCGCCGGCTTTGGCTGTCTATGCCGGGGGCCATTACAGGGCGTTTATTTCGCTGTTCATGCTCCTGGTGGCGTACAGACCGGTCAAGACCATTCTGACCAGCAAGAACCCGGTCGTGCTGAACAAACTTCTGGCTCAGACCGGTATGCTGCTGGCGTTTCACAGCGTTCTGTTTTCGGTGGGGTGGCTGTTATGAGGATTGTCGATTGCAAGTTGCGGCGGTACGAGCTGCCGCTGGTTCGTCCGATCACGATAGGCGGCTCTCGGCTGGACAGCAGAACCGGGCTTATTCTCACGATCGTGGGCCAGGCGGGTGTCGAATCACACGGTGAGATCGCACCGCTGCCGGGACTGCATTCAGAGACACTTGTCGACGCCGAGGCTCAAATCAAGTCCGTGATTGAGACCATGAAGGGCGCTGATATTGCATCGGTTTTGAAGGGACCGCTTGCGGGTCTTTTTCCGTCGGTGCGGTGTGGACTGGAGATGGCGCTGATGGATTTAAGCCGGCCCGAGCCGGACCCCGACCTGCAAATTCCGGTATGTGCGTTGCTTATGCCCGGTTGCGATGACGTGCCGGAGTCGGTCGGCCGTCTCTCGGCCGCGGGGTATTCCGCCGTCAAAATCAAGGTTGGCAGACGTTCGCTGGATGAAGACATTCGGGTAATAAGGTCCGCCAAAAAGAGGCTGCGAGCCGGGACGACGCTGCGTCTGGACGCAAACCGGGCATGGTCTCTGGACCAGGCGATTGAATTCTGCAGCGAGATCGGGGCTGATTCAGTCGAGTATATCGAAGAGCCGGTCCGGGATGCGGCCGATCACGAGGCGTTTATTTTGAAAACAGACTTTCCCCTTGCTCTGGATGAGACAATCGCCCGCGAGGCCCAGGTCGCGGACGTAGCGGCCGCGGAGGCGATAATTCTAAAGCCCTCGGTTCTGGGCGGCTTTTCGGCGGCGGCCGGGTGGGTGGACTTCGCGCGGCGAAACGGCGCAAGGGCCGTGATGAGCTGCTGCTTCGAATCGTCTCTTTCAATCCGGGCGTATGCCCTGTTTGCAATCCAGGCCGGTATTGCCGACGCTCCGCTCGGCATTGACACGCTTAAGTTCTTCTCGCAAGACCTTCTGGCCAATCCGCCCTTAATTGCCGAGGGGGCTATGATATCAAGCGGCCTGACCGCTCCGGCGCAATTGCGGCAAGAATTGCTTTGTGAAGTCCCTCTATAGTCCGATGCTCGAGCAAGTTGACAAAATAGCCGCGAAACTCCAAGGCCGCGGCCTGAATCCCGGCGACCGCGCGGCGATACTCTCGCCCAGCAGCCCGGCCTGTGCGGCGTTTGTCATTGCTTGCTGGCGAGCGGGCATCGTGGCTGCTCCTCTGAGCGGGCGTTATCCGGCCGAGAAGGTCGATGCGGCGGTCTCGGCCCTGGACTGCCAAATACTGGTCGCGGGCGAAGAATATGCACGTCTTAATTTCAACTCGAATGTCCTGCCGCTCGCGGATTTCGTGAATCCCGATCTGTCGGACCTTCCGTCTGTGTTCTTCGAAGAACTGGCTCTGGACATCGATTCGGATGCAAGCATCGTCATGACCTCGGCCACCACGAGCCGGCCAAAAGGGGTGCTGCACACAATCGCCAATCACTATTACAGCGCACTGGGTTCGCAAGCAAACATCGTGTTCGCCCGGGGCGATTCCTGGCTGGTTTGTCTGCCGATGTACCATATAAGCGGGCTTTCGCTGCTCATGCGGGCACTGGTCGGCGGCGGATCGCTGGTGTTTCCGCGAGTCAAGGGGTCACTCAATGCGGCCCTGGTCAGACTCAAACCGTCGCATGTCTCTCTGGTCGCCGCCCAGCTTTCAGAACTGCTCGAAGACGGTCCGGCTGTGGAGACAATGCGGAACATGAAAGCGATTCTGGTCGGAGGCTCGGCCGTGCCTCGAAATCTTGTAGAGCGGTGCCTGACCCTGGGCCTGCCGGTGCACACAACCTACGGCTCGACCGAAGCCGCATCGCAGGTGACGACCACCGCCGGTGCGGACCTGCAAACCGATCCCGGCACATCCGGAAGGCTGTTGCCATACAGGGAACTGGCAATTGCCCCGGACGGGGAGATACTCGTTAAAGGCAAAACCCTCTTCAAGGGTTACATCGTTCCCGGCGGAATCGAACTGCCACTGGACGCGAACGGGTTTTTCCACACCCGCGACTGCGGGCGGCTGGATGACCACGGTTTGCTGTTCGTCCGGGGAAGAAAAGACCTTATGTTCATCTCCGGCGGCGAGAATATATATCCTTCGGAAATAGAACGGGCGATAGCTGATGTATCCGGCGTCGCACACGCTGTAGTGGTCCCGGTCGATCAGCCGCCAATGGGCAAAAGACCGGTGGCTTTTGTGAAAATGCAGAAGGGCCGAACCCTCGATGCCGAAAGGCTGGAAACGCAACTGCGCCGCAGGCTCGAAGGCTTCAAAATCCCCATCGCTTTTCTGCCGTGGCCCGCCGACATGCACAATTTGCTCAAGCCCGACCGGGCGGCGCTTAGCAAACTGGCACAGCAGATGCCCGGCCGAGCATAAGTTACAACTCTTCCAGCACCCGCCTGACTGAATCCGGAATCGCCGTCGCGGTCCGCGTCGATGCGTCGACAGTCACATGCGTTGTATGAACTTCCGCTGCAGCGGCTCCCTCCTTGTCGACGAAGACGTAGCTCAATTCGAAAGACCGGTTGCCAAGTTTGCTCATAGTCATCCGGACGGTGAACCGGTCTCCGAGCATCATCGGCTTGCGATAATCGGCCCTGGTGTGAACGACGGGCACCAGATAATCGCCGCCGGCCACAATCGATGCCAGCGGAAGTCTCGAGTCCAGAAACGCCTCGTAACAATCATGGGCCAGATCGAACAGACGTGAAAAAAAGATCACGCCGGCTGCGTCGGTGTGGTACATGCGTATCGCGGTTTCGAATTCGAACATTTCTGTGCCTTCCCAATTTGCGCAAAAGTCTTACCCTTATTAATCATTCGGAGCGTCGGCTGCAACTGTTGTTTTCGCTTAATCGCGGCAAAACAGACATTTTGGGGCTGTTCGCAGCCGTGAAACATTTGATTTCAATCTCTTGCATTCACCCGGATGGGGTTGAAATCGGTGTCCGCGAAGTGTACAGTATACCCTATTCGCGAAACATCAACCACTTTCCAGTTGCAGTACAAAAGGAGAACTCATGAGCACCAGACACACGACGAGACTACCCCTGGCGGCGGCACTGCTGGTCGTTTTCACTGCTTCTATAGCTTTTCCGGCGGCGAAGATTACCGGCGAGCTTAAAAAATGGCACAGAGTTACTTTGACGTTCGACGGCCCGGCGACCAGTGAAACCGCCACGCCGAATCCGTTCATGGATTACCGGCTCAACGTAACATTCAAGCACGCCGGCTCCGGCAAGTCGTATCTGGTGCCGGGCTATTACGCAGCCGACGGCGATGCGGCAAACACCTCGGCGACCTCCGGCAACAAATGGCGGGTGCATTTCGCTCCCACCCAAACGGGCAAATGGAATTACTCGGTCTCGTTCAGAAAGGGCAAGAACGTTGCCGTGGCCGAAGGCGCCAACGCCGGTGAAGAAGCCGGATACATGGACGGCCAGACCGGATCATTTTCGATAGCCCCCACCGACAAGACCGGCAGGGATATGCGGGCCAAAGGTCTGCTGCAGTACGTGGGCAAGCACCACCTGCAATTCGCCGAGACGGGCCAGTACTTCCTAAAGTGCGGCGCCGACGCTCCGGAGAATTTTCTTGCGTACGCCGATTTCGACGGTGACTTCAAGAACGACGGCCACAAGGACAATCTGATCAAGACGTGGCAGCCGCATGTGAAAGACTGGAAGCCCGGGGACCCGACCTGGCGGGACGGCAAGGGCAAGGGAATTATCGGCGCGGTGAACTACCTGGCCGCCGAAGGGATGAACGTCTTTTCCTTCATTCCGATGAATATCGCCGGCGACGACAGAAACGTCTTTCCCTATCTCGACTACGACGAACGCGAACGCATGGACTGCTCGAAGCTGGACCAGTGGGAAATCGTGTTCGAGCACGGTAATTCCAGGGGCATGTACCTGCACTTCAAGACGCTCGAAACCGAGAACGAGATGATCCTCGACAACGGCAACCTGGGGCCTCACCGCAAGTTGTACTATCGGGAGCTTATCGCCCGCTTCAGCCATCATCTGGCGTTGAACTGGAACCTCGGCGAGGAAATCAACAACGCAAGTCACGAGCAGAAAGTGGCCTGGGCCGATTACTTCTGGAGAACCGACCCCTACAAGCATCACATCGTGATTCACAATATGGGCAATCCGCATTACGACTTGCTGGGCGATGCTTCGAAGCTTACGGGCTTTTCGCTGCAGACCAGCAGGCCCGACTTCAGTCAGGTCCACAGTCGTACGCGTAATTACATCGACCGCTCGGTGGCCGCGGGCAAACCCTGGGTGGTTGCATGCGACGAACCCGGTGATGCCACACACGCGCTCATTACCGACGCGGAAGACCCCACCCACGACAATGCACGCAAGAACGCACTGTGGGGCAACATCATGGCCGGTGGAGCCGGTGTGGAGTGGTACTTCGGCTACAAGCATCCACACAGCGACTTGACGTGCCAGGATTACCGCAGCCGGGCGAACATGTGGGATCAGTGCCGGTACGCTCTGGAATTCTTCGACAAATACGAGATTCCGTTCTGGGACATGAAATGCGAAGACGAGATGACCGCCGGCGACGACGACTACGTGCTCTGCAAGCCCGGCGAGGTCTATCTGGTTTATCTCAAGCACGGCGGCACGGTCGATCTGAATGTGACCGACGGCTCCTTCGAGTACGGCTGGTTCAATCCCCGCACCGGGGGCGATTTGAGCCGCACAGGCAAGGCCGACGCCAAAGTGCCGGCCAGCGCACCGGATAAGAACGACTGGCTTCTGGTAATCAGGGGTAAGGGCAGTCTCGAACTGACCGCCGAAGATACCGGACCGCCGCCCGTTGCCCCGACCGCCGAGGGCACGCTGGCGTACAGCGCAATCCGGGATTTCAAAATAGTCTCCGGCAACGGCTTCGTCGAGGCCTACAAGGACAACGGGCACAACGCCCTGGCGATCAATCCGGATCGCCACAAGGACAAGTTCGGCGCCGCCGAGGTGAAATTCACCGGAGACTCCGGCCGGTACGACGTGGTGCTTACGACCATGACCGAGACCGACGGCGAATCGACTTACAGGGTTTACATCGCGGGCAGGCGGGTCGGCGAATTCACCAATCCCAAGACGTCTCAGGACTATAAGCCCACGGCCAAAACATGGCCGAAGGTACAGGTCAACAAAGGCGACAAGCTGCGGGTGGAGTTCAATACGGCCACCAACAGCACCTCGAGGACGGGCAACCGCAAGGGCTATTCGCGGGGCAGGTGGCTTTCCCTTTCATTCGTGCCCGAGGGCGCCGACAGTAAAAAAAAAGTAGCCGCTGAAAAACGGGACCTGAAATCCATCGCCGCAGGTGACATGAAGGTTTTCGAGGAGAAGGACGGACTCGTGGCGGTCGAGGCCGAAGATTTCGCCGCCCAGATGAAAACGGACGTCCGCAAGTGGTACGTTACCGCGAAGAACAACACGCCCAGGATCAGTCCCGACGGCGACGACAATCACGCCGCTTCAGCCGGCGGCGGCGCTTACATTGAAATCCTGCCCGATACCAGAAGAACGCACAGCGATAAGCTGATCGCCGGCCAGAACTTCTGCAACGAACCCGGCAAACTGGCGGTCCTGCTGTATCCGGTGCTTTTCAACACAACCGGCAAATACTATGTCTGGGTGCGTGCCTATTCGACCGGCAGCGAGGACAACGGGCTGCACGTGGGAATCGACGGAACCTGGCCTTCGACTGGCCAGCGGCTCCAGTGGTGTGCCGGCAAAAACAGTTGGCGATGGGAGAGCAAACAGCGAACGCAAAAGAACCACTGCGGCGAAGATTACAAGATCTTCCTGGAGATTGCCGAGCCGGGCCTCCATACCATCGAATTCTCCATGCGCGAAGACGGCTTCGAGTTCGACAAATGGCTTATGACCAAAGACCGCAATTTCAAACGCCCCGAAGACGCCGGACCCGCGGTGCGTGCCAAGAACTAAGCCACACCGCCAGCATGGCGCAATACTACAGAGAGCCGATCCTGCCGTCTAGACGGTGTCATCGACACCAAAAACTCGGCGAAAATGAAATCCATAGATCGCAAGTGTGACGGCTAGATGAAGATGACGCGGATGCCGAAACGTCCCGAAAATCAGCTTCCAGTAATGGCGTCTGCCGGAGTCAATAATCCCAAGTCGCCAGAGAGATCTGACCAACGCCTTGATTTCAGAATGACGTATTCGCCGGCGCACGTTGGTCAGGGGCCGATACTCATCAAGAAATGTACGAACTCTGTCATAGAATTGGCTGGGAGTGTATATGGTGGTGACAATTCTGCGGTAGCCCGCCAGCAGGTCATCGTATTTCATCTGGGGGACGAAATTCATGGAGAAATCTGTGTTGTCTCCTGAGACGTGCGGCAACAAACGGTCTTCGCTTCGCAGTCGACGGTACAGGTCCGTTCCCATTGGAGCATTGAGCAGTCCGACCATCGCAGTAACTATACCACTCTGTTCAATGAAATGAATCAAGTTGTCAAAAATTGATTCGCTGTCGCTGTCGAAGCCGACAATAAAGCCGGCCTGTACCTGCATCCCGAAATGCTGGATTTTCTTTACACAAGCTACGAGATCGCGGCCGCAATTCTGACGCTTGTTGCATTCGGCGAGGCTTTCCTCGCTTGGGCTCTCAATACCCACGAAAACGCAGTCGAAACCCGCCCGGGCCATCAGAGTCATCAGCTCTTCATCGTCGGCAAGATTTATTGAGGCCTGCGTGTTAAATGTAAAGGGATGCTTGTGCTTGCGCATCCAGTCTATAATCCGAGGCAAAACCTCTCTTTTGAGTCTGGCGGCGTGGCCGATAAAATTGTCGTCGACGAAGAAGACCTGGCCTCGCCATCCGGCTTCATAAAGGCGGTCGAGTTCCGCCAATACCTGGTCAGCCGTCTTAGTGCGTATTCTTCTACCGAACAATGCTGTTACGTTGCAGAAATCGCAGTCGAAGGGGCATCCACGTGAATACTGGATGCTCATGGTTGCGTACCGTCTCATTGACACGTTCGTCCAGCGAGGAATCGGTGTTTTGGTCAGATCGGCCCATCGTTCACTCTGGTATATATGCTTCGGCCGTCCATTACTCAGATCGCGCAGGAATGCCGGCAAGGTTATCTCGGCCTCATTCAGGATCAGGTGGTCAATGTCGTCAAATTCCTCGGGAACGGCGGTAAATAACGGCCCACCGGCCACAATCGGCCGCTTGAGTTCCTTGCAGCGCTGGACGATCTTGTGGACAGACGGCTTCTGAATGTACATTGCTGAGATCAGGACATAGTCCGCCCATCGAATGTGCCGGTCGGACAGCCTCGTCGTCGCCATGTCGACAAGCTTCTGTTTCCATTCGGCAGGCAGCATGGCTGCGACCGTCAGAAGCCCGAGTGGGGGAAGTACGGCCTTATGGGAGGTGAACTTGAGGGCGTTTTTGAAACTCCAGAATGTGACCGGTCCTTCGGGGTTAATAAGAAGTATATTCATGGCGGAGCCCTAACATGTACGCGCGTTTATCCCATGCAATGACGTGCTTTGCAGTTGATCAGCACAACTTGCGGGCGACAAAATTTATATATAAACATGCACATCAGCCTAAGTTCTTCGCCTTTTTGTGCAGCGCCAGCAGCTTCTCAGATGTTCACTGCCGGCTGTTTGTCAACAATATTGCGGTTGATTGCGCCTTTTGTTTCGCTTGCGTCGGCCGTGACGTGCCTTCTTTACTCTTGAGTTGCTCTGATTCGCCTGTTCTGCGACTGTTGTCCGGGTTCTGGAGCTTGCAGCAGTCTTTTGTCCGGGGCAAGCGGCTCTGGTGGGCGACAAACCTTCGCACTTCTGTGTTTTGATCTTACGTCCTATAAATTTGCCGACACTTTGAAGGTATTTCCGTTCTTCACTCGAAACGAACGTGATCGCATCACCGGTGGCGGCGGCTCGTCCGGTGCGACCTATGCGGTGCACGTAGTCTTCCGCGTGAGTCGGGACGTCGTAGTTGATGACATGGGATATCCCCTCCACGTCAATACCCCGGGCAGCGATGTCGGTGGCGACCATGATATGGTACCGACCGCTGCGAAATCCGTCGAGTGCCCGCTGGCGCTGGTTTTGCGTCCGATCCGAGTGGATGGAAACCGCCACCAGGCCGGCCTTCTTGAGCTTGCGGCTTATCTTGTCAGCTCCGTACTTGGTTCGCGAGAATACGAGCACGCTATACATCTGCCAGTCGTTGATGATGCGCAGCAGCAGATCCATCTTCTGTGACTTGTCTACTTCATAGAAATGTTGGCTGATCGTGTCAATAGGGTTGCGCGGCCTGCCTATCTGGATGACTGTCGGTGATTGCAGCATGTTACCGGCCATACTCCTGACCTCCGGTGATATGGTCGCCGAGAACAGCAGAGTCTGCCGCTTTTGGGGAAGGCTGCCCACGATTCGCCGCACGTCATTTATAAAGCCCATATCGAGCATCCGGTCAGCTTCATCCAGCACGAGAACTGAAACACTTCCGAGGTTGATAGTACCGCGCTCGATGTGATCAATCAGACGCCCCGGTGTTGCCACCACAATATCAACTCCGCGACGCAATGCGCTTATCTGATTATCGATGCTGACACCGCCATAAACAGCCTGTGTCTTCAGATTCAGAAATCTCCCGTAACCGTTCACCGATCTCTCTATTTGAACGGCCAGCTCACGTGTGGGCGTCAGAATCAAAGATCTGATTGCCGGCTGTTTTCTCGAGCCGTTCTGACGACTGAGCCGATCAAGTAATGGCAGCACAAAAGCCGCCGTCTTGCCGGTGCCCGTCTGAGCACAACCTATAATGTCGCCCCCGGCAATAGCCGCGGGTATCGCTCGAGACTGTATTTCTGTTGGGGCCGTGTAGCCCGTTGCCAGTATCCCCTGAACAAGGGGATCCGATAAACCGAATGTCCTAAATGCCATTAAATAATCCTGAAAAAAAGCAATCGCGGAAAAGCGACTGAATGGTCTATAATCTGTTTTGATATGCTTGCCACAGACTGCTTACACCGCCACCGTGGCTGTATATGTGCGAATTGAACAGTTCCTGAATAACTGTCGTAGACGGACACCTGCCGCGTCTTATTCAAGTGCGATGATGATAAGGGCCCTTTCGAAGCCGCTCACTTTTTGTCTGGTCCAAATGCACATGACAATAAGACTCGTGATTGTATATGCTCAGGCGCCGGTTACAGCCCGGAAAGATACACCTTCTTCCAGTTGCTGAAGTCTTCAACGGTTTCTTCACTATTGCTCCAGTTTGACTAATCAGCACAGCAAAATATCCTGTCTGACCATCCGGATATGGTTTTTGTCCATGTTCACTGGAAGAAATCCCGACTCCCTGGCGAACGCTTTGAGAACCGTCAGAAGAGGAACTTGGATGGATTTTATGGAAACGGGGTTAGAAAAGAGGCTCCGCTTCCGGCGGAGCCTCAGATTTCTTACGTTTCCGCGGTACTCAGACCGGTTTGACGAGCGTTGCGCAGGGGCCCTTCTTGCCCTGACCTTCCTCGTACTCAACCGCCTGATTCTCGCTCAGACTACCGTATCCACCGCCCGCCTGTATCTCCGAGTGATGAACAAACAGGTCTTTGCCGCCTTCGTCAGGCGTGATAAACCCGTAGCCTTTACTGTCGTTGAACCACTTTACTTTGCCGGTGCTCATTTACAATACTCCCAAAAACCCATATCTGGGTCAAACACTATGTCTCTCGCAATTAAGAATGAATGCTCGGAAAACAAGCCGTCAAATCTGCAGAAAAGAGAATACCCCGGGAGAGAACTCAAGATATGCCCAATTACCACATATACGCTAACTCGGCAGATAAAGCTCACAAAATATCCTTTTTTTTCTAAAAAGCTTGCGTCGAGCGGCCTGCAGCTTGAATTCCTTGGTGTATTTGCGGTACTTCGCCATTGATCTGACATTTCCCATATGACTTCATAAACGCTCTTTTGGTCTGCCCCCTTTCTCGGTCCAGTGCCTATGAGAGGAGTCCTTCACATCCTTCATTTCGTCGATAGGTAAAGACAGCGACAAGAAGGCTCCCCTTCGGATTTGCGGATTGCAAACTCAGCCAAATCCCGAGGCGATCCAGATAAAACACGCCTACCATCATGCCGATAAATGATTGCGGCTCTGTGCTGCCGCGATTGGGGGGCTTGATGAGAGTACTCGGACTGTTTATCGTCTGCACAGCGCTTGGTTACGCGGCCACGGGCTGCACGCAGTACTGGTACGACCCGGACAGGACATTCGAGACGTGCAGAGAGGATGTAAGAGACTGCCGCTGAGGGTAAAACGTCAGGACCCCGTCGGTTTCTACTCTGAACCGTACGGCATTGCCGGTCCGCTCGCGCCGGGCAGTAATTTATTGAGCACCAGATACGACCGCTGGCGGCCATGACGAAGCCGGGCTACTGCTCTTTTTGGAGTCTTATGGCGTCGAGTATTTCCTGGCCGCCTGCGCCGAGCAGTTCCGCGGCCAGGGTTTCGGCACAATCGGCCGCGACCTCGACCGGCGCCTGTGCGGACCGCCGCACGTAGTTTGCCGCTTCCACGTCGCTTAGAACCGCCTCAATCGTGATAATTTCATCGTTTATGACCGCGCGCACACCCAGCGGTATGCTGCATCCGCCGTGCAGGGCCGCCAGAACGACCCGCTCGGCCTCGGCGGTTACGCGCGTGTTGCGGTCGTCCAGTTTGCCGACGGACTCGGCAAGTTCGGCGTCGTCGGCCCGAATCTGAATCGCCAGGGCGCCCTGACCCGGCGCCGGTATGAATTGTTCGGGATTGAGCACGGCCGAAATTCTCTCGGAAAGCCCCAGCCGGTTCAGTCCCGCACAGGCAAGGACCGCCGCGTCGACATCTCCGGCATCGACTTTGGAAATCCGGGTCTCAACGTTTCCTCTCAGCGGTACGCAGTTCAAATCCGGCCTGAGGTGCTTCAACTGCGCGATACGCCGCAGGCTCGAAGTGCCCACGGTCGCACCCTCGGGCAGATCCTCCAGGCCCGTGTCCTGTTGGCGGGCGACCAGCGCATCGGCGACCGATTCGCGCACGGGCATTGCGGCGACCACCAGGCCGTCGGCCGCGGCTGTTGGCAAATCCTTCAGGCTGTGGACGGCCACATCGCCCCGCCCGTCCAGCAAAGCGCCTTCGACCTCCGAGGTAAAAAAGCCCACCGAATTACTCTTATAGAGGAAATCGCTCCTATCCCTGTCGCCCTTCGTGGAAATCGTAACAATCGAGATTTCCCAGCCGGGCATGATTTTTCGCAGCAGTTCTCGGACGTACTCGGCCTGGGCCAGCGCCAGTTTACTGCCTCTGCTGGCTATGCGCACTGCACTCATTAACGGCTCCTGAAAGCTCCATAGGACATTATTATCTGAACTTCTACGCCAGAAACGCGGTAGATTCAAGCGTTTTTACGCATCCTGCAACCGCGATTATCGCCATTGGGACCACATAAAGCCGATGTGTCCTTGAGGCGGACAGCCTTATGCGTTAAAATATACCAGATCGGTAGTGTTTTGCCGGTTGTGGCAAGCACGAGCCATTTTTGATCCGGATATCCCTCCGGGACCGCCCTTCCGCGATTATGAGCAAAAGTTTGACCAAAACCGAACTGAAGATTATCGAGGCTATTCAGCACGGATTGCCCGCAACGACTACTCCATACGCCGATGCCGCCCGTGAGGTCGGCTTAACCACCGACGAATTGCTTGGAGTGCTGCGAAAATGGAAGGAGCAGGGCAAACTGCGGCGAATCGGCGCGATTGTAAACCACTTCAAAGTGGGTCTCAAGGGCGGAGCAATGGTGGTCTGGAGGGTCGAGCCCGGCCGGGTCGTCGAGGTGGGCGAAATCTTCGCCGGTTTCGAGCAAGTGAGCCACGCATACGAACGGCCGACGAGCCAAACATGGCCTTTCAGCGTTTATACCATGGTTCACGGCCAGAGCGATGAAGAGGTCCGCACGACCGTCGAGAAGATGGCGAATGCAGCGCGGGTTTCCGAGTATCGCATGCTGCATACCGAACGAGAACTGAAGAAAGTACCGCCGACGTATGTGATCGACCGCTCGGCCAAAGGGAATTGACAGGGGGCGCAAATGCTGGACCTGCCGGTACCGGAAAATTATATTTTTGCTTCGGCAATGGTGGTCTATTTCGTCGCGGCGATTGTGGCCCTGGTGCAACTGCTCAAGAGCGAGGATTACCGGAACGTGCTGCTGCCAATAGTCTGCCTTGCCGTGGTGCTCGAAGCGGTGGTTCTTATCTTTAGAGCCGTTGAAATCAACGCTGTTCCGCTTACCGGGCTGTTCGAATCGATGGTCGTGCTGACGATCGTTTTCGGGCTGCTGTACCTTCTGCTCAGCATAGTGATACGCCAGGTCTGGTTCGCATCGGCTATGGTGTGGGGCATTTTTGCCATAGTCCTCATAGCGGGAATAGTGGCAAAGCCGGCTTCGGAGCCTCATTCGATAGCCGCCACTCCGTGGGCTCTGGCACACGGCATAATGATGATCCTCGCCGGTGCAAGCATAATGTTTGCGACGACTTCGGCGGTTCTGTACCTGCTGGCCACGCACAAACTCAAGCAGAAACGCGTGATGCAGGTTCTGGGCAAGGTGCCCAATATCGAGAAACTGGAAAAGATGACGATGTCCGGCCTGAAGGCGGGCTTCATCTTTTTAACCATAGGTCTGGCCAGCGGCGCCGGGCTGATTTATCTGCTGAAAACGCCTTTTACGGCGTGGCTCCAGGACGCCAAAGTGATATGCATACTGGCGACGTGGCTGCTGCTGGTTGCCGTGCTGGCATTGAGCCGCCTGCTGGCCCTGAGAGGCAGAACAAAGGCTTACATGACAATCGCGGCTTTTGCCCTGGTGGTATTCGCGATACTCGGGGTGGCGGCAATAGGCAAGACACAGCACGATTTTTCACGGCGCGTCGCTCCTACGGTTTCGGAAACGGTTATCATATAAGAAAATGAAAATCCTCCTGCTTGGACTGAATCATAAGAGTGCACCGGTTGATATCCGGGAGAAGCTCGCGTTCGACGCCGAGTCGGCCGAGCAGGCGCTCACACAGCTCAAGGGCAAGTACCCCGAGGCTGAATTCGTCCTGTTGTCGACGTGCAACCGGGTGGAGATTTACTGTGCAGCCAAGCGGACAGGGGGCGTCACGGATGAGCAGATAGCCGAGTTTATCGCCGAGTTCCACGACATTCCGGTGCGGCGGTTTCGCGAGTTTCTTTACACATACCGGGACGAAGATGCCGTACGCCATTTGCTGACCGTAGCGTCGAGTCTCGACAGCATGGTAGTCGGCGAAGCCCAGATCATAAATCAGGTCAAGGAAAGCTACCGGATCGCGTGTGCGGCCAAGAGCACGGGCAAGATTCTGAACCGCCTGTTTCACATGGCCTTTTTCGCGAGTAAGAAGGTCTACACGGGAACATCGATATCGAGCGGCAGGGTCAGCGTGGCGGGGGTGGCTATCGAGCTGGCACAGCAGTTATTTGCGGACATTTCCGCGGCGAGGGTGGTGGTCATAGGGGCCGGCGAGATGGGTGAATTGCTGGTGCAGCATCTTATCCAGACCGGCGCGCGGAATATAACGGTAGTAAACCGCTCGTACGACCGGGCCGTCAAGATGGCCGAGAGATATAAGATTTCGGCCGGGCGGTGGGACGCGCTTGGCAAACAGCTCGGAGAGGCCAATATTGTGGTGGCTTCGGCATCGGTGCAGAATTACCTTTACACGCGAAAGCAGTTCAAAAAGACAGTCGACCGGCGCCGGCGCGGACCGCTGCTGCTGGTGGATGTGTCTGTGCCGCGGAACTTCGACCCGGCGATAAACAAGATCGACGAAGTTTATCTCTACAGCATAGACGAATTGTCGGAGGTGGCCGAGGAGAATCGAAAAGCCCGCGAGGAAGACATCGCGGTGGGCCTGGAAATAGTCTACGCCCAGGCCGCTGAGTTTATGAACTGGTTCAAGGCCAGGGACATCGGCCCGCTGATCGGTTTGATGAAAGAGGAGTTCGCAAAGATCGGCGAAACGGAGCTGGAGCGGTTTTTCGCCGGCACCAGGCGCGAAGCCCACTGCAGAGAGCATGCCGACCAGATGGTCAATCGAATCGTGAACAAGCTGGTTCACTGCGTCATAAAGAATGTGGATATTGTGACCGAGAAGCACGGGCCCAGCGAAGCGGCCAAATTCGTAGACCGCATTGTACAACAGGCCGAGGAAATAGCGGCCACCGCCAACTCCAAGGAGCAGGATTCAGGTGAATAGAGTTTCCGATGCAAAGCCGATGCTCAGACTGCTTTTCTGGGAAAGCACTATCAGATGCAATCTGACGTGCGCCCATTGTCGCCGGCTCGAGGCCGATGATGCCGCGTTCAAGGATATGTCGACCTCGCAGGCCAGGACTCTTATTTCTCAGTTGAGCGATATCGGGGACAGCCAGCCCATGAGGCCGGTGATGGTCTTTTCGGGCGGTGAGCCTCTTTGTCGCGAAGATATTTTCGAACTGGTAGCGACTGCAAAAGAGGCGCAGCTTCACTGTGCTCTGGCGACGAACGGTACGCTGATAGACGACAAGATCGCAAACAGGATCAAAGAGTCCGGCGTTGAGCGGTGCTCGATAAGTCTGGACGGCGCAACGGCCGAGACTCACGACAAATTGCGGCAACTGGAGGGCGCCTTCGATAAGGCGGTGGCGGGAACCCGACGCCTGCGCGAAGCGGGCGTGCCGTTTCAGATCAATATGACGCTGACGAAACATAACGCCCATCAGCTTGACGACCTGTATGCACTGGCAAAATCGCTCGGGGCGGTCGCGGTGCATCTTTTCATGCTCGTGCCGGTCGGATGCGGCGAGACTCTGGTCGAGACGGACATGCTCACACCCGCCGAATATGAAGAGAAGATGCTGGATATCTGCCGGTTGGACGAACGCGGCGAGATTCAAATGAAAGTTACATGCGGGCCGCACTACGAAAGAGTGACCAGACAGCAGGGCCTGCACAAGGCAAGGCAGGCTCATCCGCACGCGCACGGTTCTGCGCCGGGACAGATGCGGCCCGGACACGGCGGGTCATCGAGGGGATGTCTGGCCGGACTGGGCGTGGTATTCGTAAGCCACGAGGGCGAGGTGTTCCCCTGCGGCTATCTGCCGGTAAAGTGCGGCAATGTTCTTGCAACGCATTTGAAAGATATATGGCGGCAAAGCCCGGACCTGGCGAAAATGCGGGACAGCAGCAAGCTGGAAGGCAAGTGCGGTCTCTGCGGTTATCGAAACGTATGCGGCGGCTGTCGCGCCAGGGCCTTTGCGGGCACCGGCAATTACATGGCCGAAGAGCCGTTCTGTGTTTATACACCGCCCAAAGCGGGCGAACAGCAATCCTGAAAAAGGTAAGACAACCCATGATCAATATAAGCAAACTGTACTGCGATCAGGTGACTCCGGGCGACTGGCTTCGATACGGCAAGACCGGCTCGGGAGAACGAAAAGGCGAAGTGGTTCCGAAGAAAGCATCGGAGCGTCGGCCTATATGCGTGTGGAATATTACGCGGCTTTGCAATCTCAAATGCGTGCACTGCTACAATGACAGCGGTGTGGGCAAGCCCTGCAACGATGTCTCGACCGAACACGCCAAAGAGGTGCTGGCGGATCTTGCGGGCTACGGTGTTCCGTCGGTGCTGTTCTCGGGCGGTGAGCCACTGATGCGGCATGATTTGTTCGAGCTTATGGATTATGCTCGCGGCAAAGGGCTTCGCACGGTCATCAGCACGAACGGGACGCTGATTTCAGAGGATGCGGCCGCGAAGATCAAGAATCTCGGCGTTTCATATGTGGGAATCAGCCTGGACGGTGTGGGGGAAATCAACGACAAGTTCAGAGGCGTTTCCGGGGCGTTCGACAGAGCGGTCGCGGGCATAAGAAACTGCCAGGATGCGGGTGTTCGGGTCGGGCTTCGTCTTACGCTGACCAAACGGAACGTACAGGACATCGAGGCCCTGTTCGAATTCTTCGAGAAGGAGAACGTCGAGCGCGCGTGTTTTTATCATCTGGTTCCGAGCGGACGAGGCGGCGGCATAGCCGATGAGGATCTGACGCACGCTCAGAGCCGTAAGGCCCTGGATACGATCATGGCGAAGACGAAGGCCTTTAAGGAGGCCGGGCGAGAGACGGATATCCTCACGGTGGACAACCATGTCGACGGTGTGTATCTCTATCTCAAGCTGCTCGAAAAGGACCCGGAGCGGGCAAAAGATGTCTGGAAGCTGCTTACCTGGAACGGCGGCGGAATGTACAGCAGCGGCGTAGGAATCGGCTGCATCGACTTCAACGGGAAGGTGCACGCCAATCAGTTCTGGGGACATTACGATCTGGGCGACATACACGAGAAGCCGTTCAGCGAGATATGGTCAAATCCGGACGAGCCGCTGCTGAAAAGGCTGCGGGACCGCAGATCGTACGTGAAGGGGCGGTGCCGGTTGTGCAAGTTTTTCGACGCCTGCGGCGGAGCATTGCGTGTGAGGGCGGATCTGCACTTCGGCGATCCGTGGGCCCCGGACCCGGGCTGCTATCTGACGGACGAGGAGATCGGACTCGACGACGAAAAAGTCGCGGAATTGAAAGCCGGCGGCGAGCTGTACGAGATGCCCGAGTAGCATTCCGTATCGACCGGGACAGCACGAACAACCGCGGCAAATCACGCAGTCGTTGTTCGGGCGTTTGCGCGCACAGCGTAAGACCCGTCGTCAGTTGTCACCTGCCAGATCAGGACAGTGAAGCAGCGGCCTTTTTTGCGGCTTTCAGCGTCTTTTCAAGATCCTTTTCGCTGTGAGCGGTGCTCAGGAAGCACGTTTCGAACTGCGACGGCGGCAGATACACGCCGTTTTCCAGCATTGCCTTGAAGTAACCTGCATACCGGGCGGTGTCGCTTCGGGTGGCCGAGTCGTAGTCTTTAACCGGACCGGGATTGAAGAACAAGGTGAACATCGATCCGATTCGGTTGATTGTGTGTTCGACGCCCACATCCGTAAAGATCGCCTCGAGTTCGTTGCACAGACTCTCGGTCTCGGCTGCGAGTTTGTCGTAAGGGTTCTGCGACTTTAGCATACTCAGTGTGGCCAGTCCGGCCGCCACGCAGACCGGATTACCTGAGAGCGTTCCGGCCTGGTAGACCGTACCGTCGGGGGACAGTTGGTCCATGAGTTCGGCCTTGCCTCCGCAGGCGCCTATCGGAAAACCGCCGCCGATGATCTTGCCCAGGCAGGTCAGATCGGCCTTGACGCCCGTCATTTCCTGGACGCTGCCGTAGCGAATGCGAAAGCCGGTTATCACCTCGTCGAAAATCAGCACGCTTTTGTTCTTCGTGCACAGGCTGCGAATCTTCTCCAAGTATGCCTTTGGCGGAACGATTACGCCCATGTTGCCGGCGACGGCTTCTACAATTACGGCTGCGATTTTGTCGCCGTATTTGTCGAATGCTTCTTCGAGTTTGGCGTTGTCGTTATAAGGCACGAGGATAGTGTGCTTGCTGAAGTCTTCGGGAATTCCCGGGCTGCTGGGTGCTCCGAGGGTGGTGGCGCCGGAGCCTGCCTGGACGAGCATGTGGTCGACGTGGCCGTGGTAGCAGCCGACGAATTTGATAATCTTGTCGCGCCCGGTGCAGCCACGGGCCAGGCGAATCGCGGTCATAACGGCCTCGGTGCCGGAATTGACGAGCCTGACCTTGTCGACAGAACCGATTGCATCGACGATCATCTCGGCCAGTCTGGTTTCGATGGTCGTGGGTATGCCGTAGCTGGTGCCCCTGCTCATAGCCTTGCGGACCGCGTCGAGTACGGCTTTGTTGGCGTGGCCCAGAATCATGGGGCCCCAACTGAGGCAGTAATCGATATATTTGCTGCCGCTTTCGTCCCACAGATAGGGGCCTTTTGCCTTCGAGATGAAGATCGGCGGGGTGCCGACGGCCTTTAATGCGCGCACCGGGCTGTTTACGCCGCCGGGAATGACTTTCACTGCATCTTTGTATGACTTTGCATTATTATCCATACGTACCCTGATTTTTCCATATTTTCCAGATTAACAGCCGCCCGCCTCATTCTCTCATATCGGTTTTACGATCCGGGCAGCAGTTGGGCCTCTATATCATAGCTCTGGGCTCTTTCGAGCGTTGGCTTGCCCAGGCAGTAGACCTTTTTACCTTGAGGCAGTTCGCCGTAGCGTTCCATGAATGCCCGGACGGTCGAGCCGCTGGTGAACAGTATCCAGTCTATGTAATCGAAATCGACAGGTTCGGACTCGACCTGGACATTTTCGTAAACTACTACCGGTTGGACGTTTGCGCCGGCTTCCTGCAGGCCGTCTATTAGTTCGTTTCTGCCGACTTTCGGCCTGACGAGCAATATCGAGAGGCCTTCTGAGCCGATGCGGTCAAATTCGTCGAGCAGGCCGACGCTGGATTCCAGCGCCGGTCTCATATCGGCCAGAACGCCGTGATATTTGAGCCTTTCGGCGGTTGTTCTGCCTATGGCGGCGATTTTTGCACCGGCAAGGGCCCTGCTGTCTAGCCCGACAGCATTGAGCCTGCTGAAGAAGAATTTAACGCCGTTGGTGCTGGTGAAGATTATCCAGTCGAAACCACCCAGTTTGTCGAAGATCGGATCGGCGGCCGAATAGTCATCCAGAGCGACCGATTTGATCATCGGGCGATGTACGATGGTTCCGAGGTGCTGGTATTTTTCGGGGTGCGTGCCGGGCAGGAATATTCGCGGCCTCTTGCCGAACCAGTCGAGTTTTTCGTGCAGTTCTACGACTTTGCCGACTATAAATATGGCGGGTGTGCGCAGTTGGGCTTTTTCGGCAACGTCGAGAAAATCGCCAAGAGTGCCGGTAATCACCCGCTGATCGTATCTGGTCCCCTTTTCCACGGCGGCTATTTTCGTATCGTCAGACCATCCGGCGGCCAGCAGGGAGCTGACGATTTTGGGCAGGTTTCGCACCGACATCAGGAATATGACGGTGCCGGCTTTGGGGATTTCGATTTCTTTTTCATCCCTGCGATGGCCTGTAACAATCGCCACATTTGGTGTGAAATCGCGGTGTGTAGGGGGGATTCCGGCGTAGGAAGCGGCCGCGATGGCGCTGGTAATGCCGGGCACCTCCTCGAATTCGACGCCGGCTTCGACGCAGGCCTCGGCCTCTTCGCCGCCCCGGCCGAAGATATACGGATCGCCGCCTTTGAGACGCACGACTGTCTTTCCCTGGCGGGCCTTCTTGACCAGAAGTGCGTTCATCTGCTCCTGGGGCATTGTGTGTTTGCCGGCGAATTTGCCCACCGAAAACAATTCGGCGTCTTCGGATGCCAGTTGCAGCAGTTCCTGCGGCATCAGGTGATCATAAAGTATTACTTCGGCCCGGGTTATGAGACGGTAGCCTTTTAGAGTGATCAATTCCAGATCGCCGGGGCCGGTGCCTACGAGATATACTTTGCCTTGTGCCATGAATGATCGTTCCTGGGAAATTCTGACTGACTCAGTAAGTTTTTAAGTTTTCTCACAAATGAGAACAAGAGGCTGTCAGTGGGAGTTTTGAGCTGTGAGTCATGCTATCGGCAGCCAGCGACTTTACATTTACGGCCTTTTCTGCTACCAGAACTTATCGGCGCAGGCCGGGGCGGTCAAGACAAAACATGCCCGGACTTTAGTGCGTAAAGTGGAATAATCGGCCGCAATTGAGGCAGAATTCAACCGAAGAGAGGTATTACGGAGCACGTTTAAATGGACGAACTTGACGGCAGGATAATAAAGGCGCTGCAGCATGATTTTCCGCTCGAGGAGCGTCCTTACGAGGTTCTTGCGGCGAAACTGGGTATCCCGGGCGAGCAACTGTGGGCAAGGGTCGAGAAATTGCTGGACGCGGGGGTTATTCGGCGTATGGGAGCAAGTTTGAACTCGCATAAGCTGGGATTTGCGAGCACTCTGGCGGCCGTGAGTGTGGAGCCGGGCCGGGTGGACGAGGCAGCCGAGGTAATCGGGGGGTATTCGGAAGTTACACACAGCTACATGCGCAACGACCGGTTCAATATATGGTTTACGTTGATTACGACGGACCTGAAAAAGATTTCCGAACTGCTGGAAGAGATCCGCAAAAAGCTTGATTTGGAGCCGTCGCAGGTGTTGAATCTGCCCATGAAGAGGATTTTCAAGCTGAACGCGCGATTCAACGTGGCGGACAAATCGCGTTAGCAAACCGGCGATTCACCTGTTTGCCGCGGAAAGCCGGAAATTCTCATGTCTGGTAAATCCAGGCGCCGACCATATAACGGTGTCGATCCGGCACCGGGTTTTATTGCACGAAACGGGTTTTTCGGATAAAATGGAATATTTCCGGGGCGGCGGCCGTTTCGAAATAAGCTGTTGACCAGGTTGTCAATCAGGCGTCCGGGTTAATTCATGGCGAAAAAGTGGGATTTTTAGCAGGTACTTTCGCCAACAAAAGACAGTCGGGGCCGTATGGTTCTGCTGATAATCTTTCCGTTAATGTCTGTGGCGGTATCAGAAACATGAAGAAAGCTACAATAGTCAAGGTAGTTATCGGGGTGGTCGTTATCGGCTCGGCCCTTTCATATTTCGTCTTCCAGGCGATGAAATCCTCCTGGTCTTACTATTACTCGGTGGACGAATTCGCGGAAAAGCGGGATGTGGCGATGGATTATTCGCTGCGTCTTGCGGGAACGGTCAAGGCCGGCTCGGTAGCGCGGGATCTGCAGGAGGTTAAGCTGAATTTCGTACTGGCCGGGGAGGAATCGCAGGTTCCGGTTCAGTATGCCGGGGTGGTTCCGGACAATTTCTCCGAGGGCAGAGAGGTTCTGGTTGATGGGCGAATAACTCCCGCCGGCGTGTTCGAAGCCGACACAGTCATCACCAAGTGTGAATCCAAATACAAGGCAAAATTAGAGTAGAACATGTCGGATTTAGGCCACTTCTGTCTGCTGCTGGGGTTGTTTCTGAGCGGCTACGCTCTTATTGTAGACGCTTTTGCCGCGGCGCGCAATCATTCGCAACTGGCCCGAAGCGGCCGTAACGCCACTTTCAGCGCTTTTGCGGTGCTGAGTGTGGCGATGGCGCTGCTGTGGGTTTTGCTGATTCGGAGCGATTTTTCGGTCAGTTACGTCGCCGAACACACGTCGAAGGCACTGCCGCTGGCGTACAAGATCAGTGCGCTATGGGCGGGCGCATCGGGTTCGCTGCTGCTCTGGCTGTGGATGCAGGTGGGCCTTGTCGCTATTGCTTTCAGGAGCACCGATCCTGAGAAAAGGCAATTTGCCGCGGGAGCACGGTCGCTGGCCAACCTGGTGAGCGTTTACTTCATACTGGTGCTCATATTCGATAAGAACCCGTTCGAGTTGTCGACAACCGTTCCGGCGGACGGGGCGGGGCTCAATCCGCTGCTGCAGCATCCGGCGATGGCGCTGCATCCGCCGACGCTGTTCATAGGCTACGCGGCGTTCGCGGTGCCTTTTGCATGGGCGCTGGCGTCGATTCGCACCCACGGTCTGCGCGGCACAAAAACACTTTTCTCGAAGATGCAGGGCTGGATTCTCCTGGCGTGGCTGTTTCTTACCATCGGAATCGTGTTGGGGGCCTGGTGGGCGTATGAAGAACTGGGCTGGGGCGGCTACTGGGCGTGGGACCCGGTTGAGAATGCCTCGCTTATGCCCTGGCTGACGGCTACGGCGCTGCTGCACTGCTCGCGAACGTTCCGACCGGATACCTCAATCGCAAAATGGCTGGTCGGGCTATCTATACTTACGTTCGGCATGTGTATTTTCGGTACTTTTCTGACCAGATACGGACTGGTCTCCAGTGTACACGCGTTCCCCGAACCGGGGCTCGGCATATTGTTCATGGTCTTGATCGTGAACATAATCGTGCTGGCGGGCGTTCTGTTCGGCCTGCATCTGGCCAATCGAAAGACTGTTCCGCAGGCGGTAAGTACGAAGGCACACCGATCAATCATAATCAACAACTATTTGATGCTGCTGCTGATGGTGGTGATATTCGTCGGTACGCTTTTCCCGTTTTTCAGTCAGCTTCTGGCCAAACGCCAGATACAGTTGCAGCCGGCGTATTTTACGAAGATAACCGCCCTGCCGGGGCTGGGTCTTCTTCTGCTGCTGGCTATCTGTCCGCATCTATTCAAGCGTGGTTTCAAGGCCCAGTGGCGGACAATCGGCGCAATCGCGGCTGTTGCGGTTGCGGTACTGGCATGGCTGGTGGTCGCCGTTTTGTCGCAACATATTGAAACGCTGGATGAGTTTCTACGAAATACGGGCATTATCATGGACAATCCTGGTTCGCAGGGGCTGGCGATTGCGTGCGGGATAATCAGTCTGTTCGCTGTTGTTAACCTGATCGCGGATTTCGCCGGTCTCAAGAGGAGGCCCGGCCTGAGGTGGCTCGGCGCGCGTCTTGTTCATATCGGCGTGGTTCTGACGTTTATCGGAATTGCAGGTTCGGGCGGGTATGACGTCGAAGAGAATATAGCCCTGACGAAGGATCAGACCAAGACTGTCGCGGGATATGACCTGACATTCGAAAGCCTGGAAGCGGACCACGGACATGAGAGCCCGGACGAAGAGGTTCATTCGACCACAGTGACAGCAAATATCATCGCCCGCAAAGAGGGCGGGCCGGAAATCAAACTCGGGCCGGCGCTGGCTTTTTATACAGCAAGCGACAAACGCACCAGCGAAATTGCGGTAAGGCGGACACTGGCGGGGGATTTGTATCTGGCGCTGACGGAAGTAGATCATCGCTCGGGGATGATAAACCTGATGGTGCTTATCAAGCCGCTGATCAACTGGATCTGGATCGGCGGCATTTTGGCGGTGTTGGGTACGGTGGCCGTGTTGATATCGCTGTTCGGCAGAACGACCGCCAGGGTTAAAACTGACGAGGATTCTAAATGAGCGTTCTGAAATGGATATTGCTTGCGATATGCGTAGCGGCCGTGGTATGGCCCCTGCTGGCTCCGCAGCCGGACGAACGGAAGGCCGTGAGGAAACGCAGATGAGATACGTACTGGTTGCAATGTCGCTTCTGCTGGGCGTTTCGACTGTTACAGCGGCTCAGGCCTCTGACGGTGTCGGTGCATCGGCAGCGACGGTAACTGTCCAGTTGGAGAAGGGCTCGGCCGGTGGAAAGTCCACCGAGGGCGATGCCGTCTATCTGGAGATTTACAGGGACCGTCAGAACATAAGAACTCTGCAGGCGGTTTCGGACGCCAACGGCACGGCCATTTTCCGGGATGTCCTAACGGGCAGCGGGCTTTTCGCGATTCCCCGGGCCAAGCACGGCGAAATGATGTTCGGCGGCCAGCCCGTGGCGCTTACGCCG
Source organism: uncultured Pirellulales bacterium (assembly GCA_964406945.1). Lineage (GTDB taxonomy): Bacteria > Planctomycetota > Phycisphaerae > Sedimentisphaerales > Anaerobacaceae > UBA2266. Next base: position 58,858 of record CAYOTO010000011.1, read on the forward strand.
GGGAAAACAGAAATCGTCGCCGGCGTGCAGGTATTCGATGTTTCCTATGACACATCGAGTCTTACGGCCAAGACACACCATATAATCATCCGCTCGCGGGGGCCGACTCTGTACGTTACCGAGTACATACAACTGGTAAACGACTCGGACGTTGCGGTGAGCAGCTCCAAAAGAGACGCCGGGGGCCGGCCGAAAGTGCTCCAAATCGATCTGCCAAAAGGCTATGACAACCTCAAACCCACCGGATACCTGGAAGAGGGCGAACTGGTGCTCACGGACACCGGGTTCTACGATACGATGGCGATGCCGCCGGGCGAATACCAGCTTCAGTTCTCATATATGCTCGATATAACGTCCAACGATATGGAAATAGCCAGGAATCTGACATTCCCGACGGCCGATCTTGTTGTCTTTTCGCAACTGGCCGAGGCGAAGCTTACCGGGTTCGGCCAGCAGGGCAGCGAAGTGATGGGCCAGAACGGCAAGCCCATGAAATACTACAAGAAGACCGATTTAGCTCGCGGCCAGGAAGTCGCATTCCGTATAGAGGGCTTCAATGTCAGAGGTTCGAACTTGACAACCTGGCTGATATTGACTCTTGTATTCAGCGCCGTGCTGCTTCTGGCTCTCTCGAAGCTACGGACGGGCAAAGGCTGATTGCAAAGTTACTGAGTTGCGGGCGCATGCAGGAAAATCGACAAGACACCCAATCCAATTCGATGATATCGGTCAGGTCCGTAAGCAAGGCCTTTTCCTCTAGACCCGTACTTAACGACGTAAACCTGGAAATAGCCGCAGGCCAGGCGGTGTGCCTGTGCGGTGTTAACGGGGCCGGCAAGAGCACCCTGATGCGGATAATTGCGGGTCTGCTGCAGCCGGATTCGGGAACGGTGCTTGTCAACTCTAATGACATTACGACCGAGCCGGAGAAATCCAAACCTCAACTGGGCGTCATAAGCCACAAGTCGATGGTCTACTCGGACCTGACGGTAACCGAGAATCTGACGTTTTTCGCCAATCTTTATGGTGTGCAGCGGCCCGATGAAAGAGTCAAAGAACTCATGGCGGACGTGGGCCTGACGCCGTACAGGTACGATCGGGCGTCGGCCCTTTCGCGCGGGCTGCTGCAGAGGCTTTCCATCTCGAGAGCGATGGTTCACAGGCCCACGGTGTTGCTGGCGGATGAGCCCTTCACGGGGCTGGACGCCCACGCATGCAGGCATTTGATCGAGGTACTGACGGGTTTCGCGGATGAGGGCGGGACGATACTGATGACAACGCACGACGTGAGCATAGGCGTGCGGTGCTGCAGTCGGCTGGTGGTGCTGGATCAGAAGGATTTTATTTTCGACAGAAACTTAAGCGACGTGGATGCCGTGGCGTTCAGTCAGGACTATCTGGAATACGCCAGGAGCGCTAATTGAAGTATTTCTGGCTTAGTTTCAAAGCGGTCTTCCTCAAGGACATAGTCATCGAATTGCGGGCCAGACAGGTTTTGCCGACGATGATTGTCCTTGGCATGCTAATCGTCTGGATTCTCCGCATAGCCGCCGAGGCCACGTCGGTTGAAGCGGCCGTAATCGGACCGGCGGCGCTGTGGATTGCGTTCCTGTTCTCGGGGCTGCTGGCGCAGGAGAGATCGTTCTCGACGGAGCAGCAGGATGACTGCATTTACGGGCTGCTGCTGGCGCCGGTGGATGCCGGGACGATTTATCTTGCCAAGCTTCTGGTGAATATCGTGATGCTGTCGATATTCGAATTGATTATCGTGCCGGTGGTGATGGTGGCTTTCAAGCTGAGTCTGTCCGCCAATCCGCTGATGCTGGTGGCGGTGCTGCTTCTGGGCAATGTGGGAATCTCCAGCGTAGGGACGCTATTTTCGGCGATAGTGCAGCTTACGCGGACACGGGGGTCGCTTCTGAGCATTATGGTTCTGGTTATTCTGATGCCCATGATGGTGCCGGCCAATTTCGCTCTGCTGATGCTTTTCGGGGCGATACCGGAGGAACTTGCCGGTTCGGGCGCACTGGCGTTCGTGGGTTCGTTCCAGAGTGCGCTGGCGTATCTGGCTGTTTTCGACGCGGTGTTCGTGGTCACGAGCTGGCTGCTGTTCGGTGTGGCAATAAAGGAATAGGATATATGAGACGAATACTTTTCTTTGCGGCGTTCGTACTGCTGCTGGCAAATATGTGGATGGCCCTGACGGTCGGCAGAATCGCCGGGCCGACGGGCAGGATAGACACCGAGATTAGGGCGATCGACGATTACGACTGGATCGTGTTTACGCGGGCCGATTCGGTTGATCTTATTCTTTCCAGGCTTGGGGTTCTGGAGTTGTCGCCGGAGCATCTGGCCGCAGTAAAGATCGTAGCGGTCGAAGCGGAGGCGGTTCGGATACTGCAAGAGAAAGGGCTAGCGCCCGATTTAGAGGCCGAGCCGGCGACGATTGCCGGGGCGCTGACAACGTTCGAAGAAGCTGACGTTGCTGACACCAAAATTCTGGTCGTCGGGGAGATTGCCGGCAAAAACAAACTAATCGAAGGACTTGCGGCGGCGGGCGCTTCGGTGGTCAGGACGCTTATCGATTCTCCGGTGCGCAATATTCTCTACGCGCATGTGCCAAGCTCGATCTGCTCACTGCTGGCGTTTACAGTTCTACTGGTCGCATCGGTCGGCTATCTGGTAACGAGAAAGCCGGGCTGGGATCTGACGGCGGCGGCTTCGGCGGAGGTCGCCCTGGTCCTCGCTACGATTCTGAACGCGACCGGGATGATTTTTTCGCGCGCCGAGTGGAACATCTGGTGGAGTCCGAGTCCCCGGCTGGTGTCGTCGGCGATTCTGTGGTTTCTGGCGGTGGTCTACATAATACTGCGGCACAGCATTTCCGGGTCGCATCATCACAGGGCGCGGGTTTGCGCGGTTTTCGGAATCATAGCGTTTCTCGATGTCCCGATGGTTTATATAAGTGCGAGATTTATCAGCGATATTCATAAGCCAAATTTCACGCTGGAATCGCCGCCGCAGAAGATAGCGTTCGTGCTTGGCATTATCGGCACGATTATTCTTTCCTCAGCGCTTATCTGGCTGAAGACGGATATTCTGAAGGCAAAATCCAGACTCGAACAGTTAACCTGATTCCCGAGAGGAGTTGTAAATATGATGTATCTGGCGATGGCATTCTCGGTTTTGTGGCTGAGCCATTTTGTTTATGTGGTTCTGCTGGACAGTCAGCTCAGGGACGTCAGACGCAGACTCGACGCCCGCACGGGCGGACAGGATTAACCCTGGGGAAATTCATCTGCTGAGGACAGGATCCGCACTGGGTCCGAGAAAAACCTTACTGAACCGCCTAAAATCGCAGGGGGCTGCAAATCCTTGCCCAATCTCCATCTGTGGCGCATAATCATGCGACGGCGCCGGTTATGTGCGCCGTGGTATAACTTGCCAAGATTGGAGACGATTTATGTCGCTCGAATTATTGAAGTGCAAAACCGTGCTGGCGACGGTACTGGTTGCGGTTTCGACCGTGGGGCCGGCGAGCGGGGCCGAGTACTGCGACAACGCCGCTATCAGCGAAAAACTGCATGCCCTCGAAAAAAGTCACCCGAAGCTCGTTCGGGTCAGGCCTTTGGTAAAGCCGGATGAAGGAGATCCGCCGCTGCTGGTGACTCTGGGCAAGGCCAAGGACCTTCACAGACGGCCGGCGATACTGGTGGTCGCGGGGATCGAGGGCAATGATTTTACGGGGCCTGCTGTTGCGCTTTCGTGGATTGAGAGCCTGCTGAATCAACCGGAACCATTGGAAGAGACGACGATCTATGTGGTGCCCAGGCTCAATACACGGGCGGCGGCTCGTTTCTTTTCAGGGCCGAAATTTGAGACTCCGCTGACGACGAAGCCGGTGGACGATGACCACGACGGCCGCAAGGATGAAGACGGACCGGAAGACCTTAACGGCGACGGTTTGATAACGATGATGCGGGTCGGAGATGCCGAAGGCGGGTATATCATGGATCCGTGCGATGACCGCCTGATGCTGGAGGCGGACCACCTCGAGGGGGAAGCGGGCCGGTGGCTCGTGATGTCGGAGGGAATCGACAATGATAAGGACGAGCAGTTCAACGAGGACGGGCCGGGCGGGGTGAATTTGAATCGGAATTTCCCGTTCGATTACGATTATTTCGGGGTTCATTCGGGTATTCATCAGGTGAGCGAGCCGCGGACAAGGGCTTTGGGGCGGTTCGTTGTGAAGCGGAGCAATATCGCCCTTGTGGTGACTTACGGCTTTGCCGACAATGTTATCGAGACGCCTGCGGCGGCAGAGCCTCCCGGGCGTCGAAAACCGCTGACCAAGATCGACAGCGAGGACATCGGCTACTTCGAGTCGCTTGGCGAATTATACCGCGAAAATCTGGGCCTTGAAAAGCAGATCGAGAGCGAACCGGCGCCGCCGGGGACATTCAGTCAGTGGATGTATTTTCACAGGGGCCGGATGTCGCTGGCCGTGCGGCCGTTCAGTCCGAAGCTGGCGGTTGAGATGTTTGCAGTCGAGACGGATCCGAACCAGTCGCAAGTGGACGAAGCCGAGCGGGGCAAAGAGGCCAGACGCCAGCTCGAATGGTTCGAGCGGCATGCACCGGATGCGTTTGTAAAGTGGCGGGCGATAGAGCATCCCGACTTTCCGGGTCAAAAAGTGGAGGTGGGGGGCTACCGGCCGTTTGCGATGACGAATCCGCCGGAAAATTTGCTCGACGAGGTGGTATCGAAGCAGGTGGGCTTTCTGAACGCTCTTACGAACAAACTGGGGCGAATTGCAGTTCGCGAAATTGACGTGCGACACCTGGGCAAATCCGTTTTCGAGATAAAGATTGTTGTCGAGAACAACGGTTTTTTGCCGACGATGCTCAGCCACGGCGAAAGGAGCCGACAGATCGACCCGACCAGACTGGTTGTCGATCTGGAGGACAGCGCCTTCATAAGCGGGTCCCGGAGGACTTTTCTGCCTCCGATCCGCGGCAGTTCAAGCTCGACGGAGGTGCGTCTGGTGGTCAGGGCGGGAGGCAGGAAGCATATCGATTTCGAAGTGGTCTCGCAGCTTGCGGGGATCGCCAGAGGCAGTATCGAATTAAAGCGTGACAAACAGTAGTCTCAAAAATAAAGGGACTTCAGCATGAGAGCAATCAAATATGTCTGGCTCGTTATTGTAACACTGACGCCGGCGTTTGCATCGGGGGCCGACAGTGACGGACGCTATTTCCCCGCGGTCGGCGCGCCGGAAGAACGGAAAGTCGACGTCGCCTGGAACAGATTTCATGATTGCGAAGGTTTGCACGATATACTGTCGAGTCTTAACGAGGCGTTCGGCGAACTGACGCAGTTGTATTCAATCGGTAAATCGACGCAGGGCCGAGATATCTGGTGCCTCGAAGTAACCGCCAGGAAGGTCGGAAATCCGGCCCGCAAGCCGGGGATGTATATCGACGGCAACATACACGGCAACGAGGTGCAGGGCGCCGAAACGGTGGCTTATACAGCGTGGTATCTCTGTCATCAGTACGGCAGAGTCGATAAAGTGACCGATTTGCTCGACAAGCGTGTTTTTTATCTGATTCCGACGATCAATCCGGACAGCCGTGATTTCTGGCTTGCTCACAGCAACACGCGCAACTCGTCGCGCGGCGGTATGGAGCCGACGGACAACGACCGGGACGGGTTGTTCGACGAGGACGGCTACGATGACCTCAACGGCGACGGCAGCATCACGCTTATGAGAATCAAGGATCCGCAGGGCAGGTATAAACCCGATCCGGAGTACCCGGATTATCTGATGGTGCGGGTCGAGCCGGACGAGCAGGGTCAGTATTCTATTCTCGGCTACGAGGGCATAGACAACGACGGCGACGGGCGCATAAACGAAGACCCCGAAGGCGGCTATGACATGAACAGGAACTGGGCTTATGACTGGCAGCCGGCCTACGTCCAGTACGGCGCGAAGGACTATCCGTTTTCGCAGCCCGAGACCTGGGCGGTGTCCCGGTTTATCCTGAGACACACGAATATCGCCGCGGCGCAGTCGTACCATAATACCGGCGGAATGATTCTCAGAAGTCCCGGTCGCGATGGAGGTTCAAAACCGCCGCAGGATGAAATGGTAATGAAGTTCATTTCCGACCGGGGGACTAAGATTCTGCCTTTTTACCGTTCGTTGGTTGTTTACGATGATTTGTATACGGTGTGGGGCGGCGAGATAGACTGGCTGTACGGCGGGCGGGGAATTTTGACGTTCACCAACGAGCTGTGGACGATGAAGAACCTGTACAAGAAATCGACGCGGACTTCCGACAGCGAAGAGATCTTCTTTCTAGAGAACGTGCTGATGGGCGAGGGATTGATCGCGTGGCAGCCTTACGAGCATCCGACTTACGGATCTATCGAGATCGGCGGCACCAAGAAGCAGTGGGGCCGGGTTCCGCCTTCCTTCATGCTGGAGGAGGAGTTGCACCGGAACATGGCGTTCAGTCTGTTTCACGCGGATATGATGCCGCTGATAGAAATGCACGAGCCGCAAATCGTAAAGCTCGGCGGCGATCTGTACAGGGTGCGGGTCGAGATTGAGAATCGGCGGCTGATCCCCACACGCACCGCGCAGGACGTCAAAAACCATATCAGCCGGTCCGATATTGTGACGCTAAGGGGCCCGAATCTGAAGGTGATCACCTCCGGCATAGTGCTGGATCCGTATTTTAACAAAGCTACGGCCGTCAAACGCAGGCCCCGGCGTGTGGAAATTGACACCATACCCGGAATGCAGGCCGTAAGCGTTCAGTTCGTGGTTTCCGGTTCGGGCCGGTTTACAATTAAGCTGGATTCGACAAAAGGCGGCGTTCACCAGATTAGTTCACGACTGCCGTAAACAGAGGTCAACACAGTATGATAACAGCAGGAGTTGTGTTACATGCGATCGGCGGTTTCGCGGCCGGGAGTTTCTATATCCCGTTTCAGAAAGTCCGCAAATGGGCCTGGGAGTCTTACTGGCTCGCCGGAGGGGTTTTTTCATGGATTGTCGCGCCTCTGGTCGTTGCGTATCTGACAGTGCCCGATCTCTTATCGCTTTTGCAGTCGGCGCCCTTATCGGCTTTGTTCTATACGTACCTGTTCGGACTGCTTTGGGGCATCGGCGGGCTGACGTTCGGGCTGTCCATGAGATATCTGGGAATGTCCCTGGGTTATGCAATTGCGCTGGGGTTTTGTGCGGCCTGTGGAACGGTAATCCCGCCGATATTCAAAGGCGAGTTCATGGCGCTTCTGTCATCGGCGTCGGGCCTGGTGGTGCTTGCGGGAGTCGGGCAGTGTCTGGTCGGAATCGGTATTTGCGGCTGGGCCGGAGTCTTGAAAGAGCGCGAACTTTCCGCGGATCAGAAAATCGCAAGCATCAAGGAGTTTAATTTTGTCAAGGGCCTCGTGGTGGCGATATTCGCCGGCGTGATGAGCAGTTGCATGGCGTTCGCTTTCGACACCGGAGAGCCGATCGCAGAACTGGCCGTGGAAGCGGATGTACTGCCCATATTCCAGAACACGGCGGTGCTTGTGGTTGTTCTGGCAGGGGGTTTTACCACCAATTTCATCTGGTGCGTGATTCTCAATATCAAAAACCGTTCGGCCGGCAACTATGTAGACAGGCGCACCCCCCTGGCGAACAACTATATATTCTCGGCACTGGCGGGCGTTACCTGGTATTTTCAGTTCATGTTCTACGGAATGGGAAAGACGAAGATGGGCGATTACGACTTTTCAAGTTGGACGCTTCACATGGCGTTTATCATCGCCTTCAGCAATCTCTGGGCCCTGCTGCTGGGCGAATGGAAGACCGTGGGAACCAGGACCCGGAAGATCATAATCGCCGGGATTCTTACTGTTACCGCATCGACAGTAGTCATCGGCCTGGGAAACTATCTCAAGTCGGCCGGCAACTGATGTCGCAGGCAAGGAGTACATCTTTATGGCACACGAAGAGACAAACACCCCGCGAGAACGTCTCAATCTGGCGTTGAACCATGAGACGCCCGACAGGGTTCCGATGGACCTGGGCGGTTTTCAGACTGGAATCCACAAAAGAGCCTACGAAGACCTGCTGGTGTATCTAGGACTGGAGGAGGAGCTGCAAATTCTGGACCCCATTCAGCAGCTTGCCAAACCGTCCGAGCAGGTGCTTGAGCGGTTTCATATAGACACCCGGTATATAGTCGCCCACGGGCCGGACGCTTTTGCCGGCGGTATCGAGCAGAACACGCGCGACGGACGGCTCTGGCACGATTTGAAAGATGAGTTCGGCGTGGTGTGGTCCATGCCCGATGACCAGCGGTTATACATGGACATCTCGCATCATCCTCTGGCAAATGCGAGTATTGAGGACATCGAGGCGTATCCGTTTCCCAAAGGAGACGATCCGACCCGTTTTACAGGGCTTCGCGAAGAGGCTTTGCGGCTTCGCAACGAAACCGACTATGCGGTTTCGACGGGTATCGGCGGCGTGGTTTACGAGATCTGCTGGTATATGCGGGGTCTGGAACAGTGGCTTATCGACACAATTGAGAATCCGGCGTTCTGCGAAGCGCTGCTCGATAAGACGCTCGAGTTCTGGCTGGGTTATTACGACTGTTTTCTATCGGAGATCGGCGACCTGGTGGATGTGGTAATGATCGGCGACGACCTGGCGGGCCAGACGGGACCGCTGTTTTCGCGGGACTTTTACCGAAAGGTCGTAAAGCCGCGGCAGAAAGAACTTGTCCGGCACATCAAGTCGCGAACCGGCGCGAAAGTGTGGTATCATACGTGCGGCTCGGCGGTTCAGTTGATTCCGGATCTTATCGACAACGGCATCGATATTCTGAATCCCGTTCAGATCAGCGCCGCAGAGATGGACCCCGGCGAACTTAAGAGTCGATTCGGCGACAGGCTCAGCTTCTGGGGCGGCGGAATAGACACCCAGCACGTGCTTCCGTTCGGCTCGCCGGAAGAAGTCGCCCGAGACACCGCCAACAATGTGAAAGCATTAAAACCCAACGGCGGCTATGTCTTCAACAGCGTTCACAATATTCAGTGCGGCGTACCGGCCGGGAATGTGGCGGCCATGTTCGACGCCGCCCGGGAGGCGTCTTTTTACGACTGAAATGAAAAAGGGACAAGGCCCATGGTAGTGAGCCTTGTCCACAACCCAACGCCAACTGCACACAATGTGCAGCCGAACCCTGATGAATCTTATTAAGGGCCGCGGATAGGCGGCCGCTAACTACGGCCGCCGGCTGCGGGTTCCTTTATTTTCAAACATTTGCCGCCAGACTTCCGGTGCGGATCAGCAATCGTAGTACATGTGGAACTCGTACGGATGCGGGCGAAGGGCCATCGGGTCCAGCTCTTCGGTGCGCTTCCAGTTGATCCACTTCTCGATCAGGTCGTCGGTGAAGACATCCCCGGCGGTCAGGAACGCATGATCCTTTTCGAGTGAGTTTATCGCTTCTTCCAGCGAGCCCGGAGTATGCGGGTGCTTGGCCAGTTCGTCGGCGCTCAGCTCGTAGATGTCCATATCGAGAGGCTGACCCGGATCGATCTTGTTCTGTATTCCGTCCAGGGCCGCCATGAGCATCGCAGACCAGGCCAGATATCCGTTTGCCGTCGCGTCGGGGCAGCGGAACTCGAGCCTTTTAGCCTTCGGGCTGGACGAGTACATGGGAATACGGACCGCGGCGGATCTGTTTCTGGCGCTCATGACCAGGTTCACCGGAGCCTCGAAACCTGGGACGAGTCGACGGTACGAATTCGTGGTCGGCGCGGCAAAAGCCAGAATGGCCGGTGCGTGCTTGAGGATGCCGCCGATCATGTACAAACCTTCGTCACTTAGGCCCGCGTACTTGTCGCCGGCCATAATCGGTTCGCCGCCCTTCCAGAATGAAAGGTGCGAGTGCATACCGCTGCCGTTATCGTCGAATACGGGCTTGGGCATGAACGTGACGGACTTTCCGTTGCGTTTTGCGACGTTCTTGATGATGTACTTGTACCACATGAACTGATCGGCCATTTTCAGCAGCGGCTCGAATTTCATGTCGATCTCGCTCTGTCCGGCGGTTGCGACTTCGTGGTGATGGGCTTCCACGACGATGCCGACTTTCTGCATCTCGGCGGCCATTTCGGCGCGAAGATCATGGTAGGTGTCGGTGGGGCTTACCGGGAAGTAACCGCCCTTGAAGCTGGGTTTGTAGCCGAGGTTCGGCTCTTCGAAGCGCGCGGTGTTCCAGGCGCCTTCGACCGAATCGATCTGGTAGAAGCCGGTGTGCTGGTTCTGCTCGTAGCGGACCTCGTCGAAGATGAAGAACTCAGGTTCGGGACCGATGAAACAGGTATCGGCGATTCCGGTGCTCTTGAGATACTCGGCGCTTTTGCGGGCCACGTAACGCGGGTCACGGGAGTACGACTCTTTCGTGATGGGATCCACGATATTGGCGATTACACTGAGTGTCGGCTCGGCGAAGAAGGGGTCCATAACCGCAGTATCCGCATCCGGCACGGCGAGCATGTCCGACATGTGAATGCCCTGCCATCCTCTGATGGATGAGCCGTCGAAACCGACGCCGTCTTCGAACGTCGACTCGTCCCACGTTTCGGTGGGATAGGAGCAGTGCTGCCAGGTACCGAGAAGATCGACGAACTTCAGGTCGATCATTTTCGCATTGTTCTTCTTTGCGAATTCAAAGAATTCTTTTGGCGTCATGGTCTAATTCCTTTCCTTTCGTTAAATACCTCTGAAACTTTCTCTTCTTGTGCCTTTCAACAGTTCGACTGCACAGAAATACAAAAATGTTACGTACTTACCACTAACTACTCTCAAAAACCAAATGCTCAGACTTACGGTTCGGCTGCAGGTATTTCTATATTGCTTCACCGCCCGTTTCGCCGGTTCTGATCCGGACGCATTCTTCGAGCGGAGTAATGAATATTTTTCCGTCCCCTATGGTTCCGTCGCCGTCGGTGCGGGCCGCTTCGGCAATCGCCTTGCATGTCGGCTCTACGAACGAGTCGTTTACGGCGATCATCAGCCGGACCTTGGGGATCAGGTTAGGTACGATTCTCTTTCCGCGATGGACGTTTTCCTCCATCTGTCTGCCGTGGCCGGATACCCGACTGACCGTGATCCTCGTTATCTCCGCTGCGATCAATGCCTCGCGAACCTGATCCAGCTTTTCCTCACGGACTATAGCAGTAACCATCTTCATAGCTTTGTTCCATCCTTCTTCAGACGGGGTTCTGTTCCTTATCTTCCGGCGCTGAGCATTCCGTATCCGCGTTCGCCGTGGCATATATGATCAAGACCGGCCATTTCATGATCTTCATCGGCCCTTAGTCCTACGGTCTTTTCGAGAACAAGCACGATGGCGAAAGTCCCGACGGCCGCATAGACCACGGCGATGAGCACCGCAGCGACCTGAACGCCCAGTTGCTGCATCACGGTCCAAGACCCGCCGGCTGCTGCTGCGGCTTCGGTCATCCAGCTTTTGCGAATGAAGAAAGTAAGCATGACCGCACCTACTATTCCGCCGGCTCCGTGTACGCCGAAGGCGTCGAGGCTGTCATCGTAACCGAGCTTGTCCTTGAGGATAATCGCCTGATAGCACACCAGCGCCGCGGCGGCACCGAGCACCAGCGCTCCGGCGGGCTGGACAACTCCGGCGGCGGGGGTTATGGCGACCAGCCCGGCCAGGATGCCGCTCGCGAGTCCGAGCGCGGTGGCTTTGCCCTGGTGCCAGGCCTCGATGACCACCCAGGTAAGAGCCCCGGTCGCGGCCGAAATCTGGGTCACCGTGAGTGCCTGAGCGGTTACGAGTCCGCTGGATATGCTGCTGCCGGCGTTGAAGCCGAACCAGCCGACCCACAGCAGGCCGACGCCCATCATTGTCATTACGAGGTTGTTCGGCGAGATCGTAAGTTTGGGATAGCCCCTTCTTGCTCCCAGCATTATTGCGGCAACGAGGCCGCTGATGCCGGCGGAGATGTGGACGACGGTTCCGCCGGCGAAGTCTATGGCGCCGGCTGCACCGAGATTGAACAGGAAACCGTCCTGAGCCCATACCCAGTGGCACAGCGGGTTGTAGATCAGCAGGCCCCAGAGGGTGATGAATATGCAGTAGCCTTTGAAGGATACGCGTTCGGCGAAGGCTCCGGCGATGAGGGCCGGCGTAATAATCGCGAACTTGCCCTGGAACATTGCGAAAACGTATTCCGGGACGCCTTCTGCCATGATTGAAGTGTCTATGCCGCGCAGGAACAGATAGGACGAATTCCACCCGAACCAGCCGCCGAGAACGCTGTCACCAAAGCACATACAGTAGCCGCAGACGACCCACAGAACCGTCATAATGCCCATGGCCACGAAGCTGTGCATCATGGTTCCGAGCACGTTTTTGGTTCTTACCAGCCCGCCGTAGAACATCGCAAGCCCGGGCACCATCAGCAGAACCAGTGCGGTTGAAGTGAGCATCCAGGCCGTGGCACCGATATCAATTGGGGTTTCCTCCGCTGCGTGCACGCCCGTAGATAGAAACAACACCAGCAAGACCGCCGGCATACCGCAAGCGCGCAAAGACCCGTAGCCGTGTCCCTTTTTCCGTCGCATCATTTTCTGCACCCTGATTAGAGTAGTTGCTCGGTCCGCACACCATCGCGGACTTTCAATCATGGAACAGTATGATGCAACATGCATGCCAGAATGCGATCAGAACCCGTATTTGATCGGTAACTGTTTACAGTCTAAGCATTTATAGTTTTTCAAAGAGCGTTGGACCGTCGCGGCCGAATCTACATTAACGTAGATTCGGCGATCTAAATATACAAAGTTGTAGTTTCAGCAAAGTTTTTTGGCCGGCGACGAGTCCCGCGCGACGGCACAGGACCCGCCCCGGACAGCCCAATAATGGGCGCAGAAAATGATTGAAGTTACAAAACGGTCTTATCCAATAGCATCATTGCCCGTTTCTCCGGTCCTGATACGAATACACTCGGGAAGTTCTAGCACGAATATCTTGCCGTCGCCGATAGTACCCGTCCGCGCCGAATCGATAATGGCCTTGACGGTCTTATCGAGAAAATCGTCGTTTACGGCAATTTCCAGACGTACTTTCTTGAGAAGGTTTACCTCGAATTTAATACCACGGTAGCTCTCTTCATAGCCCTGCTGGGCGCCGCAGCCCAGGGCGTTTGTTACGGACATCTTCGAGACTTTTGCCTCGAAAAGGGCTTTCTTTACATCCTGCAATTTGTGCGGCTGTATATATGCAATTACGAGTTTCATAATTCGACTCCTGATGCCTCGATTCGGCCGAGCGGTCCGGTTGGCGGATATTCGCGTTGCCGGGTCAGCCGCCGGCCGGCGAGGTTTTTTCTATCTGGTATCCTGTTCATAATCAGCTAGTGCTGAAGATCTGGAATCCGGCGTATGCCTCCATTCCGTGCTCGCCGATGTCCAGTCCTCGTAGCTCCTCTTCGCGGCTCACGCGAAGACCGACTGTCGCGTCGATGAGCTTGAAGACTATGCCCATTGCGATCACTACGAAGACGATCGAGGCCGCACTGCCCAGGGCTTGAATGCCGAGCTGTTTGACGCCGCCGCCGTAGAGCAGGCCGTCGTTTGCCAGGTCCAGGGAGGCTTTTCCGAAGATGCCGACAGCGAGGGTTCCCCACACGCCGCACAGGCCGTGTACCGGGACCGCACCGACGGGGTCGTCGATTTGCAGTTTGTCCAGCAGTTCGACGCCTCTTACTACGACCCAGCCGCCGATGCCGCCGATTACCAGGGCAGCCCACGGGTCAACGAAAGCACAGGGTGCGGTAATCGCCACCAGGCCCGCCAGGGCGCCGTTCATTGCCATCGAAAGGTCGGGTTTGCCGAATCTCTTCCAGACGGTGATCATTGCGATGATTCCGCCCATAGCCGCGGCCAGGTTGGTGTTGATGGCCACGCGAGCGATGCTCGATCCGCCGTTGACGCCGAGAGTGGAGCCGGCATTGAACCCGAACCAGCCGAACCAGAGGATAAATACGCCCAGGGAGGCCAGCGGTATGCTGTGACCGGCCAGGACGTTGGCACTGCCGTCCGGGGAGAATTTGCCTTCGCGCGGCTTGAGGATAATCGTACCGACCAGGGCCGCAAATCCGCCGACGGTGTGAACGACGGTCGAACCGGCGAAATCGCCGAATCCCATACCGGCCAGCCAGCCGCCGCCCCAAACCCAGTGACCGATCACCGGGTAAACGAGTGCAGATATTATGAATGAGTAGATCAGATATCCGACGAATTTCATTCGCTCGGCCATACCGCCGGCAACGATGGTTGCGGCGGCGCCGCAGAATGCAGCCTGGAACAGCCAGAAAGCAAAAAGCGGCAATCCGTCTACATCCTCGGCGAGACCCATCAGGCACCATCCCTTAGTTCCGACAAAGCCGTTGCCGTCTCCGAACATCAGCCCGTAGCCTATCAGGAAAAAGCCGAGGGAGGCCATGCAGAAGTCCAGGAAGTTCTTGGTCAGTATGTTGCAGGTATTCTTGGCGCGAATAAAACCGGATTCCACCATGCCGAACCCGGCCTGCATGAAGAACACCAGGAAGGCCCCGAGAAGCACCCAGACCGTATTGAGGCCGTTTTGCAGATTATCGATCGGCGAAACCGCTTCTTCCGCTGCAAAGGCATTGCTGCAAAGCCCGAGCAGCAGAATCAGCAGCAACAGCCCTTTCACACCTCTGAACCGACGCTTGCTGAAAGTCATTGCCACTAATCTCCTGAAAATACCATCATCCAAAAAAGGCGGTAATGTCCACGATAGACATTCACCATGCGTTCTAATCACTCAGTGCACAGTGATTTTGCAAGAGATGTGCCAGAATCGGCAATCAGGAGAATATTTTGTATAACACCCTGTTGAAGCAAGACTTATGCGCCAGAGACAAAATTGCAATCAACAGGCGATAATCTACAAAAATGTAGCAACCGGCAAACCAGGCTACAATTATGTAGATTAGTTAAAAGAAGTGTTACCGGCTCAGTCCAGCACAAGACGCATATAGAGCGTCCTGTGCGTGCAGGACGCCCTTGTTCTTCCTATTGGCCCGCAGGACTTTGTCTCGAACGGTCCTGCGGGCCCCCTAAGCGGAATATTGTTACGGGAGTGATTTCAAGTGAATGTTGCGGAACTCGATGGGACTGCCCTCGCTCTGCAGACAGATCCAGCCGCTGCTGTCGCTGGCTTTTGTTCCTTTGTTCTGCAGGACGCCGTTGACGTACAGAGTGATGCTGTCACCCTCGCAGACAATGTCATAGCTGTTCCATTTGCCCGCTTCGCGCTCGCTGCTGGGCTCTTTCTTGGGCACAACCACGTACATTTTGTCGGGATCGCCGTATTCTTTTCCGTCGGCGGTAATGCCTGTGTGCCTTATGAGCACGAAATCGCCGGCGTTGCCCGACTTGAGCTGAGCTTCGATACACCTGGGCCAGACCTGGTCCTTGCCGCTTGCATGGAGCAGGACGCCGCTGTTGGTGGGATTAGCCGCCCATCGCCATTCCAGGTGCAACTTGTAGTTGCTGTAGGTCTTTTTGGTGCGCATGTACCCGTTGGGTACGCCTTTGCAGTGAACCACGCCGTCCTGGACCGACCATACATCGTCGACATCCACGTTTTCGTCGTCAACGTGCAGTTTCCAGCCTTCGAAGTTCTTGCCGTTGAAAAGAACCGTCTTTTTCGCGGGCGAGGCGGCCTGTTCACCGGGCTGACAGCCCGCAATGCCGAGTACGAGTGCGCAAATACAACCAACAGCCAACAACCTGATTCCGAGCAGCTTCATAATACCGATCTCCGTCAATGCTTGATCTGTTCCGATCCTGCTTCCGCCTGCGGGAAAGCACAACTGATGCGACAAGATACCACATTCGTGCGGTGCGCACAACGGGCAAACCGCTGATATCATGACCGCGCCGGCAGCCAAGCCGCACAAAAACAAAAGACTTCTTGACACGCAACGGCCCGGGAAATCAAATGTAGGCTAAGAAAGCAGCAGTTCTCACCGGGGGTTATTGCCCCCCGGCTTTGTCAACAGTTCAAGGAGGTTAATAATGTCTCAAGGTATTGTTTCGAGTATTTTAGATACTGTCGGATGGGTGGTCGCAGCGGCGGATAACGGCTCCGATGTTTCCGATCCGAATGATGCCGGTGGTGTTTTCAGCAGGGAGGCGATGCAGGATTATCTCCAGCAGGTCGTGGACTGGCTGCTCACCGGGGGGCTCCGAATTGTGCTGATTCTGATCCTGATGCTGGTAGCCATCAAAGCGGCGGATATTCTTTCCAGGCGGATATTAATTCGCAAACACAAGGAAGAGGACGTCGAGTACCAGAAACGCATCGATACTCTCAGCACTATTCTGCGCAATCTCCTTACGGGGGTGATCATAATTGTTGCAGCAATTATGATTCTCGGAGAGCTTGCAGTCAAGGTCGGGCCGGTGCTCGCGACGGCCGGAGTCGTCGGCGTAGCCATAGGTTTCGGGGCACAGCACCTCGTCAGAGACCTCATAAGCGGCTTTTTCATTCTGTGGGACGATCAGATTCGCATCGGAGATGTCGTTCAGATAGCCAGCAGAGGCGGACTGGTCGAGCGAATCACGCTGCGCATGACGATTTTGCGGGATCTGGCGGGCAATGTTCACTTCGTCAGAAACGGAGAGATAGATGTCGTTACCAACATGACCAAAGAGTGGTCGAGGTACGTTTTCGAGATCGGCGTTGCCTATCGCGAAGATGTGGACGAGGTTATTGAGGTCGTTAAGCAGGTGGATGATGAACTGCGCGCCGATCCGGCATTCACAAACGACATACTCGAGCCCATAGAAATTCTGGGACTCGACAAGTTCGCAGACTCGGCAATTGTAATCAAGGCGCGAACCAAGACCAAACCAATCAGGCAGTGGGCGGTGGGACGAGAATTCAATCGCAGGCTGAAGAAACGCTTCGACGAATTGGATATCGAGATTCCCTTCCCGCACATTACGCTGTATGCGGGTGCCGATAAGAAGGGCCAGGCGTCGCCTCTGCACGTAGCGATGGACGAAAAGAAGTAAGCCACAGCCCAGCGAAAGTGGGTTCTCTGAAAATCGCAGTATCGGGGGTTGTGCGGTACGGTTGTGCGCCTTCATACGGGCAATCGGCGGTAATTACCGGGCTTGCGGTGGGGATATGCGCTTGAAATGCCGGCGGGCCTGGTGTATAGTCTGCCCAACATTCGGTTTCAAAGATTACTTTTTTAGAGAGTTAAATGGAGCAGTTATGGCGGATTCACTATCTAATGCTATCGTCGCCCAGTCCGGTGGGCCGACTACGGTTATCAATTCCAGTGCCTGCGGCGTTATACAGCAGGCGATGAAATCTGGCAACATCGGCCGCGTTTTCGGGGCTACTAATGGCATTCTGGGGGTTCTGAAGGAGGATTTGTTCGACATCTCGGCCGAGAAGCCCGAAACAATCGAGGCTCTCAGACGCACGCCCGCGGCGGCAATCGGCTCATGCAGATATAAGCTCAAGTCGATTGACGAGTCGAAAGCGGATTTCCAGCGGATTCTGGACGTTTTCGAGGCCCACAACATCCGCTACTTCTTTTATGCGGGCGGCAATGACTCGATGGATACGGCCGACAAGGTCAACAAACTCGCGGCCGACGCCGGATACGATTTGACCTGTATGGGTGTACCAAAGACGGTAGACAATGACCTGGCCTGCACCGACCACTGCCCGGGATATCCGAGCGTAGCGAAATTCATCGCAACCAGCGCCGCCGAGGCCGGCAGAGATACCGAAGCCCTCTACACCACGGACACCTGCACGATCCTGGAAGTGATGGGCAGAAACGCCGGTTGGATAGCTCTGGCGTCCGGACTGGCCCGCAGAGAGCCTCAGGACGCTCCGCATCTGATCTGGATACCGGAAAAGCCCAAGTCCAGGAAAGAGATGATGGACGAGGTCAAAGAGGTTTACAAGGAATTCGGCCGGGTGTTCATCGTAGTCGGTGAGGGAATGAAGGACGACAAGGGCAACGTCATCGCCGAAGACAAGAGCGAGCTGTCGACCGACGCGTTCGGTCATGCCCAGAGAGGCGGAGTGGGCGAGACTTTGAAGAACTGGGTCATGGAAGACGTGGGCATCAAGGCCCGTGCCCAGAAGCCGGGCACAAACCAGCGGGCGGCCATGCATTTTGCGTCGTTGACTGACATCAACGAGGCTTATATGTGCGGTAAGGCGGCTGTCGATGCAGCCCTGGACGGTGTAAACGGCAAGATGGTCACGCTGGTTCGCGAGGAAAGCTCCGACTACAAGTGCAGCACGGGACTGGCGAAACTGAAAGACGTCGCAAACGGCGAAAAAGAGGTTCCCGCAGACTTTGTCAATGCCCCGGGCAACGGCGTAACCGATGCCTTCAAGGACTATCTCAGACCTCTGGTCCAGGGCGAGGCCCCGATTGAGGTCGGCCCGGACGGTTTGCCGGTCTTCATGCGATTCGAACGAAAACCGCTCGAAAAGAAGCTGGGCGATTATCTCTAAACGCGAAAGGATTATTTCACCATGAGTGAACTGTTCAATATGAAAGACAAGACGGTTGCAATTACAGGCGCCGGGGGTGTTCTCTGCGGCGAGTTGGCGCGTTCTCTGGCGAAGGCGGGCGCGAAAGTGGCCGTGCTGGATTTGCTGAAGCAAGCCGCGGATAAGGTGGCGGACGATATTAACGACGCCGGCGGCAAAGCGCTTGCGGTCGAAAGCAACGTGCTGGACAAAGACAGCCTTATCGCAGCCAGGGAGAAGGTAATCAACAAGTTCGGCCACGTCGACGTACTGATAAACGGCGCCGGCGGTAATAAGAAGGAAGCGACCGCGACGCCGGATTTGTCGTTCTTCGACATGCCGACCGAAGCGATTCGCTTTGTTTTCGACCTGAACTTCATCGGTACGCTGCTTCCGACGCAGATTTTCGGCCGGGATATGGCCTCGCAGAAGAAGGGCACAATTTTGAACGTGTCGAGTATGTGTGCGTTCAGTCCTCTGACGAAAGTCGCGGCATATTCGGCGGCCAAGGCGGCTGTGAGCAACTTTACGCAGTGGCTGGCTGTGCATGTCTGCCAGAATTATTCGCCGGATATTCGCGTTAATGCGATCGCTCCCGGGTTCTTTTTGACCGAACAGAACCGGTTCCTGCTGACCGACGAGAAGACAGGGGATTTGACCGACCGCGGTCAGACCATTATCGATCATACACCAATGGCCAGATTCGGCGAACCGGCCGACCTGAACGGCACGGTACTGTGGCTGCTGAGCGACGCCGCTAAGTTTATTACGGGAATCGTGGTGCCGATCGACGGCGGGTTCTCGGCCGGCTGCGGCGTGTAGTGTTGAGACGATTTCGAAACAACTAAGTTCCGATCCAAAGTATAAAGTGTATAGAATTTCAGGAGTAGATATGAGTGGAACCGATCCGGCACAACCATTGAAGGATTTCAAGCCGACGAAGAAGTTTTTCGTGGGCATCGACAGCGACGGCTGTGCTTTTGACACGATGGGCATCAAGCAGCGCGAGTGCTTCTGCCCGTGGATGATAGGATATTTCGGCTTGCAGCCGGTAGCTCAGGCGGCCCGCGAGTGCAAGGATTTTGCGGACCTTTTTTCCAAGACACGCGGAGCAAACCGCCACAAAACGGTCAAGCGAATCATCGACGAGCTGCTTGAGACCCATCCGATTACGAAGAAGATGGGCTTCGAAGTGCCGAAATTCCCGCATTACTTCGCGTGGGTGGACGATCCCGACAGCCTGCTGAGCAACGAAGGGCTCAAGCGGGCCGTGGATGCAGCCACCGATCCGGAGGCAAAGGCCGAGCTGGCTCACGCCCTTGAGTGGAGCGAGAAGGTCAACGAGGTGGTTACGCAGATCGTAAAGAATATGCCGCCGTTTCCCAACGTCCGCGAGAGTCTGCAGAAGATGCAGGACAAGGCCGATGCGATTGTCGTTTCGGCGACTCCGTGTGAGGCTCTGGAGCGGGAGTGGAAGGAACACGATATCGCGCAATACGTTCAGATCATCGCCGGGCAGGAAATGGGCAAGAAGGCCCAGCATCTGGATTACGCCACGACCGGCAATTACGAGAAGAACCACGTTTTGATGATTGGCGATGCGCCCGGAGATCTGAAGGCTGCAAGAGCGGTTGATGCGTTGTTCTATCCGATTAATCCGGGCGGGGAAATTGCTTCGTGGAAGAGATTCCACGACGAGGCCTTCGATAAATTCATCAACGGCGAATACGCGGGCGACTACGAGGCAAAGGTGATAGCCGAATTTGACGAATGTTTACCTGAGAATCCGCCGTGGGCTTAGAGGACAGCGAAACGCAATGGTAATAGAACGCACGAATACAGAAGGTTCTGTGAGCTTCGAGCAGGCGCGTGAGGCAATCGGGGGGTTTTTCGCCGCGGACGATCGCGCCGGCAAGCGGATACTGCTGATAATTCCGGACAATACGCGTTCGGGGCCCATCGGCGAGATATTTCAGATAATGTATGAGTATCTGGGACCCAAGGCCGCGGAGGTGGACTGTCTGGTAGCGCTGGGGACGCATCAGGCGATGAGCGAGCAGCAGATATGCAAGCGGCTGGGCATCAGCGCCGAAGAGCGGGCCGGCAAGTACGCAGACGTCAAGTTTTTCAACCACGAGTGGGATAAAGCCGAGACCTTCAAGAGCATAGGCAGGATAACGGCCGATGAAATCGAAGAGATCAGCTCGGGTCTGTTTCGCGAAGAAGTCGACGTAGTGATAAACAAGCTTATTTTCGACTACGACGAGTTCATTATCCTCGGGCCGGTGTTCCCGCATGAAGTGGTCGGTTTCTCCGGCGGGCACAAGTATATCTTTCCGGGTATCGCGGGCGAAGCCATTATCAATTTCTTCCACTGGCTCGGTGGGGTTATTACCAATCCGCTGATCAACGGCAATAAGTGGACTCCGACGCGCCGGGTGGTGGAAAAGGCCGCAGCGTTCATCGACGTGCCGCACAAACTCTTCGCGATAGTAGCGGCCGAGGAAAAGCTCAAGGGCATTTTCATCGGCGATACGGCCGAGGCGTGGGAAAAGGCGGCGGATGTCTCCAACGACGTGCATATTATCTACAAAGACAGGACTTATGACACCGTACTGGGCCTGGCGCCCCAGATGTACGACGACATCTGGACCGCGGGAAAGGTGATGTATAAACTCGAACCGATAGTTGCCGACGGCGGCACGCTGATTATCTACGCACCGCACATTACGGAGATTTCCTATACGCACGGCAAGATTCTCGATGAGATCGGCTATCACACGCGGGACTATTTCCTCAAACGTATGGATCGGTTCGAAGGTATTCCGAGAGGGGTAATCGCCCATTCGACGCACGTTAAGGGCATTGGCACATATACTGATGGTGTGGAGAAGCCGCGTGTAAACGTCGTACTGGCGACGGGCATCAGTAAAGAACGCTGCGAAAAAGTAAATCTCGGGTATATGGATCCCGATGATATCGATGTAGCGGATTACAGAAACAAGGAGGACCAGGGCGTCCTGGTCGTGGAGCATGCAGGAGAAGTGCTGCACAGGTTGAGCAGCGGCTTTATACCTACTATTCCTGACGAAAAAGATTAACGTAACAATAACCAAAGGGAGCAAAAATCAAATGGCTAAAGCTGATTTAGGATTAATCGGTCTGGCGGTCATGGGTGAGAATCTCATCCTGAACGCCGAAAGCAAGGGTTTCACCGTGGCGTGCTACAACCGCACGGTTTCGAAAGTGGACAGGTTCATGGAAGGCCGGGCCAAGGGCAAGAACATCATTGGCTGTCACTCGATCGAAGAACTGGTCGAGAATCTGGAAAGGCCCCGCAAGGTCATGCTGCTTGTCAAGGCGGGAAAGCCGGTCGATGATTTTATCGAGAAGATTCTGCCGCACCTGGAAGACGGCGATATAATCATCGACGGCGGCAACAGTCATTTCCCCGACACTATTCGGCGCACTGAGTATGTCGAGAGCAAAGGCAAGCTGTATATAGGCACCGGCGTTTCCGGAGGCGAGGAAGGCGCTTTAAGAGGCCCGTCCATCATGCCGGGCGGCTCGCCCGATGCGTGGGAGCACGTTAAGCCAATCTTCCAGAAGATCGCCGCACATACCGAAAGCGGCGAACCGTGCTGCGACTGGGTAGGCCAGAACGGGGCCGGGCATTTCGTGAAGATGACGCACAACGGCATCGAATACGGCGATATGCAGATGATCTGCGAAACCTATCAGATCATGAAGATGGGTATCGGGATGACCAATGAACAGATGCACGAGGTATTCGCCGAGTGGAACGAAGGGGAGCTGGATTCTTATCTGATCGAGATTACCCGCGACATTCTGGGCTACAAAGACGAGGACGGCAACGCGGTTATCGATCTGATTCTCGACACGGCCGGGCAGAAGGGCACGGGTAAGTGGACGGCGATTGCAGCTCTCGATCTGGGTCAGCCGCTGACTTTGATCGGCGAAGCGGTATTCGCCCGTTGCCTGTCGGCTTTGAAGGAAAAACGCGTAGCCGCGTCGCAAGTACTGAAGGGACCGGACGCCAAATTCGACGGCGATAAGAAGGCGTTTGTCGACGATCTCCGCAAAGCGCTCTACGCGTCCAAAATTGTCAGCTATGCACAGGGCTATCAGCTCATGAGAGCGGCGGCCGAAGAGTACAAATGGAACCTCAACTACGGCGGAATCGCCCTGATGTGGCGGGGCGGCTGCATTATCCGATCGGCATTCCTCGGTAAGATCAAGGAGGCCTTTGACAAGAATCCAGATATGGACAACCTGCTGTTGGACCCGTTCTTCGCGGGCGCGGTTCAGAGCGGCCAGGACGCCTGGCGGCGGGTCGTGAAGACTTCCGTAGAACTGGGAATCCCGATGCCGGCGATGAGTTCGGCGCTGGCTTATTACGACGGCTTCCGAAGCGAACGGCTGCCGGCGAATCTTCTGCAGGCCCAGCGCGATTACTTCGGCGCGCACACTTACGAGCGTGTCGACAAACCTCGCGGCGAGTTCTTCCACACGAACTGGACCGGCCGCGGCGGTGAGACAAGCGCATCGACCTACGTAGTGTAAAAAAGCATCGAACGATACGGCGCCGGGACGGGAACTTGGTCCCGGCGCCGATTAACATTTCTCAGAAAGGACCGTCGTTGTGAAGACAAAGCCATTGACCGCGATGTTTCTCTGCATGATTCTGTCGGTACTGACAACCGGCTGCGGCAAAGACGACGGCTCGGTTTTCAATGGTGAAGACTTGACGGGCTGGCAGGTTCGCGGCGATCGGCAGAAGAGCCGCTGGACAGTCGGGCGGGCGACGGTGGAGCCGGCGAATCCGCGCGTGTTTACAGTCGTCGAAGGCAAGGGCCAGTTGATCAACGTAGGCTTGCACAACAATTTCAGCCGGGATATTTATACCGAGGAAGCATTTGGCGACTGCCGGGTCGAACTGGAGGCCATGATTCCCCTGGAATCCAAGTCCGGGGTTTTTCTTATGGGGCGCTACGAGGTCCAGATCGCCGACAGCTACGGCTCCGAGGATATCAGCCGATACGACACGATGGGAGCGATATTCGCCCTGGCGGCGCCGAAAGTCAATGCAGCAACCGCTCCGGGTACGTGGCAGAAGTTTGTCATCGATTTCAAGGCGCCGCGGTTTGACGAATCCGGCAAGAAAACAGCTAATGCTGTGTTTGTGCAGGTGAGGCTCAACGGCAAGATCATACACGAGAACGTCGAAGTTGACGCACCTACGGGCCATAAAGATGATGTGCTCAGGATGGAAGAGGAGCCAACCGGGCCGCTGATGCTCCAGGGCAAACACGGTTCGGTCGCCTTTCGCAATATCAAGGTGAACCCTCTGCCGCTGCCGGCTAACGGTGCTTTTTACCTCCTTCTCAAGGTGAAAACGGATCTGGATTCGACGACCGTTGTCGAGCGGCTTATAACCGAGCATAAGGTGGCCGCGATCCCGGGTTCGACCTTAGTTTTAATAAGAGGAAAACAAGATGTTATTCAAAATCTTTATATTTGTCGCAGTTCCCCTGCTTTTGATCGGTTGGGGCATACACTTCTACCTGGAGTATAAGCTGCGAAAAGAAGAAAAAGAAAAGCCGCGGAGTTCTGAAAAGCTTAAAAAGGCCCGTAACGACATGTCCGATTGGGCCAAACAGATGAAGAATTTCAAGAAACCGATGTACAAACGGCCCGATCAGGAACAGCAGCAAGACGATAATAACAAGGACTGACCCTTAAAGAACGAGAGCCGAGATTTGCGGGCGAGACGGCATCAAAGCCATGTTCGCAGGCCGGCTCCTGAGAACGCGAGGTGAGAAAGACAATGGCCCCGAAATTCATGTCGGAAGATTTCCTTCTTCAAACCAAGACGGCCCGGACGCTCTACCACGAGCATGCCGAGAAGATGCCGATTTACGATTATCACTGCCATTTGCCGGCGCATCTGATAGCGGCGGACCGCAATTTCGAGAATATCACGCAGGCATGGCTGTACGGCGATCACTACAAATGGCGGGCGATGAGGACCAACGGCATACCGGAAGAGTTTATCACCGGGGATGCCTCGGACCGGGAAAAGTTCATGAAGTGGGCACAAACCGTGCCATACTGCATAGGCAACCCGCTCTACCACTGGACGCATCTGGAGCTAAAGGCTTATTTCGGCATTGACAAGCTGCTGGGCCCGGACACGGCCGACGAAATCTACAAGAAATGCAACCGGATGCTCCGGACGCCGGATTTCAGTGTTCGCAACCTGCTGCGGAAGATGAACGTCAAGCTGTTGTGCACAACCGAAAGCCCGCTGGACAGTCTCGAACACCATCGCAAACTTCGCAGGGACCGGTTCGAGATCGCGGTTCATACCGCCTGGAGGCCGGATCAGGCGATGGCGGTCGAGGATCAGCAGGCCTTAAACGTGTTTATCGACAAGCTCGAATCGCTTACAAATGTCGAGATAGGCAATTTTCACGCTTATCTGGAAGCCATTCACAGACGT
The DNA here is from genome assembly GCA_964406945.1 of uncultured Pirellulales bacterium. Taxonomy (GTDB): domain Bacteria; phylum Planctomycetota; class Phycisphaerae; order Sedimentisphaerales; family Anaerobacaceae; genus UBA2266. The sequence continues at coordinate 84,025 of CAYOTO010000011.1, forward strand.
CATGCCTTTTTCCATGAGAATGGCTGCCGTCTTTCGGACCACGGACTTGATACCGCGTATGCGGAGGATTACACGTGTAAGGAAATAGAGGGTATTTTCCACAAGATAATGTGCGGAACGCAACTGGACCGCACCGAGCAGGTCAAGTTCAAATCGGCGATGATGGTGGAATTCGCACTGCTGGATCACGCGGCAGGCTGGGTGCAGCAGCTTCACATCGGAGCGCTGAGAAATAACAGCACACGCTTGTTTAAGAAACTGGGGCCGGACATCGGCTGCGATTCGATCGACGATCAATTGGTTGCCGGGCCGCTGTCGAAGTTCCTGGACCGCCTCGATGTGAACGATGATCTGCCGAAGACGATACTCTATAATTTGAATCCGCGCGATAACGCGGTTTTCGCGACGATGATCGGTAATTTCCAGGACGGCTCGACGCCCGGGAAGATTCAGTACGGCTCGGGATGGTGGTTTTTGGATCAGAAAGATGGGATGGAAGACCAGATGCGGACGCTGGCGAATATGGGGCTGCTGAGCCGGTTTATCGGCATGTTGACCGATTCGCGGAGTTTCCTGTCATATCCAAGACATGAGTACTTCCGGCGGGTTCTGTGCAACATGCTGGGCGAGTTGGTGGAAACCGGCCAGTTGCCCGGCGAGATGGACCTATTGGGGCGGATGGTCGAGGATATATGCTTCAACAATGCGAAGGCATACTTCCCCATGCAGTGCGGCTGATTGTGGCGTCAGTGATTTCGATGGCCGGTGTTGCGGATTGCGGCATAGCTCGTTCTTGCCGAAAAAGCGGCATTTTTGTGCTGAAATTTGGCAGCGCTGTTGACAATTGCGGGCTTTTGCTTTTTAATAGTCCAGACATTCGGTGCGAGAAACGATAATAGTACCGTATGGGTCGGTGCCCGAGTGGCTAAAGGGAACGGGCTGTAAACCCGTTGGCGTGAGCCTACGCTGGTTCGAATCCAGCCCGGCCCATTGGAGCCTTGCAGTA
>CAYOTO010000012.1:0-82570 GCA_964406945.1 uncultured Pirellulales bacterium
TCGGGGATGCCGAGGCGGGTTGTTGCGTTGGTTGTGTTCATCGGCCTTGTCCTTTGCTCGGGGGATAGGTGTCGGTTTCAATCATGAACGGCTTGCATTGTAGCAGAATTCGGGAGCGTGTTGCCAAGGTATTTCAGGAAAAACGCCTGTGAGTGAGCAAATGAGATGGCCCTTGGTTGCATAAGCTTTTACAACGGTATTTGCGCGAACCCTGGAGAGCAGGTTGTGAGGGGCTGTGGATTAGGGTCGCAGTTTTTGCGGAAGTGCGGTATTATAGGCGCCGGTTTTACGGAGCAGAGGTGCATCATGCTCGATGCTAGGGTGTTTGGCCGTTGTGTGTGACATATTACGACAGGTAAGGGTATTTCGGATGCGTTATTGTGGTTTGGTTTTTGCGGTTTGTCTGTTGGTGGGGGAATTGTTCGGGGCGGGTGTTCGGGTGCAGCTTGAGGAGCCGGTGGTGGTGGACGAGGGGGCGAAGGGTGAGGGGTGGATGCTGTTCGACGAGGCGGATGCGGGATCAATATTCGGGGACCTTCCGGTGGTGGATGAGATTGTTTGTGCAGAGAACGTGGGCAAGGAGTTGTTTGCGGAGGAGCCGGCGGGGGCGAGTGTGGTGAGGGATGTACTGGGCAGGGAGTGTCGGGTGCTGGAGAATGAGGGGGACGGGGCGAAGTATTTTGCGTACCTGGTCGGGAAGGGCAAGGGGCTGGAAGCGGGCAGGGCGTATCTGCTGAGTGTCGAGTATCCGGAGGATCGGGGGCGGATGATGTATGTACTGAATCGGGGGGCGGAGACCGAACGCGGGATGCATACGGGGGCGACGGTGGGCGATGCACTGGATCCGAAGTATGTTCAGAGTAATCCGGAGAGTCTGGAGATTCCGCTGTCGGGGCGGTGGGAGCAGTGGCGGATGCTGTTTCGTCTGCACGATCGTTTTCCGGGTATTGAGCAGCCCCGGGGGGCCGGGCCGCGGCCGATGGAGCCGGCGGACGGGTTCTGGGTTATATTTGCTCAGAGCGAGCCGAATCAGGCTCCAATGAGTGCTGGGGCGGCGGTTTCGCGAATCAGACTTTTTGCGGTGCCGGATGCGGAGAGGTTCGATGGCAAATACAGGGAGCCGGAGGGTTTGCCGAAGCGGCGGCTTTTCTGGCGGGAGGAGATGAGCGACGGTGTGATATCGAGCGGGGACATGATGCAGCGGGGGGTGATGGACGATACGGACTGGTATGAGTACAAGGCGAAGCTGATGGGGTTTCTGGGGGTGAATACGTTCTGCAAGGATCTGCTGGAGTTCGGGCACAACCAGGGCTGGGACTCGGGGCGCGGGTGGTATAATCAGTCGAGGTCTCCGAGGCGATGGGCGAATATTCTGGAGATGGTAAGCGGGTACGGGTACGATGTGCTGCCTTACTACGAGTATTGCGGCAGTGTCGGGCCGGGTTGTCTGGGGGTGCAGAAGCGGTGTGTGACGCTGGGGGGTAAAAAGAACTACACGCATATTTCGTGGTCGGAGAAGGCGAATGCGGATATTACGGACCCGGCGACACTGGCGGACGCAAAACGCTTGCTGGATTATACGATCGTTCGGCACAAGGACAAGGTGGACTTCGTGGGGGCGTGGATGCGTCCGAGGCCGAGTGCTATACCGATGAGTTTTTCGGATCGGTGCCTGGGGCTTTTTGCGGCTGAGACGAAGCGGGACGCTGCTGTGACGAGAGAAAAACTCAGGGCTGATGAGGAACTGCTGGGAGAGTATTACCAGTGGTGGTTCGGGAAGAGGCGGGAGTTTCTGGTTGCGCTGCGGGATCATCTGCGCGGTGCGGGGGTGGATGATGCGATGGTGTTTTATACGACGGATGCGAGCGAGTCGGGGCTGTCTTTTGCTCAGTGGGATCCGCCGATGGTGGCCGAGGATAAGGGAGCGTGGGAGAGGATCGGCAAGGATGTTATTTCGCTGAGGGAGGCGATCGAGGGCGAGTGGTACGCGAAGGCGCTGTCGAGCGACCGGCTGACGTGGGGCAACTGGGAGTGGCAGCACGCGTGCCCGCGGAGCGATCCGGGTAATTACAGGGACGTCGAGGGGGTGCTCATGACTTATACGTTTAATCGGGCGTATACGGTGGGGTCGGCGGATGCGATGGACAGATTTCGCACCGAATCCGGGCTGGCGATGGTGCGGCATTATTGTCTGAACGAGGATATGCTGGATAAGAAGACGGGGTATTTTGCGTGCGATGTGGAGCGGGCGGGGCCTTACTGCATGCTGGCGGAGGTGCGGGCGGTTGCGTACGGGGATCCGTGGTATATCGGGTATTTGACGAGCGGGTCGTACAATCGGGGATTCCCGGAGTATGTTCGGGCGTTCAATGCGGCGTTTCTATCGCTGCCGGCCATGCCCAGTAAGGTTGTTGAGGGGGCATGCAGCGATGGAGAGGTGGTGGTGCGAAAGATAGAGACAGACGGGCGGGGCACGTATTTTGCGGTGGCGAATACGGGGTATGGTGCAAAGGAGGTCGAGGTGGACCTGGGCGTACGCGGGGATGTACGGGATGCGGTCAGCGGGGAGCAGATCGGGAGAGGCGGGGCGGTGAAGCTGAGAATGGAGCCTTGTGAATTGCGGGCGCTGGTAATTGGGTCGCAGTAGGGTAGAATATAGCGGTTGGTTCTTTGACTCGTCTTTTTGGAGATGCGGTTATGAAGGCTTGTGTGCAATTTCTGGTTTCTTCGGTGGTTTCATGTGTGATCGCGGCTGCGGCGTGTGCAGATGTTTCAGATGACGCCCGCCGGATTGTCGAGTCAGCGGGGGTTAAGGGCGGGCTCGTGGTTCATGTCAACTGTGGGGACGGGAATCTTACCGCGGCTCTGCGGGTCGGTGATGCGTATCTGGTCCAGGGACTGGATACCGATTTGGAAGCGGTGGCCGGTACGCGGAATGCTGTCGCGGACAAGGGGCTGTATGGGAAGGTCACTGTGCGTGAGTTTGACGGTGAGCATCTACCGTATATCGACAATCTGGTGAATCTGATAGTCGTTACCGGCGAGACTGATGTGTCCAGGCGTGAGATGATGCGGGTGCTGGCGCCGGGGGGCGTTCTGTGCATGAACAATGAGAGGATTGCGAAAGAGCGGCCGGAAGAACTGGATGAGTGGACGCATTTTCATCACGACCCGCAGGGGACCATGGTGGGGCGGGATAAAGTTGTCGGGCCGCCGCGGAGAATCCAGTGGATGGCCGGACCGAAGTGGCTGCGGAACCATGATTTCATGACGGTGATGCACGCGATGGTGACTGCGAACGGGAGGGTGTTCTACGTAATGGATGAGGGACTTCGGAGCCACATTTATCTGTCGCCGCGGTGGGTGCTGATCGCCAGGGATGCATTCAACGGCACGCTACTGTGGAAGAAGGATCTGACGGAATGGCATCCGACTAACTGGCCGCTGAAGAGCGGGCCGGGACACTATCCTCGCAAGCTGGTTGCGGTGGGGAACAGGGTTTATGTTGCGGCGGGGCTGGCGGAGCCGGTGGTTGCGGTCGATGCGACAACGGGCGAGACTGTGAGGACTTATGAGGGGACCAGGCCGACGCAGGAGATATTGCTGGCGGACGGGGTTTTGTACCTGGTGGTGGATCCGAAGGCCCGCGCGATCGATTACACGGCCGAGACGAGCAACTACAAGGAGATTCGGCGGGCCAACAGCGGGTGGGCGTGGACGACGGAAAGTCCGGAGCGGGTTATTAAGGCGATTGAGGCGGATTCGGGCAGGGTGGTCTGGGAGTATGAGGCCAGGGTGGCGCCTCTGACGCTTACACTGGGGACCGGCTGGAGAAGGGGCCTTCGTATGGGCATAAGCCAGAGGCGGCGGGCGATTCGGCGTCTTCGTGGGTGACTTATCGCGGGGATGCTTCGCGGAGCGGGAGTATTCGGGCGAAGGTGGCGGCGGACGTTAAAAAGTCCTGGAAGGTCAAGCTGGGTGGCAAGTTGACCCAGCCGGTGGTAAGCGGTGGAAGGGTTTATGTGGCGAGCGTTGACAGTCATACGCTTCATGCGCTCGATGCGCGGTTGGGGAAGACGGTCTGGCGGTACCTGGCGGGTGGCAGGATAGATTCGCCGCCTACGCTGTACAAGGACATGGTGCTGTTCGGCTGCGGGGACGGACGGGTGTACTGTCTGCGGGCGGAGGACGGAGAGATTGTGTGGCGGTATCTGGTGGCGCCGGAGGACAGGCAGAATGTTTGCTATGAGCGGGCGGAGTCGGTGTGGCCGGTGCATGGGAGTGTGCTGATCGAGGCCGATACGGTTTATGCTCTGGCGGGGCGGAATATGTTTCTGGACGGGGGGATGCGTCTGGTTCGGCTGGATCCGGTGACGGGGGAGAAGATATCGGAGACTGTGCTGGACGAGAAGGATCCGGCGACGGGGAAGAATCTGCATACGCTGATTCAGGCCAAGTACATGCCCGTGGCGAACGACGATGTTCTGTCGAGTGACGGCGAGCGGGTGTATATGCAGGAGCAGAATTTTACAATGGACGGCAAGCGGGTCAGGGTTGCTCCGACGCTGCCGAATAGAAAGCGAAGGGGGCCGCGGGCGGGGGCGGGGTCCGAAAACAAGAAACATCTCTTCTGCCAGACGGGGTTTCTGGACGACCTGTGGTTTCACCGGTCTTATCTGATTTATGGTGCTGACTGCGGGGAGGGGTGGGGCGCGTATGCGGGATCGCGGAATTCGAATCCGTCGGGGCGGACGATGGTGCTGGATGATTTGCGGGCGTATGCTTTCCGCGCGAGTCCGCTGGGCAATATGCTGCATCCGAGGACGACTTATCATCTGTATGCGGTGGATAAGGGTCCGGGAGGGGACGAGGCCGGGAATAAAAAGAACCGGGGGCAGGACGGGGGCGTGCGTGTTAACGGGCATACGGTGCACTGGCAGAAGACCTCGCTGGGGCTGCTGGTCAATTCGATGGCTCTGGCGGGCGGGAATCTTTTTATTGCGGGGCCGCCCGACGTGGCGGATGAGACGAAGATGCACGGTTATCTGCAGGGAGCCGATGATGACGTGAATCGTGAGTTGAAGAAGCAGGATGATGCGTGGCGGGGCAAGATGGGCGGTCTGTTGTGGGCGGTTTCGGCCGAGGATGGTCGGAGACTGGGCGAATACAAGATCGACAGTGTGCCGGTCGCGGATGGGATGGCGGTCGGACAGGGCGGTGTCTTTATCAGTATGATCGACGGCAGTGTTGTGTGTTTTAGGGGCGATTAAGGCTGAGTAATAATGGTGCGAAGGAGGAATTGAGATTGCCTTAATGCTCTGAGGGATGGAACTCGTGTGAAAGGCGCGGGCGAATCTCGCGGTGGGTATAGGAATTCTGGTCGGAGGGCAGATTCTTCACTGCGCTTCGCTTCGTTCAGAATGACAAAATGTGGCGGTTGGCTTCGTTGTTCAGAATTACAGGGTGTGGCGATTAGGTTCGTGTTCAGAATGAGAATGCGGTGGTGCGATTCTTTGGCGACGGCCGGCGTTGGCGCTGGAAGGTCGTGCAGTGCAGGTTTGAGTGTGGAATTGCGGCTGCGGTTTACATGGCGGTTGTGGGCGGCCGTTCCGGGCGGCGGGAAAAAGTGCGGCAGGGGTTGTGTTTTGGGGAGCGGGCGGTAGAATGGGGCAATGAAGCGAAGGCGGCGACATCCTGTTGGGTTGATGGGGCGGGTGGTCAAACTGCGTTTTTTCGGTGCGGATGAGTCGGCGGATCTGGTGACGGACAGTTACGACCGGATCGGGGGCGGATATGACGAGGTCTGGACCAATCACATGCGGGGGTTGACGCAGGAATTGATCGAGCTGCTGGAGCCGTGGGAGGGGGCGAAGGCTCTGGATCTGACGTGCGGGACGGGGTACGCGACGGGGCTGTTGGCCGAGCGGACGAGCGCGAAGGTGGTGGGCGTGGACCGGTCGGAGGGTATGCTGGCGGCGGCGAGGGAGAATTACGGGGATGAGTGCGAGTTCGTTCGGGCCGATGCGCTGGAGTATCTGCGCGGATGCGAGGACGCGAGTTTCGATATTGTGACGAATTGCTGGGCGCTGGGTTATTTGCGGCCGTGGGCGGTTGTGAAGGAGATTTCGCGCGTGCTGCGGCCGGGCGGCAAGGTCGCGATTATCGATAATACGATGTATACGCTGTTCGGGGCGGTGTATTGCACGATGCTGACGTTCATGGAGCAGCCGGATAAGCTGGTCCGGTGGGTGCGGCCGCGGTTTCTGCCTCGGAGTCACTATCTTGCGGTTATGATGCGACTGGCCGGATTGCGGGTGTTGAGGCACTACGGCGGCAATAAGAGCTACGAGACCGAAAGCGGAGCGGCGGCGGTGGCGAAGCTCCGGGCGACCGGTGCGGCGGCGGGATTCGAAAATATGGCCGGGGGGGAGGATCAGGAGGAGCTGTTCGAGAGGCTGGCGGAGATTATGGAGCGGAAGCTGAAACGTGACGGGAAGGTGAGAATTACGCATCGCTATCTTGCGGCCACCGGTCATAAGAAGAAGTGAGAAATGGAAGAACGGGGGACCTTTGGGTGCACTAATAGTTTGTGGCATATCGACCGGATTTCGGCCGGAAATCTCCTTCGCTGCCCAGATGCTTCGCTGCGCTCAGCATGACACGGCGAAGGGGCTCTGCATGACAGACGTTTGTATACATTTTCGCCACATTATCTTCGTACACCCGGACCTTTTGACCCAAGGAATTTGGGTGGATGTCTGATCGTTTCGGTGGTATATTTCGGGGGTGAATGTTGCGACTGTTCGACAACTTGGTCTGGGGTTCGTTCGGGGTGTGAATCAGTTGTTGTGGCCTCGGGTATGTGCGGGGTGCGGGGAGGGGGTTTGTGAAGATGAGGGGGCGTTTTGCGGGCGGTGCTGGGAGGAGCTTGGACAGTGCTGCGGGGCGGGCAGTTGTCGGCGGTGCGGGCGGGATGTGAGTGTGTACGGGATCGTGAAGGGCAGGTGCGGGGCGTGTGCGGGTGAGAAGCTGCATTTCGACGGGATTGTGCGGGTGGGGGTCTATACGAAGGCGCTTTCGAGTCTGGTACTGAAGTTCAAGAACGGCGGCGACGAACTGGAGTCGGTGCTTGGGCCGATGGTCAGAGCGGCGGCCGAAGGGAGTGAGTTTTTCGAGCGAGTCGATACGGTTGCGGCTGTGCCGCTGCACTGGAGGAGGCGGCTGCGGCGGGGCTATAATCAGTCGTCGCTGCTGGCGAAGTATGTGGCGGGCGATGGGCGGCGGTTTTGCACGGACCTGGTGCGGGTGCGGTATACGAAGCAGCAGCCGGCGATGGCCAGTGCGGCAAGTCGGCGGCGGAACGTGGCCGGGGCGTTTGCGGTGAGGCGGGATCATCGCTTCGCCGGGCGGCGGGTCTTGCTGGTGGATGATGTGAAAACCACCGGAGCGACGTTGAGTGAGTGTGCGAAGGTGTTGAAGCAGGCCGGGGCCGCGGAGGTGTTCGGAGCGGTGGTGGCGGTGGCGGGGAGTTGATTATTTGATGGAGAATATTGAATATTGGGGCCCGGCGGCTGGGCGATGGTTCCTTGGGATTTTGGGATGGTTTTTATGCGTAGAATCTGGTTTGAATTTTTTATTGTGCTGGTTTCGGTCAGCGGGCTTTTCGGGCGGGATTGGTTGGTGGAGGGGGTCGAGGAGCGGGCGGTGGTTCGCACGGATGATGGGGGAAAATCGCTGGTCCTGGAAAACGGGCTGGTTCGGCGGGTGATTCGGGTCGAGCCGGACGGGGCGACGGTTGCATTCGATAATCTGATGACGGGCGAGTCGATGCTGCGGGGGGTTAAGCCGGAGGCGCAGGTAGTGCTGGAAGGCGTGGAGTTCGAAGTCGGAGGGCTGGATGGACAGCCGAATTATGCCTATCTGCTGGATGAGTGGGTGCAGAGGCTGGAGGCGAATCCGGAGGCATTTTCGTTTGTTGGTTACCAGAAGGGTGAGACTGAGCCGCGGTTTGCGTGGAAGCGGGTGCGGTATTGCGAGAACAGGGATTGGCCGCCGAAGGGGGCGGGCGTGCGGATGGATTACAGGCTGGGCAAGGATGCGCTGAAGGCGGCGTCGAAGGGGCGCGTCAGGACATCGGTGCGGGATCGGGAGCTGTTGATTGCGGACGATCTGTCGGAGGATTCGCGAGGATGGACGATCCAAACCTCGGGCGATGAGCGGTCGTCGTTTATGAACGAAGGGAAATTCGGGGAGATCTATGCGCGGGCGAATACCTGCGCGTATGCCGAGCGGAAGTTGCCGGCGGGGGCCGAGGTGGTGCAGGTGAAGGTCGATCCGGGGACTGATATGAGTGCGAGTTGGGGGCCGGGGATTGCGGTTGTGTGGGGGCAGCGGGTGATCAAGTTTTATCTGCGGCCGGGCGAGGGAAGATTCGGTATCTTTGACGGACGAGGCGAGCGGCTGATCGGCCAGATGGAGCAGGGCAGGGCGTACTATCTGAGGGTGGAGATTGGCGAAAGAAGCGTTTTTTGTGATGCTTCGCTGGACGGGGAGGAATGGTTCGAGGTTGCGAAGGTGGGGTTGAGTAAGGAGTTGGGATCGCCAAAGGTGGTTCGAGCGGGTAAGACAAGCCGCAGCGGGGGTGCGGATGATTTCGGCGGGACGCCGGGGGATTTTGCGCGGTGCAGGGTTTCGGATTTTGCCGTTTACGGTGATTTGGATGCGGAGGCGAAAGCCAGGCGGGAGCGGGTATTCGCAAGGCTCGGCAAGGTGACGGTTTCCGTGCACTACGAGATTTACGACGGGATACCGCTGATATGCAAATGGCTGTCGATACGCAACGAATCGAAGGAGGCGGTGAGGCTCGATTCGTTTGCGAGCGAAGTGCTGGCGATGGTGGAGTACGAGTCGCACGTGGAGAATTACGAGAGGTGGAACCTGCCGAACATTCATGTCGAGAGCGATTACGAGTTCGGGGGGATGAATGCGTATGTGGCGAATCAGACGACCCACTGGGAGGAGGATCCGGAGTATCTTACCCAGGTCAGCTATAAGCGGGAGAATCCTTGCATGCTGGTGTCGCGGCCGGAGGTGGGGCCGGGCGTGGAGATCGAACCCGGGAGAACTTTCGAGACGTTCCGGACGTTCGAGCTGGTGTTCGACAGCACCGAGAGGGAGCGCAACGGGCTGGCGGTGCGGCGGATGTACCGGACGATTGCTCCGTGGGTGACGGAGAATCCGATTATGATGCACGTTCGAAGGGCGGATCCGGCGAGTGTGAAGCTGGCGATCGACCAGTGTGCGGAGGTGGGATTCGAGATGGTGATTCTGACTTTCGGCAGCGGATTCAATATCGAGAACACCAGCGAGGCATACCTGAAGCAGATGAAGAAACTGGCGGATTATGCACACGGCAAGGGAATCGAGCTTGGCGGATATTCGCTGCTGTCGAGCCGGCGGATAAGCGACGAGACGGACGTGATCGACGTCGAGACGGGGCGACCGGGCGGGGCGAAGTTCGGCAACGCTCCGTGTATCGGCAGCGAGTGGGGGCGGGAGTATTTTCGAAAGCTGTATGCATTTTTCGAGGAGACGGGATTCGATCTGCTCGAGCACGACGGGTCCTACCCGGGCGACAGGTGTGCGTCGCGGTCGCATCCGGGGCATGAGGGATGTGTGGACTCGCAGTACAGACAGTGGAAGGTGATCAGCGATTTTTATAAGTGGTGCCGCGGACGGGGGATTTATCTGAATGTGCCGGACTTTTACTATCTGTCGGGTTCGAACAAGTGCGGTATGGGATATCGCGAGACGAACTGGTCGCTGCCGAGGGATCAGCAGATTATTCACGGGCGGCAGAATATTTACGATGGGACGTGGACGAAGACGCCGAGTATGGGGTGGATGTTCGTGCCGCTGGTGCAGTACCACGGCGGCGGGGCGGCCGCGACGCTGGAACCGCTGGCCGAGCATCTGGATGCTTACGAGGCGCATCTTGCTCAGAATTTCGGCAGCGGCGTGCAGGCGTGTTATCGCGGGCCGAGGCTTTATGACAGCGAGCGGACCAAAGCGGTTGTCAAGAAGTGGGTGGATTTCTACAAGAAATACAGGGTGATTCTGGATTCGGATGTGGTGCACGTGCGGCGTGCGGACGGGCGGGACATAGACTGCCTGCTGCATGTGAATCCGAAGCTGGAGGTCAAGGGGTTGGCGATGGTTTATAATCCGCTGACCGAGGCAGTGGAGAGGGAACTTGTCCTGCCGCTGTATTATACGGGATTGAAGGACAAGGCGCGAATTCGCGAACGCGGAGGCAAGCAGGAGGTTTACGAGCTTAACCGGGGGTATGAGGTGGCGGTGCCGATTCGGATGGAGGCCGAGAGTGTGACGTGGCTGACCGTCGAGTAGAATTTGAAGGCCGATGCAGATGGTCCGGCCTGGACGGATGCCAGAATCGCTGAGGCGTTCAACTGTCGAGTGCAAACCATCGAGAAATTGCGTAAACGTTTGCGAGCCTTTTTATGAATATGCGAGTGACGAAGCAACAAAAGTCACGCTTGTATAGGGACTGGAACTGAGCCGCATGATGCGGCCATAAGCCTTGATCAGGACTAAGCGAAAATGATTCGAGTAAAACAGAAACAACAGCAAGATGAAGACCGCAAGCCTCAGACGCCATGCCTTGCGATGCGAGTCAGGGAAGCCGCTAAAGCGGTGGGCGTATCGGAGCGTACGTTGTGGACCTGGGCGGATCAGGGCATTGTACCCCACGTTCGGCAGGGCAAGATTATACTTTTTCCGGTAAAGGCCCTTGAGAGTTGGCTTGAGCAGCGGGCGCAATGCAAGCAGGCTGAAAATAGCGACGCAGAAAAAAACTGAAAACACCACTTGTATAATGTGAAAGTGTGTGATATGTTATCTTGTATGAGCAGACTTCTTGACGAAATCCGAGCGGCAATCAGGGCCAGCGACAAAACCTGCTATCGGCTATCAAAAGAGACGGGCATTTCAGAAAGCCACTTATCCCGATTGATGGGTGGCACTGCCGGTCTGAGTTATGATAATCTCGATAGGTTGGCTGAGGCGCTGGGGCTTGAGATTGTAGTGAGGCGGAAGAAGAAAAAAAGGCGGTGATTCTATGGCAAGTATTACCAGAGAACCAAACGGCAGGAAGCGGATTCAGTTTGTTGCCAGTGATGGACGGCGCAAGAGCGTTCGCTTGGGCAAATGCACTGAGCGACAGGCTCTAACGGCCAGAGGTCATATCGAGCAACTGTTGCTTGTGGCGTCCGGCGTTGCCGACACGGTCGATGACAAGCTTATTCACTGGCTGGCCAAGCTGAGCGATGAGGTATACGGCAGGCTTGCAGCGGTGGGCCTGGTTGCTGATCGGCAGGATACGGCCCTGGGCGAGTATCTCGATGCCTTCATAACTCAACTCAATGTCAAGCCCGGAACCGCGACGTTCTACGGCCACACGTGCAGGAATCTGCGAGACTTCTTCGGCGATTCGAAGCCACTGCGGGAGATTAGTAAGGCCGATGCACATGATTGGCGGCAGTATCTTGCCGGTGAGCAGAATCTCTCGGAGAACACTGTTCGCAGGCGGTGCGGTGCGGCCAAGACGATATTCCGGCCGGCGGTGCGGCGGAACCTGATAAACTCGAATCCGTTTGAAGAACTCAAGGCGGCGGTGCGTGGCAATCCGAAGAAGTACTACTTCATCAGCCGCGAAGAAGCCGCTAAGGTGCTTGATGCCTGTCCTGATGCCGAGTGGCGGCTTATATTCGCCTTGAGCCGCTTTGGCGGCCTCAGGTGTCCGTCTGAGCACCTGGCGCTCAGGTGGGAGCATGTGGATTGGGAGCGTGGCCGAAGCTGTTTCAAAACCTGCGAAGCACGCGACAGACGGAGCTTGCCGAGCGGTGGCCGGAGCACGTTGTCTGTGCCTGGATCGGCAACAGTAGGGCGGTTGCAAGACAGCATTATCTGCAAGTTACTGAAGAGCACTTCGAGGCGGCGGCGGGACATATAAAATCCGTGCAAAAAGCGGCGCAGCAGGCACACGAAAACAGCCGCAATCAGCCGCAAGTAGGAGGAGAATCGGCGTTTTGCACACAAAAAAAGGGCCCTGCAACGCATTGCAAGGCCGGAGTGGGCGATACTGGACTCGAACCAGTGACCTCACGGGTGTGATCCGTGCGCTCTAGCCAACTGAGCTAATCGCCCCTACTCAACCAAAATTCCGATTGTAAACCCTTATTAAACTTCCAAACAGCCGCTTTTGTCAAGATTTTCTTATCTTATCTGCAAAAATCGGCCAAACTCCCACGCCGCTGACCCAATACTTCACTCTCCGTTGGTCGAAACAAGGTTTATATCGCCCAGTTTCACTCCCTTGATGCTCAGCATCCGCTCTCCCATCTTGTTAATCTCCCCCACACGCCCCCGCAGAACAATAACCTCAAGACAATCATGTGCGTCCAAATGAACGTGCGTGGCGCAAATAGTCTGCAATATGTGCGAATGCTGCAGAGCCAGAATCTGCTCGATCACGCCCGTCGAATGGTGGTCATAAACCAGAAAAACCGCGGCCACCGCGTTTGTATCCGGATTCTTCAACTCCTCGGCGCTCAGCCTTTGCCGTATCAAATCCCTCACAGCTTCGGAACGATTCGCGTAACCCTGTTCCGCAATCAGCTCATCGAATCTCTGCAAAAGCTTCCTGTCCAGCGATACTCCTATTCGCTCAATCTGCTCCACCGGCGGTCTCCTAATCCTGCAAAAACTGCGAAATGCCTTTCAAATCATGTTCCAGAACTCCGCACAATTCTATCAGCCCAACCGCCACTCCGGCAAGGAGCTTCTTACGCATCTCTCTTCGGCCGGCCTATTCCGCCGGCGTCCCATACACCTCGACTTCGACATAATGGTTCAGATCGTTGCTGGTATTGCCGTTGCTCTACAGCCGCACAATTCTCCTGCAAATCGGCTCCACACCGCATAACGGCCCATTTTCCGCCTTTCGGAATAATTTCTTGACATAGTTGCAGCCCGCAAATAAAGTACCGGCTAATTTACCCCGAATGCGCTAAAGGTCGGGTGAACAACGTAAACACTGCATTTTCAGTACGGTTTCTAATTAGGTAAAGGAGAAAACGAATGGCAACAAAGGTTGCAATCAATGGATTCGGTAGAATCGGCAGAGCTGTCGCAAGAATTATAATGTCGCGTGATAACGACCTTGAACTGGTCGCAATCAACGATCTGGCTGACGCAAAGAGCCTTGCGCACCTGTTTAAGTATGACTCGGTAATGGGCACATGGGAAGGCACGATCAAGGTCGACGGCGATACCCTCGTCATCAACGACAAGCCCGTCAAAGTGGTTGCGGTCAAGAACCCCGCTGAGCTGCCCTGGAGCGATATGGGCGTCAAAATCGTCCTTGAATCCACCGGCATCTTCAGAACGGCCGAATCTCCCAAGGGCGGCTACGCCGACCACCTCAAAGCAGGAGCCGAAAAGGTACTGTTGAGTGTGCCTGCAAAGGATGATATTCAGGCCACTGTGGTTCTCGGAGTCAACGACGACGTACTTAGCTCGGACGTAACTTGTGTATCCAACGCAAGTTGTACGACCAACTGCCTGGCTCCGGTCGCCAAGGTCCTCAACGACAGCTTCGGCATCGACAAAGGCCTGATGACCACCATCCACGCTTACACCAATGACCAGAACGTCGCCGACCAGATCCACTCTGACCTGCGACGTGCCCGTGCAGCCGCGGTCAATATCATCCCCACCTCGACCGGTGCCGCCAAAGCCATCGGTAAGGTCATTCCCGACCTGAACGGCAAACTGGACGGTTTCGCGGTTCGCGTACCGATTCCGGTCGGAAGCCTCGTCGATCTCGTCGTGAATGTCAAAAAGGATGTCAGCGCAGAAGCGGTCAATGCCGCCATGAAGAAGGCCGCCGAAGGCCCGCTGACCGGCGTCCTGGAATACTGCGATGAGCCTATCGTCAGCAGCGACATCGTCAAAAGCCCGTCGTCGAGCATTTTCGACTCGCTCTCCACGATGGTAATCGGCGACATGGTCAAGGTCGTAAGCTGGTACGACAACGAATGGGGCTACTCGAACCGTAGCGTCGATCTGATGGAAAAAATGGCCGCGATGTAATTCACGGATGCTGTAAAACTATATAGCAAAGGTATTTACATTTGACGGACAAATAACATGGCTAAAAAAACCGTTGCGGATATTGATGTAAAGGGCAAAAAAGTCCTGATGCGGTGCGATTTCAATGTGCCGCTTGACGACGACTGTAATATCACCAGCGACGACCGCATCGTCAAGGCTCTGCCCACAATCAAGAATATCCTCGAAAGGGGAGGCTCACTCATCCTTATGAGCCATCTCGGCAGACCCAAAGGCGAGCGGGACGACAAGATGTCGCTGGCGCCCGTCGCCGCCAGGCTCTCTGAATTACTCGATCAGGAAGTGGTCTTCGCCAACGACTGTATCGGCGATGACCCTGAATCCAAAGCTGCGGCCCTCAAAGACGGCGATTGCATGCTCCTGGAGAATCTCCGGTTCCACAAGGCCGAGACCATCAAGGACAAAGCCGCCAAAGAGGACGATCAGTTGCGCAAGGCCAAGGACGAGTTCGCATCTCAGCTCGCGGCCCTGGCTGACATCTACGTAGATGACGCCTTCGGCACCGCACACAGGGATAATGCGTCCATGTATACCGTGCCCGTCCTGATGGAGGGCAAGCCCCGGGTTACCGGCTTCCTTATCGAAAAGGAATTTCAGTACCTCGGCGATACCCTGGCGGACCCCGAAAGGCCCTTCGTGGCCATTCTGGGCGGCGCAAAGGTATCCGACAAACTGGGCGTAATTGAAAATCTGATCTCAAAAGTCGACTGCATTCTGATCGGCGGCGCAATGGCCTATACCTTCTTCAAGGCCGAAGGCAGGGCGATAGGCGACAGTCTCTGCGAGGACGGATTTCTAGACAACGCCGTCGAATTGCAGAAGCAGGCCAAGGAAGCCGGCTGTGAAATGGTTCTGCCGGTCGATACGGTCATTGCACAGGAATTCAAGGCCGGAGCCGAGAACAAGGTCATTTCCGAAGATATCGAAGCCGGCTGGCAGGGAATGGACATAGGCCCTGAGACTATCAAGCTTTTCACCGAGAAGCTCGAGGGAGCCAAAACCATTGTCTGGAACGGACCTATGGGAGTCTTCGAAATGGAGCCTTTCGACAAAGGCACCAAAGCCGTTGCACAGGCTGTAGCAAAAGCCACGGATAACGGCGCCAGGAGCATCATTGGCGGCGGCGACAGCGCCAGTGCAGTCAAAAAGCTCGGTCTCGAAGACAAAATCAGCCATATTTCCACCGGCGGCGGTGCTTCCCTGGAGTTTCTCGAAGGCAAGAAGTTCAAAAGCCTGGAAATCCTGGACGACAAGTAAGCCGCAACCGGCTTTAGTTACATAACATCGCTATGGCCGATATCCGACTGCCAAAAGCAGGAACAATAGAGGTAGCGCCGTCCATACTCAGTGCCGATTTTTCGCGGCTGGCCGACGAGATCGCCCAGATCGAAGCGGCCGGCGTAAACATCGTGCATCTTGATGTCATGGACGGCCACTTCGTTCCAAATCTGACCATCGGTCCGCCCGTCGTCGCCAGCCTTCGCAAGTGCACCGACTTGGTTTTCGACAGCCACCTCATGATCACAGACCCCGAAAAGTACGCCGAACCATTCGCCGATGCGGGTGTGAATCACTTAACTTTTCACATCGAAGTAGTCGATAAGCCCGAAAAGCTCGTTGAAAAACTCCACAAAATGGAACTGACGGCCGGAATTTGCCTAAACCCGCAAACACCCGTGGATGCCGTTGCAGCGGTAGCCCCGATATGCGACATGGTCCTCGTTATGACGGTCCATCCGGGTTTCGGTGCCCAGAAGTATATGCCCGAGGCCGCCGCTAAGGTTAAGGCAATCCGCGAAATCGTCGGTCCGGACGTGCGAATCGAAGTGGACGGCGGCATAAGCCCTGAGACCGCACCTGAAGTCGTTTGCTATGGGGCCGACACTCTCGTCGCCGGCAATGCCGTTTTCGCCAGGCCGGACCGGGTTGCAGCGGTAAACGCAATCCGGGCCGCGGCCCGCTGATTTTAATGGTATTGCACCCGCACTTTCGGTAAAATAGCCGAACAGCCGAAGTCGATTTTGCGGGCCTCTGTACGCCCATTGCGCAGACCGGAACACAGATAACAGGGATTCGAATGGCAAAACAGGCCAAATCCAAATGGAATGGTTTTTCGTTGAAACCCCGGCGGGAAATGCCCGAGGGCCTCTGGATGAAGTGCCCCGGCTGCGAGCACATGCTCTACAAAAGCGCCGTGGAAAAGAACCTCAACGTATGCCCGGAATGCAACCATCATTTCCGCCTCGAGTCCAGAATCCGCATAAAATACCTCGTAGATGAGGATTCCTTCCAGGAAATACTCGTTGATCTCAAAAGCAGCGACCCCCTCGACTTCAAGTTCAGGGGCACCACTTACAAGCAGCGCATTCGCCGCGACGAGGAAAAAACGGGCGTCAAAGAGGCCATGCGAATCGGCAAGGCCTTCATAAAAGGCCGCGGCGTGATCCTCGGGGTCATGGAACCCGGTTTTCTCATGGGTTCGATGGGCTTTGTCGTAGGTGAGAAGTTCGCCGTCGCAGCCGAAAAGGCACTCGCCGAGAAGCTCCCCCTGGTGGTCGTCTGCTGCTCCGGAGGAGCCAGAATGCACGAAGGCGTGGTCTCGCTCGGCCAGATGGCCAAAACCTCCGCGGCACTGGCAAAACTTGACCAGGCCGGAGGCCTCTACATCCCGGTTCTCACCGATCCGACGACCGGAGGAGTTACCGCCAGCTTCGCAATGCTCGGAGACTGCACAATCGCAGAACCCGGCGCTCTGATCGGTTTCGCCGGTCCTCGCACCATCGCGGAGACAATAAAAGTCGAGCTGCCAGAAGGCTTCCAGACAGCCGAGTTCATGCTCGAACACGGCTTCGTCGACATGATCGTCCATCGCAAGGATCTCAGAAGCGAAATCGCCCGGCTGATAGACTACTGTCAGAAATAACGCAGAACGCCGCCTCATGCAGACCGTCATACCCTCCCCTTGTGGTCAATTATGCCAAAAATCACCCTTTTAATGACAGCCCGATGCGCATATAATCGCGTCGAATCGTATTTCGGAGCAGCAAATGGGATATTTTCGTGAAAACATCGAAAGGGCCGAAGGCTACGTGCCGGGTTTTCAACCGCGCCGAACCGACGTGGTGAAGCTGAACACCAACGAAAACCCCTATCCGCCTTCGCCGGCCGTCATGAACGCTCTGGCAGAGATAGAACCCGAGCAGCTTCGAAGATACCCCGACCCCGTTGCAACCGAATTCCGCGAGGCGGCCGCCGAGTTGAACGGTGTTTCGCCCGAATGCGTCATGTGCTGCAATGGAGGCGACGAGTTGCTCAACATCGCGCTGCGATGCTTCTGCGACCAAGACAGGCCCGTCGCATACCCGGTTCCAACATACTCACTCTACCCGGTGCTCGCCAACCTGCAAAACTGCCCCGCAATCGAAATACCGTTCGACGAAGAATTCAACCTGCCGGCCAGGCTCACCACCACCGCAGCCGCTCTGACCATCGTCTGCAATCCCAACGCCCCCAGCGCGACGCTCGTCAGCACAAACGAACTCGCATCCCTTGCGGACGAACTGAACGGGGTTCTGCTGATAGACGAAGCCTACGCCGATTTCGCCGAAGAAAAAGCCGCCTCGCTGATTGAGAATCTCGACAACCTCATCGTCTTGAGATCAATGAGCAAAGGCTACTCTCTGGCAGGCCTGCGGTTCGGTTACGCACTGGCGAACCCCGACATGATCGCCGGTCTGATGAAGGTCAAAGATTCGTACAACGTCGACACAGTGGCCATAAAAGTCGCCACAGCCGCAATAAAGGACCATAACTACTTCAGCGAAAATGTCGACAAGATAAAAGCCCAGAGAAATACACTTACCGAACGACTCGCGGCTTTGGGTTTTGACGTACCCGCAAGCCACACTAATTTCGTTCTCGCAAGGTGTCCGGATCACAACGCGGCCCAAATTGTCGAAAAACTCGCCGAACGCAACATATACGTTCGATACTTCGACAAACCCGGCCTGGCCGACAAGCTCCGAATCACCGTAGGCGCCGCCGAGCAGAACGACAAACTCATTGCGGCCCTGCAAGACATAATGTCATAAGGATGGCTCATGGAACAGAGAATCGCCAAAATTCACAGGCAAACGCAGGAGACGGACGTCTTTTGTCAGATGAACCTCGACGGAGCGGGCAGCTACGAGATCGATACGGGCGTGGGCTTCCTCGACCACATGCTCACCCATCTGAGCAAACACAGCAAAATCGACCTCACCATCAAGGCAACCGGCGACCTGGAAGTGGACGCTCACCACACGGTCGAAGACATCGCCATCTGCCTGGGCCAGTGCCTGCTCGAAGCCCTCGGAGACAAAAAGGGAATTGCCAGATACGGCCACAGCTCCGTTCCGATGGAAGACGCTTTGGCAAACATCGCACTGGATCTCTCCGGCAGACCGCGCTGCGTCTATAACGTTAAATTCAGAACCGACAAGATCGGTGATTTCGACGTCGAATGCATCGAGGAAATGCTCCGCAGCTTCTCGAATACCGGCAGGTTCAACCTCCACATAAACGTCCCCTACGGCACAAACAGCCACCACATTGCCGAAGCCGTATTCAAAGCCCTGGGCCAGGCCCTTGCCTCTGCCGTTAAGGTCATCGGAACCGACATCCCAAGTACAAAGGGCGTATTGTGATTGACGACAACGAGTCACAATATCGAATCGGCATAGGCACCGACATTCACAGGGTCGTCGAAGGTCGCAAGCTCATGCTCGGCGGCGTTTACCTGCCTTATCCGGGCGGTCTGGCGGGCCACAGCGATGGAGACGTTGCGCTTCACGCGATAATCGATGCCCTGCTCGGTGCTGCCGGTATGGGCGATATAGGCGCCTTTTTTCCGGATACCGACGATATGTGGAAAGACATAGACAGCAAGGAACTGCTGTACATAGTCAAAGACAAACTCCAGGAGAAAGGCTGGCGCGTAATAAACATCGATCTGACCATCCATGCCGAACAGCCCAAACTCGGCCCCGTAAAAGGTCAGATAAAGCGATGCATCGCCGGTTTGCTCGGCATAGATTTTACCGTAGTCAACGTAAAAGCGAAGACGAATGAGGGAATAGGCGAAATCGGAGAAGGCCAGGCCATGGCCGCTACCGCGGTCGCAATGCTCGAAGCCGGCGCACGAAGAAAATTCCGCTAGCCTCCAACGAAAACAAGGCAAGGAGAAAACACTACTGATGACCTTAGAGCTTTACAACAGCCTCAGCAGAAAAAAAGAGCCGTTCGAGCCCGTGCATAAAGACAGGGCCGGCGTATACGTCTGCGGCCCGACCGTCTACGGACACGCCCATCTTGGCCATGCCAAAAGTTACGTCAGCTTCGACATACTCGTGCGATACCTGCGATACCTGGGCTACACCGTGATATACGTCCAGAATATAACCGACGTCGGCCACCTCACCGACGATGCCGACGAAGGCGAAGACAAGATAGCCGCCGCCGCACGAAAAGAGCACAAACACCCCATGGCGCTGGCCGAGTATTACACACGCAGCTTTTTCGAGGATATGGACCGGCTAAACTGCCTGCGACCCGACATAAGCCCCAGAGCTTCGGGACACATAATAGAGCAAATCGAACTGGTCAAAAAACTGCTTGAAAAGGACTACGCCTACGAAGCGGCCGGCTCGGTGTACTTTGACGTAGAGAAATTCGCCGACTACGGCAAACTGTCCGGCAGAAATACCGAGGAAATGCTCGCGGGAGCACGCGTCGAAGTTTCGCCCGACAAACGCAATCCCACGGATTTCGCCCTCTGGAAGAAAGCCGAACCGAATCACATTATGCAATGGCCCAGTCCCTGGGGCATGGGCTATCCGGGCTGGCATCTGGAATGCTCGGTCATGGCCAATAAATATCTTGGCGAAACGATCGACATACACGGCGGTGGGCTGGAAAACAAATTCCCGCACCATGAATGCGAAATCGCCCAGGCCGAAGCAGCAAACGGTAAACCCTTCGTCCGCTACTGGCTGCACAACAATATGGTCACTGTCGACGGCCGCAAGATGGGCAAAAGCCTCAACAACTTCATAAATCTCAAACAGGCCTTCTCCGGCACGCACGAAAGGCTGACAAAAAGCTATGATCCGCTGGCCGTGCGACAACTGATCCTGAACAGCCACTATCGCAGCCCCATCGACTTCTCCGATGCGGCTCTGTTCGCCGCCGAGAGCGGCTACAAGAGAATAACCGAGACCGTTCAGGCCCTTCGCAGGAAACTCCCGACCGCCGTCGAGGGCGAGGCGGACCCTGCGATAACCGAGCAGCTCGAACAGTTCAGGACCAGATTCGAAGAGGCGATGAACGATGATCTAAACACTTCGATAGCACTTTCGGTGATTTTTGAAATGGTCCGGACGACCAACAAACTCCTCCAAGACGATTCCGTCGAGCCGGCCTCGTTGAACGCGGTGGACGACCTCTTCACGAAACTCGGAGCGGCGGTGCTCGGCATAGTCAAACAGGACTACCCCCAGACAGCCTCCGTCGATGAACAGAAGATGAACAAACTGATCGATCTGCTCATCGAACAACGCCGCACCGCCCGACAGGCCGGAGATTTTGCCCGGGCCGACGAAATCCGGGATAAACTCGACGATATCGGGATCGTCCTCGAAGATAAACCTCAAGCCACGCAGTGGAGATGGAAATGAAAATTCTGGGCATAGACCCGGGCCTGCAGGTCTGCGGTTACGCCTGCCTGGTCCTGGAATCCGAAGACCAGATGCTCAACGAGGCCGGGGTGCTTCGCACCGACTCATCCCTGCCCCTGCCGGCCAGGCTCCGTCAGATAGCCGAAGACATGCGCCGCTTGCTGAACGGATTCGCACCCGATACCGTCGCCGTGGAAGAGTTATACTCGCATTACGCACATCCCCGAACTGCGATATTGATGGGCCACGCCAGAGGTGTTATATTACAGTGCTGTGCCGAAGCCTGCGTCGAAGTCAGGAGCTTCAGTGCGACTCGCATAAAGAAATCCGTAACCGGTAACGGCAGGGCCGGCAAGCAGCAGGTTCAGCGCACCATTCAGGCGGTTCTGGCACTGGCTCAGCCGCCCGAGCCAAACGATGTGGCCGATGCAATCGCAGCGGCTCTGTGCTGTGCAAACGCCGCCAAACGGAGTATTCCGGGCTGACATAGCCGAGGGTGAAATTCGCACCCGCCTGCAGCGCGGGCTAATTCAACGGACTGAAAATTATGATTGCCAGGATAGAGGGTAAGCTTCTCAGGCTCGACCGGGAAACAGCACTTGTTCAAGTCGGGCAAATCGCATACGAGGTCATGCTGCCGGGGTATTGCGTCAGCGCATTGTCCGACAGCATCGGCTCAAACGTAACCCTGTGCACGATGGAATACTACGAAGGAACCCCCGCAGGCGGCAATCTCATCCCCCGCATGATAGGCTTCCTGACGCCTTCGGACAGGGATTTCTTCACCAAGTTCACGAAAGTAAAAGGAATAGGAATCAAGAAAGCCCTGCGATGCCTCAGCGTTCCGATTGCCACAATCGCCGCAGCCATAGAAAACGGCGACGACAAGACCCTGCTCTCACTGCCCTCTGTCGGCAAACGCATGGCCCAGCAGATTATCGCCGAACTGAAAGGCAAACTCGGAGATTTCGCCGTGGGCGCAGAGTCAGCCAAAGCCGCTGCATCCCCGGCATTTGTACCGTTCCAGGTCGAAGCCCTGGAAATCCTCATAGCGTGGGGCGAGAAAAGGGCCGAAGCGATCGAACTCATAGAACTGGCCTGTAAAAAGCACCCGCAAGTCGATTCCGCGGAAACGCTTGTGCCGTTGGTCTACAGGCTCAAGCAGGGCGTGGAGGTATAGGATCAGGATATGGCAATAGGCAGAATCATAGGCGGCCAATCACTCAACGATGTCGAGGAGACTTTCAACACCTCACTCAGGCCCAAATCGCTCGACCAGTGCGTCGGTCAGCCCAATCTGCGCGAAAAACTTTCCATCGCCATCACCGCGGCCAGAAAACGCTCCGAGCCGCTGGAACACGTCCTCTTCTACGGCCCTCCCGGTCTGGGCAAGACAACCCTCGCCAATGTAGTTGCAAATGAAATGAACGCAAAGATAAGGTGTTCATCCGGGCCGGCTCTGGTAAAAGCCGGCGACGTTATGGGTCTGCTGAGCAACATAAACACGGGCGATGTCCTGTTCATCGATGAAATCCATCGTCTGAGCACCACCGTTGAAGAATTCATCTACCCGGCCATGGAGGAATTCAAAGTCGATTTCACCGTCGACAGCGGCTTGCACGCAAAAACGATCAATTTCCCGCTCAAACGCTTCACCCTGGTCGGTGCGACCACACGTGCGGGCCTGCTCAGCGCCCCGCTCCGCAGCCGATTCGGAATGCTCTACCATCTGGATTACTACGATGCCGATGAATTGACGCAAATCCTTGCAAGATCCGCCGACCTGCTCGAATTGCCCTGCGATGAAGGCACTCTGGAACTGATCGCCGGCCGTTCCAGGGGCACACCCCGTGTCGCAAACAGACTGCTCAAACGCGTCCGCGACTATGCCCAGGTCAAAGGCTCCGGAATCCTCAGCAGAGACATCGTCGAAAACGCGCTGAAAATGGAGCAGATCGACTCGCTCGGACTCGACCAACTCGATCGCGCATTCCTGCGTGCCCTGGTCAATGTATACAACGGAGGTCCCGCTGGAATCGAGGCGATAGCGGCCACACTCGGAGAAGAACGCGACACTCTCGAGGATGTCGTAGAGCCGTACCTGCTGCAGATAGGCTTCGTCCGCAGAACCAAGCGGGGCCGCGAAATTACCGAGCAGGCCTGCAGCCACCTTAACCTTAGCTCCAGGCAATCTAAACGCCGAAAACAACAGCCCGAGTCCGACCTGTTCGAACAGGACTGAACACGCGATTACACCCCCGTAACATACTTCGCCATTTTCGGCGGACGGTGAAGGTGATAAGTAAAATGGCTCAAAAACAGCTTCTCTATGCCCAATAGCGTCTTCTCATCGGCCTCCGCCAGCAGTTTGATTTGGCTCAAAACAGCCCCGAACCGCCTCGGGATCGTCATTCTGTCGGGGAAACTTCCCTCGCAATCTCTGCAAATAAGCCCGTTTGCTGAGCTGCTGAAGTAGCATTCTTTCCAACCGGTACCATAGGGCCTGCGGCAGTTCGAACATGCATTCAGCACAGGTCTCAGACCCGCTTCACCAAGCAGTCTCAACTCGAAGACAATAAGCAGCGCAAGCAACTCCCGTCTTTGGCCCTGTGCGCACGATGCCGCCGCGTCCCGAAGAAAGTCAAAGAATGCTTCGAAGAGCACCGGATGTGAATCACCCTCGTTGGTCAGATTGTTCAGAAGTTCGGCCGCCAGCAAACAGCAGTTGAGCCCGAAAAGACTGCGTGAAAGCCCGCTTGCGGCGATGGCCCCATAGTCGCAATCGAATTCGGTCAAAGTCCCCAGACCTTCTTCACGGGCCGGCGAAAACACGATCTTACCGTAAGAAAAAACCTCGATTGGCCCTCCGAACGCCGATTTCGCCCGCTTCGAACCTTTCGCAATAAGGCCTGTTTTGCCGTTTTCCCGCGTAAAAAACGTCAGTACCTGCGAAGTCTCCGAATAATCGACCGTCCGTATGCAGATGCCCTCGTCCTTCAATAGCATCACTGCAGCTCTGCCGTTCTCTCGATTCGAATACGTTTGATGCTCCGAGGTTCGGCGCTGACCACCGTAAACTTCATATCCGCTTTCTCGAATGTTTCCCCGGCTTTTGGAATATAACCCAGAACCGAGAACACAAACCCGCCGACCGTGTCGTAATCTTCGTCCTCCGGCAGATCCAGCCCGAACTGATCGTTAATGTCATCAACGTACATACGAGCATCCACCTCGATCGTGTTCTCGTCGATCTCCATAACCGATTCGACAGGGGTCTCCTCGTACTCGTCAGTGATCTCGCCGACCAGTTCCTCCAGTATGTCTTCGAGTGTCACTATGCCGGCCGTTCCGCCGTATTCGTCCAGAACAACCGAGATATGCAGCTTCTCCGTCTGAAACTCGTGCAGCAGAATCCTCAGCGACTTGGTTTCAGGCACGAAATAAGCCGGCCTCATCCGTTCCCGCAGATCAAATTCCGCCGGATCCGCGCCTATCTCGTTAAGCAGATCCTTGGCGTACACCAGTCCGACAATCTTGTCGATATTCTCTTCGAAAACCGGCACCCGCGTATGCCCGGCCTCGGAAATTGTCTTCAAAACGGTCTCCAGATCGCTGTTTAGTTCGAGCGCGACTATATCCGTTCTGGGCGTCATTATCTCGCCCGCGGTGGTCTCGCTCAACTCCAGCACGTTCTCGATCATATGCTGCTCTTCCGCATCCATAACGCCTTCGATCCTCTGCTGCTCCAGGCCGGTCAAAAACTCCTCCTGCTTCTCGTCGTGCTCTTCTTCCGGCGTTGCCTCGGGCACCCCCGCAAGCCGCCTGACAAGCCCATCGAGCAATTTCCAGAGATAAAGCACCGGCGCCGCCAGAAAAGCGAAAAATACCAGCACACCGTAAGTACTGCTGAGCACCTTCTCGCCGGCGTACTTGGCCCATGCATGCGGCACCGCAAGACCCAGCACCCCGAATATCGCCAGGGCCACCGCGGCCGTCAATACGTAATCCCACACCGACGCGCCTCCGTCCTGCGGCTTTATTAGCAGCGAAACCAGCAGCAGAACCACCGCCATATTGCAGAGTAGCCGGTACAGCGAGCACGCCAGTATCAGCCTCTCGGCGTCGGCCATGAGCTTATCCGCCAGCTTCTCTTTTCTTATAGCCTTGAAAGCCTCCTGCAGCCGAACGTGTGAATAAACACGCAACGAAACGCCCGCAAGCGAAAAAAAAGTCGTACCTATGGCACTGAGGCATATAAAAACCGTTGCCCAGCCTTCGTAACTCACCCAACATTACCTTTCAACTTAAACCTGAAACGCCGGCCAAACCGCTCGGCCCGCGGCTAATCCTTGTATACGACACCGTACCCGAAATCCCCAAGAATCTCATCTTCGGCCCGGTGCATCCTCTCGGCTTCGCTGTCGGTCGAATCGTCAAAACCGAGATTGTGCAGCATGCCGTGGACAATGTAAAGAGCCAACTCCGCACGCGCCGAATGCTTACGAGACCGAGCCTCGGACGCGGCTACTTCGCCGTTGACAACTATCGAAAAATCTCTGCCGCTCTCGTCCGACAGATCGAAACTCAGACAATCGGAAGTGCCGTCCCTGTTAAGAAACCGCTTATTCAGCTCGCGAAATTCCCCGTCGTCCACTACGGCAACACTTATCGCCCCGTCGCTAATCTCCAAACGCTCGCAAATTCCGCGCACCAGCTCGTCGACGTCCGCCTCCGAAAGTTCCGCCCCTGAATAATTCGTACTGAACTGGACCGTTATCATTTTTTCGAGCCGGCAGCCTTTCTATCTGCTCTTACGGGCCCTGAGTCCCCGTTCTCCCGGCCGTTCTCGGGCAATTGCGGATATGCTATCCGGCCGTGATAGTGCGACGCCAGTGCTTTCGAGAGTGCCCCCACAATCTGACTCAATTCTCTCAGCGACAAATCACACTCGTCGAACTGTCCGTCCTGCAGACGCTTCATGGCGATCGAATGGACCACCGATTCGATTTTCGTCGGCGTAACCTCGCGCAAAGCCCTTACCGCTCCTTCGGCCGCATCGGCTATCATCACTATACCGGCTTCCTTGGTGCGCGGCTTGGGACCGGCGTACCTGAACTCGCTTTCCGATGGAGGCGCTTCCTTTGGCTTTCGCCCCTTGTTCACAGGCGAATCGTGCTTCTTTATCGCCTCGGCGTAAAACGGCACCACAAGCGTAGTTCCGTGATGCGTTTCGATAAACTGTCGCAGAACCGCCGGAAGACCGTATTCCTTTGCCATTTCAATGCCGTCTTTAACATGGCCCACGATAATCAACTGGCTCATTGCCGGCGACAGTTCCTTGTGACGGCTCGCGGCGCCCATTTCGTTTTCAACGAAATACCGCGGTTTGTTTATTTTGCCGATGTCGTGATAGTACGCACCCACTCTGCACAGCAGTCCATTGCGTCCGATTGCCTCGGCCGCGGCTTCGGCTATGGTGCCGATCATCAAACTGTGACTGAAGGTTCCCGGAGCCTCCATGGCCAGTCTCTTCAGCAGCGGCTGATTCGCGTCGCTGTGGTCCAGCAGCGTCATACTCGTAGCGATCCGGAAAGCCTTCTCGATAACCGGAAGCAAGCTCTGCATCAGCAGCCCCATCAGCAGCGCCATCACGCCGTGATAGGCCCCGACCGCCAGAACTTCGCTCAATCCCATGGCCTCTCGGATCATTCCCAGCGCCCCGGCCGAAATAAAAGTAAGCCCGGCGGTGGCCACGCTGACGTTGATCAACTTCATCCGCGTACGGATTTCCGCCAGGGCAAAACAGCACGTCAGCGAACCCGTCAGCATCGTCAGCAGAAGGCTCAGTCCTGTCAGCTCGTTTTCAGCCGCTATCCGGGCCGAACCGCCGTCGGGCCCCGCGGCCACCGCCCCCAGAACGCAGTAGAATACACTCATTCCGATCGCAAAACGCTGATCGTAAGCTATTGCCAGTATTATGGCCGTAATAACCGCTCCGCCGGTCGCCCAGTGCGTGTTTCCCGACAGCAGCACGCCGAGTTTCGTCGCCGCCAGCATGATTGCGAAAAGCGTCGCCAGAGACGCCGCACGCGTGTGGTTTCGCAGAATGCGTTTCTGATAATGCCTTATGTACGAACCGCCGGCGGCGCTTGCCACAATCACTATGATCGCCGTCAGGCCAAGCTGAACGTACCTGGCCTCCCGTATGAACTCGAAAGCCAGAATGGGCACGCAAACGGCGACGAAAAGCAACCAGATCAACACAGAAGTTACCACGTCGGTATTGACCAGATGATCGAGTCTCCCGATCCGGTCGGCCGAGAGGTTTCTGCGAACCTGACTGCGTCTGGGATTTGTCTTTTTGAATACGCCCATATTTTAGACCGGCCGGGCTGCACCTTACGAGCACCCCGACCCGGAGTTTATTCCTTCTTTTCCTGCCGCCGCTTGTACGCCCTAACAATGTTCTGCACGAGTTTATGCCTTACAATATCCTTCTGATTCAGCGCCACAACACCTATGCCCTTTACCCGTTTGAGAGTATCTATCGCCTCGACCATACCGCTTCTTTGGCTGGAAACCAGATCCACCTGCGTTATATCGCCGGTAATAATCATCTTCGATCCGTGGCCCAGCCTCGTCAGGACCATCATCATCTGAAGAGCCGATGTATTCTGGGCTTCGTCGCATATTATTGCCGCTTCATTGAGCGTCCGGCCCCGCATAAACGCCAGAGGAATGATCTCGATGATGTCCAGCTCCGTGAACTTCTTCATCTGGGAAAATTCCATCATATCCTCGAGCGCATCGAAAAGTGGACGCAGATAAGGATTCACCTTTGCCTGCAAATCACCGGGCAAAAACCCCAGTTTCTCGCCCGCTTCCACCGCCGGTCTGGCCAGCACGATCTTGCGTATCTGTTTGCGCCGCAGCATCGAAACAGCAACTGCGACCGCCAGGTACGTCTTGCCCGTTCCCGCCGGACCCGTGCAGAACGTAACATCGTTCTTCATCATCGTTTGAATGTACTTCGACTGGCCCGGCGTGGAGGCCCTTACAACGCGTTTTGGAGCGTATACCGGGATTGTATCGGACTCTTCCCCCAGTCGAGCGCTCTTTCCGGCACTTATAAGCGCCTTAACATCAGCCGCCGTCAGAGGCCGCTCCCGCAGCAGGATGTTCTGCATCTGGACCAAAACCTCCGCAGCCTCTCTGGCCGTGCGTTCCTGGCCCTCTATATGCAGATTCTGCTGCCTGGCGCTGATCTTCACGTCCAGCAGTTCGCGAACCAGCCTGAGATGACTGTCCGCCGGTCCCAGAAGTTCAATCGGCTCGATTTCCGGATTTATCTCAACATCCACTTCCAATTGCAGTTCTCCACATCAAAACGCATCGCGCAGCCCGATTCAGGCGATATATCGGAAGAACATGTAGGCAAACGGCGCCGCAACAAGCGGCGAATCAACCACATCGAGGATCCCCCCGAAACCGGGCACCTTCCGCCCCGAGTCTTTCTGTTCGGCATCCCGCTTCAACATCGACTCGGCCAGATCGCCCAGTTGACCTATAAATGCCGAAAAAACGCCGAAAAGCAGGGCGGTAAACCAACTCACCCCGATTATAGCACACCAGACTGCGAACGCAACCGATACCAGCCCCGCGACCGCCGCCGCCCCGCACATACCCTCCCAGGTCTTGCCCGGACTGATTACAGGGGCGAATTTATGCCTGCCAAAAAGTCGACCAAACGTGTAAGCCCCTATGTCGGAAGACTTTACGACAAATACATACATCAAAAGAGGCCACACGCCGAAGTCCACCCGGATAGCCACCGCAAACGCGCTGAGAACACCGCAATAGACCACCGCAAAGCACCCCATCCCGCAGTTCGCCATCACATTCGAAAGCCCGTGGAAAATACGCTGATATAGCAGCAACCCCAGCAAACCACCGGCCAGCACGGCAAAAAGATAGATTTCGGGAACGAGATACCACACCTGGCCGAAATACCACGTCAGCGCCAGTGCCGCGGACGTCGCCATTGTCAGCGCCGTTCCCATCGCTATGCCTTTTGATTGAGCCAGTTGCGACAGCTCTATATTAGCCGCGACGACCAGAAAAACGATCAGTACGGCGAAAATAGTGCCCCAGACCTCCTTGTCGTCGCTCGCCGTGGCCGTAAGCGAGCCGTCCAGCCAGCCGTCCATCACCAGAAGACTGCCAAACAGCAATATCATCAGGGTTCCGTAAATAAGTCTGTACTTAAGCATTTAGCTACTCGAACTGTGCGCCAATATCGGCCTTTCCGGGCTTCAAACACACCGGTCCCTGCTTGTTTTGCACGCTTTAATCGCCATTGGCAGACACGGCCGAATCCCACCGCCTGCAATTGTGCGGCCCGCGAGTTACACACTCGAAACCGCAAGACCCGGCTCAATCCTCCGCCGACTCAACCACCGCCCCGAAACGCCTAACACGCTTCGAATAGTCCAGAATAGCCTCTTCCATTGCCTCTTGTCGGAAATCCGGCCAAAGCGTATTAGTAACATAGAACTCACTGTAAGAAATCTGCCACAGCAGAAAGTTGCTGATTCGCATCTCGTTGGCGGTACGAATCAATAAATCGGGTTCTCCAAGTTCCGGAACGTAAAGATGATCACTGATACACTTCTCGTCGATGTCTTCTACGGCCATTTCGCCGGCCTTGCACGCACCCGCAATCGCCCGCATAGCGTGGATCAATTCCGCTCTGCCCCCGTAATTAAGCGCCAGAGCAAGAACCATCCCGGTATTCACGCCGGTCATATCGATTGTACGGGCCAACTCGTCACATACGCCCTGCGGCAGCCCGGCGGTCTCGCCCAGATGAACCAGCCTCACGTCGTTCTTCATCAGGGTAGGGCGGATCTCCACCAGATACTCCTCGTAAAGGTGCATCAGGGCGTTTATTTCCTCTTTGGGTCTTTTCCAGTTCTCGATACTGAACGAATAAAGCGTCAGCGCACTGATGCCGAAATCGACGCAGCACTGAGCTATTTCCTCGACCGTTTTGCCACCCTGAGCATGCCCTTCGGCGCGGGGCAGACCCCGCTTCTCGGCCCAGCGGCCGTTGCCGTCCATGATTATGGCGACGTTGCGGGGAATCTGCTCGATGGCTATCCCCAGCCGCTTTGCCGTCGCTTTGAGTTTCGTTTCAGAATCCTTCATCAGAATACTCGCAACCTGCCTTCAGACGACAGCGCACCGAACTACGCTCCGGCCGCCCCCGACTGAATACCCATAAAAACCCATCTACCGCAGGATCGCCTGGCTCCGCCGCGGACCGACACCCACCATCCTAACCGGCGTGCCGACCAACTGCTCCAGCCTGCAAACGTAATCCTGCGCATTCGTAGGCAAATCGTTGAAATCGCTTATTTCGCTTATATCTTCGCTCCAGCCGGGCAGCGTCTCGTAAACGCACCTGGCCTTCGACAGCTTATCCAGATTTGCCGGAAAGAAAGTCGTTCTCTCGCCGTCAATCTCGTACGCCGAACAAATCTTCACTTTATCAAGACCCGCAAGCGTGTCCAGATGCATCAGCGCTATCTCGTCAATACCG
Source organism: uncultured Pirellulales bacterium (assembly GCA_964406945.1). Lineage (GTDB taxonomy): Bacteria > Planctomycetota > Phycisphaerae > Sedimentisphaerales > Anaerobacaceae > UBA2266. Next base: position 30,526 of record CAYOTO010000012.1, read on the forward strand.
CCTATCGTGGCCGCATAAGAGACCACTGTCGCATCGAACCACCCGCACCGCCTCGGCCGGCCCGTCGTCGTCCCGTATTCGTTGCCTCTGTCCCGTATATACTGGCCGGTATCGTTGTCCTGCTCCGACGGGAAAGGCCCGGCCCCTACGCGCGTCGTGTAGGCCTTCGCCACTCCGACGAACTTGTCTACCAACTTGGCCGGCACTCCGCACCCGGCGCTCATGCCCAGCGAACTGGAGTTCGAGCTTGTAACGAACGGAAAAGTCCCGTGATCCAGATCCAGCATCGTACCCTGAGCGCCTTCGAAAAGAATGCTCTTGCCCTCGGCTATGGACTTATGCAGAAACTGCGTCGTATCGGTCGTAAAGGGCAGCAGCTTCTCGGCATACACCCTGCACTTTTCCAATATCTCGCCGGCATCGACCGGTTGTGCATCGTAAAGAGCGCTGAATATCTTGCTCTTGTACGCAACATTGGCGACCAGCTTCTTCTTGAGTTTATCCAGGTCCCGCAGATCGGCCATCCGAACCGCGAAACTCCTGCCGACCTTATCACTGAAACACGGACCTATCCCGCGCACGGTCGTGCCGATCTTGTTCTTGCCCAGACTCTGCTCGCGAAGCGCATCCTCCTGCTTGTGATAGTCCAGCACCACGTGCGCATTCTCGCTTATGAAAAGACGCCCGCCCAATCCAACATTTCTCTCTTCCAGCGTCTCTATTTCCGAAGTCAGCACCTCCGGATCGAGCACCACCGCATTGGCTATTACACACGCCTTGTCCGGCCGCACCGAACCGCTCGGCAGAAGGTGAAGCGCGAACTTCTCATCGCCGACTATCACCGTATGGCCCGCGTTCGCTCCGCCGCCGTATCGAACCACTATATCGCTGCTCTCGGCAAGGATGTCCACTACTTTACCCTTGCCTTCGTCTCCCCACTGCAAACCAACAACACAACTGTTCATCGAATTACTTTCCGTAGAAAACTGCCAAAAAAACGCCACCTTAACCATCTGGCAAAGACAAACCGCAACAGCCTACCGGGGTAACCCGTTGCGGTCCAGGGCCGGATTCTGATTACGGCCTTACCAACTGACGCAACTCAGGTGATCTTTTCGACCAGATGTTCCAGAATCGCGCCCGTATTGTCAAACTTTCTGTCGCTTATCTTGTGATCGACTTCTTTTCCTGATTGGTCCTTATACGTAACGGTAAAATGACCCTTCTTCTCGAATTCCGTCTTGTCGATCTGCTCGATCGAATCATACGGAATCTTCTTGCCGTTGCTCAGCACCAGTGCGTCATCATCCGCCGACAGCTTCCGCTTTCGGACCAAAAGCAGATACACGCCCAGCGCCGCCGCACCGGCAAGAAAGAAGGGCGGTGATTTGCGATTGAAAATCAGATCGCTGTCCGGCTCGCCGTCCTCGCTGGTATGCTTCTGCTGAAAATTCTCGTTAAGATATCCATCGTAGCCGAACCACAATCCCAGAATGATGCAGGCCGCGATACCGATCCAGATGTTCGTCTTCCTGAATTTGCTGACGGGTGCTTCAATAGCCATCAATCCGTTCCTCTTTTTTTTCGCCCCTTACTAATCTATTCTCAGGTGGACCGTTTCTGAGCGATAACCTCGGTCAGTCGCTGCACGAATTCCGGCACCACTTTCTCGGCCATAAGTTCTTCGACCAGTCTACACTGATTCTCGAAACTCTTGAGAGAATCGAATTTTTCGTTAAGCCTCGGATACTGTCGAACCGTCAACGCCAGGCTGATTGCCGAGTCCTGGCTCTGCGATTTCTTCCTGGGCTCAAGAACGCTCGTCTTGGATTCGACGCAGAGCCTGGCCTGAGTGAATTCGTTGTCCGAAAGCGAAATAACCGCCGCCGGCGAAAAACCCATGGCAGAAGCCCCTTCGATATCGAAAAGTGTGCCGAACGCCGAACCCGCAAGCAGTGCCTCGGCGATAACTTCATCGTGGCTGCCGAAATAATCGAAGTCCATCCCGAACGTAACGTCAAGCGAGTCCACATCCAGATGACTCACCCCCAGCATGTACGGAATCAGTTCCAGGATCAGCCTGTCCTGGTCGTAAGCGTCCTCGAAAGAAGGCGGATTGACGTACCCGGACGCCACCCGGTCGCTCTCAAGTGCGACCCATCGGTATTGCCCGATCTGCTGGTCCTCTTCCAGACAATAATCATCGTTGCGGCGACGATAAAACGATGTCATCGTCGGATACTGCCGTTCGATACGCTCGAAAAAAGCCAGGATTGTATCCCGTGCGCTCGGCAGTTCCAACTCCGTATTCACGTGCATATCTATATAGAAGTCGTCGCAAAGCGAGCCGAAACTTCCTGAACTCATCACGGACTTTCCTCCTTTACAAGCCCGCCCGAATGCGTGCGGATTTGTAAAAAAGTTGAATATAAGAAAAATTCATTCACATTCAGAGGCGGATTATAACGCTGAACAGCCATTTTAACACCAAGTTTCCGGCATTTCCTGCAAATTTCAGCCGTAATTTCCGCTCCGTCGGTCAAATTGCCTTGCCGCCCATGTATACGGCTTAACGACACCGGAAGTTTACTCGTTCTACTCCACCGTTTGCGCCGCATCCGGACTTAGAACAGGTTGCTCCTTTTCCGCAAGCCTGGGTTCCGGCAGCCGCAATTCCATCACGAAAGCCGAGATGGTCGAGAGAATACTGAATACGAATATCCGCCATACAGCCGCCTTCACCAGGAACTTAGCTTCAATCCCGGTGGAGTAGCCGACGACTGTCGAAGCAGCAGCATAAAACAGTCCCATTACCACGCCGCCGACCGCCGCCATGACGATGCGTCTGCCCAGTGATGCGCCCCTGGCGCCTCGCGTAATGGCCCAGCCGCAAACAATGGGCACAAGCAGCATCGCCGGCCATATATCATTTGGTTTCGGCCCCGGCAGTTCACCGACTCTCTGCAAATAGTAATAGTCGATCAACCCCAACACCGCCGCTCCCGCGGCAGCCACAACCGGCACATGCCAGTACCGAGGCTCCATTTGCGCGCGAACCTGAGCCCATTTGCTTATCCGCCTTCGAAGCGTCAAAGGCCAGTTGTAGAAAAGACAGAAAACCCAGTGCTCCAGCAACGCCCCGCGCTCACCGAACACCGGAACCGCCCGGACAGCGCCGGTCGCCCAGTGCGCTGCCATAAACCGGGCCATAGCCGGATAGCTGTACGCCATCTGGATAGGAAAAGCCAGATAGCCGACGTATTTGAAATAGCTCAGGAAAAGCGCAATATTGTAGTCCTTGAAACTGCGGTCGTAGATGGCAAGCAGGGTCGTATACAGTCCCCTGCAAAATGACCCCGGCGAAATCGGGACCACCTGGAACATTATCAGTATGCCGGTAACCGCAAGATTTCGCTGTGTCGGATCCATCTCGGGATGTGTCCTGGCGAAGATATAAGCGACGATTATGGACACCACTTGCGTCACAGGTAATGTCAAAAGATGCACAACAAGGCTGATGAGATACCTCTGAATGTAAGGCTCGTCCAGTTGTGCGAGAATAGTCGCAGCATCCTCCTCTGAGAGAAGGTCCTTTCTGCGGCCTTCCATGACCATTTCTCGCATCCACTCCTCGCGTCGCCTTCTACTGAAGAACAACAGAATAGGTCTCACAAAGATGTGAAACAGCTTCTCTTTGAAGTATTTGCCGTCGGTTAAGAACCTGGCCAACCCGGCCGGCAGGATCGAAAACGGCACATAAGCCATATATCGCAGCGTTGAATTCGCCAGTTTCCCGGCTTTCTCGGCAGAAACCCGGCCTTTCCTGTGCCAGACGATTATCTTCTCCAGCGACCGCCCCTTGAGAGCCCGCATGAAATACCCGACGTTCGTCAGTGTTTTGACGTAATGCCTGCGCCAGTCCGGACGCCCCCACATCTTGCGCAAAACCCGCCCCAGAATCGGAATCAACCCCAGAAACCAGAACAGCATTGTCGAAGCTTTGCGGTGCCTGAGCCATTTCTCGCACTTTTCGTCCACATATCCGCGAATCTTCCACCCGGTCACCGCACTGTCGAGCATAGTCGACCACAGCTTACGGCTGTAAAGCAGCCGCACATGGTTGTGAGTAACATCCGGCACCGAATTGCGGTAAACCTCCTCATCTTCCTTTAACTCGGCCAGCAGCGGCTCCATGCCGGCGAAATGCTCGCCGTTCTTCTCGATATAGCTCTCCAGCCTGGATATGCTGCCTCGGTCGAACTGCACCAGCGACCCGCGGCCCAGACCTTTCAAAATCAGCCCGAAATCGCCCGGACTCATAGGCAGAAACGGCAGCAGCGTCAGCCCGGCCCGAAAATCCACCGCGACCAGTCCCGCCGCCGGATCGTCGCCCGAATCAATCCGCTTCAGACAGTTTGGCTGGCTCTTGCATGTGGACCACTCATACTGGCGGGCGAACTCGTGCGCCCCCATCTCGTGCAGAAGATCCACGAAATCGCTCATAAACTTCTTCTTGGCCCTGTACTCATCCGAACCAAGCAGCATCTCATCCACAGGTCGGCCCTTCTTCCAGCGCCTGAGCAGGTCCAGCCGGTCATCGACTTCGAGCCGCCACGTCCTGCCCTCGACCCACTGGCTGATTTCACCGCAACTGCCGAGTTTCTCATCTACAAATGTCGCCAGAATGTCGTTGACGCTTCCTTCATCGCCGAATCGCGCCCCGGCCGCTCGCCGGATGAATTTCTGCCACAACGCCCCGGCACGGGCCGCTTTGGGATTAACCTGCAACTGGAACGGCCCCTGGAAACCTGCATAGTAAAGCAGATTTCGAAAGAAAAGACTCCCCCTCGAAGGCGGAATCAGTATCTTCATCGCGTAAATACCGCCCACTTCCACTGTCTCGACAGGCTCGCCCTCTATCCGCAGAACTTTCACCCGATAGACCTGTCCGGCAAAACCGCCGCCCACGAACTTCTCGATCTCCAGTTCCACCTGCGCCGGCTCGGCCCCGCCGAAACCCTGCATCCTGTAAACGCACCTGGCCCCGGCATCGTAGTGCCCGATCCGCATGGGCCTGTGCAGACCCAAATCTCCGAACCGGGCTTCGAGTCTGTCACAAACTTCGATAGAGTAATCTCTTGGCATTCACAAACCCCAAAAATCCAGCCCCTGCTGGAATCAGGCGATTATCCACAGCAGCAGACATGCCAGCAGTTCGATTGCCGCAACAACTCCAGCCGCCAGATCGTCCAGAAGTATCCCCCAGCCGCCCGGAAACTTCTCCAGTTTCCGAATGGGCCAGGGTTTCACGATATCGTTAATTCTAAAAAGCAAAAAACCGACCGCGGCCGTAACCGCCGGCTGCCAGCCCGTCAAAACCTCCTGCCAGAAAAACGCACAAACCATAAAAGTCAGCGCCTGGCCCGCAACTTCGTCCGCCACAACCTCGCCGGGATCGTTCAGCCCCGTCGCCTCAACAACCGCCGGACCGAATCTGATGCAGATAACGCACCCCATCACCGCCACAACCGCCATCAAAACCGACATCCACAACAGGGACACGCCGAAAAAGGATACCACGCCGAACAGTACCGCCGGCGGCAGCGATCCCCATGTGCCGGGAGCTACCGGCAGCCTCCCCAGTCCGAAGCAGGATGTAAAAACACGTTTCATTGATGCAGAAGATTACTTGAACCGCCGGGCAAGGTCAAAGACAAACATCATCTCAGGCTCTCATTCGACCTCGATACCCAGCTCGTTGCACTTCTTAAGACAATAACCGTCGGTCATTCCCGCGACATAGTCGCAAACCGCCCGCTCCAGCCCGTGCTCGGATATGAACCGCCGAAAGTATCCCGGCATCAATTCAGAACCGTTGCACAGACGCTCGAACAACTCCGTAATCCACTGGCCCACCTTTACCGCCGTCGCCTTGAGTTTCTCACTGTGATAAAAATCATCGAGCAGCTTCTTCTCTAACTCGGCAAGTTCGCCGTCGCACTTGGCCGAAAATGCAATCAGATTCTCCGCCGAATCGTAAACATCGCCAACATCCGCCGGGCCGGCCCGTCCTATAATCTCGCTGCTGGTCGAAATGCAATCGCTGACCAGCACATCCATTATCGCCTTGGCCGTCCTGGTCCTGCGAACGGTCCAGTCGTCCAGTTTGTCGGCCCCGATCCGCTCTTCAGCGTCCGCGAAAAGCCCGGTTTCCCGCATCGCCTCCCTGTCGAGAAGACCGGCCTTCATTCCGTCCTCCAGATCATGGCAGTTATAAGCTATCCGATCGGCTATGTTCGCAACTTGGCCCTCCAGGGAGCAGTTCGATTCCTCGAAGATATCCGGCCCCGGCTCGTCGTAAGGACTCCTGTGCCTTGCCAGCCCGAGCCTGGTCTCGTACATCAGATTAAGCCCCATAAAATCCGGGTACGGATGCTCCAGCAGATCGACTATACGAAGACTCTGCAGATTATGCTCGAAACCCCCGAAGTCCGCCATCAGACCGGACAACGCCTTCTCGCCCGCATGCCCGAAAGGCGAATGCCCCAGATCGTGTGCAAGACAGATAGCCTCGGTCAGACTCTCGTTCAGCCCCAGAGCCTTGGCGATTGTCCGCCCGATCTGCGAAACCTCGATACTGTGAGTCAGCCGCGTGCGGTAATAATCGTTGATGCCCGGCGTGAACACCTGCGTCTTACCTTCGAGCCGCCTGAACGCCGTGCTGTGAATAATCCTATCCCTGTCCCGCTCGAAATCGCTGCGGTAGGGGTGCTGGGGTTCCTCGAATCTGCGTCCGCGGCTGTTCTCGGCCGTTACCGCGTACCTTCTGTCAGTCTGGAAGACTTCTCGCATTACCTCGTATCTACGGCCGAATAACGGCCGCCCCCTGAAAACCCGAAACCCGGTCAGAGTTCCGGCAAATTCTTCTCTTTGCTTACCTGTCTGAGCAGTTCCAGCAGTTCGGTCATGCTCTGACTGATCACGTCCGTATCCCCGCAAACGCTCATGAAATTGGTGTCCCCGTTCCAGCGGGGCACTACGTGAATATGAAAATGGTCCGGCAGACCCGCTCCCGCACACCTGCCGAAATTAAGACCCACGTTGAAACCATGCGGACTTATCACCGCCGAAAGCGCCTTCTGCGCCTCCCGAACCAGCTTCATCAACTCCAGCAGCTCCTCCTCCGTTGCCTCGCCCAACTCCGCAATATGACGACGCGGAGCCACCAGAAGATGACCGTTGTTATAGGGAAAGCGGTTCAAAAGCACGATGCTCTTGTCTGTTTCCCAAATCACCAGATTCTCATCCCGCTCCTCAGGCTTGTTCTGCAACCCGCAAAGAAAACATCCCTCCGGCTCCGAAAGACCCCGCACGTAGTTAATCCGCCATGGCGCCCATAAATTCTTCGATTCCAATTCGACAATACCTCCGTTCCTTCGATGTCTTTACGCCCGCCGATCAGTTATTCTTCCAGCAGCTTTGCCGTCAAAGTCTGATCGATTTTCACCAGCGGATTCGGCCCCAGCGGCATCAGCATCCTGGCCTCCGCCTTCAGCGTATATTTATGTGTATAGTGTTCCAGCCGGCCTTTGTCGACGTTATAAGCGTTCGTTCCGTTGCCCTCCAGGTTCTCGTATTTATACCCCCGCAGAAAGCCGAACATGCCCGCCATTTGAAAGCTGCCCACATACGGAATCGGCCAGCCAAGAGGAACCCGCTCGGCCAGCGTCTGCTCGCTCTCGATGACGGCCAGACGGCCCTTCGGACTTGGCGAAATCCTTACCAGCTTGTAAGTAATCGACCTGCCTTCGCGAGAGACCATCGGAGTCGGAACCGACAGGATCGACGTCCACATCTGACCCGGCGCCACGCCGTCAGCGGGGCGTTCGATGCTCGAAATGCAGTCAAACAGAAACCACTGGCTCGCCCAGAAGTCTCCGATCATGTCCTGCTCCTTGACTTTGCCCTTCGACCCGGCCCGCTGAGGTCTGAAAGCCTTCTGCCCGATCTCTCTGACCAGTTCGTAAAGCTCGGCATTCTCCGTTATTACTCCATCCGGCCTTACCGTAAACGTCCAGCTCTTACCGCGAAAACTCTGCACGGCCGTGCTGCCCCCGCCGCGGGCGCTGCTGCTGGTGCGCTGCTGACGAACGGACTCGCACGTGGCTTTGATTTTGGACAGACCGTAGGGATTGACCTCAACCGGCTCGTAGGCAACGACGATTTCCAGCGATTCGCTCGCTCTGTTATTTGTCTTACCCCCGCCGCGACTCATGCGTCCGCTGGGATCCCAGTTCAGTTCTATATCCCTTTTCGATGTGAATTCATACCGCAAAACCTCCCCCGGCTCGAAATCCGCGGTTAGATACACTTTCTCACTACTGCCGGCGGCTTTTTCCTCGGCCGTCCCCGCATTCACCAGTAATCCGCCAAACGCCGCGGCCGCGAATATCCAAAACGCAGTTCTCAATTTCGTCCCTTTCACTTCTTATCCTGCCCAACCGGTTCCCGTCCGACCCGCCAAACCGTCTCTACTTAAGTTTTTCGATCTGGTACGCCCTGACCGCGGTCATCTTCAACGCATCCGGCTGCTTGTCCATAGGCGCCGCCGGATCGACCGCCATCCACTCGGATTTCAGGTTTTCGCTGTACTTGAGTACATCGCCGTCTGTGGCGTTGAACTTCAGCTCGCCCTCATAAGTCTCTTTGTTGTCGAACATCTTGGAGAACATGTTTACCGCCGCATCCTTGTGAGCCTCCTCGGCCCCGGCAGTAGACGGAACAGCCGTCATTTTCGCAACCGCCGTTTTCTCGCCGTCGGCCTCATTGATCTCCTGCAGTGTATAGGTCCTCTCGTAGACCTTTGTGCCCATCATGCCGAATGCAAACGTACTGAGATTGCTCCAGGTCTCCGATTCGCTGAATTCCTTCGTCTGCCCGGTATCCAGAGCGGCAATCGAATGCCTTTCTTTAATCGCATCGTCCGACAGAATCGCCCTGGCCGTAGAATCCATAACCGCACTGCGGGCCTTTGTCGCATCCACCACACGCACGAACTGGCCCGATGGCGACAGCTCGATCTTGTAGCTTTCGCCGACCAGCATTCCCAGAGGCTTGCCCCGGTCCTTTTCGTCCGTACTGTCGTATTTCAGTGCGACGCTGTCCTTGACTCTGCCCAGATAATTCAATTCCTTGATCGTAATCAGGGCAACGGCATTGCCGTTCTCGTTAACACTTTCGATCTTCTGATCGAACGTCATCTCGACCTTATTGCCCGTATGACCGCCGGTAAATGCCGCCGGTTTGCTCTCGGCAGGACCCTCCCACGTAACGCTCTTGTCAGTCTCGGTCATAACCTTGTAAGTACCCGTTTCGCCCTCGGCAAACTTCAGCATGATAGCTACTGTCTCGGCCTTCTCCTCCGCCTGCTCAGGCTCGTTCGAGTCTTCAACCGACTTTTCCGCTTCCGCTGCCTCTGTCGATTCGGTCGACTCTTCAACGGAGACCGACTCGACCTGCTCCTCTTCTACGGATTCGGCGGCCTGCTCGGCTTTCGCCTTTTCTTCCGCAGCTTCAGCCGATTCGACAGCTTCTTCATGCGTCTGCGACATCTCTTCGGCCCGGGCCTCTTCCGAGACCGAGTCGGATTCCTCTGCTTCGACTCCTTCTGCGACGCCCTCGGCCACAGCTTCTGCGCCGTCGGTCGCTTCGGACTGCTCCGCCTCAACCGATTCGGTCTCCGCAACCGCTTGCTGACCCGCTTCCACCTGCGGCGACGCAGTCTCTTTACTTTCCTCACCGCAGCCGGCTGCCGCTAGCAAAACACACACTGCCGCAAACTTTAAAAACCGCGAAATCCTAAACGACTTCATAACGTGTTCTCCCTGTAAGTGCTGATACCATAGAATTTTGTGAATGATCACAGTAGCTGCTAATTATACCGCACGGGCTCGCAAAGACAACGGATTTTTCTTTGTTTTGTCCGGCCATCGCCGGTACAATTCCGCACTTGCCGACTCATTACTTTGTCAACCATCTTATTTGGAGAAATCATGAGAAGTGATACGGTCAAAAAGGGCTTTCAGCGTGCACCTCATCGCGGCCTGCTCCACGCCTGCGGACTCAGCGATTCCGATATAAAAAAGCCGTTTATCGGCGTCGCAAACAGCTTTTGCGAAATCGTTCCCGGTCATATACACCTCGACAAAGTCGCTAAGACCGTAAAGCAATCCATACGAGACGCCGGCGGAGCACCGTTCGAATTCAATACTATCGCCGTATGCGACGGCATAGCTATGGGCCATGCGGGAATGAAGTATTCGCTGCCTTCGCGTGAAATTATCGCCGACTCCGTCGAAACCATGGCCAAGGCACATTGCTTCGACGCCCTTGTCTGCATCCCCAACTGCGACAAAATCATCCCCGGCATGCTCATGGCCGCGGTCCGCCTAAACATCCCGACCATATTCGTCTCAGGCGGCCCGATGGCCGCCGGCAAGTCCGAAGACGGAAAAACGGTGGACCTCATAAGCATTTTCGAAGGCGTCGCCGCCTACAACGCCGGCAAGATCGACGAAGAACAGCTCCGCAGGCTCGAGTGCGCCGCCTGCCCGGGCCAGGGAAGCTGCTCAGGAATGTTCACCGCCAACTCCATGAATTGCCTCTGCGAAGCAATCGGCATGGCTCTGCCCGGAAACGGAACCATACTGGCGATCGATCCCCGCCGTCAGGATCTGTATAAGGCCATCGGCCCGCACGTGATCAAAATCATCGAAGACGATCTCAAGCCGCTCGACATAATAACCGCCGAATCGCTCGACAATGCTCTTGTGCTGGATATGGCCATGGGCGGCTCCACAAACACCGTCCTGCACTCTCTGGCCGTCGCCAGCGAAGCCGCCATAGACTACGACCTCGAGAGAATCAACCAGGCCTCGGCCAAGTGCCCCAATATCTGCAAGGTCTCACCTTCCAGCCCGTACCACGTCGAAGATGTCGATGCGGCAGGGGGCATCAGTGCTATTCTAAAGGAAATCAGCAAAGTTCCCGGACTGCTGAACACCAATTGCAAAACGGTTACCGGCAAGAGCCTGAGTGAAAACATCGCCGACGCCGATATCAAGAACCCCGAGGTAATCCGTCCAATCGACAATGCCTATTCGAAAACGGGCGGCCTCGCCATCCTCAGAGGCAACCTGGCGCCCGGCGGATCGGTAGTCAAAACCGCAGGAGTGGCCCGGTCCATGCTCGAACACGCCGGCCCGGCCGTAATCTTCGAGAGTCAGGACGAGGCCTGCGAAGGCATCCTCAACGGCAAAGTAAAGGCCGGTGATGTCGTCGTTATTCGCTACGAAGGCCCCAGAGGCGGACCCGGCATGCAGGAAATGCTCAGCCCCACAAGCTACATCATGGGCGCCGGCCTCGGCGAATCGGTTGCCCTGATAACCGACGGCAGATTCTCCGGCGGAACCCGCGGAGCCTGCATAGGTCATATAAGCCCCGAAGCGGCGGTCTGCGGCCCCATAGGCCTGATCGAAAACGGCGATTTAATCGAAATTGACATCCCGAACAACACGATTAACGTCAAAGTATCGGATGAAGAACTCGAAAATCGCAAAAAGACGTGGAAGCCGCGCCAACCGAAGATAACCGAAGGATATCTCGCCAAGTACGCCTCGATGGCCACAAGCGCCGATACCGGAGCCGTGCTGAAGTGGTAAACCGCGATTGCAGGCAGCGCGGCGACTGTAGGCAGGGGAGCTCGAGCCCATGAAGTCGAAAGACAGCAAACTCTGGTACGCAGCCGGGCTGCATTTCCAATGCCGGGGTTGCGGCAACTGCTGCGCAGGACCGGGTGAGGGCTATATCTGGGTCACAAAGCCCGAAGTCCAGAAAATCGCTGATCTGCTCGAAATGTCTGTCGATGATTTCCGCGGCCGTTACCTGCGACGCGTAGGTCTGCGCACAACGATCATCGAGCACCCCAGCACCAACGACTGCATCTTCCTGCGAAACGAGAAAGGCCGCCGAATCTGCGTAATCTATCCGGTAAGGCCGACACAATGCAGAACATGGCCCTTCTGGCCCTGCAATCTCGACAAACCCTCTTCCTGGAACGAGGCTGGAAGAAACTGCCCGGGCATGAACCGCGGCCGAGCCTACAGCCCAGAAGAAATCCAGAAGATAAAGAAAATGAAAAAGTGGTGGGATGACAGCAAAGACTGACCGCATTGCGCAACAAGTGGCCCGCATCTACAACTGGCTCGACCAGTGTCTCGCCCAATCCGCGGACGACTCTGAGCAATGCGCCGCTTGCGGCCGATGCTGCGATTTCGACGCGTTCGACCACCGCTTGTTTGTCACATCACCCGAAATTGTCTACTTCGAACACCACCTGCAGCCATCCAGGCGAAAGCCCATGCCCGGCGGCATCTGCCCCCACAAAACCGCCGGCAAATGCTCCGTATACCCCCACAGATTCGCCGGCTGCAGAATCTTCTGCTGCAAAACCGACCCGGCTCTCCAGAGCCGTTTAAGCGAACAGGTATCCCGCAAATTCAAAGAACTATGCATCCAATTCAAAATTCCCTATCGCTACTGCGACCTCAAGACCGCTTTGAACCAAATCAGTAGCGATCGATCGGCAGTGGAATCCTGCCCTGCGGATCCCGCAGATTGATGAACTTCACGCCCGTATCCAGCGACCCCGCCCCCTTGTAGTACGCGTACAACTTCGCAAGTTTCTCCTCGTCCGTAGCCTCCAGGTGAATCGACCACTTGCCAAGCTCGGCGCCCCACACGATCTCGGTGTTGCCCTTCGTTCGCAGAACGATGTGCGGCTGATTATCGTCTTGTCTCCCGTTGAAATTGCTCACGTCGATACTCTCGATCTGAAAAAGAAGGGGCCTGTTGGGCGCCGCCAGTTTGTCCATATTGCCCAGCCGAATCAGAAGCGCAAGGCCCGCGGCAATATCGGCGTCCGGCAGGGGCTGGCCCATCGCCGGGGTCTTCTCAAGAGAATGCCCTTCTATCCGCACTATCGGCAGATGGGGCATTTCGACGTAATCAAGCGTCACCGCATTTTCGTCTACGTAAAAGACCGTCGTATCGACCTCAATCAGTCCCCGGGGCTGTCGCCACTGGCCGTATATCTGAATCGTCTCGTTATTGATCTTGACCCTGGGCTCGGCCAGCCACACAAAGAAACTCTCCAGATTTCGCTGCACGGAAGCCGCTGCGTCGTCGTCGAGCCGAAGGTCCTCACCCGCCACCGTCGCCGCATAGCTTATCTTCTTCTTGAGCGCCTCATTGAGCCACCCGGGCGGGCTCATAAGTTCCAGATCACCCACCTTGTGCGATACTGAAACCGTCGTCTCGACATACTTGGAAAGATGCGACAGACCGAACCCCGCACCGGCCGCCATGCAAGCAACCGCCAATACCTTCACAATACCCACCAGACCGGTCCTGTCCGGGGGCTTCCTGGTTTTCTGTTTTTTCTTCGCCACTGCCGCTGTGTCTTAGAACTGTCGAGCTTTTCAGCCGTTAGAAGGCTGTATTCGTACCCTCAAAACAATGTCGGTCAATTTCAAGCGGCGCCTTCAGTACTTATCGGCTTCGAGCCGGTACGACGCACCTGCCCCTCAAGCCCCGGCTCTGTCGGCAAGCGCCGCCTCGATAATCTCCAAACAAAGCCTGCCCATCGGAAACCCCGCCCGATTCGCCGCCTTCGGAAGCAATGAGTGGGTCGTAAAGCCAGGAATTGTGTTGATTTCCAGAGCATAGGGCCTGCCGTCGTCGCCCAATATGAAATCAACCCGCGAAAAATGCCTGCATCCGAGCGACTCGAAGCACAACTTTGCAGCCTCGTTGATCCGTTCAATAAGCCCGGCATCCTCTATCGTATCGAACAGATATTCCGTATTATCGGCCACATATTTCGCATAATAGTCGTAGAAATCGACCTTGCTGCGGATCTCAACAATTGGCAGCGGCTGCCCCTTCAGTATTCCCACGGTCATCTCCCGCCCGCTGACGAACTTCTCTATCATACAGTCGCCGTATTTCGCCAGAACCTCGCTCCCCGCTTCCACCGCCGCATCCGCGCCCTGGACAATACTGACTCCCACGCTGCTTCCCTGCCTGAGAGGTTTGACCACATACTTGCCCGCCTTTTCGAGCCTTTCCCGCACGGTTTGCGGCTCGTCGTTGGGCTTGAGCACCACCGACCAGGGCGTAGCCACACCGCGCGATTCGAACGCCGTTTTGCTGGCGAGTTTGTCAAAAGCCAGCCTGCTGGCGACCGGGCCGCTGCCGGTATAGCACAGCCCTCTGTCTTGCAGTATCTGCTGCAACTGCCCATCCTCGCCGAATCTGCCGTGCAGCGCAATAAAAAAAACATCGATATCCCTGTCGTCGAGTATATCCAATCGCTCGGGGCTGACATCCGCCGCCGCCACTTGCAAGCCCTCCGCCGCCAAAGCATCGGCCACGCACTCACCGCTTTGCAGGCTCACCTCCCGTTCGTCCCCCACTCCGCCCATTAGAACGGCCGCCTTGATTGCTTTACCTGCCGGATTGGACATAATGCCGATGGACCCCGAACTGATTCGCTTTTATCCCCAGATTTCAAGTTCCAGTTCGAGATCGATGTCGAACTCACCCTTCACGCGTTGCTTGATAGCGTCGATCAGCCGCAGAATATCTCTGCTCGTGCAATCTTCATTGGCCACTATGAAATTGCCGTGCTTCTCGCTTACCGATGCCCCGCCTATCTGCAGCCCCTTGAGCCCGGCCCTGTCTATGAGCGAGCCGGCCGAGCCGCCGGCCGGATTCTTGAAGACGCAGCCGCTGTTCTTAGTATTAAGCGGCTGAGTGTTCTTCTTGTAAATCCAGATCTCTTTGACCGTCTTCATGATCTGCTCGGGATCGGCCTCGGTCAGTTGCATTTCGGCGCTGAGAATAATTCGCGCGGTAATATTCGCACGTCGATAATCGAAAATCAGCTCGGGCTTGCTCTTCTCGAACACGCCGCCCTCGCTGTCCATCAGCGTTACGGTCTCCACCGCCGAGCCGATATCGCCGAAGCTGCCGCCGGCGTTCATTCGCACGGCCCCGCCCACCGAGCCAGGAATGCCCGTTAAGCCTTCGATGCCGCTGAGGCCTTTCTTTACACACGTTCGCACCAGATCGCCCAACTCCGCGCCCGCCCAGGCCTTGATGCGCGAACCTTCGAAATGCGTCTGCATGAACTCCTCCGACTCCAGCTTTATAACGGCCCCGCGCACCCCTTCATCCGCAATAAGCAGATTCGAGCCCAGCCCGAGCACGTAAAGAGGAACCTCATTCTCCGTACATCTCTTTACCGCCTCGCCCAGTTCCTCCACCGTTCGCGGCCTGACGAAATAGTCCGCCGGCCCTCCCAGCCCGTACCACGTATGATCGGCCAGCGGATAATCCGCGTCAACAATCGCTTCCAAGCCACTGAATATATTCATCTGCAACTTTCCAAATGTCGCCGGCGCCCATCGTTACCACCAGATCGCCGTCGGCTACATGTTCCTTAAGATGTTCACAAATTTCTTCGAATCCGTCGATGAACAACGCTTCGGACCCGCTTGCCCGTACTCTATCGACCAGAATCTGCGAATTGATCTCTCTCCGCGACGCTTCCGAATCACGGACAAAGTATATTTCGGGCACAATCGTAACGTCGGCCAGCTTAAAACTTTCCGCGAAATCATCAAGCAAAAACCGTGTTCTGCTGTATTGATGCGGCTGAAAAATACACCAGAGCCGCCGCGGTTCGTACTTCTGGCGAATCGCCGCAAGCGACGCCCGTATCTCGGTGGGATGATGAGCGTAGTCGTCGAGCACTACCGTATCGCCCCTGCGGCCCTTCAACATCAATCTGCGATCCACGCCGGTGAAACCGTCCAGGTTCTCGAGAATGGATTCCGGCTCCATTCCCGCAAGCGTGGCCATTGCGATTACCGCCAGTCCGTTCATAATATTGTGATCGCCCGGCAGCCCGATACGCGCCGGACCCAGAAGCCTGCCGTCGTGAAGCACATCGAATTGCCAGTGCCCGTCGACAAGTTTCAGATTGTCCGCCCGGAAGTTGCAGTCATCGCCCAGACCAAAGGTCTCGCGTCGCACGTGCCGCGGAATCATCTCGAATACCCTGGCGACGTTCTCGTCGTCGCCGCAGCCGACAACGGCGCCGCTGGGCCGTACCCCCAGGGCAAATTCGGTAAATGCTTCGACGATCTCGTTCTCGTCGGCGTAATAATCCAGATGATCCTGCTCGATGTTCAGTATGCAGCCGATTCGGGGCCGAAGATTGAGAAAACTGCGATCATATTCACACGCCTCGGCCACGAAATAACCGCTTTTTCCAGCACCCGAAGAACCGCCCAACTGGCACAACTCGGCCCCGACGATAAAATTAACGTCGACGCCCGATTGCCGCATCAGGTGAGTCAGCCACCCGCTTGTCGTGCTCTTGCCGTGCGTGCCGCTGATCGCAATGCCCTCGTACCGGTCCATCAGTTCGCCCAGCATCTGGGCGTATTTGTAGACTTTGCAGCCCTGCTCCACAGCCCTTCGCAACTCCGGATTGTCGTCCGTAATCGCCGCCGAAACAACCACGGCGTACGTCTGCGGGTCCACATTCTCCGGGCTGTGCCCTATGGTTATGCTTGCCCCGTGGCCCCGCAAAGCCTCCGTGACGTTGCTGTCGAGTTGATCGGACCCCGAAACGATGCATTCGTTGCTTATCAGAAGCCGCGCCAGTCCGCTCATCCCGACGCCGCCGGCCCCGATGAAGTGGTACCGTTTACCCGCCAGAGTTAACTGTTTGAGGCTCTCTACAACCTCGTAACGATGGGCCGCACGTACGCCCGCCCGATAGGCTTGAATATCCTGCTGTTCCATAGCATCCCTTCTGATCACCCATCCGTGAATAGTCGTATTGCAATCCAGCATGCAGGAGCGGATAAGCAGGGCAAAATGTTCTTTAACCGCAGACCCTGCGAGCCTGCGGTCCTTCGTTTCACTGCCCGCCATTACAATTCTCCGCCCCGTGACGATCTCATTCTTTCACATCGCCCCACACTTTCACATCGTCGAACTGCCCGGTATCGTCGAACGTCCCGAGGCCGATCCGCCCCCACTTGAACGTATCGTCGACCGCCGTCATAATCGGCTCCGGTTTCTCGTCGAAGAAAACCTCGATGGTCCCGGCCTCGACATCCCTTACCAGCCTGACTTTGTGCCACTCATCGTCCCATTTTGTTCCGTCGGTCCGCGTCTTGGCTATCGAGACCCTGGGCTTGCCGTCGACTATGAATATGGAATTGGCATGGGCGTCCGCCTTGTTGGCGATGTGCACGTAATAGAAGTGGGACGGATGCTGATGCCCGAAGAACAGGCACATATCCCTGTGACCGTAATCGGCCTTCGTAGAATGCATCCACACTTCCAGCACGAAGCTTTTGGTAACAACGTTGCGGATCAGACTGTAGTTGAACGGCGAGCGAACCTCCGGTTTGTAGTCGCTGGCCTTGAACTGCGACATAACCTTGTCGCCGTCGACATCTTCGATGCGCCAGGCGTTCGGATCGGTCGGTTCCCAGCCGTCGAGCTTTCCGTCTTCGAAGCTGTCTTGGAAAACCAGCGGCATTCCTTCGGATGTGCTTACCTGCGACGTGCCCCCGCATCCTGACATGACCAGTACCGCCACAAACAGCACCGCAGCCGTGGCGTATCCTCCTAATTTGCTCATCGTAGCCTCCATTGCCTTATCTTAAATCCCTTTTTCGCTGATCGAGCGGTCCGATCCCGATCCTTGCGCTCAATACGAATCTTCCGGATCGGGAATAGAACCAGAAAGTAAGTTTAACACGCCCGCCGCCGTCGTACAAGAAAAACCACACTCAACAACACAAGAGAGTGTACGAAAATAATGTGGCGAAATTGTATGTAGACATCTGTCATGCTAAGCCCCCTCGCTGTGTCATGCTAAGCCCCCTCGCCGTGTCATGCTAAGCCCCCCTCGCCGTGTCATGCTAAGCCCCCCTCGCCGTGTCATGCTGAGCGCAGCGAAGCATCTGGGCAGCGAAAGAGATTACCGGCCGAAATTCGGTCGATACGCCACAAATTCTTAGTGAACCGCACAAGATAGAGTTGCCATCCTAACCGCGGGCCGAAGCCCGGGCGCCGCAGAGGTTTCGCGCGCCTTACAGGGCATTTACGGGAACAATAGTATAGCCCCGGCCCTGGTTTTATGATAGATTCAGACTATATTCCGCCAGCAATTTTTCGTGACCGCCGGCAGATTTTCAGCTTCACAGGAGGAAAATGGCATGAATACAAGCATGGACAGGCGCGGTTTTCTAAAAGCGGCTGGACTTACAGCGGCAGCAGCGGCCACACCTGCGGCTTGCTTTTCCGCCCGACGCAAAAGACCTAACGTGCTGTTTATCGGCGTCGACGACCTGCGCCCCCAACTGGGCTGCTACGGCCACAAGCAGATGATCAGCCCTAACATCGACAAACTCGGCGCCGGAGGAACGATTTTCATGCGGTCCTACTGCCAGGTACCGGTCTGCGGCGCCTCCCGGGCCAGCCTGCTCACCGGCGTAAGACCCATGCGCGACCGCTTCGTAGGCTATAGCACCTGGGCTCAGAAGGATTTGCCCGGCGCCCTCTCTATCGGCGAGCACTTCAAAAACAACGGCTACCACGCAATCAGCAACGGAAAAATCTTCCACCACCGCACCGACCTTGCCCAAAGTTGGAGCGAGCCGGCCTGGAAACCAAAAGGCCCCTGGCGCAACTACCAGTTGCCCGAAAGCATCCAGGCGATGAAGGACAACGCCGAAGCAACCAACGGCAAAAGGACCGGCGGCCCCGCATACGAGTGCGCCGACGTGCCCGACAACGCCTATTTCGACGGACAGATCGCCGACAAGGGCATCTCCGACCTCAAACGGCTCGCGGCTGTGGACAAACCCTTCTTCCTCGCTCTGGGATTCCTCAAACCCCACCTGCCGTTTAACGCCCCGAAAAAGTACTGGGACATGTACAAACGCGAAGAAATTGACCTTGCGGACAACCCCTTCAGGCCCAAAGGAGCCCCCGACGCAGCCCTTCACAACTGGGGCGAACTGAGAAACTACGCCGCAATCCCACCCAAAGGACCTCTCGACGACGAAATGGCCCGAACTCTGATTCACGGCTATTACGCCTGCGTAAGCTATACCGACGCCCAGATCGGCCGCGTTTTGGAGCAACTGGACAAACTCGGCCTGGCCCAAAACACCGTCGTAATACTCTGGGGCGACCACGGCTGGAACCTGGGCGAGCACGGCCTCTGGTGCAAACACTGCAACTTCGAAACCTCTCTGCATTCGCCCCTGATCGTTCGCGCCCCCGGTTACAAAGCGGGCCTGAAAAGCTACGCCCTGACCGAATACGTCGACATGTACCCCTCGCTGTGCGAGCTCTGCGGCCTCCAAAAACCGGCCCGCCTGCACGGAAAGAGCTTCGTTCCACTTATGAACAATCCGAACCAGAAATGGAAAAAAGCGGTATTTAGTAGGTATTTCGCCGGCGAATCGGTTAAAACCCACCGTTATCGCTACACGGAATGGCGCAGCAAAACCGGCGATAGATACGCCAGAATGCTCTATGACCACCAAAAAGACCCGTTCGAGAACGTGAACATCGCCGAAAAACCCGAAAACGCCGGCCACTGTTTCAGATTCAGCAAGATGCTCGAGGAAAACCGCAAGGCATCAGAAGTCAAAAAATCCTGAAAAACCGCGTATCTCTCTATGACGCGGGTATCAGATAAGTCCTTACAATGCAGCCATTTACACTCTTAATAAAACCGTCCGGCTCCGACTGCAACATCGACTGCCATTACTGTTTCTACAAGTGCAGATCGCCCGAAATCGGCCGGGGCCGCCAGAGAATGAGCGAAGAAGTCCTCGAAAGGCTCGTCAAAGATTACATGGCCCTGCGTTTCCCCATGTCCGGCTTCGCATGGCAGGGGGGCGAACCTACTCTGATGGGCCTGGACTTCTACAAAAGGCTCGTCGAATTACAGAAGAAATACGGCGAAGACGGGCAGGAAGTCGGCAATTCCATCCAGACCAACGGCCTGCTGCTGGTCAAAGATGAATGGTGCAGGTTCCTGGCCGACAACAACATGCTCGTCGGCCTGAGCATCGACGGCCCGGCCGAACTCCACGATTATTACCGCAAGGATTTCTCCGGCGCCGGCACGCACGAGCGCGTCGTCCGGGCACTCCGCAACATGCAGAAACACGGCGTTGAATACAACACGCTCACCCTCATAAACAACCTCACCGCCGAGCACCCCGAAGAAGTCTTCGATTTCCTCGTCGAACACGGCGTCCGCTATCTGCAGTTCATACCCTGCGTCGAGGTCGATCCCGCAACCGGCGAAATCGCGGACTTTTCCGTAAGCCCCGAGCAGCTCGGCGAATTCTGGTGCCGAATATTTGACAGGTGGTACGAATACGGCCCGCGCAAAATCAGCATCCGCGACTTCGACTCAATCATCTCCTATCACGTAACCGGCAGACACACCATCTGCACCTTCGACAAGCAATGCAGCCAGTACATAGTTATCGAGCACACCGGCGACGCATTCACCTGCGATTTCTTCGTCGAGCCACGGTGGAAGCTGGGCAATATCTTCGAAACGCCGATCGAAAAACTGGCCGTAAGCAAACGCAAAAAACAATTCGCCCGTGCAAAGAAGAATCTATGCAACAAGTGCCTGGTATGCAGGCATCTGGCAATCTGTCGCGGCGGATGTATGAAAGACAGGGCCCCGTTCGACAAGGATGGCTACGGCCGCGAAAGCTACTTCTGCGAGGCCTACAAGCGATTCTTCGATTACGCCACCCCGAGATTTCTCGAACTCGCGGCCCAGGTCACCAGCGAACAGGCCTTCAGGCCCGAAAATCTTACCTGAGGAGGTACAATGAGAAACCTGAACCGCAGACAAATCCTCACCAAAACGGCAATCGCCGCCGCCGGCCTCGGCTCCCTCAAAACAGCCCCCGCTGCCGAAGAACACCAGCCGGGCAAGCAAAAACCGACTCCCCGCCCCAACCCCATAGCAGTCTCCACCTATTCCTTCTGGAGATTCAAGGACGGCATGAAAATGCCCATCGAGCAATGCATCGAACGGGCCGCGGCCATGGGCTTCGACGGCGTCGACATACTGCACATCCAGATGGAACAGACCTCCAACGAATACCTCCAGATGCTCAAACGCACCGCCCTGATCGAAGGAGTCGATCTCTGTGCAATGAGCACGCATCAGGGCTTCGTCACGCCGGATGCCGACAAGAGACGCCGAAACGTCGAACACACAATCGACTGCATCGAAATCGCCTACAAACTGGGCGTACCAATAATCCGCATCAATACCGGCCGGTGGGGCACCAGCGGCAGCTTCGACGAACTTATGGCCAATCGCGGCGTCGAACCGGTCCTGCCCGGCTACACGGAAAAAAACGGCTTCGACTGGGTGACCGAAAGCATCGAAAAATGCCTGCCCACTGCCGAAAAATGCGGCGTTATACTCGGTCTGGAGAACCACTGGGGCCTCTCCCGCACGCCCGAAGGGCTCCTGCGAATCGTCAACGCCATCGACTCGCCCTGGCTGCAGGTCCTGCTGGATACCGGCAACTTCCTCGAAGACCCGTACGACAAACTCGACCAATGCGCCCCGTACGCCGTATTCATGCAGGCCAAGACCTACTACGGCGGCGGACTCTGGTATACGCTCGATCTGGACTACCCCCGAATCGGCCGAATCATGAAAAAACACGGCTTTACGGGCTATGTTTCCCTCGAATTCGAGGGCGAGCAGGACTACAAAACAGCTCTGCCCAAAAGCCTCGCACTGCTTAGAGAGTCTTTTGGCTGACCGCCCCCGGCGTTATTCGCCCGAAAACGTCCGCCGCGAACGCGCCGAAAATGCCGAAAAGTCCGATATTGCCGAAAGAGCACCCGCGACGAACTGTCGTCAGGCAATTTTGCCCGCGGTAACGCCTCCGGCAGACCGGTTTTCTGTTGACAGAACGCCGATTTCTTGATAATATCGAGTATTCAGGGACGGATCAGACTTTCGGTCTATGGAGCCGGGCCCCGTGCAGGTTTTCAACGACCCAGGATACGCCGCATTTTGGAGGTAAGGGCAGCCGCAAGCGCCTACGAGCAACGGCGCCCGATGGGGTTTTGTAACTGATACAGCTTTATTTGGAGATTTCTCGATGTTTAACCGAAGAACGGTCGCAGCCATAGCGCTTGTGCAACTGCTCGCTTTGGGCGTCGCCGGCGCAGAGACACTCAAGGAAAACTGGAGCGACTTTCTGCACTATACCAAAATAGGTCGATTCGACCTGGCCACCGGCTACGGCGAGGCGATCCTCCAGAGCAGCCCCGAGCCCACCGAACTGCTCAAGCTGGCCAGAGAAAACCACTACGGTTACCAGATCATCAAGAGAGTTGTAGAAGATCCGCCAAACGCCGAACTGGCCGCCGTCGCCGAGAAAATCATCAAGATCGTAGAAGAAGGGCGGTTCAGCCGCCGTACCGACGATGCACTGATCGCCACCGAAGTCCGTCGCCTCAGCAGCACCGAAAGGGGCAAATACATCGCCACTCAGAGGCTTAAAGACGCAGGCGAATACGCTATCCCCTTCATGCTGGACGCCATGGCCGACCCCTCGAGACGCGACGAACTGCCTCACATCATCGAAACTCTGCCGAAGATCGGACGCGATGCCATCCGGCCTCTCGTCGCCGCTCTGCAGATGAAGGACGTCGCAATCAAAACTGAAATTATCAACGCACTCGGCGAAATCGGCTACAACCAGTCGCTGGGCTACCTCAAGTACGTAGTCGAAAACTCCGACTCGACACCGATTCGCGCTGCCGCTACCGTTGCCGTGCGAAAAATTGATCCCGCCGCGATGAAAGCCCCCGCGGCGCTGCTGTTCTACAAAACCGCCGAAGAATACTACTACCACGCCGATTCGCTCGCTCCCGCCGAAGACGCCGATTTCGGCAACATCTGGTTCTGGGACGAGCAGAATCAGCAACTGACCAGGGAACCGGTCGACAGAGATTACTTCTACGAACTCATGGCCATGAGAAACACCGAATGGTCGCTTCGGGCAGATGAGAGCTTCGGCGCAGCAATCGGACTCTGGCTTGCAAGTTTCCTCAAAGCCGAGGCCGCCGATGTCGAATCCATGCCCGATTACTTCGGCGCCTCACATGCCGATGCACTGGTATACGCCACAACCGCCGGCCCCGCGTACCTGCACCAGGCCCTTGCAAGGGCGGTAAAGGACAAAAACGCCGACGTCGCACTGGGCGCCGTCGAGGCACTGGCAACAACCGCGGGCGAAAAATCACTGCTCTACAGGATGGGTGTGGCACAACCGCTCGTCGAGGCCCTCTCTTTCGACGATAAGGCCGTTAAATACAGTGCGGCCATCGCCGTGGCCGAGGCCGGACCCACACGTGATTTTCCCGAAGCCAAACTGGTCACCGCCAATCTGGGCGCAGCTATCGGCGAACGCGGCGAAAACGTAAGCGAGACCACCCGCCGGTGGGGCCCGCAGATAGCCGACGAATACGCACTCAGGGCCGCCGAAGCGATGCTCTCGCTCGCCCGAACGCGAAACAAGGTAATCAACCTTTCGCTGGCCAGGGCCGAATTGGTCGCCGCTACCAGCGATCCGCGATCTCAGATGCAGATCCTTGCCGGCAAGATTCTGGCCCATCTCGACAGCCCCGAGGCACAGCGGGCTGTTGCGGCAATGGCCCTGAACAGCGATAACGACCAGGCAGTCCGCATCGCCGCCTTTGATTCGCTCGGACTC
Source organism: uncultured Pirellulales bacterium (assembly GCA_964406945.1). Classification (GTDB taxonomy): domain Bacteria; phylum Planctomycetota; class Phycisphaerae; order Sedimentisphaerales; family Anaerobacaceae; genus UBA2266. Next base: position 54,465 of record CAYOTO010000012.1, read on the forward strand.
AGCGCTAAAATCAACGCCAACATGCTCCCCGAGGATATGATCGACGCCATCTACAGCCTGATCGGCTCCGATGCGACCGATCCCGAACTTCGCAGTGCGGCAGCCGCCGCTTACGGTGCACTGAACCTGCCCAGTCGAAAGGTCAAAGACCTCATCCTCGACCAGGCCAAGAGCTGAAAACATCAATCACAACAGGCCCCGGTGTTCCGGCGCCGGGGCTTGTTTATACGCAGACTCACAGAACTCGCCTCCCGGACCTGTGCCAAATATCGTTCTGAGCCGAAGGCAATCCGGCCACCGACCCAGTTATTTGCCCGGATTTCTTGGCTGTGCCCAAAGGCGTTTCGCATACCGCTCCACAACCCCTGCGACGCATATCTTGACGGGCATTCGCCGTAGAGCTAGAATTGCGTCTGTTTTGCAGACTTTCAGCCTTTTGCGCGTTTTAATTGGAACAGGAGATCCGGAGAATGTCGATCGACCCAGCAAGAATCGATTCATGTCTGACCGAGTGCACCCAGCACCTCACGCAGGAACTGCTGCCGTTCTGGCTGGACCGGTGCAGAGATGACGTTAACGGCGGTTTCATCACCCATTTTGACAAGGACGGCAACGACACCGGCGAGGACGAAAAATCGCTGATCGCCCAGAGCCGCACCGTCTACACCATGTCTTGTGCCCACAGAGCCGGCTACGGCGACGGCAAATGCGCAGAATATGCCCGCCACGGCGTCGATTTCATGATCGACAAAATGTGGGACAACGAGCACGGCGGGTTCTTCTGGACCGTCGACCGCAAGGGAAACGTCGCAATCGACAAGAAAATCCTCTACGGACTCAGCTTCTGTATGTATTCGCTCAGCGAATACACCCTGGCCACCGGCGACAAACGCGGCGTTGAATACGCCGAGAAAGTATTCGATCTGGTCAAAAAGCACTGCGCAGATGTGTGCTATGGCGGCTTTTTCGAGATGTTCGAGCGCGACTGGACCCTCTGTGGTCCGGGTGCCGGCGGCGGCGACAGAAAAACTCTCGACGTCCACATGCACCTGATGGAAGCATTCACCACTCTATGCGAATGCACCGGCAAAAACATCCACCTGCGAACCCTGGTAGAGGACATCGAACTGCTCCGCACAAAAATCCTCCACCCTGAATATGCAACCGGCATCCCGCAGTTCACCACATCCTGGGAAATAGCCCCGCAGATCAAGTTCGACATAATCTGGGGCTGGGACCGATTCGCCGATGGCGGCGCCAAACCCAACGCCGAAGACAACACCTCGGCCGGCCACAATGTCGAATTCGCATGGCTGCTGGCTCACGCAACCGACATCATGAACGACAAATGGGACCGCTACCGGGACCTGATCCGCAAGGCCATGGACCACGGAATAGAAAACGGCATCGACCCGGAATACGGCGGCGTCTACGTCGAAGGCCCCCACGCAGGCGGCGTTTACGACATGGAAAAAGAGTTCTGGCAGCAGGCCGAGGTCATGATCGGAGCACTCGAAGGCTGCTTGCGATTCGACCCCGACCGTTATTGGCCGGCCTACGAAAACGTCCACCGCTTCGTCTTCGACAAGATGATCAACCACCCGGTCGGCGAATGGTGGCCGCTGCTCAGCCGCGAAGGAAAACCCATCTGGACCCACATGAGCCATTCATGGAAAGTCAACTACCACACGGTCAGATGCATGGTCAAGTGCATCGAGAGATTGAAAAAACTCAAGGTTAAACTTGCCGTATAACTCGACATGCAATACAAGGGCAGATACCAGATTTTCGATTCGAGCCGGATAAAGACCTACCCCGTCGCTGCGCGCTCCAACAAGGTCACCCGGAAAGACCTCATCAGCCCGGAGCGAGCCCGTCAAACCCCGGTCACCCTGCCCGCACACACCGAAAGAACCATAGCGACAGTAGCGGATTCGATAGTCCGGTCCGGCAGGGCGGGCCAACCCGTAATTCTCTTCACCGGCGCGCACCTGATAAAGAACGGCCTCGGACCACTCCTGGCGGATCTGGTCGAAAAAGACATGCTGACTCTCGTGGCCGGCAACGCCGCCACCGCAATACACGATTTCGAACTGGCGATGATCGGCCAGACCAGCGAAAACGTGCCAAACGCCCTCGGCCGCGGCCGGTTCGGAATGGCCCGCGAATTCGCGTACATAAACGCGGCCGTCTCAGCCGGAAACGACCTCCAAATGGGCTTCGGCGAGGCCCTCGGCAAGCTCATCTGCGACAAAAGCTTCTGCCGCGAAGTGCTCGAAACACTTGCCCCTGCGGATTGCGTTCCCGATTTTCCGTACTCTAAGGCCGGCCTCATCGCAACATGCTATCGCAAGGCCGTGCCGCTCACAATCCACGCCGGAATCGGCACCGACGTCACAGACCAGCACCCGTCCTTCGACGGCGCCGCCAAAGGCGGCTGCAGCGGCAGGGATTTCCTCATTTACACCAACGAGGTCGAAAAGATGACCAACGGTGGCGTCGTCATCAACATAGGCAGCGCTGTAACCGGCCCCGAAGTGCTGCTCAAAGCCGTCTCCATGGCCGCAAACACGGGCAACCCCGCACAGGGCATAATCACTGCCGATTTCGACATCAGAAGCCACAATCCCGACGAAATGACAGATGAACAGACCGCCGGATACTATTTCCGCGACCAGAAGAGCATCGTCGCCAGAATCCCCGCGGCCTTCGAAGGCGCCGGATACTACGTCCACGGCGATCAACGCCATACGTTCCTGCGCCTCTACCAACTGCTCGAACAAGCGAATCGAAAGTAGTTGTTCCACCATGAAACAGCAGCGCATAGCCGAAATACTAAACGCCATAAAGGCAGTCAATATAGCGGTTTACGGCGATTTCTGCCTCGACGCCTACTGGATGCTCGATCCCCGCGGCTCCGAAGTCTCCGTGGAAACAGGCCTCCAGGCCAGCGCGGTCGCAAAGCACTATTACTCGCTCGGCGGCGCATCCAACGTGGTGGCCAATATCGCCGCTCTCGAGCCTGCGTCAATACGTGTGATCGGCGTCATAGGCGACGACATTTTCGCCAGGGAGCTGCAGCGTCAGTTCGCCGAACTGGGCGTGGACACGTCGAATCTTGTCGTACAACCTCAAGACTTCGATACCGTAACGTTCGGCAAGCCCTACCTCGAGGGCAACGAACAGTCCCGCATGGATTTCGGGTTCTTCAACAAAAGAAGCGAAGAAATCGACCGCCGCCTCCTGAGCGGAATCGAACAGGCCCTGCAACAGTGCGACGCCACGATTTTTAATCAGCAGGTGCCCGGCTGCATCACGAACGAAAGCTTCATAGACGCCGCCAACCGGCTCTTCGACGAATACAACGACAAGATCGTCCTGCTGGATTCCCGCCATTACGGCCACCGATTCACCAACATTTACCGCAAGACCAACGATCTCGAAGCAGCCGAACTCAACGGAGCCGAAGCCGCCCTGGACGATGTCGTAACCCTCGACGACGTCCGAACTTACGCATCCAGTCTTTTTCAACGCTCCGGCAAACCCGTATTCCTCACCAGAGGCTCGCGAGGCATAATCACCGTCGATTCCCAAGGCCTTAGCGAGATTCCAGGCATTCAGTTGATGAAAAAGCTCGACCCCGTAGGCGCCGGCGACACAGTCACCAGCGCCCTGGCGCTGTGCCTGGGTGCCGGTGTTGAACCGGCCGAAGCGGCGCAGATAGCCAACTTCGCAGCCGCCGTAACGGTACAAAAACTCTTCCAGACCGGAACTGCCTCGCCCGCCGAAATACTGCAAATCGGCCCGGAGGCGGATTACATCTACCAGCCCGAGCTGGCCGCCGACCTTCGCCGCGCCCGCTACCACGAAGACACGGAAATCGAAGTTTGTTGCGAAGATTTCACCGCCGGACAGGTCAAACACGTCGTGTTCGACCACGACGGCACCATCAGCACGCTTCGCCAGGGCTGGGAAGAGATTATGGCCCCGGTCATGATAAAGGCCATCCTCGGCCAGCATTACGAAACCGCAGACGAAACACTCTACCACAAGGTCCGCACCCGCGTGCTGGACTATATCGACAACTCCACGGGAATACAGACCATCCTTCAGATGGAGGCCCTGGTCGAAATGGTCCGTGAATTCGCCGTCGTGCCCGAAAACCGGATACTCGACAAATTCGGCTACAAAGAGATCTACAACCAGGCCCTGATGCAGCTTGTGAACCGCAGGATAGAAAAATTCCGGACCGGCCAGTTGGACATCAGCGACTACACCGTCAAAGGCTCCGTGCAGTTCCTCGAATCTCTCAAGCAAAACGGCCTCAAGCTCTATCTGGCCAGCGGCACCGACCATCAGGACGTGGTCAACGAAGCCACCGCTCTCGGATACGCTGGATTGTTCGACGGCGGCATTTACGGCGCCGTCGGAGACGTCAGCAAGTACTCCAAAAAGATGGTAATCGAGCGCATCATGACCGAAAACCACCTGGAAGGCCCACAACTGGCGGTCATCGGGGATGGCCCCGTAGAAATCCGCGAATGCCGTAAGCGAAATGGCATAGCCATAGGCCTTGCGAGCGACGAAATCCGCCGCCACGGCCTGAACGCCGAAAAACGCACCAGACTCATCAAGGCCGGAGCACAGTTGGTCGTACCCGACTTCTCCCGGCCCGGCCCTCTGCTCGAACTTCTCTGCCGCCCGTAAGCAGCCGCCCAAAACGAAACTAACCGCAAAACTGCGAATTTCAACCGTCTCGAACAGCCTGCTTTCACGAAAAAACTCACGTTCGGCCCGCTTTTGGCAAGAATCGCCCAATTTAGCATTGCATCCCGCCCACAAATCCTGTACAAATACCAGGTACTCTTGCGGTTTCGCTTCACCGCTGCGATATCACCGGTGGAGTATGGATTAATAGGCTGAAAGCTAAGGATAGGCGGGTATTTGCATGGGTCGGCAACGCGGAAAAAAGGCTCTTTACGAGGTAATCGGCAAGAGTCGGATAAAACCGGCCTCTGCCGTTGAGAAACTGCGGGACGACAAGGCTCCGGAACAAAAGGCCGAAAAGCCGCCCGAGAAAGCCGAAAACAAGGTCGAACCCGCTGAGATCGAGCAGCCGCAGCCCGAGCCACAAGCGCCGGAACCGGAGATCGAAGAACCGGTCGACGAGGAACTCGACGAGCCGGTACCCGATCCCGGCGTAGAATGGAAAAAGAAGCCCGATCTTGTGCAGGTCAACGATGGCAGGGTGGAGTTTTCGTTGCCCTATCAGTTGTGTATCGTGGCCTGCCTGGGTGTCATAGTGTTGGTTCTGGGTGCGTACCGACTGGGCCAGATGAGTATGGCGGGCGAAAAACAGCCGGTTTCCGACGGCTCGATTGAAAACAGCGCCAGCCAGAATGCGGATTTGGGTAACCCTGAGCCGGGAATTGCTCAGCGCCAGAATACGCCCGAGCCACGGGTCGAAAGCCCGCGAATCGAGCAGCCGCGGCTCGAGCCCCAACCGGCAACAACGCCGCCTTCGACGGGCAGCAATAGAATAGTTATACAGTCGTTCTCCGAAAGAGAAGACCTCGTACCCGTACAGAAGTATTTCGAGCAGTGCGGCGTAGCGACCGAAATAAGACAAATAGGCGGCTCGTACCTGCTGGTAACCAGCCGCAAATTTGAGAATCCGAACAAAGTCGGTACCGACGGGTACCGTATGAAACAGAAAATTGTGGAATTGGGCGCCGGATACGAAGCGCCGCAGGGCTATGAGAGTTTCGCACCGAAGCTTTTCAGTGATGCCTATGGTATGAAATTTGACGACTAGATTGCAGGAGTATAATCGATGAGTATTGATCCTTCATTGAAAGTTAAAGGGGCCCTCGCAAGGCATCGAAATGTTCTCAGCCGCGCCGAGCGAATCGAACGTCTGATAGAAGAAGAACGCTGGTCCGAAGGTGATTCCGTCCTGGGACTGCCCAAGGTCGAACATCGCAAGATTCAGACCGGCAAGAAGGATAAGGCCGAAGTCGAAGAAGAAGCCGCTGCCGAACTCGAGACCCCTGCGGAAGAGTAAAACAAACTCGATACGAAACGCTAAGCCGCAACTCTACAGCTTTGTTGCGGCTTTTTTTATGCGCAAACCGGCCTGAAGTTCTGGTACCATGAACTGCACGACCCGAAACCACGACTTCAGGAGAGCCGTTATGATTGCAAACAAGAAACTCTTTTGTGCAGCAGCTTATCTGTTTCTGATGACAACCACACTCGCATACGCTCGCGTCTGGCCCGGCTCCCAATGGCAGCAAGTCGACCCCGAAAAAGCAGGTATGGACGCAAAACTGCTGCAGAAGGCCCGTGATTTTGCACTCACCGGCCGGGGCTCCGGTTTCATCGCACGGTCCGGCAGATGCGTCATGAAGTGGGGCGATCAGAAAAAACTCTACGATCTCAAGTCTTCCACCAAAGCGATAGGCGTAACGGCCCTCGGGCTCGCCCTCCAGGACGGCAAAATAGCGGGCCTTCACGAAAAGGCCGCCAAATACCATCCGTCGTTCGGCACACCTCCCAAGCAAAACGCCGACACCGGCTGGCTCGACGACATAACACTGTTCCACCTGGCCACGCAGACCGCCGGTTTCGACAAAAACGGCGGCTACACCAAACTGCTCTTCGAGCCCGGCACAAAATGGTCGTACAGCGACGGCGGCCCCAACTGGCTCGCCGAATGCATCACACTGATGTACCAAAAAGACCTCCAGTATCTCATGTTCGAGCGCGTTTTCGGCCCCATAGGCATCCGGCGCGGCGACCTGCGGTGGAGAAACAACGCATACCGCGACAGCCAAATAGCCGGCGTAATGCGCCGCGAATTCGGTTCCGGCATTCACTCAAACGTCCAGGCAATGGCCCGGATCGGACACCTCTACCTGTCCCGCGGCAAATGGCGCAACAGGCAGTTAATCCCCTCATGGTTCGTCGACGCCGCCCGCATAGTGCCCGAAGCAATCAGAGGCCTGCCCGTAGTCAAAAAAGATTCATACTTCAACGCCTCCGATCACTACGGCCTGCTCTGGTGGAACAACGCCGACGGCGAAATGGCCAACGTACCCCGCGACGCCTACTGGTCCTGGGGTCTCTACGACAGCCTCATCGTCGTCATCCCAAGCCTCGACATCGTCGCCGCCAGAGCCGGCAATAGCCTCAACAAGAAACGCAATTCCGCATATTCGGCCATCGAACCCTTCATCGAACCGATCGCAATGTCGGTCCGGCAGGGGGCCAGAGTCTGGACGCCATACCCGATGAGCACCGCAATCAAATCCGTCCGCTGGGCCCCCATAGACACAATAATCCGAAAAGCAAGCGGCAGCGACAACTGGCCCGTAACCTGGGGCGATGACGACAGACTCTACACCGCCTACGGCGACGGCTGGGGATTCGAGCCTAAAGTCGAAAAGAAGCTCAGCCTCGGAATCTGCGCCGTATCCGGCGGACCCCGGAATTTCCAGGGCGTGAACATCCGCACAGAATCCGGCGAGCGCACCGGTCAGGGCTCCGCCGGAGCCAAAGCCAGCGGAATGCTGATGGTCGACGGAACTCTCTACATGCTCGTACGAAACACCGGCAACTCACAACTCGCATGGTCCGCCGACAGAGGCAAGACCTGGAAATGGTCCGACTGGCGATTCACCGAGAGCTTCGGCGCGCCAACCTTCCTCAATTTCGGCAAAAACTACGCCGGAGCACGCGACAACTTCGTCTACGTCTACTCCCACGACAGCGACAGCGCATACGACCCGGCAGACTGCATGGTTCTGGCCCGTGTCCCGAAAGACCGCATCACGGACCGTCGCGCCTACGACTTCTTTAAAGGCCTCGACGCCTCCGGCAATCCGCTCTGGACCGAAGACATTCGCAGCCGCGGCGCAGTCCTGGTCAATCCCGGCAGATGCTACCGCAACCAGATCAGCTACAATCCCGGCCTAAAACGCTATCTCTGGTGCCAGACACTCTACAATACCCAGGACATGCGCAGGCGGGGGGGCATCGCAATCTTCGACGCCCCCGAACCCTGGGGTCCCTGGACCACCGCATACTACGACGAAAATTTCGACACCGGCCCCGGCGAAACCAGCTCCCTGCCCACCAAATGGATGAGCGAAGACGGCAAGACCTGCCACCTGACCTTCTCCGGCAACGATTGCTTTTCCGTACGCAGGGTAACTTTCAATGACTGATCCGAATCCGCTGGCGTTCTCAGCCTCCCGGCTTGCTAACCCCGTCAACAAACGCTAACATACCGCCCATGAAGAACTTACTTGCAGACAGAACAACCAGAATCGACGCCAGCGGAATACGCAAGGTCTTCGCGCTCGCCGCCGATCTGGAGGACCCCATCAACTTCTCCATCGGCCAGCCGGACTTCGACGTCCCTGAAGAAATCAAAGAAGCCGCGATAGAGGCCATTCGCGGCGGCCGCAACCGCTATTCACAAAGCTCCGGCGACGCCGAACTCAAGGCTAAAATAGCCTCGCGCGTAAGAACCGACATCGGCTGGGAAAAACCCTCCGTGCTCATTACCAGCGGCGTCAGCGGCGGAATACTGCTCTCGCTGATGACCCTGATAAATCCCGGCGACGAAGTCATCCTGCCGGATCCCTACTTCGTGATCTACAAGCACGTAATCAATCTCCTGGGCGGCAAATGCGTCTTCGTCGACAGCTACCCCGATTTCCGACTGCCCGCAGCCGCAATCGCCGACGCCGTAACCGACCGCACCAAGCTGATTATCGTCAACTCGCCCAATAATCCCACAGGCGCCGTCTACTCCGAAGACGAACTCAAAGCCGTGGCCGAAATAGCCGCAAAAAAGGACATCCCCGTCCTGACCGACGAAATCTACGAAGAATTCACCTATGAAGGCCAATATCCCAGCATAGCCGAATTCTACGACAAAAGCATCATCCTCAAAGGATTCGGCAAGAGCTACGCCATGACCGGCTGGCGGATGGGCTGCGCCGTCGTCGCAGAACCTCTCAAATCGGTTCTAAACGAAATGACCAAGATTCAGCAGTACACCTTCGTCTGCGCACCTACTCCATTCCAGAGAGCCGCAATAGCCGCGATGGACTGCGATATAACCCAACTTGTCGATAGCTACAGGGCAAAAAGAAACCTCCTCTGCGACGAACTGGCCGGCAAATTCGAGGTAACCCGCCCCGGCGGGGCGTTTTACGCATTCGTAAAAGCCCCCGGACGAACCACCGCGACCGAGTTTGCCAAAAAGGCCATAGAAAACAACGTGCTCGTCATTCCCGGAAGTGTATTCAGCGAAAAGGGCACGCATTTTCGCATCAGCTACGCAACCAGCGACGAGCGAATCCGGCAGGGCGTCGACATTCTCCGCCGGCTAGCTTAAGCAACCAGCCGATAAAGTCGAAATTTTCTATGAAAACCCGGCCGATGGTTGCCAATTGCGTGACCGCCGGATAAAATTAGCGGACATGGGGAACCTGCGTGGAGTAGTTGTGATTGTTCTGCTGTGGCTGTCGGCCGCAACACACATGGTTCGCGCCGCCGAACCAAACGACCCTAACGCGCTCGAACCACCCGAGCCGAAGACCAAAGCCGCCGTAATCGTATGCAAGGGCATTATCGACGACGGTCTCTACAGGTCCATCCAGCGAAGAAGCCAACTCGCCATCGAAAACGGCGCAGAATACCTGATATTCGAGATTCAGACCTACGGCGGGCTGCTCCAGTCGGCCGACGACATCTCAAAATACCTCATCCTCGAACTCGGCAAAAAGGTCCGCACCGTAGCCTATATCACCTCAGAAGCAATCTCCGCCGGCGCCATGATCAGCGTCTCCTGCCAGGACATCATCATGCTCGATAACACCACAATCGGCGATTGTGCTCCAATTGCCCTGGGAGGCCAGCTCGAGGGCGTCGAACGCGAAAAGGCCGAAAGCTTCACCAGGGCAGCATTCGTACGCGCCGCCCAGGCCAACAACTATCCCGAAGCCCTGCTCAAGGCAATGGTGTCCATGCGGATCGAAGTCTACCGCGTGAGAAATCTCGCCACCGACGAATACGAATTCTTCGAAGCCGAAAACCTGCCCGACGACCCGAACCGCTACGATCTCGACGACAAACAGCTCGTCGTCGGCGACAGCGAAATACTCACTCTCACTGCATCCGAAGCCGCCGAATACGGCATAGCCCGCACCGTTGTCGACAGCCTCGACGAAGCACTGGCTTTCCTGGCCCGTCGCGATTCCGTCGAATTCGAGACCGAGCCCACCGTACACGAAACGACCTGGTCCGAAGAGATGGTCCGCTGGTTAAACTCCCCGGCCGTCATGAGCGTCCTGGTCATGGTGGGCCTGCTCGGTATCTACATCGAACTCAATACCCCAGGTCTGGGCCTGCCCGGCCTGGTGGGCGTAATCTGTTTTGCTATCATTATTGGCAGTAAATATCTCTGGGGTCTGGCCAACTGGATCGAAGTGGCAATCTTCCTGCTGGGCGTCGTCCTGCTAATGATCGAATTATTCGTAATCCCGGGTTTCGGAATCGCCGGTATCCTGGGCATCGTCTGCATCATCGCCGGCCTGCTCGGCATGCTCATTAAGAACGCCCCCGATGAACTGCCGATTCCCGCCGGCCCCGACGACTGGACTACTCTCGCCAGCGGAGCCCTCGGAATAGGCATAGGCTTCGTCGGCTTTGTCGTACTCGCGATCCTCTTTGCGCGCTACATGCCCAGAATCAGCTTTCTCAGCGGCCTGATACTTGCGCCTTCACAGACTTCGGCGACAATGGCCGCCGATCTGCCCGAATCGCCGCAGACCGCCAGATACGCCGCAAAACCCGGCGACGTAGGATCCGTCACAATGAAACTCAGGCCCGTCGGCAGGGCCAGGTTCGACGACACAATTATAGACGTCGTTGCCGAAGGCGATTTCATCGATTCCGGAGAACAAGTCGTAATAACCGGCGTCCACGGAAATCGCGTGTTAGTCAAGCGCCTGAACGATGGAACCGAAGCATAAACAGTACCGCGGCGGCGCGATCCCGGTTCGGGCCGTACCGCGACACGTATAGTTAAGGATAAATGAATGGGTTGGTGGCTGGCATTTGCTGTATTCTTGTTTCTGGCGTGTGCCGCTCTGATGATCGCCGAGGTCTTCGTACCCAGCGGCGGCATCCTGAGCATCCTCGCTTTCGCGTGCCTGGCAGGGGGGCTCTACATCTTCTTCAGGCACAGCGTAGTCGTCGGGTGGATCGGCGTCTTTGCAGCCCTGGTAATGATCCCGCTGGTCTTCATCATTGCTTACAAAATATTTCCCAAGACCAGGTTCGGCAAAAGCGTAACGCTCGCTCCCCCCGTACGACAGGCCGGCGACGCCGTACCCGACACCGAGCAGCTTAAAAAAATGGTCGGCGCCGAAGGCGTCGTCCTGAGTCCTTTGCGCCCGGTCGGAATGTGCGAATTTTCAGGCAGAAGGATTGAATGCGTGGCCGAAAGCGGTTATGTTCCTACCGGACGCAAAGTGAAAGTTATAGGTGCCCAAAGCACTAAATTGACGGTAAGAATCGTGGAAGAAAGCTAACGAAAGGATACGCAATGCAACTCTTAACAAGTCCGATTCTGGCGGTCGCCAGGGAGACCATCTACCTGGCAATCGGAATAGTAGCGCTGTTTCTACTACTCATCGTTATTCTGATATTCGCCGCCTTTTTCCGCCTCTGGCTCCAGGCCAAACTCTCCCGCGCCGACGTCACATTCTTCGAACTCATCGGAATGAAACTCAGGCGCGTCGACATTAAGACAATCGTCCTGAGCAAGATTACCGCGGTCCAGGCCGGCTTGGAACTGACCACCCGCGACCTCGAAAGCCACTATCTGGCGGGGGGGCGCGTCCCCAACGTCGTCCGGGCGCTTATCGCGGCCAACAGGGCAAACATCGACCTGTCCTGGCAGACAGCCACGGCCATCGACCTGGCCGGCCGCGACATCCTCGAAGCCGTCCAGACCAGCGTCAACCCCAAGGTCATCGACTGCCCCCACCCGGAAAAAAGCAGGGGAACCGTCGACGCCGTCGCCCAGGACGGCATCCAGCTCAAAGCCAAGGCCCGGGTAACCGTTCGAGCAAATATCGAACGCCTGATCGGCGGAGCCACGCAGGAGACGATTATCGCCCGAGTCGGCGAGGGAATCGTCACAACTATCGGCAGCGCAATAACTTACAAGGGCGTGCTCGAGAATCCGGATGAGATTTCGAAAGCTGTCCTAGCAAAAGGCCTCGACGCCGGAACCGCCTACGAAATACTCTCGATAGACATCGCCGATGTGGACGTGGGCGAGAATATCGGCGCCCAGCTCCAGGCCGCCCAGGCCGAGGCCGACATGCGACGCGCAAAGGCCGAAGCCGAAAAACGCCGCGCCATGGCCGTCGCCCGCGAACAGGAAATGCGGGCTCTCGTAGTCGAAAACGAAGCCAAGGTCCCGCTCGCCATGGCCGAAGCCCTCAACAAAGGCCATCTGGGGGTAATGGATTACTATAGAATGAGAAACGTCATCGCAGATACGTCAATGCGTGACTCGATAGCGAAGCCTAAGAAGAAGGAATAATGCATCATTACATGGCACAACAGTTCATCGTTCTGGCGCGCGACCGTGACGGCGACAGTTGGACGAACCTGCTCTTTCTGATTGTGTTGGCTGTTTTTTGGCTCGTCGGCGGTCTCGCCAAAGCAAAAGCCGAGAAAATGGAGCGTCAGAAACAGAAGGATGCATCCCGCAAGCCCAGGGTCAGGCCGCCGTCCGCCTCCGGCGGGGCGGTCTCGCGCCCGACTGCTCGCCGGCAACAACAACGTCCTTCGAAACCCTCGACACCTCCACCGATACCCGCAAAGAAGACCCAAATGCAGCACCCTCACAGGCCGATGCAGCGCCCAACCCAAGTAAAATCCGGTATAGACAGGGCCCTGCGCTCCGAACCCAGCCCCAGCGTGCCCGGAGTCTACGACCCCGAAGCCGAAATAACCGGTTCCTCTCCGATAACCAAACCACAAGTCCAAACGACCGAAATTAGCCCGACATTCACCTCGCTCTCCAAACTCAATACCAGAATAGAACCCCTGCAAATCTACGGAAAACAGACCCCCGAAGAAATCGCTCAAACTACTTACCTGCCCGAAATCCTCGCCGCCTATGACGACCCCGATAGACTCAAACAGGCCTTCCTGAGCCTCGAAATCCTCGGAAAACCCGTCTCCATGCGCCCTCCGCAAGACCAAAATGTTATAGAACCTTAAAACTCGCCCGCCGCTCAATAGTTCAATTCCCCACTCGCCGCCCCCCCCCCTTCCGCCGATAATATATGTTATGTTTCATTCGCATGTTTTACAGCCGATCAGGGCCGATCGCTAATATTGGCCGTTTTTGAGCCTTCAGGAATGATTTCGCGGGATTCTGCGACTTCCTGTACGTGTGCGAGTCGTCGTCGCCCGGCTACTGACCTGCGTCCGCCGCATGGCTGGCCGTGCTCGTAATAGCATCCCACATCGCCGCGACCCGATCCAGCAGCCCCAGATTCTGCAGCACTATGGAAATGTTGCCCGTCGATTCCGAACAGGCGTAGTTGTCTTCCATATACCGCTCCAGATTTAGCAGCGAAGATGCAAACTTAACCTTGTCGCAATAAAGCAACGCCGTCTTGTAATGCAGGTACAAACTCTCCGGGCTGATGTATTCGGCCGCCACAAGCTGCTCCAGAGCCTCATCCTGCTGACCGGATTCGTACAGACAAACCGCCAGCTTGCTCCGGGCCCTGGCATAAGTCGGATTGATCTCCAGCGCCGCCTTGAACGTCTTAACGGCATCCGCCAGCCTTCCGGCGCCCATCATGAGCACTCCCAGCCTGTAATGCACGTCAGGATTGTGCGGGCTGCCCGCCAGTTGCTGCCGATGCGCAACGATTACCGCCTCGCTCAGCTCCGCCGCCTCCCGGTCCGCAAAATGCGACAGTCCGAACGGCGACGCCTTGAAAACAAGCCCGGCAACCTCATTGAACAGGAACGAGCTGTTCGGTTGAATCGCCGCCGCTAGCGAAAGGGTGCCCAGGGCCTGGTCTTTGGCCCCGGCCATCTTCTGCGAAAGCGCCAGCCCGATGTAGGCATCCACGATCTTATCGTTGATCTCCACAGCCGCGTTGAACTGCTTGGCGGCCTCTTTCTCGCGGTTGAGCCGCAGATACTGAGTACCCAGCTTAATAGTCGCCTCCAGAAAATCCGGACACAGCCGGACAGCCTCCTCGAACTGTTCTATCGCCTCATCCGTTGCACCGAGCATGCTCAGCACATCCCCACGTTTCATCAGCAGCTCAGGCCTGGCTGGATTGGCCTCCAGCAGCTCGTCGACATACTCAATCGCCTCCTGCCACTGCCCGGACTGCACCAGCTCGTTTATCTGCTCGTCGTTCATCAAAAAATTGTCCGGATGAATCAGAATCGCCGTATTGAACACATCCACCGCCTCCGGCGATCTTCCCGCCCGTATGTAGAGATGTCCCAGCGTAATCAGCGAGGAAATGTCGTCCGGATAATGCTCCTTGATCAGCTCGTACTGCTGAATCGTCCGTTCGAGCTGTCCGTTCTTGAAGTATATCGCCGCCAGACGCTGGGCCGGCAACTGCAGGTAGCTCTTGAACTTCAGGCAGTCCTGATAGAACGCCACCGCCTCGGCCTCTTTTCCGAGCCTCTCATAGCAATGCCCAAGCGCATATAGCGCCATGGTGTTCGTCGGCTGCCGCCCGTAAATGCTGTTCAACTCTTCTACCGCCTCGACCAGTTGGTTCCTGCCTATGCAGATGCCCGCCGCCGCCATCCGCCCGTAAATGCACGAAGGATTGTCGAAAAGGTATAACCTCAGTTCCTCCAAAGCCTTGTTCTGTTTATCCTCGGCCATCAAATCCACCACCTTACCGAGCTGTTCGTATCTGTCCGAGTCCTTAAACTCGGCCGGCAGCTTGATCACTTTCAGCCAGTGCCAGATCAGATCGGCCGTATCGATGGTAATTGCCCTGCCCAGAGTCTCCAGAAGTATGCTCATACACCCCTCACGTCCAATATAACGATACCCCGGCCGAGCATACGTCGGACGGGGAGTACAATTGCCAATTCGATTGCTCCTGATTCTACTAGCCTATCGACCAGAGAAACGCCGCTGTTAATCGGCTCGCAGATGATCGCCCGCGTTTACACGGTTTTGGACGCAAAACGGTGCAGATTGTGCCTGCTGTAACGATTGTTTTGATTGTGACAGATGGGTTATTGGACACTTAGACGCCGTCCGGGCGCACCCTGACCGCCTCGGCGTGGCGCCGCTGAAAAAATGGACGTGACCGCCCTTTTGCGGATATTCAGGCGCAGCCCTCCCGCTGCAGCTCGTCGCACTGCTCCTCGTGCCTTAGTCGAAATGTATCTCGGACCTACTGACGCTGCCCGGTATGTTTCTCGATCTCGCTCAAATAAGCCAGCGTCCGCTCGAGCTTATCACTCAAGTGCTTGAGCCTCAGCATAGTCTTGACGCGCGTAATCAGTTCGAGCCTGTTAACCGGCTTGCTCAGAAAATCGTCGGTCCCCGAATCGATGCCTCGCTCGATGTCGCCGAACTCGTTCAGAGCCGTAACCATGATGATCGGAATATGGCTCGTCTTGGGATCGTCCTTGAGCTTCTTGCAGACCTCGAACCCGCTCATCTTCGGCATCATTATGTCCAGCAGAATCAGATCTGGCATGCGAGCCGAAACCGCCTCCAGAGCTTCCAGACCGTCCGTCGCGGCCGCAGTCTCACAGTCAATGTCCTCGAGATAAACCTGCAGAAGCTCCAGGTTCTGTTCGTTGTCGTCAACCACCAGTATCAGCGGCGTCGCCTTCTCGCCGTCTTCTAAAGCCATATTCAGATTACTCCATTAAAGCTGTTTCTTGCCCTACTTAAGTGCCTCGATTATCGCCTTGCAGAAAGCCGGCAGATCGTCCGGCTTGCGCGACGTAATAAGTCGCCCGTCCACCACGCATTCGGCATCTACGTAATCGGCCCCGGCGTTGATTATGTCATCCTTGATCGCCATAAAACACGTGGCCTTCTTGTCCTCGAACGCCTTCGTGCTGCACAGAAGCGCACCTCCGTGACATATCGACGCAATAACCTTGTCGCCGTCCACCATATCGTTCGCAAACTTAACAACCTCCTCGTGCCTGCGCATGAAGTCCGGCGCGAACCCGCCCGGCACGACCATGCAGTCGTAATCGCCGACCGCCGCATCACCGGCCGCAACCGTCGACGTGCACGGATATCCTTCCTTCGAAGGATACTCCTTACCGCCCTCGGCCGCCACCAGGTCCACATCGAATCCTTCTTCGATCAGCCTGTAATAAGGATACCAGACTTCCAGCACCTGGTACATCTGATCCAGCATTATAGCAATTCTTTTATTAGCCATCTCATCTTCTCCTTTTCATCGTGCTGTCGTTCTATTCTCTCTTTCTATCTCTTTCGGATGTTGCCTCGATCCATTCAACATTAAACACGTAATGCTGCTTGCTGCTGATAAGGTGAATCAGCCCGTCGGGCGTTTGAGTCGCCGCCAGATACCCCTTCGGCTCGGCGTGAGTCTCGTCCATCGTAAACTTGCCCGTATTGCCGCCCCCGTCGACCTCTCTGGCGGGCCCGCCCGCCGTCAGAAGCCGTCTAACGGGCCAGGACTTGCCCTCATCGTACGAAAGAGCCGCAAACATGCCGTAACCGCGGAACTCCGTCCCGTCCGCCCGACTGAACATCATCCCCCTGCTGCGATTCGCAAAACTCACAAACAATATGGACCCCTGACTGAGCCGCCTCAAAACCAGCCTTTGGCCCCCGCCGATTCCCGGAAACGGACTCGCCGAATAAGTCCACGTCTCGCCCATATCGTGCGAAACGCTTTGTGGCATATGCCCGTCGATATTGTCGCCCCGACCGAAAGCAAGCAGATCCCCGTTCTTAAGCTGCACCACACCAGCGTGAATTCCCGCTATCCAGGCCCCCTGCTCGCCCACCTCGAAATCCGGCTTATCGCGTCCGAGCCCCGGATCGGTCCACGTCGTGCCCCCGTCGCGGCTTATATGAATGCTCGTGCCGCCGCTGCCGCCGGTCACCGCATCGCAGGGCAGAAGAAGATACCCCTCGCCCGTGCGAAATACCGATTCCACCGGCATGTGACGCAGCCCGTGCTCCGGATTGATCAGCCTGGCCTTCGACCACGTCGCCCCGCTGTCGCAGGAAACCCGCATCACTGTCGCCAGATTCCCCCACGTAGCCGCAGCGCCTAGCCCGTTAAAATGGTATATCGTATATCGCCCGTCATAGTACATCGCCGGTGCATGGTCGTTTCGATCCGGCGCATTCCAGAACGGCGACGCCCGCTCCCACCTGTCCGAACCGTACCGCAGACGACTCGCCACTATGCCCAGTTCCCGGCCCTGCTCGGTCCGACACGAATACCATATCGCCAGAAGATCCCCGTTCGGACAGTCCACCAGAGCCGGATCGTGATTGTGACGCGAATAAATCGGCCCGTCGGAACCCTCTGGAATATGCACGTACTGAACCGGCCCCTTGAAATAAGGCTCATCCGGATTCGGCCCTTCCGCGATATCATTCGGCACGACCTGCTTCACATCCCTTGCATTCGAAGGCGGCCCCACAGGCGCCAAAGGCTCCGTATCCGGCAATTCGCCCCGGACAACCCTGAACCCGATCAGCCAGTTCTTATCGTGAGGCAGCGTACCCATCCTGTTCGCCGAACGCAGAAACTCGACTTTCGTGCTGTGACTGCCCCCGCGACTAATCTTGAAATCACCGCCCGCCCTGCCGACCGGATCCACCTGAGCACCCTCCTCGTAAGGCCCGTACCAGTCATAACACCATTCCTCGACGTTGCCGTGCATATCACACAGCCCCCACCTGTTCGCACGCGTCCGCCCCACCGCAAGCGAAATCTCCTTTTCCGGCCGCCACGTCTGCTCCTGATTCTTCTTCAACTCCTCCGGCAGCTTCTCGCCCGTGCTGTAATCAGCGTTGCTCCCGGCCCTGCACGCATACTCCCACTCCGCCTCCGTCGGCAATCGATAGACCACCCCCTCCTTCTCGGACAGCCAATCACAAAACGCCGCCGCATCATACCAGCTAACAAAGACCACCGCTTCGTCATCCTCGCTGGAATACCCGCATTTGCCCCGCAGAGCCTTATGCCCCGGATCGAACCGCTCGTACTGTGCGTTCGTTACCTCCGTCACGCCAATTGCAAAAGGCCCGCTTATCGTCACCCGGTGGACCGGTTTTTCATCCCAGTCACCCCCCTGCCGAGAACCCATCAGAAACGATCCGCTCTCGATCCGCACAAAGTCCATGTCGATTGAATTGGTGAACTTTGCCTTCACCGGCGCATTCTCCCCCGCGCAGACACTCGCACACATCGCAAATGCCGCTGTAATTGCCGCACACGAAATCCATTTCTTCATCTTTCGATCCTCAACTCTAACCGCCGTAAGTCTCAACAAACTCTCTGATCTCGGGCTTCAGGTAAATATTCTCTATATCGACCAACTGCGCCACGGCCTGAGCACATACGGGCGCCGATTCGGCCGCCGGCGCCTCCGTGTCCAGAAAGAAC
Source organism: uncultured Pirellulales bacterium (assembly GCA_964406945.1). Taxonomy (GTDB): domain Bacteria; phylum Planctomycetota; class Phycisphaerae; order Sedimentisphaerales; family Anaerobacaceae; genus UBA2266. Next base: position 73,181 of record CAYOTO010000012.1, read on the forward strand.
AGATGGCTGCCCTTGACCGCGCACAGCCCGCCCCCGCCGCCGCCCATGGCTTCCCGGCGTATCGCAACTCCACTGCCTTCCAGCAGCCCCAGAAGCTCATCGAGTATCTCCTGCTCGTTCATGCACAACACCGTTCCGGGCCCGAAAAAATGCCCCTTTATGCGCCCCTAATCGGCCCCGGGCTCAAGAAAAAGCCCAATAAAAGTCGATATATGCACTATTCTGCGGCGATTTGCCTCCGAATCCGCCGCCACCAGCTCGATTTTATAAAGAGGTCAGCGAATTGACAAGCATATTGGAAAAACGACAGAGTCTCCACAAACAGCTTTCGGCCCAGCATCGCCACAACCAGCAGCTTCGCAGCCGGGTGGACCGGCTCGAACCTCTGGCGAATCTCGGCACCGCCAGTTACATGATCGCCCACGAAATCAACAATCTCCTTGCGCCCCTGCGAACATACACCGAACTGGCGCTCAACCATCCCGACGACCGCCGGCTCACCGAGAAAGCCCTCGGCAAGGCCGCCACGGCGGGCCTCCGCATCGGCGAGGTGACCGAGAGCCTGCTGGCCCTGGCCAGAGGCGAAACCGAACAGAAGCAGTCCATCGCCCTGGCTCCGCTGGTCGACGACGTATTCCAGTGCCTCTGCCGTGATTTCGGCAAGGACAACATCTCCATCGATATCCAAATCGAGCCGGAGACCACCTGTGATGTCGTCCGAGTCCAGCTACACCAGGTAATCATGAATCTGGTCCTCAACGCCAGACAGGCCATGCTCGATGGCGGAGGCGTCCTCTCCATTCGCGCCCGCCGGACCGGCACGGACGTGGAAATTGAGATTTCGGACACCGGCTGCGGCATCCAACCGGAAAACCTCGACAAACTCTTTGATCCGTTCTTCTCCAGGGGAAAACACCGCGAAAGCCCCGCCGAATCGTCCGGTTCCGGCCTGGGCCTGGCCTTCTGCAAAAAAGCAATCGAAGCCAACGACGGCCGAATAAACGTCACATCAAAGCCCGGCGAGGGCACCACTTTCCGCATAAAGCTGCCGGCCAAACAGTCAAACACGAGTTGATCGTGGCGGTAATCTATCAAAATATCGGCCATATCCTGGTGATGCTGGTTCTGCTGGTATGTTCCGGATTCTTCTCCGGCAGCGAAACAGCCTTCTTCAACCTCTCACTCCGCCAGAAACGCCTGCTCCGGCAGTCCGCCCACCGCCTCCAGCAACTCGCGGCCTACCTCTGCTCCAGAGAAAGACAGATGCTCAGTTGCCTGCTCCTGGGCAATATGGCCATCAACGTGCTATACTACGCAACCGCGGGCGTCTTCACCATCCATATCAAACAGCAGATCGGAGTAACAGCCGCCGCTGCCGCCGCCTTCACGACCTTCATGGCCCTGGTACTCTTCGGTGAAATCATCCCCAAATCACTAGCCTACGCAAATTCCCGAAGCATCAGCGTCACCGCCGCCCTGCCACTGTATTTCATCATGCAGGTACTCAGACCCGTACTTTACATCTTCCGCGTCCTCATCGCAGAACCGGCCATACGTCTGCTGCTCGGCCACCAGACCCGCCCCAGCCCGCTCACCGCCGAGCATTTCAAAACTCTCATCCAGCAGGTCGGAAGAAAGGGCCTCATTACAGGCAGCGAGACGCGACTGCTGACCGAAGTGGTCGAACTCGAAGCACTCAAGGTCAGGAACGTCATGAAGCCCCGCGTCGACATGGTAACCTGCTCGGTCAACGAACTGCCCCGCCGCGCCCGCAAGATCATGCGCCAGAACAACATGACGAAAATCTGCATCCACGCCGGATCCGTCGATAAGATCATCGGCGTCGTCTATCTCAGGGAACTGCTGCTTCGACCGGCCCTGCCCCTGGAAAAAGCCGTCCGCAAAGTCTATTTCGTCCCCGAGCAGAAAACCGTCGAATCCCTGCTCGAACACTTTCGCCGCACCAACACTGACATGGCCGTCGTCGTCGATGAATACGGCGGAATCGCCGGCTCGGTCAGACTCGAAGACGTAGCCGAGGAACTCGTAGGCCCCTTCGAGCCGTACGAATTCACCGAACACATCGAGCAGGTCGGCCCCTTCGAGTACAGATTCCGCGGCGACACCCCTATCCACGACTGGGCCGAAGCCCTCGGCGTAAGCCTCACCGACACAAAAGCCGCCACTCTGGGCGGACTCGTAATAGAACTGCTCGGCCGCATCCCCAAAGCCGGCGACACGTTAAAGTGGAACAATTTGAAATTCACCATCGAGCGGGTAAGCAAACACAGAATAATCTCTTTGACCCTGAAAATCAGACAGGCGGAAAATGAATAGCTTCATAATGATTCTGATATCGCTGGTCCTGCTGGTCATAACGGCCCTCTACTCGGGCGCCGAAACCGGCATCTATCAGATCAGCCGCGTCCGCCTGCGACTCGGGATCGAACGCAGAAAGATCCTCTACCTGCTTCTCGGCAGAGCCATGCACGACGGCCAGGGACTGCTGCTCACGACACTCATAGGAACAAACATCACCAACTACCTCGTAACCAGCATCGTTGCCTCGCTTTTTCTCGCCGGACTCGAAGGCGGGCACAGAGCCGAACTCTACACCACCCTGGTCACCGCACCGGTGCTCTTCATCTTCTCCGAACTCATCCCCAAAAGCGTCTTCTTCTACCGCGCCGACGTCCTCATGCCCTACATGGCCCCGATGCTCTATTTCTCGCACCGCATATTCAAATACTGCGGCGCAATCCCCCTGCTCAACGCCCTTTCGACGCTCTCGGCCAGATTCACCGGATCCGATGTCCCCGCCAAGCAGGCCCTCACCGCCGCACAGCGACACCATGTCCGCAATATCCTGGCCGAAAGCCGCGACGAGGGCATCCTCAGCAACGTCCAGGCAAACATCGTCAACCGTCTCGTCGAAATATCCAACACCCGCGTCCGCGCCGTCATGATCCCCCTGCGAAAAGTCCGCGCGATGGACGTCAGAAGCGATCATGCCGCCCTGCTCGAAGAACTCCGCGAGAACCCCTACACCCGCCTGCCGGTCTACGAAAACCGCCTGGCCAACATCATCGGCTTCGTCGATATCTACGAAGCCCTAGACTCCGAAGTCATCTTCTCTGACCTGACCGAATACCTCCAGCCTATTCAGAGACTCGAAGCAAACACCACCGTCTCCGACGCCATAACCGCCATGCAGAACCAGAGAGCCGCAATCATGCTCATAACAAGAACCAGCAGCACCGGCCGCGACAGACCAATCGGAATAGTCACTATGAAAGACCTCGTCGAGGAAATAGTAGGCGAACTCGGTGAATGGTAACCACCGCCTCATCACATCAAACAGAAAACACGCCCACCCTTAATCTTGACCCATGTGAAATCGACGAGTGAACAAGAACAGCTCACCGAAACAAGCTGAATTGGGACTCAGTCGTTTCGGATTTCTGTAATTCGGTCATTCGAACTTGTTTCGGATTTCGATATTCGAATTTCGTACTTCAACTTCGAAGCATCTTGGCTCAGAACAAGAAACAGCTCTACAGCCCCTTTGGGCTGCGCCACTCAATCATCATACTCGTCAATGATCGCCTTGACCGCGTCGCGCATGTCCCCGTAGGTCCGCCCCCGTATGCGATTGGCGATAATCGAAAAAATAAAATCCCCGCTGCCCGTCATGCACACCCCCGACAGCGCTCGAACGCCGCTGATGTACCCGGTCTTCGCAATGACCTTGCCCTCATAATCGTCATGGTTGAAGTACCGCCCGATCGTGCCGTCTTCGCCCCCCACCGCCAGCGAAGGCCCCAGCAGATTCCAGTCGCTGCTGTTATACACACGGAATAGTACGGTAGAAACCACATTCGCCGACAGCCTGTTCTCCCGGCTCAATCCGCTGCCGTCGTCAATATTAAACTCCGTCGGATTCAGCCCCAGGCCCATAAGATAATCGCCGATCAATTCGCGCCCCTTCTCCCAGCTCCCGCCGCGACGCAGGGGCGTGGACTCGGCCGCTATCGTCTTGAGCATCGCCTCTGCAACGATACCCAGACTGTTCTTATTACAACGCTCCAGACAATCCGCCAGCGACGTGTGATAAACCGCCAGCGGCTCCAGATCGTAATCCGGCTCGGCCACCTTGTCGTAAAGCCTGCCCCTGATCGTAATCCCACCCGCCTGCAGATGCTCGGCCAGCATATACCCGAAAAAAGCCGCCGGCTCCTCTATCGCAACATCGAACGGCCCCAGCTTCGACCTGCAAGTTCCGCGAATGATCAGCCGGTTCGGCTCGGTCGTACGGTAGGAACCAATCGTCCCAGCCCCCTTCGAAGTAGGCCTAACCTCGTTCTCGTACTTGATGAAACCGGTCTGAGGCTCGATCAGAACCTCGACGCTCCCGCCGTTGTTAATCGTACTGATCGCTATGCAGTTATCGTTGTAATTTACCCCGCAGACCTCCGCCGCATACCACTTGTTCAAATCCTTCCGCAGCCAGTTCGGATGCACCCGCTCATCGTCGAAAATCCCCGCATCGACGATAATATCCTTAACCGAACCGATGCCCTTCTTCTTCAGGACCGACACGACATCCCGGAAGACCCACCCCCGCTGCCTGCCGTACTTCGCATCGATCTTCTCATCGCCCAGCAGCGGATCGCCGCTTCCTTTGACTACCAGCGTCTTGCCCGAAAGCCCCACCACCGTACTGTACCGATAGTCCGGCCCGAGATAATGCAGAGCCGCCGACGAAACGATCAGCTTCATATTGGATGCGCAGGTCAGAGGCATCGAATCGTTTCGGCTGTAAACCTCCCGCCCCGAATCTGCATCGATCACACGAACTGAAAGCTGCACCCCCTCTCGCGAAGAACGATTCAATGCGGCGTTTATGCGATCCGCCAATTCCGCACTCGCGAAACAAGCTACGCACAAACTCAAAAGAGCCGCCGCTGCAAATCTCTTCGACCAGTCAATCATAAGCGACCTCATTATTACACAACCCGCCCCCACAATCAACCGTTTCCCTTCGCAAAAAATTACAAAGGATGCACAAATGTTATGGCAAAACCGGCGTCACGCTGAGCGAACCAAAAGTCCTGTCCTGAGCCTTAAACGTTACTCCCTATCGCCCCTCCAGGACGCCCTTCTATGAACGCAACCGCCTCAGCCGAATTCTCTGGCTGGAAAAAACCGCCGCATAAAGCGCAACCCCGACCGGATACATCAAATACCTGTGTGCATACTCCAGTCCCAGAAGCCCGCCCGGCCCGGCCGGATGAAACATTATCAGCGAAACCGCCAGAAGAACCGGTATCTCATACCACCGGTTCCGCGCAAGAAACCACCCCTGAACCGCATTCGCAAACGCACAAGCCCCCACCGTCGCCGCCGCGAATATCATGACCGCCCTGCCGATGCCGTCCACTCCGTGCAGCAGCAGCTCCGGATTGAATATGAACATGAACGGAATAAGCGCCGTCCGCAGATCGTAAATGAAACCCTGAACGCCCGTCCTTATCGGATCCGACTTCGCTATCGCCGAAGCCGCGTACGCCGCCAGCCCCACCGGCGGAGTATCGTCCGCCAGAATGCCGAAATAAAAACAGAACAGATGTGCCGCGATCACCGGGATCTCGAATCCCCCGCTGTCGGCCCCCAGCTTGACTATCACCTGCACAGTAATCGAAGCCATCACAATATATGTAGCCGTGGTCGGAAGCCCCATCCCCAGCAGCAGACTCGCCACCGCCGTTATGAAAAGCAGCACAAAGAAATTGCCCCCCGAAAGCGTCTCGACAATCTGGACTATCATGCTGCCCAGCCCCATCGCCACAATGCCCACCACAATCCCCGCGGCCGCCGTCGCCAGAGCCACCGAAAGCATGTTCTTCGAACCGGCCACCATCCCCTCGCCGATAAGCTTCACCGCCCTGACAAACCCGACCCCCTCTTCGCCCGGATTCCTCGCCGCCCGGACAACCTCTCTGGCGACCGTAAGCACCATCAGAATCACAATCGCATTGAACGCGGCCAGATTCGGCGTGTGTCGAACCACCACCAACTCGTAAATCAACGCCCCCAGCGGAATCAGATAATAAAACCCGCCCTTGAGCACCGTCAGAAATCGCGGAATATCCGCCCCGGCCAGACCCTTCATACCGCGCTTCGACGCCTCCAGATGCGTAATGTAAAAAAGAGCGATATATGAAACAAACGCCGGAATCGCCGCCGCCTTAATCACATCGATATACGGAATTCCCACCTGAACGGCGATTATAAACGCCGCGGCCCCCATGATCGGCGGCATCAACTGGCCGTTCGTACTCGCCGCCACCTCCGTCGCCGCCGCAATCCTGCCCGGATAACCAACCTTCTTCATCAACGGAATCGTAAACGTCCCCGTCGTTACCACATTCGCTATGCTCGAGCCCGAAACCATCCCCGTAAGCCCGCTCGAGACTATCGACGCCTTCGCCGCCCCGCCTTTGAACCTGCCCAGCAGCGAAAGTGCAAGGTCGTTAAAGAAGTGTCCCGCCCCGATTCTTTCCAGCATCGAACCCAGCAGCACGAACAGAAACACCGTACTGGCAGAAACATAAAGCGGAATCCCGTAAATCCCCTCGGCCGACAGTGCAATCTGGCTGACGTACTTGCTCACACTCACCGGCCGCAACGCGAAAGGCGACGGCATGCATGCACCGAAAAAAACGTAAAGCGTAAACAAAACCGAAATAAGCGTAAGCGCCACCCCGATTGCCCGCCTCGCCGCCTCCAGCAGAAGCACCGTCAGCGCCACACCGACGGCAATGTCCCGACCCGCCGGAATACCGCTCCGCATCGCTATCCCCTCCCAGTCGATCACCAGATATAGCGCCGCACCGGCCGCAAGAACGGCCAGCACATAATCGACCGTCGGAATTCGGTCCATCGTCCGCTTAATCTCCAGCCCGAATCGCTTTTTGTGAGGCCGCCTGAAAAATGGTAGCGTAAGAAAAACAAGCGCCAGCGCAAAGCTCAGGTGAATCGCCCTGACCGTTATGCTGTCCAGCATCAGAAACTTCGGCAGCGACAGTTGAAAAACCGCCCAAGCCAAGCAAAGAAACGTGATAATCACGCGGTCTGCCTTCCTCCTGCTCGAACGAAAGGTCCCTTCCTCCGTAAACGCGGCCGCCTCGACCGCCTGCTCGGTGGCCCCGCCGCTGACCTTTCGTGAATTATCGCCGCAGTCCATCTAATCCTGTTCGAGTATCAGTCCTGGATCTATGTGCTCAACCAGCCCCGCCTCCCGATAATAACGCAGCGCCCCCGGATGCATCGGCGCAAACAAACCCGAGAGCATGTCCTCCCTGGTCAGCACTTTATAAGCCGGATGCAGCGACTTGAACTCTTCGAAATTCTCGAAGACCTCCTTGGTCACCGCATAAACAACATCTTCGCTCACCCGGCTCGACGTAACAAAAGTGGTCTTAACCCCTATCGACGCAATATCCTCGGTATTCAAAGCCGACGGATAAAACGACTTCAGGATCACGCTCTTGCCGTAATAAGGCCGTTCCTTCCGCAGCTCGTCGATCCCGGGACCCTCTATCGGCACCAGCCGCACCTTGATTCGCCCGCTGGTCGCCTCGCTGATATTCCCGTTCGGATGGCCCACCGTAAAGAAAAACCCGTCGATCCGCTCATCCTGCACAAGCCCGGGTGCTTCCACTGCCTGCACGTATTCGGCCTGCACATCCGATTCGCTCAGCCCTATCGCCTTGAGAACATCCCGCGTATTCCCCAGATGCCCCGACCCCGGATTGCCCAGGTTGATCCGTTTGCCCTCGATATCCCTCAGATTCTCGATTCCGCTCTCGCCCGAAACAACCAGCGTTACCGACTCCGGATGAACACTGAAGACCGACCGCAACTCGCTCTGGGCGCCCCGCTTCGACCACTCCGCCAGGCCGTTCACCGCCTGATACTGCCGGTCCGACTGCGCCACGCCGAATTCCAGATCTCCGCTCAGAACGGCGTTGATATTGTAAACAGATCCGCTCGTCGACTCCACGGTGGCCTTAATGCCGTAAGTATCATACCTTTTGTTAACCATCCGGCTGATCGCCCCGCCCGTCGGATAATAAATACCCGTCATCGATCCCGTTCCGATGGTAACGAATTCCGTCTTACGCTCCTTACACCCTCCGCCGGCCAGATACACCGTTGCAAATACAGCCGCAATGAGCAAAGCCCTCTTCATCAGGAAACTCCAACAGAACAAAACAAATGCCGCAAAAAAACCAACGTAGCAGCCCCCATTTCCACAGAGCCGCCCGCCGCTCTGATGTTGTACCGCATTCTAGCAACCCTGGCAAGAGCAAACGCCGCATTTGCAGCTTCAACGCATGCGAAAATGCACCAAGCGCTCAAACGACACTCGCGTGCAACTGTGGCGCAGGTGCAGAATCCGGGCCTCGAACAAGAGTGCCCGTTCCATTCAATATGCCGCAATTCCCTCCCGATCCCAAACACCGCGAGAGTCAGCCATTGCTCGCTCTGAAACATACCGCGGCCGAACCTGCCCCACAGCACCCCATAAAAAAAGGGACCCGCGCCGAAACGCGGGTCCCGAAAAATACACGTCAAAATGCTCCGCCGGATTACCAGCTCGGCCAGACCTGAAGTTCCAGCCACTCCATCATCATCATCGCATAATCCTCGAAGTTGATGACATCGCGGTTATCCGGATTGTATACGCCCTCGTCGCCGACCTTCGGCGCCAGGTTGTAATCCGACTCGAGCGGTATATACAACTCCGAATCGCCCAGAGCCGCAAGATACGCAGCTTCGGCATCGCCGATAGCAGTACCATAGTACCTGATGTCGTCCATCATTCCCTCGAAGAAGTGGTCTATCGGGCACTCGGCGGAAGTCGTTGCATGTGCGTTTTCCCGCTGCTTGCCGGCTATATACAGCGCTTCGTCCGGAGTCGTAATTGCCGTGACGTTCGACGTCCGACTCACGTCCGGCAGACCGTTGCGGTACATCTTCAAATCACCGGTGTCGACATCGCGTGAGACAACCACGTGAACCCAGTCATTGGTGGCGTAATCTGCATAGGCGCCGTCAAGGGTATGCTTCGTGCTGTCATCGTCGAGCACTACCCGCAGATTGCCGTCCTGGAACTTCAGAACGAAACGCTTGCCGGATGCGCGACCGCCGGGTCCGCTGCCGCCGGTATCAAACTCGCTCCCGTTGGAGCCGTTGGTGATGAGAAACTCCTTGGCGGAGCCGGGTCCGGCGTAATCGCTCTTAATCCACAGCGCCACCGAGAACGACGCGTCGTTGTAGTCGACCGTCTGATCGTTCGCCAGCAGGAGATAATCGTCGATTCCA
>CAYOTO010000013.1:0-81828 GCA_964406945.1 uncultured Pirellulales bacterium
TTTTATGTTTACAATTCACGGCTTACAGCCGCTTAAAAGTGCGAAAGTTCACTGTCCGATTAAAGTATAAATAATGCGTCCAGATCGTACAAACCGGCTGGCTGTGAAATGCCAAGGCTTTCAACACTGGCGCTGCAGTTCATATCGGACTTTTTACCGGCGGGATAATATCGCAAGGCCTGCCGCCGTTTTACGGGGCTTTAATTCTATAAATTCGGACGTTGAAGTGAATTCGACCTGGATCAGACAGATTTTCTCAGGGTCAAATCCGCTGATTCGGGGCCTCGCCGCACCTGCCGTCTTCGCATTCGGCAAAATATGAGCTTCTGGCGTAAGGTGTGCTGCACACCCAGGCAAATCCAGTTTCGCGGGCCTCCTGTTCCCACTGCTCGAACTTGTCCGGGTGGATGTAGTCGACAACCTCGAGTGATTTGCGGTCGGGTTTGAGGTACTGGCCGATTGTGATTCGGTCGCAGCCGACGGCTTTCAAGTCTTTGAGGACCTGCCGGATCTCGTCGTCGGTCTCCCCAAGGCCCAGCATTATCGACGACTTGGTCGGCGTGTCCGGATATGATTCTTTTGCCAGGCGCAAAAGCTCCAGCGATTGCTCGTAGTCGGCGCCGGCGCGGGCTTTGGAATATAGCGAGGGTGCTGTTTCGACGTTGTGGGCGAACACGAACGGCAGAGCAGGACGAAGCATTTCGACCGCCAGGTCGCGGCAGTTGCGGAAATCCGGGGTGAGTATTTCGAACTTAATGTCGGGGCAGCGGTTGCGTGTTTCTTCGATGCACAGCCGAAACTGCATGGCGCCGCCGTCGCGAAGATCGTCGCGATTCACACTGGTGATGACCAGGTATTTGAGTTTCATTTCGCGGGCCATCTGGGCCATTCGCGCCGGTTCGGTGGGGTCCGGCGGATCCGGGTACCCGGTGGCCACGGAGCAGAATTTGCAGTTACGGGTGCAGATATTTCCGAGGATCAGGACTGTTGCGGTTCCCCTGGCCCAGCATTGGCCGCGATTGGGGCAGTTTGCGTTGACGCATATCGTCTCCAGACCCAGCGTCGAGAGAGTGTCGGCTGTGTGGTGGTAGGTTCTGCCGGCCGGAAGCGGGCGTCTTAGCCACGGCGGCAGCTTGCGGCCGGCGGATTTTGAGTTTGAATCTGCCATGTTGTTATCTGCTTTAACGCTGCTGATCGTGTATGACCAGATGTTCTTGCAGCAGTTCGCTCAATTTCTGTTTCACTTCGGCCATATCAAAGCTGCGGCCGGTTTCCTTCAGCACGGACGTCATTTCGACGCCTTCGAGGCCGCAGGGCACTATCAAATCGAATATGCCCAGGTCGTTCTGTATGTTGATGGCCATGCCGTGGTAAGTAATAAATCTGGAAACACGCACCCCTATGGATGCTATCTTGCGCTGCCGGACCCAGAGTCCGGGCAGGCCTTTATGTCTGACGGCCTGTACGCCGAGGCCCGCAAGCAGTTCGATGCCTACCTGCTCCAGCCGCCGGACGTAGGGGTTTATTCCCAGGCCCAGGCGGCTTAGATTGAGTATCGGATAGAATACAATCTGACCGGGGTTGTGAGCGGTCGAGCCGCCGCCCCTTCGAACCTCGACGATCTCGACCTCGCTTGATTCCAGAACCTCCGGAATCAGCATATTGGCCGATTTTCTGGCTCCCAGCGTTATTACCGGCGGATGCTCGACTATCAGAACCGTATCGCCTATGCGGCCTTCGCGACGGTCCGCGTTTAATGCCAACTGCTCTTGCAGAACGGTCTTGTAATCCGCCAGGCCGCGGTCGCGTATATCCAGCGCCAGCCGGTCGGCTCGTGCGGAGCTGGCCGACATCGACTATTGGCCCTCACATGCGAAGAGCACCGAATGTGCAGCCGCTTCGACCGTTTCTTCGACCACTTCCGACACGGTCGGGTGCGGGAAAGTGATCTCATTGACCTTCTGTGGCTTTCCTATAAGCGAAAGCGCCAGGGCCGCGAATTCGGTCACATTGTCTCCGACCAGCGTGATGCCGACGATGTTCTTTGTGGCGTTGTCCATTATTGCCCGCGCCTGGCCGGCAGTCTGATTGTGTGCGACGGCTCTGCCGTTGGCTTTGAAGAAGCTCTTGCCCACACTGACGTCGAGACCTTCTTCTTCGCACTGCCGCTCGGTCTTGCCGACCGATGCAACTTCCGGGAAAGTGAAGATTACCCTCGGTATCAGCCCGTAATCGAACATTTTCTCATCGCCGCCGGTGGCGTTCACCGCTGCTACGTGAGCTTCGGCGGTTGCCCCGTGTGCCAGATATGTGGTTCCTACGGCGTCGCCTATGGCGTAAACGCCGGGAGCGCTGGTCTGGAGCTTCTCGTCTATGGCGATAGTCGCTCCATTCATTTCCAGGTTCAGGGCCTCGATTGTGTCCTTGCAGACAACCGCTTTTCGGCCGACAGAAACCAGGACCTTTTCGGCCTCGATCTTGCTGCCGTCTTCGAGATTAACCGTCGCCGGCGATGCGGATGTGTCCACCGAGGCGACTTTCTGGCTGGTAAGCGAGGTAATGCCCATTTTCTTGAATTCGCGTTCGAGCAGACGGCCCACCCACTGGTCAGTCATCGGAACGAGCTGGTCCAGAGCCTCGACAATTGTTACCTGTGTTCCCATGGTCGCGTACACACAGGCCATTTCGCAGCCGATTACTCCGCCGCCCACGATGACCATAGATTTAGGAATTTCGGGTAGCGAAAGGCATTCCTTGCTCGTTATGACGGTCTGCCCATCGGTGGGAAGACTGGGGATGGTGATCGTTTCCGAGCCGGTGGCCAGAATTATCTTTTTGGCCTCTACTTCGACATTGCCGGATTCGGCCTGCACCTGGATCTTGCCGGGAGCTGTTACGCAGGCGTTGCCCTGTATCAGATTAATCTTGTGAGCCGACGCGGTTCCGGCCATACCCTTGCGAAAGCCGGCGATAATTGCGTCTTTGCGCTGCTGGATGACCGGCCAGTTGGGATTGGCCGACGGGATATCTATACCGATTTTGTCCGCATGTCTGGCCTCGCGAAGCATGTGTGCGGTGGCCAGAAGGGCCTTGGACGGTATGCAGCCCCAGTTCAGGCACGTTCCGCCCAGGTATTCCTTCTCGATGAGTACGACGCTTGCACCTCTGCATGCCGCCACTTTTGCGGCTCTGAATCCTCCGGGGCCACCTCCGATTACTGCTACATCGCACGTTTCCGCCATGTTTTTCAGACTCCTTGTGTATTATCCAGCCAATATTTCGGTTTTTTACGCTCAGGACCTATCTTTATACACGTGTTCGCCGTCGATGTGAACGATTGATTTGCGCCAAATGGTACTATTCTTGCGGATTCTGACCGGTTTGCCGTCTATAGAACTGCCTGAGGGGGCATCCGAAGCGGCGTATTTCAGCCCGAAACCATCGAAGTACAGGCCGATTTCGGCGTTTTCGCCTATGTTGTCGGTCCAGGTTCCGAGTGTGATAACCAGGCGGTCCGGCCCGAGGTCGTCAAACCGGTCGTTCCCGGCGGTTCGGTCGTAGTCGGCGGCTATATCGATGCTTACCCGGCGCCAGGGACCGGGGCTTTCGGTGATTTCAAAATGGGCGAATCGAGGCTGTCGTCCATAAAGGCCCTGCGGGCTCCATATCGCTTTGCCTACCCAGTAAACCAGATTCAAACAGTTGTAGGAGCCGCTGAAGCCCTTGATCCAGATACAGGCCCCGGCATCGGCGTCGCGGTGGAAGTGTTCCGGATCGATTCTGTAGGCGGCGTCCAGCACCGGCCGGCGGCCTTTTTCAAGCTCGATGGCCTGTGAAATGCGGTTGATGGTCTGCGGCAGCCGGTCCTGACCTCGCATCATTGCCTCGCGGCGTCCGCAGTACATATACAGCGATCCCGTTCCGGACAGGGCCGTTTCGTTTGAAATGCGACGGACAGCGGCCGGATCAGCTTCTTCCTGGTACACGAATCGTCGTTTCCAGCCGGCAAGGCCCTCTTCGAAGTCCCCATTGACGATTTTGTTACCGGCCGGCAGGCGCCAGTCTTCTTTGAGCCACTGCGGATGCTCGGCGGGTTTAAATTCGCTAAATCGGGAGGGATACTCATACTCCTTGCCGTTTATGTTGCGAAATGCCACGTTCGCCGATTCGCCTTGAATCCGGATCAGGGCAAAACCCTGAGAAGGCTCGTTGTCGAAATCACGCTCGCCAAATGCCCGGGGTCGGTATCCGGCGGGCGGCAGGTTTATGAACTTCACGCCTCTGTATGTGCGGGCGGTTTTGATCGACGATCTGATGGGTATGTGCGTATGGCCGCTGAAGACGTATCTAACGTTGCCATAACGGGTTATGATCTCCAGCAATTTCTTTTTGACCGGTATCTTTTCCGAGTAGGCGATCATGGGGTCAATGCCCAGCGGCATGAGCGAAACGTGCTGGAACATGATTGTTGGACGGTGGCTGTTGGCTTTGAGGTCGTCTGCAAGCCATTCGAAGTAGTGCGGATGCGTCTGCCAGAAATCGCTACGAAGCGGATCGGGCCAGACTACAAAGTGCCATCTGCCAAGATCGAAGGAATATAGGAGCTTATCCATGCCGTTCATGCGTTTTTGGGCGGCGAAATAGTTGTTGAGCGGGGCCATGTTATACGCGGGCGAAAAGCGGCTGGAATAGCGCGTTTCGTGGTTGCCGAGTGCGAAAAGCACGGGCGTTTTCAATTTCTGCAGCATGCCCACGACGACGTTATAGTTGGATTGCTGGCCTTTGCTGTCGACGATATCGCCTGCGATCAGCGTAAATGCGGGCTTGTCCGGCAGAGCATTGACCAGTTCCACGTTCTTCTCGATTACGGGATTGTGGAATCTTATTCGCTCGGGGCTGTCGTTTGTTTTGTCTGACGGGTCGCCGCCTTGAGGGTCCGCGAAGATTATGAAGTCGAAATTATCACCCGGGTCGGTGATAGAGACTTCTTCGGGTTTTATGGCGCCTATCTCTTTGTCGTACAGGAAATTAGCTGTTATCTTCGTGTCATTTACGAGCCGATTGAGTTGCCCGGCGTTCAGCAGTTGACGCAGTGTAAAATCGAAACTGCCGCCCTCATATCGCATACTCAGGGTTGTCGACTCATCGGCCGAATTCAACCATACGACCAGCACGTCGAAATCAGTCGGTGTCAAAAGGCTTTTCCAAACGTAAGAATCATCGGCGAAAGAATCCTCTGTTGGCTCGAGAAAGTAGCGGCGGACGCAATCTATGCGGCCCTTTGACGCGTTCAGGCGTCCGGCAAAGGCCGCTGTCTTGTTCTCAGCAGGAGCTACCTGAAATCTGATTGCAATCCGTCCGTCCCTGAATTTTGCCGAACCCAGCCGCGGAGCGCGCATATCTGCTAACGAATGGCCGCGGGCGGCAAGCACGGCGGCTCCGCTGAACTTCAGAAAACTTCTTCTGCACAGCGTCGTTTTCGATTCGTTTTTCTCAAACACTGATTGGTGCTCCCTGTAATATGCGCATCCGGTCTTGATCCGGCGGCTTCGAACCTAACAGGCTGAATTCTTCAGTTGGCCGTGGTGCTGTCTGCCCTTATACACTGACGTGTGTGCGGCGTCGAACATTCTTATCGCGCCAGTGTCGAGTTGAAGCACGAGGCCTCTGCGAGGGTCTACGTCGATACAGGTTCCCGAGAAGCGGCGGCCGTTATAGACGAGCGTGATGCGATGATTCAACTGGATAGAGAGTCTTCGCCAGCGGCGGATAATTGTTTCCGGCGAATTGGCTGCTGTGTGCAGCCATTGGTCCAGGCACCAGAGCAATCTCCGGGCCAGGATGGTTCTGTTGCATCGTGTTGCAGACTCGATGTCGACGGAGGTTGCGACCCGCCGGATTTCCTCGGGAAAATCGCGAATCCGCTGGTGGCAGTTGATGCCGATGCCTACGACGCGTGAATCCGCGGCGGGTGTTTTTGCCGTTTCCAGCAGGATGCCGGCCACTTTCTTTCCGTTGAGCACAATATCGTTGGGCCATTTGATTTCCGCGGACCCGGAGGATGTTTTGCCTATGCAGTCGGCGACCGCAACCGCGGTCGTCAGCGAAAGAAGTTCATTGCCGCAGGCCGGTTTCGTCAGCAATAGCGAACAGAGCAGACTTGCTCCGGGAATGCTGTGCCAGCAGGAGCCGGCCCTGCCGCGGCCCGCGGTCTGTTGTTCGGCGAAAATCGCCAGGCCGTCGTTTTCGGGCGTCGGGGCGTACCGGGCGGCGATATCGTTCGTGCTGGTGGTGCTCTTGTAAACCACTACATCGGAACCGATGCGTTTGGTTCGCAGACAGTTCCTGATCGCATCGGGATCGAGAGAATCGATGCTTTGTATCTGTGAGGTCATCTGTCCAGGCCGATATCGACTGCCGCCGCCGAGTGCGTGATCGCGCCGATAGCGATACGGTCGACGCCGCACTGCGCTATGGCGGTGACATTGTTGAGACTTACGTTGCCGCTGGCTTCGAGCAGCGGCTTTTTGCCTTTGCCGCACATTTCGTCGCGCATTTCGACGGCATGTTTGAGTTGCCACTGGCCCATGTTGTCGAGCAGAACGATGTCGATGCCCGGGATTTTGAGTACATGATTCAACTGGTGGTCGACGTGGTCGACTTCCACAGCGATGAACTGCAGACCTTCGGTCTTCCTGGCCTCATCGACGATCTTTCGCAGTTTCGTCGGGAAGTTCTTGCCCAACTCTGCCAGATGATTGTCTTTGATCAGCACGCCGTCGTACAGACCCATGCGATGGTTGTAGCCGCCGCCGCAGCGAACGGCGTACTTCTCCAAGAGCCGCCAGCCGGGTATGGTCTTGCGTGTATCGTAGATTTTTGCCCGGGTTCCGCGAGTGGCTCGGACGTATTTGGCGGTCGTTGTGGCGATGCCGCTGAGACGCTGCAGGAAATTCAACAGGACGCGTTCGGCGCTCAGCATCGAGCGATAGGGACCTTCGATGACTCCGATTGGATCGCCGACGTGGGCTACTTTTCCGTCCGGAATCAGAATGTCCAGCGTAAGGCTCTCATCGTAATGCTGGAGGATCTCCTCGGCGATAGCCATACCGGAGACTACTATTTCTTCGCGGGAGACGATTCTGGTCTTGGCGTTAACGTCGCCCTTGAAAAGCAGCCGGCTCGTAACATCACCTGCGCCGAGGTCCTCGGTAACAGCCATCTTTATCAAAGGCCTGATCTTGTCAAAATCTGTTTTTGTCATTTCGCTGGTCCTGAAGTTTGCAGCCTTACCAGATGGCTGGGTTAACATATCGGCCGTAAAGCCTAGCAACGGAGCGGAGTTTTGTCAATGAGTGTAGTATTGGCTCAGAGAGCAGTTGTGCGGCAGTGGCCCGAAATCAGAAAGTTCTGCAGCGGCTTCTGATTATCCATCCTCCGCGGATATCAGGGCTTCTTGGGTTTGGAATCGGCTTTCTTGCCGAGTTCGCCCTGCTGGATATTTTTCTTCTTCTCCACCAGGAAATCGCGTTTTTTGCGTTTTGAGTCCACCAGGACCAGTTCCGGCAGCTCCTGAAGCTCTTTCAGTTGGTCGCGGAGATAGGCAGCCCGCTCGAAGTCCAGGTCTTGTGCGGCCTGGAGCATTTCGGACTCGATCTGTGATGCGAGTTCGACCTTGTCAAACTCGGCCGGGCCGAACCTGACTGCTTCTCGAGCCGTCTTGCGGGCCTTGATCTGCTCGGAGAGACTCTGGCGGATCTCCTTTTTGATGGTTTCCGGCGTGATATTGTGCTTAATATTGTACTGGAGCTGAATGGTGCGGCGTCGGGCGGTTTCGTCCATGGCCTTCTTCATGGATTCGGTAACCCGGTCTGCATAGAGAAATACGGTCGCGTTCACGTTTCGTGCGGTTCGGCCTATGGTTTGGATCAGCGATATCTGGCTGCGGAGAAAACCTTCCTTGTCGGCATCGAGAATGGCTACGGCTGAGACTTCGGGCAAATCCAGGCCTTCGCGCAGCAGATTTACGCCGACCAGTACGTCGAAATCGCCGTGGCGAAGAGCCCGCAGGATTTCGATTCGCTCGATCGTATCTATTTCGCTGTGCAGATAGCGGCAGCGAAAACCGCGTTTTTTGATGTAAGACGACAGATCCTCGGCCATTCGCTTGGTCAGCGTGGTCACCAGCACTCTCTCTTTTACTTTGACCCGTTTTTCGATTTCGCCCAGTAGATGCTCGACCTGGTTAGAGGCCGGAAAGACGAAGATTTCCGGATCGAGCAGCCCGGTTGGGCGGATTATCTGCTCGATTACTTCTCCGCCGCACTTTTCCATTTCATACGGAGCCGGAGTGGCCGAAACGAAAACGACGCGCGACCACGCCTCCTCGAATTCCTCGAACCGCAGGGGCCGGTTGTCCATGGCGCTTGGCAGTCGAAAGCCGTGGTCAACCAGAACCTGCTTACGGTTGCGGTCGCCGGCCCACATGGCCCTTAGCTGCGGGAGCGTTACGTGAGATTCGTCGATAAAGAGCAGGAAATCGTCGGGAAAGTAATCGATCAGGGTGTAGGGCTTTGCTCCGGGGGGCAGGTTAGATAGATGTCTGGCGTAATTCTCGATGCCGCTGCAAAAGCCGACTTCCTGCATCATTTCGATATCGTACATCGTTCGGGCCTGCAGACGCTGAGCCTCCAGCAGTTTGCCTTCACCGCGGAGTTGTGCGAGCCGTTCATCCAGTTCGTTCTTGATGCTTCGAACGGCGCCTTCGATTCGGTAGGCCGGCATGACGTAGTGCTGGGCCGGATATATGAAAACCTGGTTCTCCGGGGCCAGAACTTCACCGGAAACGGGGTTTATGTAGGTGATATTCTCAATTTCGTCGCCGAAGAATTCGATGCGAATGGCGAAATTCTCGTATGACGGGTGCAATTCCACAACGTCGCCGCGGACCCGGAAGGTTCCCCTCTGGAAATCGATGTCGTTGCGCGCGTACTGCACATCGGCCAGTCGCCCGAGAAGTTCGTTGCGCTCTATTGTCTGGCCCCTGCGGACGGCTACCATGGAGGCTTTGTAGTCTTCGGGCGAACCGAGGCCGAAGATGCACGAAACCGATGCGACGATAAGACAGTCGCGGCGGGATGAAAGGCTGGTCGTGGCCGAGAGCCGCAGGCGGTCCAGGTCGTTATTCCTGGATGCGTCCTTTTCGATGTAAATATCTCGCTGTGGGATATAAGCCTCGGGCTGGTAATAGTCGTAGTAGCTGACGAAATACTCGACGGCGTTGTCGGGAAAAAGCTCCTTGAACTCCTCGTAAAGCTGGGCGGCAAGTGTTTTGTTATGACTTATGACCAGGGCCGGCATGTCGAACCGCTCTATCACGTTGGCCATCGTGAATGTCTTGCCCGAACCCGTTACTCCCATGAGGGTTTGAAATTTTTGGCCGTTGCGCAGGCCCTCTGAAAGGCGTTCTATGGCCCGGGGCTGGTCGCCGGCGGGCTTGAATAGGTTGTTAAGCTTGAAAATACCCATATAAACTCATTCACGCCGTTTATCGGCGCGATTTTGCGTTGTGATTATGATGCCGAACCGGAAAGTATCTCGTCTACTGAACCCTGTCCGGGAATACCACCGCAGCCAGCAAAGCCTTTCCGTACCGGTCCCAGAGAACCTCTGTCGAAGGGGTTCCCGGAGGTAATTCGAGCGTAACTATGGGTATGTTCATTTGCTCTCCCGCCCAGGAACCCAGCGAGCCGGGGCGTGCGCCGAGTTTGTTGACCGGCAGATGGCAGTATTTCGCCATTGTGTTCGCAAGGCCGTAGGCCGGTCCGTCATAGTCGATACAGGCCAGCGGCTGGTGAATGCTGACTATGCGGGCCGGACGATGAAGCACAATGAAATCCCGCAGAGCGCGCGATTCGGGCTCCGACAGTCCTGCGATGCCCGAACGGTAGTTGTTGGTCCGGTTTGGCGCCTGAAAGTTGCGGTTTAGATCGACTCCGCGACTGTTGTACCGGCTGTTTGCCGCCAGTCCGTCGGGATTGGCGACCGGAATGATGATGACGGTTCTGCCGGCGACGTAGTGCGGATTGTCCTGCAGAAACGTCGAAAGTTCGTTCACCAACGGTGTGCCGGCCGGTTCATTGCCGTGTATTGTTGCCATGACTAGCACTGTTTCCGGGCCTTCGCCGATGAAGCTGGCCCGTATGGGGCGGCCGCGGACGGATTTACCAATCACCTGGTAGACCGGAACAGCGTTTGCGAACGGTTTAGGATCGGGGATTGACGGTTTCGCTTTTCGAGCGGTCGTGTCGGTTACTATTTCGGGAAAAGCTGTTTCTTCGAAGCAACCGGCTAGAAACAACGAAGCTACGGTAAGGCAGAGCAAAAGGAGAAACAGACGACAGTACTTCATTCACAACATCCTCAAGTATTCAGAAGTCCTTAACCACAAATGCGGAATTGCGATTATAGAAGGGCATTCGGGGCAACGCAAACGTAAAATCGAGGCGATAAATGCCGTCGCACGCGGCTCGGCAATTGACGAAGCGGCTGCGATGCTATATGCTTGGCGCCGGACTGTTTTGTTTTGCTTAAAAGGACGCGTGATGGATTCAAGGACGGATTTCGATATAGCGGTTGTCGGCGGCGGAATCGTAGGGCTGGCGGCTGCTTACAAGATTGCCCGCAAGCACCCGGAAGTGCGAATCGTTGTTCTGGAAAAGGAAGAGGAACTGGCTCAGCACCAGACGGGGCACAATTCCGGGGTGATCCATTCGGGGCTTTACTACAGGCCCGGGTCGGCTAAGGCAAGAACCTGCACGGCGGGGCGGCGGGAACTGGTTGCGTTTGCGGAGGAATACGGGATTCCGTTCGATATCTGCGGCAAGATCGTGGTTGCGACCAACGAGAAAGAGGCCGAGAGACTCGACGAGTTGTTCGAAACAGGTATGGAGAACGGCGTCGAGGGCCTTGAGAAGATCGAGGCGGACAAAATCGAGGAAATGGAGCCGGCCTGCAAGGGAGTGGCCGCTCTGAAGGTGCCTTGCACGGGAATAATCGATTTCGTGGCGGTAGCTAACAAGCTGGCGGAGTTGTTCGTTGCCCAGGGCAAGAAAAACCGGATTAAGACCTGCTGTGAAGTTACGGGTTTCGACCGTCATGATTTTTTCACGCGGATTTCTACGACTCAGGGCACAATTGACGCACGCTACATAATCAACTGCGCGGGGTTGTTCTCGGACAGGATCGCGGTGCTGGATCAGGTCAAACCCGAGGTCCGCATAGTTCCGTTCCGGGGCGATTACTACGATTTGACGGAAAACGCCGCCGAGAAGGTCAAAGCACTTATATATCCGGTTCCCGATCCGGCGTTTCCGTTTCTCGGGGTGCATTTTACGCGGACCATTGGCGGTTCGGTCGAGTGCGGACCCAACGCTGTCTTAGCATTGAAACGGGAAGGTTACGGCAAGAAAGACTTCAGTCTCAAGGATGCGTGGGAATCGCTTTGCTATAAGGGTACGCTCAAGCTCTTTGTGCGCCATTGCAGGTACGGGGTAGGCGAGTACGTCCGGGCATTTTCGAAGAAGCGATTTGTCGCCTCGCTTCAGAAACTGATTCCGTCGGTTACGGAGGAGGACATCAAACCGGGCAAAACGGGCGTAAGGGCGCAAGCTGTGGGACCCGATGGTTCGATTGTGGACGACTTTCGAATAGTAACCGGCGTGCGTTCGGTGCATGTGCTCAATGCGCCGTCTCCCGCGGCCACGGCCTGCCTGGCCATCGGCGAGCACATCAACAGAATAGCCGAAGAGCACTTCAAACTCACCGGCAAGAAGAAAAAGAAGGCCAAAGCCAAGGCTAAGAAGACCAAAAAAAAGAAGAAAGCCGCGACGGGCAAAAGCAAATCCACAACAGCTCGAAAGACGCGGGCAAAGGCCGCCAAAGACTGATTTGCGACTGGGTCCTGCACGAAAAAAACACGGTGGGGGGAGGAGGTTTTTGTATGGCTGACTTAAATGAGAAAGACTATATCGCCGTCGTTCAATGCGACATCGTAACGCAGCGTTGTTCGGGCTATGGTTGTGAGAAATCATTTCACGAGCGAGCCGGCGGTTTTTCCGCATACCCGAAACAAAAGAATTTCCGCATGCTGGAGATGACCTGCGGCGGCTGTTGCGGTATGGCGGTGCATCGCAAGCTGAACAACCTCGTTAAGCGGCTCAAGAAGGATGGCGTGGGCAAGGACCGGGTTGTGGTAAAGCTGGCCTCCTGCGTTACCAAAGACAATTACCATTCGCCGCCGTGCCCGCATATCGACTACATGAAAACACTCATTGGCAAAATCGGGTTGGACATCTGCGAGGATACGTGCATCAATGAACACAGCGAGCAGAGGCGGGCCGATGGAACCTACAGCGCCGGCAATTAGCTGATGAAAAGGCAGCAGACCGAAAGTCTGTTCGGGCCCGAGTCGAGCGAGCCAAAGCAGCCATGCAGCAATATCGTGAGAGTTGCGTTTGCGTCGGGCGCCGATGCCGAGTTCGATTATTTCGTGCCTGATGATCTCTGGCCCGTATCGGTCGGGCAGAGAGTGGAAATTCCTTTCGGCAGGTCCAACAGGCTCGAAACCGCTTTCTGCACTCAGTCTCCAGTGGATCGCGCCGATTCGTTCATTGCAGCCGGCAGCGGTCGCCGTCTCAAACGTGTTAAGCGTGTGATCGACGACGAGCCTCTGCTGGATGAGCACTTGATGGGGCTGGCCCGGTGGATAAGCGAATACTACGTCTGTCCGCTGGGGCAGGTGCTGGCTGCGATGGTTCCGGCTGCGGTCAAGAAGGGGGCGGGTCTTAAGACGCTCAGACAGATTTACCTGGGAGTGGGCGAAGACGAGATCGAGGCCGCGATTGACGGACTTCGCGGTCGGAAGCAAAAGGCGATTCTGGAACACCTGCGCGAAAGAAACGCCTGGATTCGGGATCAGGCGGTCGATCTCCAGCATGTGCTCGATGCGGCCGGCAGCACGGAGAGTCCGGTCAAGAAGCTGCTGGAGCAGCAGCTTGTGCGGATGACCACTCGCACTGTCCTGGCCTCGCTGCCTGCTGTTCCTGAGGGTTTGAGGATAGCAGGCGGACCGGTAGAGCTTAACGAGGATCAGAACCGGGCGTTGACGCGGATCGGCGCCAGGCTGGAGTCGGGTGGGTTCGGTGTAACCGTATTGCACGGCGTTACCGACAGCGGCAAGACGGAAGTCTACATCAGGGCGATAGAAAAAGCTCTGGCAGGCGGCAGGGGGGCGATAGTTCTGCTGCCGGAGATCGCCCTTACGGCCCAGACTGTGCAGAGATTCAACGAGCGATTCGAGCAGATTGCCGTCATGCATTCCCAACTGACGGCGACACAGCGGAATGCTCAGTGGCAGAAGATCAAGGCGGGCCGGGCGAAGGTGGTGATTGGAGCCAGGTCGGCGGTGTTTGCCCCACTTCAGGACTGCGGGCTGATTGTGGTCGATGAGGAGCACGAGCCGAGTTACAAGCAGGACACAGCGCCGCGATACAACGGCAGAGATGTAGCCATAAAGCGCGCTCAGCTTGCCGGGGCCCACTGCGTTCTGGGCAGTGCGACGCCTTCGATGGAGTCTCTGGTGAACTGCAAACGCCGTCAGAGCTTCGAACTGGTGCGTCTGCCGAAGAGAGTGATGGACCTGCCGATGCCTGAAATGCATCTGGTCGACATGAAGGATGAATCAAAGGGGCGGTCGGGGGTGCGGCTGGTCAGCGAAACGCTACAGAAGAACCTCGTCGAAGCTCTGGAAAGAGGTGAACAGGCGATTCTTCTGCTGAACAGAAGGGGCTACAGCAATTTCGTTTTTTGTCCTTCCTGCAAACATACGCTGCATTGCCGCAATTGCGACGTAACCCTGACCTTCCACAAGAAGAAAAACGTCGTCAGTGGATCGATGCAGACGGTTACCGGCACCCATATGCACTATGGCTATGCCATGTGCCATTATTGCCTTGCGCAGACGCTCGTGCCGGAAAAATGCCCCCTTTGCGGCAGCGGACTTACAATGATCGGTCTTGGCTCGCAGCGCCTGGAGGAAGAACTCGCCAGCAAGTTTCCGCAGGCCCGAGTCAGACGAATCGACAGCGATTCGATGGCCGGCGGCGATTATTACCGGCTGCTCGAGGACTTCGGGCAGGGCCGTATCGACATCCTGGCGGGCACACAGATGCTTGCCAAGGGCCTGCACTTTCCGAATGTGACTGTTGTGGGTATAATCAGCGCCGATACATGCCTGTATCTGCCTGATTTCCGGACAAACGAGCGTACTTACCAACTGATCAGGCAGGTTTCCGGACGTGCAGGCAGGAGCCAAAAACGCGGGAAAGTGTTCGTGCAGACCTTTCTGCCGGATCAGCCGGCTATTCAATATGCAATGAAGGGTGATTTCCGGGGGTTCGCGGCGGACGAGTTGAAGCATCGCAAAAGCTGCAACCTGCCGCCCTTCGGGCGTCTGGCGTTGGTCGTGCTCAAGGATGAGAATTCCGAGCGGCTCGAACAGGCATGTTCGCAGATGAGGCAGCGGGTGGACTCGATTATTACCTGCGACGGGCTCAGGGCGGCCGTCCGGGGCCCGATGCCGGCTACGATTGCCAGAATTCAGCAGTTTCATCGAATGCAGATAATCGTTCAGGCCCCCGATGCTAATACGATGCTGCGGCTGTTCGGTCGTTTGAGGGCCGTGGGACCGGTCAAACCGGCTGTGAAGGTGGCGATTGATATTGACCCGGTAAATTTGTTATGATTTCTTGCACGCGCCGATATAGGGTGGTATAATAAGGGTTTACGCGACCGGGGAGTAGCTCAGCTTGGCTAGAGCGCTGCGTTCGGGACGCAGAGGTCGCTGGTTCAAATCCAGTCTCCCCGATTATTGCCGCCCTTCGTCAAAGAAGGGCTTTTTTTATGTCCGCGCAAGGCATTCTTGTGCGGTTCTCAGTCATGCGTGGAATACTTTGAAATTGACGGCTATGCGGTGCTGGAGTTCCTTCTTGCCCGGTCTGACCAGCGGTAAGGACTCGCAGAAGTAGGCCGCGAGTGCTCGTCGGCAGGCCAATCAGAACGGCAGATGTGGGACAGCATGAGAGAACGGAGCTTGACTGTGGCCGGCGATAGTGGTAGCTTTTAGGCATCGAAAGTGGTGGATCAACGGATCTATTGAGGTCCGCGACCGAGCGGACCCTAACCTGTCATACTGGAGTTGGAGGGTATTATGGATAAGACGCAGACAACTCGCCGCGATTTTCTCAAAGCCGCATCGCTTACCAGTGCAGGGCTGCTGATGAGCGGCTGCGAAGAGCAACAGAGAATCTACGGGGGCCGTTCGGGCGGTCGTCCAAATGTGGTCGTAGTGCTCACGGACGACCAGCGATGGGACTGCATAGGGGCTTCGGGCAAGCCGCTGCTGGGCATGAAAACGCCCAACCTCGACCGGCTGGGGCGCGAGGGAGCTTACTTCGAGAACATGTTCGTAACGACGAGTCTTTGCTCGCCGAGCCGGGCGTCGTTTTTGTCGGGGCTGTATGCCCATTCTCACGGCGTGATGAACAATTTCACGGATTATCCGGCCGATCTGGCCAGTTACCCGCGACGTCTTCAGGATGAGGGGTATAACACCGCCTACATCGGCAAGTGGCACATGGGCGAGCAGAGCGATGACAAACGCCCGGGATTCGATTACTGGATCACCCACAAGGGCCAGGGCAAATACTACGATACTACGTTCAATGTTAACGGCGTCCGCAAGGTGGTCAGAGGCTACTATACCCATGTTGTAACAGATATGGCGTCCAACTGGCTGAAAAACGAACGAGCTTCAGACAAACCGTTCATGCTCATCGTAGGCCAGAAGGCCCCGCACGGTCCGTTCGTTCCAGAAGACAAGTATAAACATACATACGATGATATTCCCGTGCCGTATCCCGATAGCGGCTTCAAACTCGGAGATAAGCCCGGCTGGATTACGCAGCGTCTGGATACGTGGCACGGTATTTACGGGCCTCTTTACGGCTTTCGCAAGGACTTTCCGGACAGAAGTGTCGAGGGTGTTGAGAGGTTCGAGGATTTTGTGCGCAGTTATGCCGGTACTATAAATTCGGTGGACGACAGCGTCGGCGAACTCTACAGGACTCTGGAAGAGATCGGCGAGTTGGACAATACCCTGTTCGTCTTCACCAGCGACAACGGTTTTCTGCTCGGCGAGCACGGCATGATCGACAAACGCACGATGCATAGAGAGAGTATCCGTGTGCCGCTGGTCGTTCGCTATCCGAAGCTCATCGAGGCGGGAACGGTCGTAAAAGATCAGGTTCTCAATATCGACCTTGCACCCTCGATCGTGGATATCTGCTCGGCCAGACCCATGAAGAACATTCACGGCATGAGTTGGAAACCGCTGGTCGCAGGCCGCCCGACAAACTGGCGAAAGGCCTGGCTTTACGAGTACAACTATGAAAAGCAGTTTCCGTATACACCGAACGTGCGCGGAGTTCGGACCGACGAGTGGAAGTACTCGCACTATCCGCACGGCGACGGCGGGCCGGATCGTCACATGGCCGAGTTATATAACATCAAGGAAGACCCGGACGAGACGACCAATCTGATAAATGATCCGAAGTACGCACGCGTTGTAAAGGATCTTAAAGCCGAACTCGAGCGTCTGCTTCTGGAAACGGGCGCTGTGCCGGATAAGATGCCGGTCGACCAGGGGGTGAAGATGGAACTGCCCGAAGAATCGATCCGCTAAGAGCGGTGTTTACAGAGTCACGGTTGTATTCTTTTCGTGCGATTCGAGGGCGGCGGTGAAGAGGCGATGGCAAGCAGCGGTTTCGTCCGGCCTCATACACCCACTGAACCTGCTGCGCGGTTTGTTTTGCTGGAGTTCCCAGACGAACGCGCCCCACATCTGAAGAATTGCGTCGGACATGCCGAACTGATGGATCGGCGGGGTGACGGATTCGAATGCGACCGTGCTGCCCATGTCGACGGTTCGCCACTCCTGCTCGCCGCCGCTGTATTCGAGAATCGACAGTTGATTGGCGTTGTTCATGCTGTATCTGGCCCCGGCTCCGGTCCCGAGTATTTCTATGTACCAGTTGTTCTTCTGGCCCGGAGATATGCGCTGAGTTTTGACGGTCAGTGGAAATATGCTGCCGGAAGCGGCATCCCTGGCCTGGCACAGCAGCGTCGCATTGTCCCATGTTTCGCACGGGACCATCCTGCCCTGCGAATCCGGTCTGTTCGGCATTATGTTCGACAGTACGGCCCGGACGTTCAGCGGCTGGAATCCGGCTCTTGCGATTACCGAATATGTGTGCGGCCCGAGGTCGCCCATGCTCCCGTACTCGCCGTTGATCTCGACAATGCGTTTCCAGTTGATGGGCTTTCGCGGGTTCAGATCGCTGCAATGCAGAAAGCCGGCGTTCACCTCGATGATGTCACCGAAACCTCGGTCTTCGATCATTCGGCCGATACGCTGGACCGCCGGCAAGAACAGGAACTGGGAAGCACAGCGGACTAAAATATCGGGGTGAGATTCAACACTCTGCATGATCGCATCGTTTTGAGGCAGATTCATTCCGAAGGGTTTCTCACCCATCAGGTGCTTGCCTGCCTCCAGTGTCGCACAGTATATCTCGGCGTGCTTGTTGTGCGGCACCGCAACGTATACCGCGTCGAGATCGTCGTTGGCCAGAAGTTCTCTGTAATCATCCGTTACCTGCTTAATCGAGGGAAAGTTGTCCGTAAACCAGTCGATACGCTCGGGCGTCAGCGAGCGGTTGCAGATAGCAGTGATAAGCGGCCGGGCGGTCATACCGGTCAGGTGGCACCATCTCGCGACGGCGCTGGCGAATTCCCTGCCCATGACTCCGCAGCCTATGATTCCGAATCTGATGTGGTTGCTCTTCATTGTGTTGTGATCCTACCTTGCGGATATTGGTCTGATAGTCAGATTGACAGCCGCGCGCTTAACCGGGTCGGCAAGTTCGATGGCCAACCGGGTCGGCAGTTTGTCGTGCTTGAGGTCTTCTTTGATCTGCTCGGCTTTGATATCAAAAGCCGCACCGTTTGTGTCGATCACGATTTCAATCGCTTCGTTTCCGGCCCCAATAACAAGGCGGTCTGTGCCGAGTCTTTTCCACTCTTCGAACGTAATTACAGCGGTGGAAAAGCTCCGCGGCTTCGACAGAACGACTTCGTCGGTTATCTTAAGGCCGCCCGTTCCTGTGCGGTTGTATTCGAAACTGCGCAGGAGTTTCTTCAACTCGGCGACCGGATACGCACTGGTTATGTCCAGCACCAGGGAATCGGACGCATCCGACGTTTCGATGCTTAATATCTCGGCCGCGGCGGAACTTCCGGTCTTCTGCAGTGTGCCCGCGACAACCGGCACGGGGTGTCCGAATGAATTCAGCACGTTGCTCTGGTACCTGCGGCCGCTGAATGTCCTTGCGGTGTAGACCTCCGCCCCCGGATCGGCCAGCAGCAGCTTGTCGCCGAGCACCACGACGTATGAACCAACATCGTTATGGTTGTGATGTTCGCTGTTGTGGCCGCCTTTGAGGGCGACCGCCAGTTTCGAGTCGGATGAGCCCGGCCGGCAAATCAATACGCCTGCGTCGTCGAACCAGGTGCGGATTCCGGGCAGGGCGGATGCGGTTTGTGACTGTTCGGCTTGCGATGCGGAGTTATCGAAAGTGTACATCATGGCGCGATAAAGCGAACCGCCCGAAATGTTCGTGTCGATATCTTCCCATTGTTTCAGGCCCAGCCCCAGTCTCCTGCTCACATAATACATAAGAAGTGAACTGGGTCCGGCGTCGACGGAGCAGTCAGCGAATGCGGGGTAGACCCCATTGATAATTTCAATTTTAGCGCCGAAAAGGGCCGCCTGACGTGCTCTGTCGTTGTCGAACAGATCGACATCCCCGTCCGTTGCCTGATAAATCATCTCGCACAGCATCGCATAATACCCGAAGCCGTAGTTCCAGTATCCCAGACCCTCCGAGCAGTAACCGTCGGGGGTAAATCCCCGGAGGAAGTTCTTGCTGTAATGCTCGGCCGCGGCGATGTAGAAAGCCCGCTGTTGCGTTGAATCCAGAACCGCCAGCGCCGAGCCCGTTACCCCCGCCAGACAAACTGCGTTCCAGTTGTTGGTTGTGGTCATCCACCAGTTCTTCTTTCGTTTACCGTTGACCATGTCCTGATAGGGTGTGAATATCCGCTTGCTCAGGTTCTCTCGCAGGAGTTTGCGTGTTGCCGGTTTGAGTTTGTCGGCCAGAAGGTAATCGGCACTCGCCAGAGACCATGCAAGAGTAGCCGAGCCAAGGTCTATGTCCACTGTTTTGCCGTGGAAGTTCGCCAAAGACGTGTCGTGCGCCGGCATAACCCAGGTTCGCTCGCTGTAAACGGCCCCGACGATTTGGCGGAATGCATCCAGGAACCTGCCTTTGTTTTCGACGCATTCGGCGATAACCAGATCGTCGATTCGGCCTCTTCTGCGGCTTGCAACCCTTTGCCAGCGGGTCCGATTGCCTGTCTTCGAGAAGTCCAGGTACAAATCGTCGCTCTGCTCTGGGATAGGTTGCGAAATCAGGCGCTCGGCGCTGCGAACGACGGCCTGGAACTGTGAAAGTTCTCCAAGTCGCTCCCATCCCGGCCGGTCATTGATTGTTCTGCCGAACCCTCGAGCTTGGGAGTCAAGCATTTTTCCAAGTGCGTCGACTCTGGTGCTGCTGATTTCGGCAGCATGCGCCGTAGCCGAGAAAAGTGCTGCGAATATTAACGTGGTGCCAACTCTGAATATGCCGGTCATAGGTCCAAATCCTTTCAATCTATCGGTCAGGCTTCGCTGTAATGCTGTCAAAGCGGCGGACAGCCGTGTGATATTACCAGAACTAACTGTTCGTTACAACCGGGTGCCAGGCTGCAGCCGTTTGACTACCCGTTTGAATTGCGGTTTGTTTTGGCGTGCAAAGAGATGATCGAGGAGAATACTTTTATCTTTTTATGGGCCTACAGAAACCAGAAAGCGATTCGCACGGGTCCGTGGAAGCTGCTTGTAAACCCAGGAAACAGGAACGCATCGGAAGATCGGCCTGTGCTGTTCAATCTTGACGATGCTCTCGGCGAGAAAGACATCTGAGGGAAGTGCTTACATGAATTCTGAACTCACAAGAAGGAAGTTTCTGAAAACGGTGGCGGCTCGCACGCTTTCCGGGAAGATAACCTGACAGTCATCCTTTACTGGAATTATCACGCGAGCTTGTCGATGTTTTTTGCGACCTTGTGAAAGGCTTCTATAATATCGTCCATATCCCTTTTCGACCTGGTGAAAGCGATCTTCGTCTCGGCCGTGAGCATTTCTTTTCCGGTCCGCTTGACCTGATCCATGTACGGAAAATGCAGTGACTTGCGATATGCATCGATCCTGGCTTTCGAGAAAGACCTCTTGAAAGTGTCGGAGTTGAGATGCTCGGCGAGCATACCCTCCTTGTGGCAGCCGCCGCCGTAGACCCGCTCACGGCCGTACATTGGTATGCCCTCGGCCCGGAGTGCTTCGGCGAATTTCGACGCCGGCACGCCTTTGAACTTGCCTTTGTCGTAGTCGAGTTCGAAGTGGAAATACGTGATGCGGGTGTTGTCGCTGTAGGACTTCCGGGGCGTAAGGCCGGGAATTTTTGTAAGCTGTTCGGTTATGTAAAGACCGTTTTTCTGGCGGGCCGCATCCTGCTCCTTGAATTTGCGGAACTGCTCGGTAAGGACCGCCGCCTGGAACTCCGTCATGCGATGGTTCGAGCCCGGATAGGGATAGCCGTGTTTCTGGTTTTTCGGGTCGCGGCCGTTGTTTATGAACGCGCCGCATCGCCGCATCAGCTCTTCGTCATGGCCCAGAATGCAGCCGCCCTCGCCGCAGACAAGTGTTTTCCACTCCTGGAAGCTGATGCATCCGGTCGCTCCGAAGGTCCCCACCTTTTTGCCGCCGACCTCCGCATAGACGCTCTGGCACGCATCCTCGACAACCGGGATGTCGTGCTTTTTCGATACGGCCATGATCTTCTCGATATCGACCGGAAAACCGGACAAATGGACCGGCAGGATGGCCTTCGTGTTCTCGGTTATCGCATTTTCAATCAAGTCTGCGTCTATCGAACCTGTGTCCGGGTCGATATCGACGAAGACCGGCAGGGCGTGAAGATTTGTGATTTCGTTGATGGTTGCGATGAAAGTGCGAGGGGTGGTTATGACTTCGTCGCCCGGGCCAACGCCCAGAACGCTCAGCGACGCCCGCAGAGCCGTGGTGCCGCCGTTGGTCAGGATTGCATACGGTACGCCCATCGCTTCTGCGAACTGCTCCTCGAAGTCGTACACGGCGTTGCCCCGGATACAGCACCAGTTGCGGCTTTTCAGGGCCTTGACGAGGGCCTTTTCCTCCCGTTTGTCGATTATCGGCCACGGCTCGTCGAACCGCTTCGTGCGGACGGGCGTGCCGCCCAGCAGCGCGAGTTTGTCTGCGTTGCCGGCGACCGCTCTGGCCGCTGACAGCGCAATCGCCGTACCGGTTACCGATGCCGAGGTTTTCTTGATAAACGAACGACGTGTGAACAGAGACTTCATGGCTACACCTCCATTTCAACATAGCCTGACAGGTCAAAACCGCGCCGACGCCCGAATGGGGCCGTACCCAGCCTTATGGATACCAGTTGAAAACCCGCCGTTCAAGCTAATTCCGCCAGCGGCGAGTTCTTGCACTCGATCATCTGAAAGACTATCATCCGTGCTGCTATGGTTGTTAAATAAGGATATAAACGATGAAATACCGCATACTCGGAAAAACAGGCTTGAAAGTCTCCGTCGTAGGTATCGGAACCTGGCAGCTCGGCGGCGAATGGGGCAAATCTTTCGAGCAGGCCGAGGCCGATGCGATCGTGGCCAAAGGCGCCGAACTCGGCATTAACCTTGTGGATACCGCCGAATGCTATGGCGACCACCTTTCCGAGCGGCTCGTGGGAGAGGCCATAAAGGGCGACCGCGACAAGTGGGTCTTGGCGACCAAGTTCGGGCACAAGTTCCACAGGCCTTTCGAGAGGGACTTCGTATACGACCCCCAGGAGGTCGAAAAGCAGCTCGACGCCTCCCTGAAGGCCCTGCAGACCGACTACGTCGACCTGTATCAGTTTCACAGCGGCACTGATGAGATGTTCGACACCGAGGGCCTCTGGGAGATGCTCAATCGACAGATCGAAAAGGGCAAGGTGCGACATCTGGGGATTTCCGTCAGCAGCAAATACGACGGCACGCACCAGATAGAAGACGCCCCGAAGGTCAATGCCGGGGCGATTCAGCTCGTTTATAACCGTCTCAAGAGAAAGCCGGAGCAGTACCTGCTGAAGCGATGCATGGAACTCAATCTCGGTGTGCTGGCCAGAGTGCCGCTGGCGAGCGGATTTCTTACGGGCAAGTACGACAAGAGCAGCACGTTCGGCGACAATGACGTACGGGGGGCATGGATAACCGATGAGGATCGAATTGCCATGCTCGATGAAGCCGAAGAAGTCAGGTCCGAAGTGCCCGACGGCGTGGCAATGGCTCAATGGGCGCTTGCATGGTGCCTGAAGCATCCGGCGGTTACGTGCGTGATACCGGGCTGTAAGAGCCCCGAACAGGTGGCTTCGAACGCCGCCGCTGCAGAACTGGACATGGTGAGCACCGCCCATCCACAGGCCGCGGACTGATTGAAGGAGACGGCAAATGAATCGCAGGAGATTCCTCAAAACCGCGTCAGCCTCTGTGCTTGGCCCGGCGGCTGTCCATCTTTCGGATACAGCGTGGGCACGGCGAAGCGGCTTTGTGGTTGTCGAGCCGAAAGCCAGCGATGAGTTGCTCGTTAACCCGGGTATGGGCTTCGAGACTTTTCACTGCTTCAACGCCGATGAGCGAATCCGCCGGTTGGATTACTATCCCGAATGCTCGATAGCCTACTACCGCTTTTACTGGGACAAACTCGAACCCCGGGAGGGCAGGTACGACTTCGACCAGATAGACTCCCTTCTCGACAGGGCCCGTGACAGCGGCCAGGACCTGGCCCTGCGGTTCATGCCCATGAGCACCACCAACGAGCGGACCGGCACACCTCTCTGGTACATGGAAAGGGCAAAGACGTACCGGTTTGAACGCAGCGGCAGCAGGGGCGGCGGGTACGACAACATGTGGGACGAGGCCCTGAAGTGGGGCGGTTCCGCGTACAATCCCAAGTCCGGCCGCATACCGCCCGAGCAGATACCGTCCATCGAACGGTTCATCAAACGCTGCGGCTACCGCTTCGAAATTAAACGCATTGCCCTCCCGCAAGTTATACGAACCGATGCACGGGTTCTGCCGGCGGCAATTGAACTGAAGAATACGGGTGTGGCGCCGCCGTACCGGGATTACGTTCCCGCCCTGAGACTGACAGGCAACGGCCGCTCGTTAATCTTGAGGCTCAACGCCGGAGCCTCGCAATGGCTGCCGGGCGAACGTGTCATCGAGCAGGACGTGCAATTGCCGGGGGCACTTGCCGCAGGCAATTACAGAGTCTCGATAGGCATACTCCAGCCGGGCGCAGACCGGCCGGCAATCAGGACCGCAAACCCCGGCGTCGACAGCGACGGCTGGTACGTCAATGATCGACTGACTGTCTCGGTCATAACCTGAGAACAAGCAATACGGAGCACAAGATGAACTACACCTACAAAGATATAGCCGGGATGATCGACCATTCCCTGCTGAATCCGACGCTGACCGTCGAAGACCTCGAAGCGGGCTGCGAACTGGCCATCGATTACGAGGTGGCCAGCGTCTGCATAATGCCGCACTACCTGAAAAGATGCGCCGAAATGCTCGACGGCACAGCGGTGAAGGCGAGCACCACAATCGGATTTCCCCACGGTGCAAACACCACGGCGGTCAAACTGGCCGAGGCGAACCGCGCGCTGGACGACGGCGGACAGGAGCTGGATATGGTCGTGAATATCAGCCGCGTCCTCAGCGGCGACTGGGATTACGTCCGCTCCGACATCAAAGCGGTAGTCGATGCCGCGCACGACCATGGCCAGAAGGTCAAGGTCATCTTCGAAAACTGCTATCTGGCCGACGAGCACAAGATCAGGCTGTGCCAAATCTGCGGCGAAATCAACGCCGACTGGGTGAAGACCTCGACCGGCTATGGCAGCGGCGGGGCGACGACCGGGGACCTTATCCTCATGCGAAAGCACTCGCCCGAACATGTGCAGGTAAAAGCCGCCGGCGGCGTCCGCGATCTCGACAGACTTCTCGAAGTCCGCGACCTCGGTGTCACCAGGGTGGGCGCCAGTCGCACGGCCGATATGCTCGATGAATGCAAACGAAGACTGCAACCCTAAGCAGTCGCATCAGGAAGGATTTAAGCATGAACAGACGTTCACCTCTCTTGCTGTGTGTACTGATGGCGGCTCTTGCGACCGAACTGTCTGCATCGCAGACGCAGAAGCTGTATCTTTCGGGCAAAGGCAAGGACGACCCCGTTCAGTGGGAGTTTTTCTGCACCAGGGGCCGAAATAGCGGCCGGTGGACATCCATCGGCGTGCCGAGCAACTGGGAGTTGCAGGGCTTCGGCTCCTACAACTACGGCCACGACAACCCCAAAGCCGACGAACAAGGCAAGTACCGCTACAGCTTCGAAGTCCCCGCGGACTGGTCGGGCCGGACCGTCAACATTGTCTTCGACGGGGTGATGACCGACTGCGAGGTGAAGATCAACGGACAGTCGGCGGGCCCGGTGCATCAGGGCGGCTTCTACCGCTTCAAGTACGACATTACGAACCTGCTCGAGTTCGGCCGCAGAAACCTGCTGGAAGCGACGGTAAGCAAGGTTTCCGCGGACAAAAGCGTCGAGGCCGCCGAACGCAAGGCCGATTACTGGGTCTTCGGCGGGATATACAGGCCTGTCTACCTGGAAGCCCTGCCGAAACAGCACATTAAAGGCGTGAGCATTGACGCAAAGGCTGACGGCGAAATAACCGCGGACGTCTATCTCGAAGACGCCGGCAAGGCCTGTACGCTCGTTGGCACGGTGCTCGAACGCAACGGCGGGGCGGTCAGCGGGTTTGCCGCCCATGTGAGCAGCGGTCAGGTCAAAGTAAGACTGTCCGGCCGAATCAGCCCGGTCAAACCCTGGACAGCGGAAACACCGAATCTCTATAGTCTCAATCTCAGCCTGAGGCAGGATAACAAGCCGGTTCACGAAGTAAACGAACATTTCGGCTTTCGCACGTTCGAGGTCCGCGCCGGCGACGGTCTGTATCTCAACGGCCGCAAGATCCGCCTCAAGGGCGTCAACCGGCATTCCTTCTGGCCCGACTCGGGCAGGTGTCTCAGCGAGAAGATAAGCCACGACGACGTAATGCTGATCAAGTCCATGAACATGAACGCGGTCCGCATGAGCCACTACCCGCCGGATGCACATTTCCTTGAGACCTGCGACGAACTCGGCCTGTACGTGCTCGACGAACTGGCGGGCTGGCAGAAGCCGCCGTACGACACGGGCATCGGCGAGAAACTCGTCAAGGAAATGGTCGAACGCGACCGCAATCACCCGTGCATCCTCTTCTGGGATAACGCCAACGAGGGCGGCTGGAACCGTGAACTCGACGACGATTTCGCGAAATACGATTTGCAGAAGCGAACCGTCCTGCATCCCTGGGAAAACTTCAACGGCATCGATACGGACCACTACGAGAGTTACAAAAGCGTGCGGAAGAAACTGAGCGGCTCGTCCCTGTTCATGACTACAGAATTTCTCCACGGCCTCTACGACGGCGGCCACGGCGCGGGGCTGGATGACTACTGGCACCTGATTTTCAACTCGCCAATGGGCGCCGCCGGCTTTCTCTGGTGCCTGGTGGATGAAGGCGTCGTAAGGACCGACCGCGGCGGCGAGATCGATACCGACGGCAACCACGCGCCCGACGGCATTGTCGGTCCGTATCGAGAGAAAGAGGCCAGCTATTATACGATCAAGGAGATATGGTCGCCGATTTATGTTGGTCTGCAGAAACTGCCGGACGATTTCGACGGCGACATTGAAGTCGAAAACCGCTACGATTTCACCAATCTCAATCAGTGTAAATTCCAATGGCGACTCGCGAAATTCCCGCACCCGCTGACGCGCAAAGACAACTGCGAAACAGTTGCACAAGGTGCGATCACAAGCCCGGATGTCGCTCCCGGCGAAAAAGGCCGCCTGAGACTCGAATTGCCCGATGACTGGCGCGAAGCCGGTGTGCTGTACCTGGCTGCATCCGATCCAAAGGGCCGGGAAGTCTGGACCTGGTCGTGGGCAGTACGAAAAGACTGCGGAACCTGTCATCAGTACGTCAACCGCCAAACCACCGAAAACGCCGAAATTGAGGTCACCGACAACTCCGAACAACTTGTCTTCAAGATTGACGGTTTGAAGCTGGCATTCAGCAAAACCGACGGCCGACTTGTAGAGGTGGTGCGGAAAGGCGGGAAACTGTCCTTCGGCCAGGGACCGAGACTGGTTACGGGCGACAGTAAACTGACGAACTTCAAGCACTGGCGCAAAAACGACGACCTGTGGGTACAGTCCACGTATGAAGACGGATTCGATGTCAAGTGGAAGATCTATCCGAGCGGCTGGGCCAGATTGGAGTATTCGTACGAGTTGAACGGGAAATATGACGCGACGGGAGTTACCTTCGGCTGTCCCGAAGACAAAATGCAAAAGATGACATTTGTCGGCGCCGGGCCGCACCGCGTCTGGAAGAATCGCACGAAAGGCGGCCGCCTGGGCGTCTGGACAAACGACTACAAGGACCACACGCCCGGCCTTACGTGGGACTTTCCCGAATTTCGGGGTTTTTACCGCGACTGGCAGTGGTCGAGATTCGAGACCGCCGAGGGCGCGATAACGCTCCTGAACGGCAGCGAGAATGTTTACCTCGGAGTCTACCGACCGAAAGACGGCCCAGACCCTAAAAACACAAGAGTGCGACTGCCGGAGATGGGCATATCGCTGCTGCACGGCATACCGCCGATAGGCACCAAATTCCAGAAGCCGCAAGCCCTCGGTCCGCAGAGCCGCCCGAACGAGGCGTCCGGCAGGTATAAGGGTGTGGTCTGTCTTTACTTTGAGACTGACTGACGGTGTTCGAAACTACTCGACGCCCAAAAAATCACCGAAAAAGGACCAACCGGTAACAAATCGGTAACACCGGCTTTGCATAACAGAATCCTCAGAACCCCATTTTCATCCACACCATTCGCGAAATAGGTTATAAATTCGAGCCGCCCGAAAGCTGAACGTCGAAAAAACTCCGACTCGACTGCGAAAATGAAATGGACGCAAGCCGCTCGGTTATGTAACATGCCCTCGAGTTGCGAGTAATCTCAGACTATCGCATGGCCGATATCGTTTGATATTCAGCTCAGCCGGGGGGCAGAAAAAATCCCCTCCTGTCTTGAAGCGGAGATGCTGCGTATGGGGGCAAAAATCCGGTTCAAGAAGTTCGCAATCGCCGTTGCAAAGACATCCCTTATTCGGATGCGCAGGCTCCTTGGGCCTCCCCATGTCCTAAACTACGGCCTGACAATTAACGTCGCAATGCTCAGGGCGTTCGGCGCAAAGGTCGGAAAAGGTGTACGCGTTTATCCGCCTGTTTCCATGCACAATATAAGCGGCGGATACGGCAATCTCACCATAGGCGACAACTGCATCGTCCACGCCAACAGCTACCTGGATCTGACCGGACGCATTACACTGGGCGACGGAGTGAGCCTCGGACCCGGCACCATTGTAATGACCCACAACCGCTATAACGGCAACCGTTTTCTGGAAAGCAATCTCGCCCATACGTGCGGAATCAAAGACGTCTGCATTGGTCTCGGCACCGGCGTAAAGGCCGGCACGCTAATCGTCATGGGCGTGAATATAGGGGCCGATTCCGTCGTTGCCGGCGGAGCGGTCGTAAATCGAAATGTACCTGAAAGAACCTTCGTGGGCGGCATACCCGCCCGGCTGATCAGGGTCATCGGTTCGGAAGATGACGGTGGCGAAAATGAACGATACCACGAATTGCACAGAGTTGATCATAAACTTTACTCCGACCGGCATGATTCCGACTCGCCGAATGACGCCTCATGTGCCGATTACGCCGGCTGAAATCATCGAGGACGTGCACCGGGCGGTGGAGATCGGCATCGTAAGCGGCGGTGGAGTGCGGGTCGGCCTGGAGGATAATATCTGGTTCGACGCCGACAGGACCCGCCTTGCCTCGAACAGCGAACTGCTGCGCCGCATCCACGAAATCGCATTAACCGCCGGCAGAAAACCGATGCAGCCCGCAACGCTGCGGAAAGAACTGTTGCTCGCCGGCAAAGCAGGTTCCTACGGCCGCAATCGCACAAGTGCGGATTTGCATCCGGCGCAGGCAGTACCGCACCCGCAACCCGTTAAAACGGCCGCGGTGCTCAGTTCCGCCCGCCGGCAATAGCCTGATGCTGTACTTTCAGCCCACGCATCACGCAGGCTCTATTTACGCCCGCGATTATAAAGTGAATCTCCGGCAGAATTCTTCTAAACCACACCACCTGAATTGCCGAAAACCGCTTGTGCGGCTTCAGATAAGCCGCATCTACTATGGGGTTGTAAAATGCAGTAAGCAATGATCTTGCTCCAAATCGCGTTACGCTGTTGCAACAAGACGCAACCGAAACGATTGCACGCTCATTCTATTGGGGGTAATACGAATGACAGTAGCACAAATGCCGAGAACGAACGGTGTCGACACCGTGGCCCTGGAAAAGCTCAGGTCGACCATTGCAAGTGATGCCTCTAAGGGCAAAGCACAGTTTCAGGTGCGCACTACATGGGAAGGCGGCACGAAGTCCAAAACCCACGTTGACACATGGAAAATCGGCGGTACGCCCAAACGCAGGTTTTCGCTCGAAAGCGACTGCGAAGGAGACCTGCCCGACGAGGGGACGGCCGCAAATCCGCAGGAAATGCTCATGGCCGCCCTGAACGCCTGTATGCTGGCGACCTATGTCGGCATCTGCTCGATGAAGGGAATCGAACTGGACAGCCTCGAAATCGAAACACGCGGCCAGCTCGATCTCAGAGGCTATCTTGGGCTGGATCCGAACGTCAGGCCGGGCTACGAGCAGATCGATTTCACCGTAAGAATCAAAGGAAACGGCACGCGGGAGCAGTTCCAGCAGGTTCACGACACCGTCCTTGCGACCAGTCCAAATCACTGGAACATGACGAATCCCGTTCAGATGTGTGGCCGTCTCGTCGTAGAGTAGTTGCAGCAGACTTCAGTCGGCCCGTCGACAAAAAGCGGGGGGAGTCGGCGGGTCCGGCTGGGTCGACTGATTGCTTTCTTGC
The DNA here is from genome assembly GCA_964406945.1 of uncultured Pirellulales bacterium. Classification (GTDB taxonomy): domain Bacteria; phylum Planctomycetota; class Phycisphaerae; order Sedimentisphaerales; family Anaerobacaceae; genus UBA2266. Next base: position 29,483 of record CAYOTO010000013.1, read on the forward strand.
TTGCCTCGTCCTGACAAGCAAGGCAAGCACTCCCGCCGCTGACCGATCCAAGTCCTCCAAGTTGGGAATATTTGCTTGAAATGACCGTCCCGGGACGGTTCAATCTCAGTATGTCAGATCAGGCAAAAACGCACTTGTTGGAGGACAAACCATGAGCACCTCTTATTCCCGCCGCAATTTTCTCAAAACCGCCGGCACGGCGGCAATGGCCATGTCCGCGGTCAGTTATTCCCGCGTATTGGGGGCCAATGAACGCATCTCCATAGCTCAGATAGGCTGCGGAGGCCGCGGAATCGGCGCACACATGGCGGGCGTGCACCCTCACGACCAGGCGCAAAACGTCGAATTTACCGCCGTCTGCGATCCCTGGAAGCAGCGTCGAGAAGAGGCCGCCGAGACCGCGAAACAGTGGTACGGCAGGGCCCCGCGGCAGTTTGTGTCCTACCGCGACGTGGTCGCGCTCGATGACATCGACGCGGTTATGATCGCCTCCTGCGATCACCAGCACACGACGCACCTGAAAGCCGCCGCCGAAGCGGGTCTCGACGTCTACTGCGAAAAGCCGCTGGCCATGAAACTCGACAGGCTCAAGGCCGCCGTGGACGCCGTAAGGAAGAACAAAGTCGTTTGCCAGATAGGCACGCAGCTCAGGAGTTACGGCTCTTTCACCGGCTGCAAGAAGCTGTACGAAACCGGCATACTTGGCACGATTGGCCGCATCGAACAATGCAGAAACGGCAACATCCCGTACTGGTACAGCCGCATTCGCCCGGCCGCGGAAAAGGACGTGGACTGGAAAGAGTTTCTGATGGACAAACCCATGCGGCCTTTCGATCCGGTCAAGTTCGCCGCATGGTACGGCTATCGCGAGTTCTCCGACGGGCCGGTCCCCGGCCTCGGCAGCCATTTTATAGACCTCGTCCATTACATCACCGGCGCGAAATTCCCCGAGAGCTGCGTCTGCATGGGCGGTACGTTCACCTGGAAAGACAAATACGAATTCACCGCCCCCGACCACGTCCAGGCGCTCTGGACTTACCCGGAGGGCTTCATGGTCAGCTACTCGACCAACTTCGGCAACGGCAGCGGCAACAGCTTTAAAATGTTCGGCGATGCCGGCGTTCTCGACATGCTCAACTGGGGTTCGCCCGTCCTCAGCGCCGACGGCCACGCCGCAAACAAGATAGACATTCGCGGCAAACAGCCCGTCGAGCCCGTTCCCATGCCGGACCACTATCTCGACTGGCTCCGGTGCATGAGAACCCGCGAAACGCCCAACGCCTCCATAGACGCCGGCTACCAGCACGCCGTCGCCTGCATAATGGCTATGCAGTCATACGACAGCGGCCGCAAAACACTGTACAATCCCCAAAAACGCGAAATCAAAGCCGGTTGATAGCAAAGGAGGACGCGATGAGCAGTTCCGCACGAATCAACAGAAGAGACTTCCTCGACGGTACACTGAGGCTCACGGCGGGCACAATCGCCGCCTCGGTTGGGGCCGGTTGTCTGGCTAAGTCCAGCGAGCCCAAATGGAAAATCGGCTGCTATACCAGACCATGGGCCAAATACGACTACCGCGTCGCACTTGACGAAATCGCCAAAGCCGGCTTCGAGTATGTCGGGCTGATGACCACCAACAGCAAGTCGCGACTGGTCATCTCCGCCTCTACAACCCCCGAACAGGCGGCTCAGGTGGGCCAAGAAGTGCGAAAACGCGGCTTGACCGTTCTATCGGTCTATGGCGGTGGAATCGGAGTCGGCAAATCGCTGCAGAAAGGCATCGAAGACATGCGCCGGCTCATCGACAATTGCGCCGCCTGCGGCTGTCGCAGCCTTCTTATGGGCGGAACCGCCAGCAGCGAACTGTATAAAGCCTATTACAAAGCTATAGCCGAGTCCTGCGACTACGCCGCAGAAAAAGGCATGGAAATAGTGGTCAAACCCCACGGCGGCCTGAATGCGACCGGACCCCAATGCAGAAAGACGGTCGAGCTGGTCGCCCACAAGAACTTCCGCATTTGGTATGACCCGGGCAACATGTTTTATTATTCCGACGGCGAACTCGACCCCGTCGTTGATGCACCCACCGTCGAAGGCCTGGTCACCGGCATGTGCGTCAAGGACTATCTGCATCCGAAAAACGTCGCGCTCACCCCCGGAACGGGCAAAGTGGACTTCCCCCGGGTGTTCCAGAGGCTCCAGGCGGGCGGTTTCACGTCGGGTTCACTCGTAATCGAATGCCTCGAACCCGGCGACCTTCAACACACTCTTGCTGAAGCCAGAAAGGCCAGGGCGTTTCTAGAGCGGCTCACCGGAAACAGGCCCGCACCCGCAAAGCCAGAAATTTCGAAAACGAGTCTCAAAGCGGGTCTGGCGACTGTTGACATTACGCCGCCGCTCGGCTATCGCATGAGCGGTTACTTCCGCGAGCGACTCAGCACCGGCACGGCTAACCCGCTCAATGCAAGAGCCCTCGTTTTGCAGCAGGGCGATGCCCGAGTCGCAATGGTCTTTTGCGATATCATCGGCCTGAGTCGGCAGGTTTCGGACCTGGCCAGGAAGAAAGCCTCCAGGACCACCGGCATCCCGCCTGAGAACATCCTTCTGACCGCCACCCACACCCATACCGGCCCGCTCTATTGCGGAGCGCTCAGAGATCATTTCCACAATCTCGCGGTCGCCGAGCACGGCAACGACCCATGCGAAAAGCTCGATTACTCCGGCGAACTTGCCGCCAAACTGGCGGACGCAATCACCCAAGCCGCCGCGTCAGCATCGTCGGTCCGCCTCGAAGCCGGCAGCGCCCGGCAGCGGGGTCTGTCCTTCAACCGTCGATTCCACATGAAGAACGGGACGGTGCGTTTCAATCCCGGTGTGCTCAACCCCGACATCGTGAAGGTCGCCGGGCCGATCGACCCCCAAGTCGGCCTTCTGTTCATCCGCGATGCGGCTACCAGCCAAAGACTGGCAAGCATAACCAACTTTGCGCTGCATCTGGACACGGTAGGCGGGACCGAATACGCGGCCGATTATCCCTACTATTTGCAGCAGTCGCTTAAGAAAGCATACGGCCGGGACTTTGTTTCGATGTTCGCCACAGGAACTTGCGGCGACATTAACCATATCGACGTAACAAAACGCGAACGGCTCAAGACCGAATATATAGGCAAAACGCTTGCCGAAACCGTCAAAACCGCAGCCGGCCGACTGGCCAATCTTAAAGAGCCGCTGCTTGCGGCAAAGAGCAGGACGATAACCGTCCCAATGCAGAAGTTCACTCCGGAAGAGATCGCCTGGGCTACAGAAAACATCGAGAAGGTCGGAACGCGCGAATTGTCGTTCCTGGAGCAGGTCAAAGCCTACAAGATACTCGACATCCAGGCCAGGGGAGGCGACAACATCGACCTCGAAGTCCAGGTAATCAGACTTTCTGCGGATGCGGCTATCGTCGCACTGCCGGGCGAAGTTTTTGTCGACATCGGTCTGGCAATCAAGAAGGCCAGCCCGTTTGAAAACACAATGGTCGTCGAACTGGTTCAGGACGCACCCGGCTACATACCCACGCAGAAGGCGTTCGAAGAAGGCAGTTACGAGACCGTAAACTCTCGCATAGCCCCGGGCGGAGGCGAAAAACTGCTTGCAACCGCCGTCCAATTGCTCGAATCGCTGGCATAAATCCTGCGGCAGTAGAAAAAATTAAAGGAAATATCAAATTATTTCTGTTATGATAAGTTTTTAGTCAGGTCCGGGCCGGGATTCCGGGCACGAGAATGTATCGAACAGGAGGTACGACATGAGCAGAAGTTCGTTTGTTTTGATCTGTGCGATTTTCGTTGTCGCCGGGGCGTTTCTGCCCGCTTTCGCCGCGGACAAGAAAACTGTCGCTCTCGACAAGGATCCCGCTCTGGAAGGCTGGTGGAAGTTCGAGGAAACCAAGGGAAAGATCGCCGCGGATTCCTCTAAACCCGGTCGCAATGGAAGTTTGTCGGGCGATCTGACTTTCGAGACCGCTTCGGTCGACGGCAAGAGAGGCAAAGCGATCAAACTCACGGCCGATCAGTACGTCGAGATTAAGGACTACAAGGGAGTAACCGGCACAAAGCCGCGATCGGTGGCCGCATGGTATAAGACCGAAAGGAATCGCGGCGATATCGCCCTGTGGGGAGCACGCGATTCCGGTAAGCAGTTTCGCTTCGGACATATAAGGGGTCGGCTCGGTGTAACACCTTTCGGCGGTTATTACTACATGAAGGAATACACCAACGACAATAAGTGGCATCACATAGTCCTGGTAATCACCGAATCGGAACTGCCCAACCTGCACGACAATGTTCGTATCTATGTCGACGGCAAGCCCGCGGAAGTTGATGACATAGGGCTTCTGGACCTTCTGCCGATCGAGACCGCCAAAGAGCAGGATGTACGCCTGGGCACCGGTTACGAGGGATTGCTCGATGACGTGAGAATCTACAGCCGGGCCCTGACGCTTGATGAGGCAAAGACAATATACGAAGGCAAGAGCGACAAGCCAATGCAAGAATAGCAGATGTGCTGTCCTGAGAAAGAAAACCGTTTCAAAAACCGGTAAGCGACGGGAGAAATCGCCCGGTTGACGTTTTGAAAGGAGATGTTTTATGAGCAACAAGAGAATTAACAGACGCGATTTCATGCGCGACGGCGCTGTAGCAGCAGCCGGTATAGCTGCCGGTCTGACAATCGGCGTCGGTGGTGTTGTATCGGGCGCTGCTGCCAAAAGTGTCGACACCTCGAAGATACTTAACTACAACCCCAACATGGAATACCGCAGGCAGGGAAAAACCGATCTCATGGTCTCGGCCGTATGCCTCGGCGGGCACTCCCGCAGCGACCAGAAGGAGCGAACCGAGATCATAAGTCGCTGCATTGACGCCGGAATAAACTACATCGACGCCTGTACCGCCGGCGAAGTCAAAAGAGACTCCAAGGCCCTTAAAGGCCGTCGGGATAAGATGTATCTGGCTCTGTCGCACTGCGGTCACGAAGTTCGCAATGAAAACTACCGAACTTCGAAAAAGCTGCTGGAGGTTCTCGACGGGCTGCTTAAAGAATCCAACCAGGAATACACCGACCTGTGGCGGATCACTTGTTACGAGCCGGGCGGCAGGCATACCTTCAACACGGCATGTGAAATAGTCGAGGCCCTCGAAAAGGCCAAGAAACAGGGCAAAGCGAGATTCATAGGGTTTTCCACGCATGACCGACGGTGGATTCAGTTCATGGTCGAGTACTTCCCCCAGATCGATTGCGTCTGCTTCCCGTTTACCACGATGAGCAGAAGGGCCCAGACCGACAGCGTGTTCGATGCCCTCAAAAAACAGGACGTCGGAGCTTTCGGCATAAAGCCCTTCGCCGCCGGGTCGCTGTTCACCGAATCCCGCGAAGAGAACTTCAAAAGAGCCAGACTGGCCCTGCGATATATCCTCGCCAGCAATACGGTGATTCCGATTCCGGGTCTTAACAGCGTCGATCAGGTCGACAACGCCGTCAAGGCCGTGAAGGAAAGGCGCCAGTTCGACATCAAGGAACAGGCTCATCTGGATGCAGCCGCTGAAGAGGCCTGGGCCAAACTGCCGCACAATTACCAGTGGCTCAAGAACTGGCAATATGTTTAAAGATCGTACAGGCGGCGACCGGCCCACAGCGGCCGGTCCGGCCCGGTCGAAATATCCGAACCATCGAATAAGGGTTAACGAATGAGGTACACCGTCGTTGCACTCCTGCTTGCCGTGTTGGCTGTCGGAGTCATAAGTTGTGAAGAATCCCAAACGGCCGATGCGCCCGAAACCGAGTCAGAACAGACGAAAATCACCGAAGCACCCGCTGAGGAAGAACCGCTTCTGCTCGAAGATGAGCCCCTGCTGCTGGAGGACGAGCCGCTGCTGTTGGATGACGCACCGGCCGAGCAGGACTTGTCGCATATGGCCGATAACAGCCGATGCCATGTCTGCCACATCAATTACAAGCAGGAGGACATCGCTGTAACGCACGCCAAAGCCGGCATCGGCTGCAAAGACTGCCACGGAGAAAGCGACGAACATATAGCCGACGAGTCGTGGGCCTCCGGAGGCAACGGCACGCCTCCAGACAGAATGTTCCCCATGGACGAGATAAACCCCTTCTGCATGACCTGCCACCCGAAGGATAAAATCGATCAGCCCCAGCACAAGGCCGTTTTCGCCGAAGGCGACGACCGGAAGGTCTGCACCGACTGCCACGGCAAACATCGCCTGCACACCCGCAAGTGTATATGGAAATAGCCGCTTCGAGTTGCAGGCCCTGGCGCAACGGCCTATCAGCGAAGCTGTTGTTTTTCGCAACAACGAACCGGTCTTTAGCATGAAACCGGACCGGAAAGAAATCAAACACGTCTGGATCGATTCCGGTCCGCCCGAAACGGACAGGCTGTGGTAGTACGCGCGTATCCGCGCAACGGACGACGAACTCGCCTGGTCCAGCCCGATATGGTTTTTAGCCTGAGTAGTTACGCGTCAGAATCAGCAGCCAGTCATCCCCGCCTTTCGGCGGCGCGAGGTTCTTCCCGTCGTTCGTTTCGCCCGCGTCTTGACGCTGCGTAACATCCCGGCCGTTCACCCACCACACGTCGAATCTTCCGCCGCTTATCGCAACGTCAACCGTTCCGCGCGAAGGCAGATACACAAGGTACTTCGAGCCCGGCCTGGCCAGACAGAACCCGTTATCTACCAACTCCTGGTGCGGCTCCATCTCATAGTACGGCAGCGTCTGGAAGTAATCCCACACCCGCCCAATGATTGCGTGCGCACGGTCATTCGCCTGCGACAGGTCCATGCTGCCGGAAAATCCGGATGAGCTGTTGCCGTCGTTATCGGCGAAGTTCAGCGACGCCGAAGACATCATCAACACCCACGCATTCTTCCTCAGATCGACCATACTGTATTGCGGATGGTTCTTATTGCCGGTCCACAACGTTTCCTGGGCATACAGCGGTTTGCCCGGATATAGATTTCGCAGTAGCCCGCGGCTGAGCTTCTGCCGGTCGGTGGTTTTAGGCCCCTGCAGGGTTACGAAGCTGATGTAGCTATTCTTGGCGTATTCGTCGTCCCCGGTGCGATTGTGAACGGTAAGGGGATGATCGAACACGTCCGTCTCAGCGATCAACTTGCCCAGCCTGTCCAGATCGTCGCCCAGAAAAGACCTGCCTCGCAGCTTGGGCTCGGGCCCGGCGATATTCAGCAGAATACTCCAGTAACAGCCGATCCTGGCCAGTGTGTATTCTATATACAGTTTCTGATCCGCCGCACTTCTCGGATAGTTTGAATCGCGCCCGAAGAAACCCGCAAACGGAAACACCATAATCCCCCGCTTGGCCAGATCATCCAGAATCGCTTCCATGTTTTTGTACTGATCCGGAACAGGCCTGCCGTCCCACAAGTTCGGCGTATGCCAACCTTTGCCGCGTCCTCCGGCTCGTCTGTTTAGGTAGTGGCTGCCGATTGAGAGCATGTTGTATCCGCGACTGCCGGCCCAATCGAGAAACCGCCTGCGGTCTTCGGGCTCAAAGTTCTCGGCAAAGAACCGGTCGCCAACGTGGAAACTCCTAACCATCAAAGGCCCGCCCGCCGCATGCCCGAACCACCGTTCGTTGTTCGCGTATGCACGAACCATCCCGCCGATATCCGAGCCGACGCACCTGAACAACCCGTTTGCCCCCTCCTCACCATCGCTGAACTTTGCCTCGTATCTCCACAAGCCCACCATGTCCGGCATGAACCTGATCTTCCACCGATGCGCCCCGTCAAAAAAGCCCATGAATTCGACCTTGCTACCGTTCGGCCGTGTGTAAGTAACATCCAGCCGAACGTCTCTGAACGGGTCCCGATACTCCCTGTAATTGGTGATTGTCGCCTCGAAACGCTCCCAGCGGCCCACTCGAACCGTCGCAGAGTCCTGTTCTTCGAGCGCAGGCGGGCTGTATGACCCATACTCATCCCGAAGCCATTCCAGCCACCAGCGAATTCCGGGGTCATCCGTAGATCCGTCGCCGCCGGGCCTGTTATTCGGCCCAAAAGGAGGCACACACTGAAGCCAGGTCGAGGCCAGTATATATCCCATGCCGTTGTCTAGATGTTGTTTCGCATCGGTCTTCTGCCGGGCTTTCATCTGGTCGTTGTACACCCCGATGTTGATGTAGTTGTAGTAATCCGGCTTCTTGCTGTACCTGCCCCAATACCCGCCCGGGGCGTTGCCGGGCGTTGCCTCGGAATCGATGTAAGGCTTGCCTTCGACCTTCTTGCTGTGATGGATCGCCAGGTCCGCCTCGGCGGGTGGCATGCCCCGGAAATTCGTCGCCAGCATGCAGTCCGGGTCCACCTTTTTGCCGGCAATAACCATTTTTCGGTTGTCGAACCCCTTGGCTCTAAGCGCCATTCCCTCGTTGTCGACATCGACGAAAACATTTCGATAGTCATTCTGCTTGAGCCATCTTACCGTATTCGCAACCGCGGCATTTGCGTGCTTCTGAGTCCAGTGCTCCCACTTGCATCTCGAGTTGCTCCAGTACAGACAGCCCACGAGCACCACCATGCCCCTGCGGTCGGCAGCCTCGATAATCCGCCCCATCCGCCCGGCATACACCGGATCGAGCGACGCATCCGCGCGGTACCCCTTGATGTCGCCGAATCTGGACCCCATGAAGAAGACGCTGACCGTATTGACACCGTAAGATGCAAATTCATCCAGGTTTCTTATCAGTTGCGCCGTCGCGGCCTCGCTCATCAACGCATTGCTGCATCTGAGACCCTTTACCAGAATCTCTTCGCCGTTGAGAAGCGTCCTTTCTCCCTCGACCGTAAACCTGTAAGAGCCGCCCCATACCGAACCGCTCAAAAACACCATTAGAACCACCGCTGCTGCAGAAACGCGCTGCTTCATGTTCATCCTTTTCAACTAGACTGTGCCTGGCATCGACCCGCAACCGAGGACCACGACCCGCAATCAGGGAGTTCGGGCTATCCGAAAGCCGAGCCCCTGCTCCCGCCGCTCCGGAAAATTGAAGTTGCGGTTCGAGCAGCGCGAGCGGCCCGGATTCAGTATCCACGAGCCGCCGCGAGTTACTTTGGAACTGCCCTGTTCCGGACCGCGCGGGTTGATCGCGATTGTGCTCTTATAGTATACCAGACTGTACCAGTCATTGCACCATTCGGCTGCGTTGCCCGCCATGCCGTACAGGTCGAACCCGTTGCAGTGGTAGTAGCGCACCGGTGTTGTCCGCGGATAGCCGCCCGCTTCATAATCATCGCCGGATCCCCACCAGTTCGCTCTGGTTGGGTCCTCATCGTTTCCCCATGGATAGCGTTTATCCTCCAGGCCTCCCCGCGCGGCGTACTCCCATTCGGCTTCGGTCGGCAGCCGGTAACCGTCCGCCGTGAAATCGCACTCCCACGTCTTCTGATCGTAGCACGCTCTGAGGGCTTCTTTTTCGCTCAGCCAGTTGCAGTACGCCGCGGCCCCGTACCAGCTCACCTCCACCACAGGATGGTCGGCTTTCTGCTCGACGACGACGAATTTCCGGCCGCTCGGCGTGATTCTGGCCCACGCACTTCGGCCGCGAACATTGCAGTAAGGCTTGTCGTCTTCGGCCCCGTGCACGACGCCGTTTCTCACTTCGATCTTGCCAGCGAGTTTCATTCCGTTCAGGAATTCACAGTATTGGCGATTCGTTATTTCCGTAGCCGACATCAAAAAGGAATCGACCTGAACCACGTGAACCGGCTTCTCATCGGCGTCCCATGAATCGAAGTGATCGCCCATCTCGAAGGTGCCGCCTCTGACTGCAACCATCTTGTCGAACAGCGAATCAGCCCCTCTCAGGGTAGTCTGCTCGATAGGCATCCCGCCGATATCGCCCGTTAGATTCACATCCTTGATCTCGGCCGAGTTGGCATCGAGTTTGATTGTGCCCTGCAACTTTATCGGCATGAAGACTTCTTTCGGTTCGTCTACGGCTGTTCCGGTCTGCTCGGGCGCAGCTGTCTTGTCAATATCGCTCGTCTCGACCCACGGCTCGTTCGAAGCCATCTGAGTTGCAGCATCAGCGTTCCCGGCGCTTTCGACGGTCACCTCGGAACCATTCGCGTTGCCCTCAGCAGGTTCCTCCGGCTTTTGCGGCTCCAGTACTGTAAAAACCGTATCACTTACGGCGGATGCCTCCCGATCTCCGGATGCGCTGATGCGAAGCAGGCACAGTTCAGATCCCGAATCCGGAACATCCCATTCATAGAAACCTGTGTTGGCAACTGTCGAGACTTCGTGCCATGTTTGGCCGCTGTCGGGTGAGTACTCGATAACAACTTCGTCGATCAAACCTACGGTTCGCCAGACGATAGTGTATTTGCTGTCCGTCTCGATTTTTTCGCCGCCCGTGAGTCTCACAAGTGTAATTTGCGGGTCGCGATTGTCGATCGTAAAAACGCCGGAATCGCCGAAACCTTCGCTCGCGCACAGACTGCCGCAAACCCAGCTTGAGAACACAATCAATGCCAGTCCTGTTTTAGCTGCAATCGAATTCATATCTTCTTGCCCCCCGAAAGCGTAATCTGACGCAGTTTTGTTCTATCGCCTACTGGTCTCCAACCACGAGCCTCTGGTACATCCGCTCCGTACGAACCACCCGAAATCCCACATTGCTGGCCCTTACGTGCGGGTCAAACTGCCTGCGGGTCGACACCCTGCAATGCATTGGAAAGAACTTCCAGCAGCCTCCGCGAACCACTCGGCCCGTGCCGGATTCCGGCCCACGCGGATTGTCATTTTCGCTCAGACTGTAGTATACGGCGCTGTATCGGTCATTGCACCACTCCCACACATTGCCCGCGATGTCGTACAGTCCATACCCGTTTGCCGCGTAGCTGCCTACAGGCGTAGTGCACGGGTACGGTCCCGGCTCGTATTTGTCGCCCGAGCCGAACCAGTTGGCCCTGGACTTGTCCGCCGCGTCGCCCCAGGGATATTTCGCATACTCGATGCCGCCCCGCGCCGCATATTCCCACTCAGCCTCCGTAGGCAGCCTGTACCCGTCAGCCGTAAAATCACACCGCCAGGTGTTTGGATCGTAGCAGGGCGTCAATTCATGCATCTCGCTGAGCCAGTTGCAGTAAGCCGCCGCCCCGTACCAGCTCACGCCCACGACCGGATGAGCCTGCAAACCGGCAAGCACTGTAAATTTCTCCATGTCAAAATATATCCGGCTCTCCAGGTCCTTCGTGCGCGTGTTGCAGTAGGGCAGATTGCCGTCCTGCGAATAGACCACGCCGCCGCGCACCTGTATTGCACCGGCCGACATCGCCGAATTAAGGAACTCGCAGTAGCGCCCGTTCGTCGCTTCGGTCGCCGAGATATGAAACGGACCGACGCTCACCTGATGCACGGGCCGCTCGTCCGCATCGCCGGCCTCGGTGTGGTCGCCCATTTCAAACCGGCCCGAATCGATCAGTACGCTCTTGTGCCACAAAGGCTCGTATCCGTCGTCGGCGAGCACGCGGATCCGGTAATTGCTCCCGTAAGCCGTGGGCAGATCTTTTTCACAGTCCCAGACGATGTGTCTGCTTCCCGGCTGGACACCGGCGCCGATGTCTCCCGAAAAAGCCGAGGCCTCTACGGTCCAGCTTGCGCCGGCGTCGTTGCTGACCAGGACCGAAATTTCGCATGCGTCTTTATCCGCATCCTCGAGGTCATAGTAGATGTCGATCTTATTCGTGCCGTCAAGTCGCTGACTGACCCTCACGTCTGTTACTACAGGAGATGTGTTGGCCGGCGCAGCGCACGAACTCAGCGCCGCCGCCAGAAAGATGAGCCGCTTCATTGCAGTACCTCCCAAAACGTATCCTTACATTGCAAAGGAACAACCGCTCCGCTTTTAGAATCCTTTCAATCTTCGCCCGTCGGCACGATTTGCCAAAGAAACACTGTTACACCCCATTTACACAATTTATAGCACCATCGGGCCGCCACTGCAAGGGCCGGGCCGTAAACCGCATAAAAAACCTTTAGTTGCGACCCGGGCTCCGCTAAAATGAACCGAAAACAGCGATAATACACTTCCGGAACACCGGCATGGCAAAAGACAACTCTTCCGGCAAAATCATAGCTAAAGCGGCTCTTACGCTCCTTACGCACGCGATTGTGCCTCTCGCCTGGCTTATCCTCGCCGGCTTTATAATGCCCATATACCTCGATGCAGTCGGTCGCATGGACGTCGAATTGCCCGCCATCACGCGGTGTTCAATCGCTGCGGCACAGTTGATTCGCCGTTTCTGGTACGTATTTGCGCCTGGGCTTGTGTTATTTCTTGGTCTGGACTTTGCAATCATAACATCTCTGGCACGCACCGGTCGCCCGATGCTCGCCAGATTGTGGTCCATGCTGGTCATATTTGTCCAGTGCACGATCAGCGGCGTGGCAATAGTAGCACTGTATCTGCCCATAATCGCACCCGTAATGTACATGCAGTAAAAACACCATTATGCTCGTCAGATTTCACAGATTACCCGTTGAAAGGAGTGTCAGCATTTCATGAAGTCTCGCAGAACAGTCGCTTTTGTTCTTCTGGCCGGTATCTGGGCTGCAACCGCATCTGCAGCGGCTCAATCCCCAATCCGTGCCGAAGACTGCCAAAACACTGTTCGCCTGGCCTGTGTAGGCGACAGTATAACTTTCGGCTCATCCGTCAAATACCGCCTCAGAGACTGTTACCCGGCACAACTGGGCAGATTGCTCGGCTCCGAATGGCAGGTCCGCAACTTCGGCGTAGGCGGCGCCACAATGCTGAAGAAGGGCGACAAGCCGTATTGGGCCCAGCGGGCCTGGAAAGACGCCCTCGAGTTTAAGCCGCACGCAGTAGTAATCAAACTGGGCACCAACGACACAAAGCCTCAGAACTGGCGATTTAAGGACCGGTTCGAGACCGACTACAGGGAAATGATCGCCGCCTTCAGGGCTCTACCCTCGGAGCCCAGAATCTGGATATGCAAACCAGCGCCAGCCTTCCCTGAGCGATGGGGAATCAGCGACAAGGTCATAAAAAGCGAGGTTCTGCCTTTGATTGAGAGAATTGCGGCCGATATGAATGTCGGTTTAATCGATCTTTACCAGCCGCTCAGCGGCAAACCAGAGCTTTTCCCCGACCTGATTCATCCGAACGCCCGGGGCGCCGCCATAATGGCCGGCACCGTTTACAAGGCTGTCAGCGGTTATGAGTCCCCCGGGCCCGGCGTAAAAACTCTGCCTAAAGTTCTTATAATCGGCGATTCAATATCCATCGGCTACACGCCGTACGTAAAAGAGCTGCTTGCCGGCCGGGCCGACGTGCACCACAATCGCGGCAACGCCCAGCACACTCGTTACGGCCTCCATGAACTCGAAAACTGGCTGGGCGATACCGATTGGGACGTTATACATTTCAATCACGGCCTTCACGACCTCAAGTATATTGACGAAAACGGCCGAAACGTCGACGCTTCCCGCGGCCACCAACAGATACCCATCGAGCAATACGAGAAGAATCTGGATAAACTCGCCGAACGCCTCAAAGAAACCGGCGCAGCCCTGATTTTCGCAAATACCACCCCGACGCCCGCCGGAACCGGCTTTCGCGTGAAAGGCGATTCTGCCAGATACAACGCCGCCGCCGAGAGAGTCATGAAAAAGTACGACATCCCCGTAAATGATCTCTACTCCTTTGCCCTGGCCCGCCTGAACAAGATTCAGCGTCCGGCCAATGTGCATTTCTATCCCCACGGCTCATACGTCCTGGGTGAGCAGATAGCCCGCTATATCGAAAATGCTCTCAAAGACAGCCCCACACTCCAAAAGGACAAACAAAGCAAGCTGCAACCGTCAGAGAACACCTGGAACGGCTATAAACGCTATGATTTCACAATCGACGACCGAAAGTGCATACTGGTCGAGCCGAAACTCGCCGCACCGGGCAGACCGTGGATCTGGTGCGCAAGGTTTTTCGGCCACGAACCGCAGACCGATTCAGCCCTACTCGCAAAAGGCTACCACCTGGCGTACATGGATGTGGCCGACCTATACGGCAGCCCGGCGGTCGTCGGACACTGGAACGCCTTCTATGACTTTCTGACCACCCGTTACGGCCTCTCCGATAAGGCTGCGCTGGAAGGAATGAGCAGGGGCGGATTGATTGTCTACAACTGGGCCACCGCCAATCCCGAAAAGGTATCCTGCATCTATGCCGACGCCCCCGTGTGCGACATCAAGAGTTGGCCGAGCGGCAAAGGCAAAAGCCCCGGCAGTTCGTCCGACTGGGCCAGATGCCTCGAAGCCTACGGTCTTACCGAAAAACAGGCCGAGCAATTCAAACAGAACCCAATCGACAAACTCAGACCGCTCGCCAGGGCCGGTGTGCCGCTGCTGCACATCTGCGGCGATGCCGACCAGGTCGTACCACTCGACGAGAACACCGCCATACTCGAAGAACGCTATAAAAAGCTGGGCGGCTCAATCGAAACCATCATCAAGAGCGGAGTTGGCCACCATCCGCACAGCCTCGAAGATCCCGCTCAAATTGTTGACTTCATCTGCAAAAACACCGCCCTGGCAAATGGGTCGTTTTATGCATTTCGCGACAACCTGTCCAACAGCCGGATCAAATTCACGGTCGAAAAGAAAGGCCGCGTTGCATTTCTCGGCGGCTCGATCACGAATATGAAAGGCTGGCGGCAGATGACGGCTGAAAACCTCCGCAGGCGTTTGCCCGAAACGCAATTCGAGTTCATAAACGCAGGTATCCCATCCACCGATTCCACTCTGGGGGCTTTCCGTTTGGCCTCGACCGCATTTGCCCATGGCCCGGTCGACCTGCTATTCGTTGAGTTCGCCGTCAACGACCAGCACAATCGCCGCGGCCCGAAAGCCCGGATTCAAGGAATGGAGGGGATAATCAGGCAGGCTCGCAGCAAGAACCCGCTTGTGGACATAGTCCTGCTCTACTGCGTCGATCCAATCAAGTACGAGCAGATTAACTCCGGCCACACACCGCCGGAAATAGCCAGCCATGAAGCAGTCGCCCGTCGCTACACAGTACCCTCGATCGACTTCGCGGCCGAAACCGCCGCCCATCTCGACGCGGCACATTTCACCTTCGGCGAATTCGGCGGCCTGCATCCCGGTCCGCTGGGCCATAAGCTCTACGCCGAGGCAATCGACCGATTCCTGAACACCGCCTGGCGCGGACGCCTCTCTCGTAACGCAGAACCGATCGCGCACCAAATGCCCGAACCGCTCGACCCGCTTAACTACTGCCGCGGACGATACCTAGATATCTCCAAGGCCCGCACAAATCAGAAGTGGCAAATCGTTGAGAAATGGAACGCAACCGACGCCTCCACAAGACCCCGCTTCAGGAATATACCGATGCTGGTCGCCACTGAACCGGGGGCACGGCTGCGGCTGAGATTCCAGGGCACCGCGGTTGGTATGCTGGTGGTTGCAGGACCCGATGTCGGCATACTCGAGTACCGCATCGACGACGGTCCGTTCCAGACCATCGACCAGTTCACACAATGGAGCCCAAACCTGCACATCCCCTGGGCATACATGCTCGCGACCGACCTCGAAAACAAAAAGCACAGACTCGTTCTAAGAACCGCCCGCGACAAAAATCACGCCAGCAAAGGTAACGCCGCACGCATAGTGCACTTTCTGGCAAATTGATTCTTCTTTGCTGATGGATCACAAGAACGGTAGATGGGGACACAGGTTCGGCCTCTGTTGCCGCCCATCGGCTGGCCCTGCTCCAGACTCGAATTCAAGCCTACACCGCCCGTCAAAAGCGAACGCGGTTTGTAAGAGCTACAGGTTGAGGCTTGCTACGGCGTCCGAAAGGGGGATTTCCGCGTAACATATCGACGTGTCCGATGCCCCGTAGTACACCTTCAATCGGGCTTCTTCCGGCAGCAGCCCGCAGGTGAATACGACATCGCCGAAGAAGCCTTCGCACTCGTAGGGCGCCTCAGGTTCGAAAATCGGCTCATTGGATCGCGAAATCACCTTCCACGGTTCGGTTGCATCCAGCAGGACCGCTCCCAGGCAATACCGATTGTTTGCGTCGGCGCCGTGGTAGACTTCCAGCCAACCCTGTTCTATCTCGAAAGGTACGGCTCCGGCCCCGATCCGGGTCTCATCCCACCGGCCCGGCCGCAGTCCCATCAGGTGTCGATGGTTGCCCCAGCACATCAGATCCGGCGATTCGGCTATCCAGATGTCGTTCCTTCTGAACAGGGGCGACGCGGGCCGATGCAGGGCGTAGTATTTACCGTCAATTCGCTCCGGAATAATAGCCACATCCTTATTCTCCGGACAGAATATCACTCCCAATCGCTCGAAACTCCGGAAATCCCGTGTCGAAGCGAGGCACGTAACCACCCCTCGGGGCGAAACGCCCACGTACTGTATGTAGTAAACCCCGTCAACGAAGCTGATTCGCGGGTCTTCAACGCCGAAAGTCTCGTATTCGTCCATTCCCGCAATCGCCGGCTTTCGCTCGATTTCAAAGTTAACGCCGTCGCCGCTCCTGGCCACCCTTAAATGCGAAATCGAGGTCAGATAAGTGCCTTCGGCCGTTACTATCAGCCGAGGATCGGTAAAGTCAATGTTCGGGTCCGACCGCGGGAAATCCTTCAAGATTACCCGCCGTTCCGAAGTGTCGTAAATGCCCGTCAGGACTACACTTTCGGACTTGTGAACGGGCCTTTCGGCCACCCTCAGTAGCAAAACTACCTCCATCCCCACCCTCGCTACACCGGCATTAAACACCCCCACGACCTCGAAATCATCTCTCGAAGGCGTAACATCCGCCGGTGCGATTACCGGATTGTCTTTATAGCGATATACGGCCACTGCTGGACTCCATTGCCGGCAAAAAACTTTCTCTCGCGTATAGCTGTACGCGGCACACCGCCGCATATTAGCCCGACCGCAACACCATGTCAAATGATCGAGCTTCACGCGGTGCATCTTGATTTCTAACGCCACTTTCTGCTATAATATGTTTGTGCCCGCAGCGAGCCGCTCGTTAATGTGTATCGTAGACTAAGGCCGATTCAAAGCTGGTAAAGGCCCCAAATTGCACATCTATCTGAAAGTAATCTTTATATTTACGGCTGCTCTAATGCCTGGCGGCCAGACATTCGCCCTGATGTCCGGCGACCTTAATGGAAACTGCCGCGTCGATTTCGCAGACCTGCGGATTCTCGCCGAAAACTGGCTCAGCACCGACTGCACCGACCCGAACTGCGGCAAGATCACGGCTGACGGACCGGTTAATATGGCGGATTTTGCAGCCGTTGCCTCCAACTGGCTTGCAATCGAGACCCCCGTACTCATCAGTGAGTTCATGGCCTCCAGCTCTGACCGCCTCGGCGATCCGGGCGTGCTGCTCGACGGCAACGGTCGAAGCTCGGATTGGATCGAGTTCTACAATACAGCCGATAATGCCGTCAATCTCGCCGGCTGGTATCTCACCGACGATCCCGAAAACCTCACAAAATGGCCATTTCCCGGCGATTTCCTCATTGAACCGGGCGGTTATCGTCTCGTTTTCGCCTCGGATGTGGACGATGCTAACTATCCATACATGGATTCTCTGGGGCTTTATCACACGAATTTCCGCCTCGGCAAGGCAGGCGAATATCTTGCCCTGGTCGGCCCCGACGGTCGCACTATCGCTCACGAGTACGCCTCCACTGATGGCGGTTTTGGACCGCAGAGGACAAACTACTCTTATGGCATCCAGCAGGCCGATCCGAACCGGGAAGGCTATTTCCTGGCCCCCACCTGGCTGCGAGCCAACTCCGGCGAACCCCAGGGCATCGTCGCTGACACAAAGTTTGATTCCGACAGAGGTTTTTACGAGGGCCCGGTTACCGTCTCAATAAGAACCGATACCCCGGACGCAATAATCCGCTACACACTGGACGGAACCGAACCGTCCGCATACTCCGGGCACGTCTACACCGGACCGATTACTATCAGTTCAACGGTATCTCTGCGGGCTGCGGCCTTCAAACCGGGTTTTTTGCCTACAAACGTGGATACCCACACCTATGTTATTGCCGCCAGCGAGGCGATCAGATCGCTGCCGGTTATCTCGATCGCGACGGATTCGGACAACCTGTACGGTTCCGAAGACGGGATTCTCGCCAATCCCACCGGCAGGGGGGTGCAATGGGAAAGACCGGTGTCGGTTGAACTGATTGAGCCGGCCGACAACAGCGGTTTCCAGGAGGACTGCGGCATACGCCTGCACGGCAGTAACTACAGGCGGGACCGTATAAATGTCAATTCCAAGGCCAGTTTTCGCCTGTATTTCAGCAACGATTACGGATCAAAGCGACTGAAATACCCGGTCATTCCCCGCTCCGGCATCGACAAGTACAAATATCTCGTCCTGCGGTCCGGCTACAACGACCCGACAAACCCCTTCATTAAAGATGAACTCGGCCGCAGACTGCACAAAGACATGGGCTCGGTCGTCGCAAACGGCACATTCGCCCATCTGTTCATCAACGGCCGGTACAAAGGCTACTACAATCCCACCGAACGCATCGCCGAACCCATGCTGCAGCAGCACTTCGACACAGACCTCGAGTGGGATGTTGTCAAATACTGGAAGCCGGGCGATGGCGGGCCCGATCGGACATATTCCTTCGATGTCCGCGAAGGCGACGGGCAATCTTTCACCGAATTGCTGGATTACGCTTCGAATAACGACCTGAGCGAGCCCGAGCACTATGCCTACGTCGAAAAGAGGCTCGACATAGAGGCCTTCGTCGATTATCTGCTGCTCCAGGGCTATCTTTACATCCACGACTGGCCGCACAACAACTGGAACGCCGCCAGAGCCAGAACCACAGGAGAACTGGGGAAATGGCGTTTTTACGCGTGGGATGTTGAATTCGGTTTCCTGTCCGGCGATCTCACGCGAGGCTTCAAGGCCCCGCCCTCGCTGACATGGAAGGACGGTATAGTGCCCATTTCGCTGCTGTATTTGAACCTGAAAGACAGCCCGGAATTCAAACAGACCTTCGCGGACCGTGTCCAGAAGCACTGCTTCAACGGCGGCGCCCTCACCGGCGAAAACGTCGTTAAACGTTTCGACGAACTCTACGCCGGGGTCGACACCGCCATATACGCCAAAACCGGCCGGCACATGCAGACATTCATTCGCAACACGTGGGCTCCAGCCAGATGTGGGCATGTGGTCGGCTCTCTGGAGTGGCTCGGCCTGTTTACGTTCGAAGGTCCTGCCTTCAATATAAACGGCTCGGCACAGCACGGCGGGTATATTCAGTCGGGCGATATGCTCACTATGGTCAATGACGAGGGTGCCGGCAGGATCTACTACACTCTGAACGGTGATGATCCCAGACAACCTTCGGAAATACGGGATATTGAAACCTGGTCTCTGATAGCCGAAAACGCCCCAAAACGCTTTCTCGTTCCGACGGGGCCCGTCCCCGATAACTGGAAGGGCGGCGGAGTGTACGATGATTCCAACTGGCGGTCGGTCAGCGGCGGCCCGGGCGGCATCGGATACGACAGAAGATCCGACTATGACTACCTGATATCCGGGGATGTAGGAACCGAGATGTATGGAATAAATGCCTCCTGCTACATCCGTATCCCGTTCGAAGCCGCTGCTGTTCAGACAGCGGCAATGTCGCAACTGACTTTGAGCGTCCGTTATGACGACGCATTTGTAGCGTATCTTAACGGCCAAGAGGTTCGCCGGGAGAATTTCACCGAAGCGCCTCTCTGGAATTCGCGGGCCTCGACCCACCATCCGGACACCGAATCCGAAGTTTTTCGCGAATATGACATATCACGGTACGTTGACCTGATTAAGCCGGGCGAGAATGTGCTTGCTGTCCATGGCCTGAATATACAACCAGACAGCAGCGATTTTCTCATCTCGGTCAAACTCAGCGGCAGTTCCGGCGGGGGCGCCGAAATATCGCCTGCGGCCGTCGAATACACCGGCCCCTTCACGCTTGAAAGAACCACCCGGGTAAAGGCCCGCATTCTCGACGGCGGCACGTTCAGCGGTTTGACAGAAGCCGTTTTTGCGGTCCGGCAGGTTTCCCAAAGCCTTCGCATAACCGAGCTTATGTATCACCCCGCCGACCAAAACGACGCAAACGACCCCAACGAGGAATTCATCGAGTTTACGAACGTCGGCGCCGAATCGATCAATCTCGCTCTGGTACGCTTCAGGCGAGGAATCCAGTTCGCCTTTGAGGATACAGTGCTTGAGCCGGGTGAACATGCCCTGATTGTCGAGGATATGGAGGCTTTCAAAGCTCGATATGGCTCTGAGCTAAACATTGCAGGCGAGTATAGCGGAAGTCTGGATAACGGCGGCGAACGAGTGCGTCTGGAAGATGGCCTGGGAGGGGTGATAGATGACTTCCGCTACCGCGACGGCTGGTACGACATAACCGACGGACTGGGCTTCTCACTTACGGTTCGCGATTCCTCAGCCGATCCCAACTCCTTGAGCGAAAAAAAGTTATGGCGCCCGAGTGCGTCAGTAGGGGGCTCTCCGGGATATGACGACACCGGAGCCGTGCCGGCCCCTGGCAGTGTCAAAATCAACGAAGTACTGGCCCATTCTCACGGTCAGGCGTCCGACTGGATAGAATTGCACAACACCACGGCGGTTCCGATGAATATCGGGGGCTGGTTCATTAGCGACAGTTGGGCCAACCTTCGCAAATATGAGGTAGCCGACGGTACTGTTATACCGGCAAATGGTTTTGCCGTTTTCTACGAAGACACGCATTTCGGTTCTGCATCCGATCCGGGCGCCCGCGAGCCGTTTGCACTTAGTGAAAACGGGGAAACGATTTACGTTCATTCTGGCTCGGACGGGGAACTTACCGGATACAGCGAAGACGAACAGTTCGACGCATCGCAAACCAACGTGGCGTTCGGTCGCTACAGGAAGAGCACGGGCACTTACAACTTCGTCGCCATGAGCCAGAATACGCCCGGGCAGCCGAATTCCGGCCCCAAAGTGGGGCCCGTGGTGATCAGTGAAATAATGTACCATCCGCCCGCCGAGGCGGACGCGGAGTACGTCGAATTGCGCAACATCACGGATCATGCGGTGAATTTATTCGATTACGACAGCGAAATCGGTGATTTCGTACCCTGGAGATTGACCGACAGCGACGGGATCGAGTGGTATTTTCCGCCGCAAACGGTGATTCCTGCAAACGGATTGATCCTGCTCGTCAAAGATCTGGCGGTTTTCACGGCTGTTTACGGTCGCATCCCACCTGTTCAGGTGTTCGAATGGGGCTCGGGAAAGCTCGACAACGCCGGCGACAAGGTTCAGTTGTGCAGACCGGGCGATCTGGACCCGCTTAACGGCGATAGATACTACATTCGAGTAGACAGGGTTAACTATAGCGACGGCTCACACCCGGTCGGCGGCGATCCGTGGCCTGCTGCGGCGGATGGATTCGGTCTTACGCTGCAGAAGAACTCGCCCGAAGTGTATGGAAACGATGTTGCTAACTGGTCCGCCGCAGCACCTACTCCAGGCGCTTTGTGAAATACAACACAATCGTTTTAACCGGCAAAACCGTACATCAAATCAGTGAATCTGCATTATTATGCCGCCAGCGGCGTTTTACCCCACCCTTTCGCAAGAATCAGCTTGACTTGCAGCGTCAAAATGTGCTAAAATAACCCTTGTTCAGATGGTGAAATATTTGCTATCTTTACGGGCAAGGTGGACAAAACGGAACAGAAGGGTGATATTCCGTATCTCCATGAAGTGGGTAGGTGCCCCGTCATTCTGGGCTCTTTGACCGCAGGTGGGTGAAAAAAGATAACAGCCCCTTTCTTTAAGCAGGCACACGGACTAGGGTGTCGTCGATGGCCGAACGAACAGCTTCACAGAAAACTGAATCGTCTGTAAAGGGCTCTCAAAAGGGTGCTAAGAGAAAGCCCGGAAAGTCGAAGGATCAGTTCGTCGACAAGGTAATGTCTTGTCGCCATGAGATGAAGTATGTCATTTCGGAATCCAAGACGGCGGCGATGGTTCAGTTCCTGCGTCAGTACATCGACCTGGACCGTTACTGCAAGCTCCAGAGAGGGGGTATTTACCCCATCTGCAGCTTGTACCTCGATTCGCCCAGCATGCTTCTGTGTCGCGAGAGTATAGCCGGCAAGAAGAACCGGTTCAAACTGCGGATACGCAGTTATACAGACGAGCCGGACTACCCGCGCTTTTTTGAAATAAAGCGGCGGGTAACCACCGTCATTAACAAAAGCAGAGCCCGGGTCATGGAGCAGGATGTAGGCGAATTGCTTCGCGGCAGGCCTTTGCCGCCTCAGGATTATACCACCGACGAAGCGGCTCTGAATCAGTTTCAGTTGTACATGAAAAACATTGCAGCGGCGCCGAAGGTGCTTATACGCTACTACAGGCAGGCATTCGAAGGAGAAGGAGAAAACCGCGTAAGAGTGACGTTCGACAGGGATCTCTGCTACTGCGTAACGGATGAGCCGGTTGTACGGCTCGGCGGAGGCGGCTGGCAAAGAAACAAGATTACCGAAGGTCGCACTATTCTCGAAATCAAGTTTACCGGGAACTACCCCGCATGGCTCGACAGAATGGTCAAGTACTTCGATATTAAGACCAGATCCGTATCCAAGTACGCAACCTCGATAGAACAGGCCTGCGAAAAACGATTCTGCGCCCCGATTTTAATGAGATAGATTATGGACCAAATCTGGCAAGCATTAGAAGATACACCAATGTCCGGAGGCTATTTCGGCCCCGAGGTCATCCTCCTGTCGCTGTTGCTGGCGTTTGTGCTGGGGCAGTTTCTGGCGTGGGTCTACTATTTTACCCACAGCGGACTGTCCTATTCCCGATCCTACGTTCAGTCTCTGATAATAGTTACTGTTGTTGTCGCAATGGTCATGACAGTAATCGGCAACAACATAATCACTGCGGTGGGGCTCATGGGCGCCCTGGCCATCGTTCGTTTCAGGAACATACTCAAAGATACACGCGATATTGCCTTTATATTCTGCGCACTGGTGGTCGGCATGGCCTCCGGTTCGCAGCGGTACGCAACTGCTATCGTTGGTACGGCCATTTTGAGTGCGATAACAGTATATCTCTACCTCACGGGCTTTGGCACGCACACGCCGCATAACGGCTTCTTGCGGTTCAGTTTCAGGGGGCATATCGGTCCGAAACACCCCGTAACAGGCATTCTCAAACGCTATTGCAGAACGTACACTCTGATATCGGCTCAGGATAGCGGATTTGGTTCGGCGGCGGTAGAATATGCATATCAGTTGATGATAAAGAATCTGGAAAACAACGCTCAGATGGTGGAGGAGCTGCAGAGCATTGAGGGCATCGAGAATGTAAGCCTGACGATGCAGGAAACACTGTTGGAGGTCTAAGCATCAAATGAAGAAAACCCGCTCAAAAGGCTATTCCTTCAGACAGCTTTACCTGCACATTGTGCCGTTGGTGGTCTGGCTGGGAGCCGTTGCATGCGTGTTTATACTGTTCAAACAGCGCGCCCAGAGATTTCAGGTTGTCGGAATGGCCAGGGGCCAGATAAGGCAGGTCGCCGCCAATTGCGCCGGACGTATTATCGACATTCCCGTCGAACTCCATGATCGCGTCGAAAAGGGGCAGGTAGTGGCGATAGTCGACACGGTTCTTGACAACGAACGCCGCCCGCAGCTTATAGAGGCCCAGGTGGCGACCGTTCAGGCGGAGGTCAAACGCCTCGAGGCCGAACTGGAATATACAAGAGATGTGCTGCTGACTGAGCAGGCCGAGCGCGAAAGCGACAGAGTCGCCGAACAGAGGCGTTTCGATGTAGATATCGAATCCACGAAGCTGCAAATCCTCTCCACGCGGGCTCAACTGGCCGCCGACCGAATGACCCTGGCGGATCTCAAGACCGAAGCCGAAGCCCTGCGAGAACTCGTGGAAAGCGACGCAATAGCCCCATACGAACTTGAAAGAGTTCAGGCCCAATACATTGCACTGGCCGAGAAGATAAAGCAGAACGAGAAATTGCTCGAAGAAGCACAGGCTGCGCTCGAAGCGAACATCGCCAGGCGGGAAGCCTACACGGACCTGCCTACGCGACACACTTCCGTGGACCGTGCTATCGACGTCATAAGAAAAGAGATACTCGTCCAGAAAAAGCTTATGGACGAATACATGGCTGTCGGCCAGAGGCAGCCGGTCGAATTGAAGGCTCCGATCAGCGGCATTATAGTCGCCGTCGGCAATAACACGAACCAATCGCTTAGTCGCAGGCCCGGCGAAAACGTGATGAAAGGGGCCCAGGAAGTCCTTACCGCCGGTGAGCCGATCCTGGCAATTGCCGAAGAAACTCCTAACGAAATAGTCGCTTATCTGAGCCAGAACCAGCTTGGGGGACTCGAAGAGAACAAGGCGGTTCAACTGATCAAGAACCGGGCTCCGCGACAGCTCGCCGAGACCCGGATCGCCTCGATAGGTGCGACCATGGAGTTGATGCCCGAAAGACTCTGGAGAAATCCGACGGCACCACAATGGGGAATGCCCATCACAGTTAATATCCCGCCGGGGCTGGATATCGAGCCGGGCGAGTTAATCGGCATAAGGGGCTTTTAAGAGTTGGCAACCGCGGCCACAGAATCCGGGTTGTGCACACACATGAGGGCAGGAATCCCGAAAATGGTCTTTAACCGCATTAAGAACAAGATGCTGCTGCTTTGTGCCGTGTGCTGCTGCTTTGCGCCGTTTTTGCCCGGCTGCGGTCCTCAGAATTACAAGGCCGAGGCCGATGAAAAGGTCTACAATATAATCGACAAGAAATGGGACGATGAATTCGGCCGGAAGGTCAATTACAAGATAAGCGATGTCGATCCTGATCCGAATTCTATCGCGTTGGAGGACAAGCCCTCCGTATCCGGAACAATTACACTCGCCCAGGCGGTCGCAATCGCCACGGCCGGGAATCGAGAATATCAGACGCAGAAGGAACTGCTCTACACCTCGGCCCTTGACCTCGATCTTCAAAGGCACGAGTTCGAAAATCAGTACTTCGGCGGGGCTTTCTTCGGGTACGGTCGGGACGGCGTCAGCCGCGAAGAAGCAATCGCCGCCGGCGCAAACGTCGGCTTTAACAGACTGCTCGCAACCGGCACTCAGATAAGCGCACAGATCGCGGTTTCCTGGGCTAAGATATTGCTCGGAGACCGGCTCGCCACCGGAGTAGCGCCGCTGCTGGGCGTCTCGGTCGTTCAGCCGCTTCTGCGGGGCAGCAGCCCGGAAGTGGTCATGGAAAACCTCACCCAGGCCGAGCGCGACACGCTCTACCGGATCAGGGCTTTTAACCGATTCCGCAAGGAGTTCGTGGTTTCGGTAATAACGCAGTACTACCAGGTCCTGGAATTGCAGGACATAATGCAGAATACCAGGCGGAACTACAACGCACTGGTCGACATCTACGAAAAGACGAAGAAGTTGACCGAGGGCGGCCGCCTGCCTAAATACGAACTCGACCGTGTACACCAGGAAATACTCGCAACGGTCGACACTTATCTGCAGACACAGAAGCAATACGAGCAGACGCTGGACGACTTCAAAATTACCCTGGCTGTTCCGACGACTACGGAACTGACGCTCGACAGCAACGAACTGCAGCGGTTGAGGTCGGCTGAGATGACCTATCCAGACTTTCCCGAAACCGTAGCCGTTGAAACCGCACTTCTTCGAAGGCTGGATGTGGTCAACACCGCCGATCGCGTAATAGACGCACGTCGCAAGGTCCGGGTCGCAGCCGATGCACTGCGAGCCGAACTGAATCTGGGCGCCACCCTCGAGGGGGAATCAGAAGAAAGTTTCGACATTCCCGGAATAGACAACGTGAACGCCATAATAGACCTGGACCTTCCGCTCGAACGCGAAGCCGAGAAGAACGCCTACCGCAAAGCCCTCATAGCCGTCAGCCGGGCCCGGCGTGATTACGATCTGGCCAGGGATACCACGGCTCTGGAAATACGGCGGGCCTATCGCGATATGGTCGAAGCCGCCGAGCGGTATCGCATTCAGGCCGAGGCGCTCGGCGTGGCCGAGAAGAGATACAGCGATACGAAGCTCATGCTGAAATTCGGCCGGGCCAGCAGTCGACGTCTGATAAACGCCCAGGAGGATCTTTACCAGGCCCGCAATACCGCCACACAGGCGCTGGTAAATTATACCGTCGCAACTATGAACTTCTACCGGGATTCCGGCGTTCTGCGGGTTCTTCCGGACGGCATGTGGCGGGTCAATTCCGAAGCCGCGACCGCGGCCAAATAGCATTTCCCACTATTTAGAGCCTGTTCAATCACTTGTTTAGCTTCGAATCGGGCCATCTCCCGCCGGCAAAGCGGTTTTTCGTGGATTCAGGGGGCGTTTTGCTGTATCTTCTTACGCTGATTTGCCCGTAGAGCCGAAGATACTCTGTACAGCCGCAACCGGCCTGCATCACGGAGACGGCGGCTGCACGGGCACAAACAACTGACCTTAAGCAGGAGCATATTGAATCGATGTCTGAAGAAAAAGGCCTGTACAACTTTGCTGAAATCGAAAAGAAATGGCAGCAATACTGGGAGCAGAACGCGACTTTTAAGGCCGTGGATTGCGATCCTAAGCCCAAGTACTACGTTCTGGACATGTTCCCGTACCCAAGCGCCGCCGGTCTGCACGTCGGTCATCCCGAAGGGTATACCGCCAGCGACATAGTCGCGCGCTACAAGAGAATGAAAGGATTCAACGTACTGCACCCGATGGGCTACGATGCGTTCGGTCTGCCTGCCGAGCAGTACGCAATCAAGACAGGCACCGATCCGGAGGTAACTACTGGCAAGAACATCGAGAATATGCGAAAGCAAATCAAATCGCTGGGTTTCAGCTATGACTGGAGTCGTGAGGTAAGCACCACCGACCCCAAATACTACAAATGGACCCAGTGGATATTTCTCAAACTCTTCAATAGCTATTTCGACCTCGAGCAGCAGAAGGCCAGACCCATAGAAGAGCTGCCCATTCCCGAAGGCCTCAGTGAAGAAGAAAAACGCAAATACGTCGACGATCACCGCCTCGCTTACGAAGCGGAAGTGGCCGTCAACTGGTGCCCGGCACTGGGGACGGTTCTGGCAAACGAGGAGGTCATCGGCGGGTTGAGCGAACGCGGGGGCCACCCGGTTTTCAGAAAACCCATGCGGCAGTGGATGTTGCGAATAACACATTACGCCGAGAGGCTTCTGCAGGACCTTGCGGAGGTCGACTGGCCCGAATCGATCAAGAAGCTTCAGACCGACTGGATCGGCAAGAGCATCGGTGCCGAAGTCGATTTCAAGATCGACGCCTACGATGAGAAGATTAGGGTCTTTACCACCCGGCCGGATACCCTTTTCGGCGCTACTTATATGGTTATGGCTCCCGAACACCCACTTGTTGACCTGATTACGTCCGAGCAGAAGAAGCAGCAGGTGACTGAATACCGCGATGCGGCGTCACGAAAGAGCGATCTCGATCGAACCGATCTGGCAAAAGAAAAGACGGGCGTGTTTACCGGTGCATACGCCGTCAATCCGGTCAATGACGAGAAAATACCCATCTGGATCAGCGACTACGTCCTGATAAGCTACGGAACCGGTGCGATTATGGCCGTGCCCGCTCACGACGATCGTGATTTCGAATTCGCCAAAAAGTTCGACTTGCCGATCATACAGGTTGTCCAGCCTGACGACCCGGAAGAGGCCGAACTGGCGCGACAGGAAAAGCTCTGCTTTGTCGGCGATGGAACGGCCATTAACAGTGGGCAGTTTACCGGCCTTCCCACCAAACAGTTCAAAGAAGAAATTACAAAATGGCTCGAGCAGAATGACCTGGGCTGTAAGGCTGTGAATTACAAACTGCGAGACTGGCTGTTCAGTCGCCAGCGCTACTGGGGCGAGCCTTTCCCCATCCTTCATGCCGAAGACGGCGAAATCATAGCACTTTCCGAAGAAGAACTTCCTCTGGAGTTGCCGGATGTGGAAGAATATAAGCCTTCCGGAACCGGCGACCCGCCTTTGTCCAATGCGACCGACTGGGTAAATGTAACGCTCGAAGACGGCCGCAAAGCCAGACGCGAGACCAACACAATGCCCCAATGGGCCGGTTCGTGCTGGTATTACCTGCGATACCTCGATCCGGACAACCTGGAGCGGGGCTGGGCGAGCGAAAAGGAAGACTACTGGATGCCGGTCGACCTCTATATCGGCGGCGCCGAACACGCCGTTCTACACCTGCTCTACGCACGATTCTGGCACAAGTTTCTCTACGACCTCGGCTACGTCACCACGAAAGAGCCTTTCAAGAAACTAGTCAATCAGGGGATGATTCTCGGCGAAGACGGCCAGAAAATGAGTAAGTCAAGGGGAAATGTCATCAACCCCGACAATGTCATTTCAGGCTACGGCGCCGATTCCATGAGGCTCTATGAAATGTTCATGGGACCGCTCGAGGCCATGAAGCCGTGGTCTATGCAGGGCGTCGAAGGCGTGCATCGGTTTTTGCAGAGAACCTGGCGGGTAATTGTGGATGAAGATACGGGCGAACTCGCAGCCGAAGTCCGTCGCACCGAGCCGGACGAAGAGACTCTTCGTCTGCTCCACCAGACCATAAAAAAAGTCGGCGGCGACATCGAAACCTTCGGATTCAACACGGCAATCAGCGCCATGATGATACTCGTAAACCATCTGACCAAGCAGTCGGTCCGTCCGGTCTCGGTTCTCGAAAAGCTGGTTCTGATCCTTGCGCCTTTCGCGCCGCACGTCGCCGAAGAACTCTGGCAGCGTCTGGGCCGCGAGCAAAGCCTGGCCTACGAGCCCTGGCCCGAGTACGATGAAGAGCTGACCAGGGAAAAAGAAATCGAACTCGCCGTCCAGGTGAATGGTAAAATCAAGGACAGGATAGTCGTAAGCGCCGACGCCGATGAAGATCAGATAAAACAGAAGGCCCTTGGCAACGACAAAGTTTCTGCCGCAGTGG
This sequence comes from uncultured Pirellulales bacterium, assembly GCA_964406945.1. GTDB lineage: Bacteria > Planctomycetota > Phycisphaerae > Sedimentisphaerales > Anaerobacaceae > UBA2266. The sequence goes on from CAYOTO010000013.1 coordinate 58,647, forward strand.
CGGGTAAGGAACCGCGTAAAATTATTGTGATAAAATCCCGACTTGTAAACGTAGTAGTTTGACAGGTGCGCGCAACCGCATGTGTACGGAGATCGAAGCAAAATTGAAGGTCGACAGCCATGAGGACCTGGAAGACAGGCTCGCGGAACTCGGTGCGCGGTTTATGGCCCAGAAGGTGCAGACCGATTATTATCTGGATGACAGCGGCTCGACCCTGCGTAATTCGGATAAATGTCTTCGCATAAGATCAGAAACCGCGAATGATCGCGGCAAAGTATTTGTGACTTATAAGGGCGCTAAAGAACAAAGCGATTACAAACAGCGCCGCGAAATAGAATTTCAAATAACCTCGCTGAAACCGGCCGAAATCCTCTTCGGCGAATTAGGTTATGTCCGGGCGCTTGTGGTACAGAAAAGACGTCGTCTCTGGCGGCTTCGCAACTGTCTGGTCGCCCTGGACGAGTTGCCGATGTTGGGGGCTTTTGTGGAAATAGAAGGCCCCGACAGCTCGAGCATCAACCGGATACAGAATGACATGGGGCTCTCCGGCTCAATGCACATACAGCAAAGTTACGCCGATCTTGCGCAGGCCGAACTGACCGCGGCCGGAGATCAATCGAGAGAGGTCCTCTTTTGAGGATGGAACAATTTGTACTATGAAACCCGAAGACGGATACATATCGTACATTGTTAACCCGAAATCCGGCCCGAGCAGCCGCAAGACTATGGGACGCCGGTTTCACGACTATCTCGTTGAAAAAGGCTTCGACGTACGAGCCACAGAAACCAAATCTCTCGGACATGCCTGTGACCTTGCGACGGATGCGGCAGTGGATTATGACTGCGCCCTGGTCGTGGCGGTAGGGGGGGACGGCACGGTCAGGGAAGTCGCCCATGGGCTCGAGGGCAGTGATAAGCCGATGCTCATGATTGCTTCCGGCACGGAAAACCTGCTTGCGAGCGAACTGGGCTTTGATGAACGGGTCGAAACCGTAATCAAGGCCTTCGAAGGCGGCTATTCCCGACGCATCGACCTGGGCATGTTCAACGACAGGTGCTTTACTTCCGTTTCCGGTTTCGGCTTCGACGCGGATGTCGTCCAACTAGTCAACGAACACCGAAAGGGCAACATTAGGTATTTCGACTATGTCGGCCCGATCTGGCACACGTTCTGGCGCCACAAATTCCCGCGGATGAAAGTGGAGGCGGACGGCCGTGAGATATTTAATGATCGGGGCATGATCTTTATTGGGAACATTTCGCGATATGGCGGCGGTTTCGGCATTCTGAACCGGGCCGATATCGCCGACGGCCTTCTCGATATTTGTGCGGTTCAATGTAATTCACGGATCCGGATGCTCCGTCGAACCGTGCGCATCGCGACCAGGACTCACATAGGCAAAAAGGGAATTGTATACGAACAGGCCAAAGATATTAAAGTGACAAGTGACGACAAAGTTCGCACTCAGATCGACGGGGACCCCGGCCCGGAGCTGCCGGTGGAAATCAAGGTTGTTCCGTCCGCCGTGGACTGTATCGTCCTCAGGAACGCCAAGCCGGTCGGATTGCGAACCAGAATCAAGCGCTGGCTTCGCTAGGCCAACTAATTGGATTGTGAAATGGTAGAAAAATTCGGGATAGGAAATGTGACGGTTGGACTGAACGAGTCGTTGTTTGTCATGGCCGGGCCATGTGTGATCGAAAGCCGAGACATCTGTATGAATATTGCGGCCATACTCAAAGCCGTTGCTGAAAACACCGGCGTTGGCATTATCTTCAAAGCCAGTTTCGACAAGGCGAATCGAAGCAGTATCGACAGTTACAGAGGCCCCGGGCTCGACGAAGGTCTTTCTATCCTTGACGCCGTCAGGGCCGAAACCGGCCTTGCCGTGATGACCGACGTGCACGAGCCATCCCAGGCCGCTCCCGTGGCACAGGTGGTGGATTGCCTGCAGGTCCCGGCTTTTCTGTGCAGACAGACCGACCTTCTCGTGGCTTGCGCCGGCACAAGCAAGCCGGTTAATATCAAAAAGGGCCAGTTTCTTTCGCCGGAAGAAATGACAAACGTCGTGCAAAAGGTTCGTGCTTCCGGCAATGACCGGATCATGCTTACCGAACGCGGAACTTTTTTCGGCTACAACCGCCTGGTTAACGACATGACGGCCATCCGGCGGATGAAAGCCTTGGGATGTCCCGTTATATTTGATGCGACCCACAGCACCCAGCAGCCCGGCGGTCTTGGAAACGCCAGTGCCGGCAACCGCGAGATGGCACCCGTACTGGCAAGAGCCGCCGTAGCCGCGGGCGCCGACGGATTGTTTCTCGAGGTACACACCAACCCGGAGAATGCAAAATCCGACGCCGCCTGCATTATGCCCATTGATTGGGTGCAGGAGCTTCTTAAGACGTGTCTGGAAATCTCCAACGTCGTGAGGAAGCCCCATGGCTGAGAAGTTCAAACATCTTTACGGCCCCGTCCCATCCAGGCGTCTTGGTCTAAGCCTGGGGGTCGACATCATTCCGCCAAAAGCCTGTTCCCTCGACTGCGTTTACTGCCAGATAGGCAGAACGCCCGTCAAGATCGCCCGACGTCACTGCCATCTGCCGCCCGAGGAGATACTGTCGGAAATCAAAAATGCCGTGGCAGGCGGACTGATTGCCGATTTCATCACTGTTACCGGCTCCGGCGAGCCAACGCTCCACAGCGAGTTGGGCTTTATCATCGATTCGATCAAAAACCTTACGGATATACCTGTCGCTCTGCTGACAAACGGTACTCTGCTTTCAGATCCCGAGGTTCGGTCGGACTGCGCAAAAGCCGATGTTGTCCTGCCGTCGCTCGATGCGGCCGATGAGGATACTTTCCAAAAGATCAACCGGCCCTGTGAGGGCATAACCGTCGAATCCGTCATCTCGGGCCTCGCTGCTTTCAGACAGCAGTGTTCCGGTCGCATATGGCTGGAAATCTTTTTAATCGAAGGCGTGAATACTTCTGACGAGCAGATTGGCGCCCTCGTGCGGGCTGTCGAGCGTATCCGGCCGGACAAAGTACATCTCAACACTGCAGTCAGGCCTACCGCCGAGCCCGGCATAAGGCTTGTTTCACAGCAGAAACTGCATCTTATAGCCGAACGCTTCGGCCCCAACTGCGAAGTCATCGCCGGGTTCGAACATCATCAACCGGACGTTCAGGGCGCGGTCTATACAGCCGATCATCTCGAAAACCTGGTTCAGAGCACCCTTTCAATGCTGGAAAGGCGGCCTTGTTCGATCGACGACATAGCCTCAGGACTCGACGTAAACGCCGAACAGGCCCGACAGGCAATCAAAACCCTCCTCAGCAGGGCTAAGGTGCGTTCAACCAATAAAGAGGGCGTGGAATTCTACTACGCCCCGGGCTCTGACTGACAATTCTAAGCCGATTTACCCAAAATCGCATAATATCCGTAAAGACGGGCGTCACATTGGCCGATAAAAAGTCTGTGATGTTTGCGTCCGTAAACATTGGTGGTTTTGTTTTCTTAATTTCATAATTTCGAACTCAAGTCAGGTTCTCTCGGGCCGATAATAAGCCTGATGCCGCAGCGTTCGACGTCGAGCTTCACACCTGAGAGTGTTCGATGCAAAGGTATTCTGGTCTATGAACAACAGCAAGCGACAACTGGTCCTGAACAAAGGAGCTGAGAAGTACATTTTCCGTTACGACCAGAGCCGCGAGGATGAGTTGCTCGACGCACTTATCGACCAGGCCAAAAACTCTCGCACAAGTTTCGATTGGTTCGATGCCGCCGTGCTGAGTTTCAAGCTCGCACAGTCCCTGATCGGGCAGGCTGACGAGCTGCTGCAGGAAAACAGAGACACACAGATACAGATGAATTGGTAGGCGCCCGGGCGCGGACTCGGATCTCCGCAATCGTTGTGCCGCCTTTTATCATTACAGGTACAGGTCCAGAAGTAGAGGTACATTAGCTATGGAAGAAAGTGCGATTATTCAAGATTTTTTGGGTTACCTGAAATTCGAAAAGCGGTTCTCCGAACATACCGCCAAATGCTACGGCGCGGATCTGGTTCAGTTCGGCGATTTTCTCACCGCTCCCGGGCGTGGCTCCGACCCAGGTCATGACGAAATGCCGGTACATTCATATTCAGAAGGACCGCTCGCAACGGCGGTGCAGCCGCAGACCGAGCAATCCGTCGACAGCCGGCTGATCGGCGCCGACTCATCGGCCGTACGCGGTTACATGGCTTCGCTGAACGATAAGGAATACTCCAAGGCCACTATCGCACGCAAGCTTGCGACACTCAGAAGCTTCTACAAGTTTCTCATCAAGAGAGGGCGTGTCGCAGCCAGTCCGGTGATCGGTGTAAGAACACCCAAGCAGGACAAGAAGCTGCCGCGTTTCCTGGAGTACGAAGAGGTTAAAAGGCTGCTCGAAACACCGCCCGCGGACACCTGGCTGGGCGCCAGAGACAGGGCGATTCTGGAAACCCTCTACAGCACGGGTATCCGGGTCAGCGAACTGGTCGCCCTGAATATGGACGACATAGACTTCCTCGGCGAGGTCGTACACATAAGAGGAAAAGGAAAGAAAGAACGCATAGCCCCCATCAGTTCTTCCGCTCTACAGGTCATCCAGCACTATATGGAGTTCAGAAACAGACGGGCTCAGAACAATCCGAACTTCGATCCCAAGGTGCTGTTCGTCAACAAGCACGGCAAGCGGCTCAGCACCAGAAGCGTCCGGCGAAAAATGGACAAGTACCTGAAAATGGCCGGCCTGGATCCGAACATCAGCCCGCACACACTGCGGCACAGCTTCGCTACGCACATGCTTAACAACGGAGCCGACCTCAGAAGTGTCCAGGAACTGCTCGGCCATCAGTCGCTGTCGACAACGCAGGTTTACACCCATCTGACGACGAACAGGCTGAAAGAAGTTTACGAAAACGCCCATCCCAGAGAGGAACATCCAGAACAAAGACAGGAAAACCAGCCCGAAGACCATGACCATTTCAGATACTGAGATTTCGGGTAATACGGCAGACCACAGGGCCGCTCACTCGAGCGGCCTTTTTTAATTAGTCCGTTCGCTGCTTTATATCTTCCTTGTAACGATCGCCTATGTATTCGGGAACCAGCGACTTGATCGTCGCGACGATGCTCTCGTGATCCTGCTGCGGCGCGAGATTTATAAGTTTGTCGATCCCGCCCCTGAGAATCTCGCGGTCAATTGGCTTTTTCTGCCAGATGCTGATCTTGGGGTGCCGCGTCTGCTGCATATCCTCGCCCTTGATCGACAGTTCCTCGAAGAGTTTTTCGCCGGGTCGCAGATTCGTAAATACTATTTCGATGTCCTCGCCCGGTCGGAAGCCGCTCAACGTAATCAGTTCTCTTGCGAGGTCGACGATCTTAACGGGATCGCCCATATCCAGCACGAAAATCTCCCCGCCGTTTCCCATTGATGCGGCTTGAAGGACCAATTGGCTTGCCTCGGGAATGGTCATGAAGTATCGCTTCATTTCCGGATGAGTCACGGTAACGGGCCCGCCCTCCGCGATCTGCTTCTTGAAAATCGGAACAACCGAGCCGTTCGACCCCAGAACATTTCCGAACCGAACTGTGACGTACTGCGTTTTACTCGTCCTGCTCAGATCCTGGATATACAGTTCAGCAATCCGCTTGGACGAGCCCATTATGCTCGTGGGATTCACGGCTTTGTCCGTGCTGATCATGACGAAATTAGTCGCGCCGAATTTGTGCGACGCATCGGCCATAATCTTGGTTCCCATCACATTGTTCTTGATAGCCTCGCCGCAGTTAAGTTCCATCAGAGGAACGTGCTTGTGAGCCGCGGCGTGGACCACGACCTCCGGCCTTTTGCTTTCGAATATCTGCTCGACGCGGATCCGGTCCGTAATATCGCAGATTATTGCCTCCATGTTGACCCCGGGATTGCCGCGCCGCAGTTCCCGCTCTATCTCGAAAAGCGGATTTTCGGCCTGCTCCACAAGCAGCAGAAGCTTCGGTCCGAACCGGCAGATCTGGCGGCACATCTCAGAACCAATCGAGCCGCCCGAGCCTGTAACGAGGATTACCTTGTTCTTCAAAAAGCCCTTCACAGACGCTTCGTCCAGTTGCACCACCTCGCGACCGAGAAGGTCGTTTATATCGACGTCTCTGATCTGCGAGACCCGCAGCTTGCCGGAGGCGATATCGGTGATTGAAGGAACCGTCCTGAACCGGATATTCGTACCTTCGTCGAATACCTGGATTACCCGGCGCCGCTGTTGATGGCCGGCCGAAGGCATCGCGATAGCGATCTCTTCGATACCTTTTGATTCGCATATCGCGGGCAAATCTTCGACTCTGCCCAGCACCGGCAGCCCGTGAATGAGCGTACCTTGTTTGGCCGGATCGTCGTCGATAAAACCTACCACCTCGTATTCGGCGACTCCCATGCGGTGGATTTCACGAAGCAGCGCCTCGCCCGCATTTCCGGCGCCGACGATCAGCAGTTTGCGAAGCCTCCCGCTCTCGGACCGCCTGAACTCTTCATGGTACAACCGCACGATTATTCGCAGCCCGGCCAGCAGCAGCACCGTCGCGAACATGTCGAGCATAAAGACGCCCTGGGCTGTTCCCGCTATGCCCTCGAAAGTCCGTCGCACCGCCCCGACGTTGAGCACCACCGTAAACCATAGCACAACTATGATAACCGTGCTGACCAGCGAAGCTCGCAGTATACCCAGCAGATCCGAGACCCCGACGTACCGCCACCATCCGCGATACTGCTTGAAGATCGCGAAAACGATGACCTTGATCGGTACGAAGAACGCCAGCAATTGCGGATACTGACCCACCAGCCAGTCCCGCCGAAACTGCATGTTGCTGGTAAGAAGAAACGACAGCAGCAGTGAGGTCGCAAACACCACGAGATGCGCTACTATTATCATAGGGCGGCGAAAACGCAGGTACGACGAGGCGGGTACCTCCGGTACTCCTGTTTCCGTAGTGCCGCTGCCTTGCTGTGCAGAAAGTTTGGTGTTCGGATCAGACATATCGAATCTGTGAAAAGAGGTTGGCAATAAGCTGCTCGGCCATATCAATCATAGCTGCAAACGGCCGCAATGTCAACAAATCACCGCCCTCGAAGGTTGCTCGGACGTGCCGTATTAAAACAGGCGTCGTTACATTCGGCGCAATCCCTCCAGACCCGCTGTACGCCCGCTGTGCCGGCTTTTTAGGATTTGTCGCCTGCTTTAGCATTCTCGGACGTTTCACCCGTATCGGAGTCCCAGTCGAACAACTCGGAGCCGGGTTCATCGCCCGGGGTGTAGATGTCTTCTATTGCCGTTCGGTCGGTATGTTTCCGCAATATGGCGTAAATAATCGTCTGAGAAGTGAAAAAGAAGCTTATCACGTACGCGGCGACCAGTCCGGAAACAACCAGCACCCATATTTGAATTGCGATGGTTCCGACCGTCTCGGACCAGGTCAAAGAAGTAATACCCCGCCCGCCCATCAGATTCATATAACCCGGCGCCGGCCAGATAGCCTCCAGTTTGCTTGCTTGTCCACTGCTGCTGTCGGCCCATATGCCCACTTCAAGGAAGAATCGGGTTGCCGTCAGGAGTATGAGTGCGAACAGCCGCACAAAAAGATAGCATATACCTCCGTAAAGGGCCGCCAGAAGGGTGTAAAAGCCCATTCGCCACGGTCTGCCGTAGATGTAGCTGAACGACCTGCTTATAGAGTCGAAGCAGTCCGAGCCGTCGTAGGCCACCGCGGGAAACATCAATCCGAAGCCGGCGACCAGGCCGATGACAACCACCGTGATCAGCACTCCGATACCCAGCGATACCGCCGTCCCGACTCCCACAATCATCTCACCTGCATAAGGAATGTTCCCGAGCAGGCCGAAAATCGCTATAAATCCACCCAATACAAGCATAATGCCCATCGGCGCCAGGGGTGCCGCGAGGTAACTGCTGAATTTGCGCAGTGAATACCGGTAACAGTCGCGCAGACTCGGCTTTTCGTGCAGAGCGAATTGCAAAGCCGCTATGCGGCAGATTGTGCCTCCGGCCACCGCCATGGATGCCAGAGTCACCCCGAACAGGATTATGGCATGTGTCGGATGATAGTTGAAAGCCCACACAATCGACGCCGCCATATCGCGGATGCAGTACAAAACCTTTCCCACATCCAGAGACAGAACACCCACCAGGCCCCGGTGAAATCTGTCACAGCCGGTCGCCCACAGTACGGTTACCAGTCCTGTAGTGGCTTCGGTCCTGCTGCGAAACCCCTCGACGTCGGTTTTGTCCACCGTAGGGTCTGTAAGATAGACTTCCAATTCGGTTTGAACGAGGCCTCGTCCGTCGCGCGTTACTGCGACGTCGCCCGTGTAGTTCATGACCCACCCGAGACCTGCTATGACGGCAAGCCCGGCCAGCGCCATCATCAACTTCCCGGGCTGAATAGCCATTCGAAAAGATTTGAAGATTCGCGGAAAAAGCAACTCGTTGAATAAGTTCGGATACGTATGCTCGCCAGCCATCTCGAATCCTTTCTCAGGTTACAAGAACTAAAAGGTCAGGCCGTAAAGAATATAGCCGTTTCCCCGGCTTATTCAACAGATTTTGAGACATTTTGTGAGTTTACGGCCCCCCCCGGCGCAGAATAAATGACCCTTTTTAGAACTCATCTTCGTCGAATCCGCCCGCTTGGTCCTCGCCCGAAACACGATACTCGGCGTCGAGCCACGCCCCAAGGTCGATAAGTTTACACCTCTCCGAGCAGAACGGAAAAAAACGCTCCTTCTTCGCCCCGGACTTTTCCGGCGGCTTAACAACCTTCTTGCACACCGGGCACTTGAAAGTCATGAATACCCCGTTAAACCTCCTCCTCGAAAGCAGGAACTTTACCTTCCTCTATCAATCTCGCGTATTCCACGCAATACCTCGCCCACGGCTTGGCTTCCAGCCTTGCCCGGCGGATTGGCTTGCCTGTTCCCTGGCACAAACCGAAGGTGCCTTCCTCTACTCGTCCAAGAGCAGCGTCGATTTCGTACAGCAGCTTTCGCTCACTATCCATCAGCCCGAGGGCGAATTCCTGTTCGAAATTGTCAGTGCCCAGATCGGCCATATGGATTGGCATACAGGACAGATCACCCGCCGCATCCAGCCGCGACTGCCGCAGCGCCTCGTTCTCCATCTCAAGGACGTTCATCAACAGTTCCCGACGTTTAAGCAACAGCGCCTCTCGGAAATACTCCAGATCCGCATCCGTAAGACCTGCTTCTTTCTCGGAGACCGTTTTCTTCTTACGTTTCTTCTTTTTTGCGGTCTTCTTGGCGGTTTTTTTCTTCGCAGCTTTCTTCTTAACCGCCTTTTTGGCCTTCTTCTTCACCGTCTTCTTCTTCACCGTCTTCTTTTTAGACGTTTTCTTTTTCGCCGAAGCACTCTTCTTTGCTGCTTTCTTGCGTTTCTGTGCCACTTCTGTAACCTTTCGCGCTAAGTACTCACTTCCATAGCATCTGGCAAAGCGGTCATTATACGCATAACAACGCCCGGCGTATAGTCTTTGTTCTGTCCAAAAAAGCGGATTTTCAACAAATTGCCGCCCGCTTGCGGCCCGGCTCCAGACGGTCTGCAGTGTCTGTCATAAGGCGTTAAAACCAAAGGGTTTACAGCCACAATCGCTAGAACCGACCTACTCGATACAGCCCCGTTTTCGGCTCATTTGGCCCGATTCTTTAGCAAATTCACCCAGCGGCACAAAGTAGCGGCTCGGCCCGATCGCGTCCGAAAACACCCTCACTGAAAAGACTTCCTGCACTTTCTCAGCAGTCAAAACTTCCGTGGTCGCCCCGCAGACATACCTTGCGTCGGTGTTCAGCAGCAATACGTCGTCGCAGTACTGGCCGGCAAGGTTGATATCGTGCGTTACCGACACAATTGTCTTGCCCCGTTCCAACTGGGCTTTCTTGAGCAGATCGTAAATGCGGACCTGATGCCGCAGATCAAGGAAGCTGGTCGGCTCGTCCAGCAACAGTATGGGCGTCTGCTGGGCCAGAGCCCGGGCGATAAACACCCTCTGCCTTTCGCCGCCGCTGAGCTGATTCAGCCTCCTCTGTGCAAATCTGGTCGTATCCGTCGCCTCCAGAGCCTCAGCGACAATCTCCCGATCCTCTCGGCTTTCAAATCCGGTCTGACCAAAGTGGACCGTCCGCGCCATCAATACCGTTTCATGCACCGTAAAACCGAATGGCGGCACAAATTCCTGCCTGACGACGGCGATTTTGCCCGCAAGTTCCCCGGCGCCGTAACGGTCGACCGGTTTGCCATCCACGCTGATCAGGCCCCGGTCCGGCCGCAACGAGCCGCAAAGCAGGTTCAAAAGGGTGCTCTTGCCCGCGCCGTTTGGCCCCGCAATGCCTAAGAAACCGCCCGCGTTGATGCGAAGGTTCAGACCCCGAAGGATCGTTTCGCCCCGGCTGTACGAGAAACTGACCTCATTGGCCCGTATTTCGCCGCTCATTTTTGCCAACCCACCTCTCTGCTGTATCTGATTAGGAGAATCAGAAAGAACGGCCCGCCCAGCAGGGCGGTTACGACTCCGACCGGGAGCTGCGCCGGCGCAACAACTACGCGGGATATCGCATCGGCCGCAACAAGAAACCCGGCCCCCGCAATCCCGCTGAGCGGCAGCAACTGCCTGTGATCCGGTCCGAGCACCAGACGCACAGCATGCGGCACGATCAGTCCGACAAAACCGACCAGCCCGCTGAGGCTCACCGCCACGGCCGTAACGAATGCGGCTATAACGAACGCCAGCAGACGCATCGACCCCACGGCAATGCCCATGCTGCGGGCATCCTCATCGCCGAAACTCAACGCGTTGAGGCTCGGGGTTATTAAGAACAGCCCGATCATGCCCGCTATGACCGATCCGGCACCCATCCACAAGACTCTGAAATCCGCTTCGGTCACATTGCCCATCAGCCAGAATATCGTCGAAAACACCTTGTCACTCTCAACCACCGACGTCAGGAACATTATTACCGCCGAGAAAAAAGTGTTTACAACCACCCCGGCCAGCAGCAGGCCGGTCACATGGAACCTGCCGGTCATTCGCCCGATCAGCCAGACCAGCCAGATAGTACCCAGCGCCCCTAAGAACGCGAATACCGCAATCGGCGATCTCCCCCAGAATGTCCAGCTTACGCCGCTTATCACCGCAATCATCGCACCCAGCCCGGCCCCGCTGGAGACACCCAGAATGTACGGATCCGCCAGCGGATTGCGCAAAAGCGCCTGAAAAACCACCCCCGAACACGCCAGGGCCGCCCCGACAATAGCCGCCAGCACAACATGAGGCACCCTCACGTGGACGAATATCGCGTAATCAGGGGATGAAACGCCGTTTTCTCCGATACCTTCGAGCACCCGTTCGAGCGAAACAGACTCCGTTCCGATTAGCGAGCACACCAGCATGACGGCCAGCAGCACCGCCAGCCCCGCGGCAACTCGCAAAACCAGCTTTTTTCCGGTAAGTCCCGCCATTTCACTTCTCGAAAGCACCCGGCATCAGGCATTTTGCAACTATTTCCACACCGTCGCACAGCCTGGGCCCAAGCCTTGATACGGTATCGCCGTCAATGATGCAAATGCGACCTTTTCTAACAGCCGGCACATGTTCGTAACGACCCCAGTATTCAAGAGCCGCCGCACGCTGCCCCTCTGCCTGCATGCCCATCGTAGGCTCGATTATCACCTCGACATCGCCCGCAATAACCTGTTCCGCCCCGATGGGCGGGTACTTATGTACCGTAGGGCCGACCGCATTCTCACCGCCGGCCATTTCAATCAACTCATTTACAAAAGTATCCCGCCCGGCAACCCTCAAAGGTTCTCTCTGCACGACCCACAGCACGCGAACCCTGCGCTGGCCGCTGACCTTCGCGGCTACAGCGGCCAGCCTGCGGCGCATCCGGGCTATCAGTCGCTCGGCCTCATCGGCCCGGCCCGTCTCGGCCCCTATCTTCTCGATACCCTCGAAAAGATCAGCCGTCTCTTGCAGACTCAGGCTTACGGTCCTGTAGCCGATCCGCTCAAGACGCTCGGCCACATCTCTGTGCCTGCCGATATCAAGCGAAAAAACGCTTTGCGGTCGCGCTGCGATAATCGCTTCGATATTCGGCTGCCAGAATGTGCCTACTTTGCGTTTCTGTGTCGCCGCGGACGGATAGTCGCTGAATGCCGTTACCCCGACAACTCTATCCCCCAATTCGAGCGCAAAAAGTATCTCCGTCAGGCTGGGAGCCAGCGAGACGATCCCGCCCTCGACCGAGTTTGACGCGCCGACCGCCGCGGGGGGCGACGGGTTGTCGAATATCAAAAATCCCGCCCCCGTCCAGCAGACTATGAACAACACCAGTAAAAGCCACTTGTGCATCAGGTTCTCTTAAACTGCTTTTCCAGTTCTGTCCACGAAAACTTAATCGTAGTCGGCCTGCCGTGCGGACAGCGATTGGCGAAATCCGTGCCTTCGGCATCGCTGAGCAGTTGCTCGATTTCGCGATCCTTTAGCCTCTGTCCGGCTTTAATGGCTGCTTTGCACGCCGCCATGTTCAGAACCTCGTCCAGCAGGCTTTCTCCATCCAGCGTCGGGCCCTGTTCATCGATCAATCCCATCAGTTCACGCATGAACTCCACACAGGAAGCCTTTGAAAGCAGGCTGGGAAAGGCCTGAACCGCTATGGTTCGAGGGCCGAACGGAACGACGTCTATGCCCAACTTTTCGATCAACTCCGCGTTGCTTTCCAGTATCGCCGCCTCGGCCTCGGTAACCTCGAAACTCTCCGGAATCAGCAGTCTCTGAGACTGGAGCCCGCTTTGTCGGACCCTGTCCGAGAGCATTTCGTACATAATTCTCTCATGCAGGGCGTGCTGGTCGATGATCATCAGCCCCTCATCGCTCTGTGCGACGATGAAACTGTCGTGTATCTGCATGAACTTGCGCTCGATATCGCGATCAGTCGCCGAATCGCTTAAGCTCGAATCTGCGGACGCCGATTCGGCGTCCTCTCTGGCCGGTCTTTGCCCGCCGCCGGTCTCCATCTCGAAGCGCCTTTGTATGTGGGAGGGCTTGTGTCTCTTGAAGAACTCCGCCATTGCATCGGCCACTTCCCGGCTTCTGTGACCGGCCCCGGTCGTGCTCACCCGAGGCACCGACCGCACGGGCGAAGGCAGCCGTCCGTGAACGCCCAGATCGATGCTGAGCAGTTTTTCCCGCAAACAGCCAAGTATCTGTGAATGAACCAGGTTTGAATTGTAGAACCGAACCTCGATTTTCGTCGGATGCACATTCACATCGTAATCTTCGTACGGCATCTCTATAAACAGAAAGACCACAGCATGCCGGTCGTTCTCAATGCTGCCCCGATAAGCCTCCCTGATAGCATGCGAAACGAACTTGTCGCGAATAAACCGGCCGTTCAGAAAGACATACTGAAATTTGCTGTTATTCCTGGAAAGGCTGGGCCCGCCTATCAGCCCGTAAATCCGCAGCCCTTTTTCCTCGCTCTGCACCTCAAGCAACTCTCCGGAAGCATCCGCCGAGAGCATAGGAAACAACTGCCCGATCCTGCGTCTGAGCCCTTCACCTGCGCTTAGCCTGTAGGATTCCCGTCCATTGTGAGTCAGGACCAGGTCCAGCCCCCCGTTTGCCAGGGCCACCCGCGTAAACTGCTCGCTGATGTGGCCCATCTCAGTATTTGCGGTTCTTAGGAACTTCCGTCTGGCCGGCAGTTTATAGAATATATCCCGAACCTGGATCGTTGTGCCGTAATCGGCGCTGCAGGGCGCGACTTCACCTCGCCGGCCGCAGTCTATTTCTACACAATGGGCCTCGTTGCTGTCGGGCTGTCTGCTGACGGCCTTCAGACGCGATATGGACGCTATGCTGGCAAGGGCCTCTCCACGAAAGCCCAGAGTCGAAATCCCCGCAAGATCCGCCTTTGTTCGCACCTTGCTGGTGCTGTGAGGCTCGAAAGCCCTGGCAAGGTCCTCGGCATCCATCCCGCAGCCGTTATCGCTGACAGAGATCAGACGCCTGCCGCCATCCTCAACACCGATCGAAACACTCTTTGCACCTGCATCTATGCTGTTTTCCAGCAGTTCCTTGACTACGCTGGCGGGTCTTTCGATCACCTCGCCGGCCGCTATCATGTTTATCATATTTCGGTCGAGGACCGCTATACGTCCCATACTGCATCCGTCTTAAAAGCTGTTACCACAGAACCCCACCACCGAGGAAAACGCCGGCGACCCCCACTTTTCCGGCCGAACCGACGCCTCCCGGCCGGGCATCGGACCGGCTATGATACCACAATACCGCCCCGACTCCACCTGAATTTCGCGATTCGGTTTCGTTCAAACGAGCTTTCGGCGATTCTCGTAGACCTTTTCAATCGCCCGGGCAATGTCGTCCATATCGGACTCATCCCCCAGAAGCACGTATTGAGGCATCCAGACCGCCCGCTGACACAACCGATCGTTAGCCGGACATTCGTTTTCGCGGCGGTACCGTTGGAGCCGTTCCTTTGAAAAAACACGTGTGATGTTTTTTGAATTCAACGCGTCTTCGATAATACCTTCCTTGTTCAATGGCCGGTAACCGCTCGAAACCGGCATACCCTCGCCCCGCATCGCATCGAGGAATCGCCCCCGCGAAACGCCGCCGAATTGCTCTTTGTCGTAAGTAAATGCGAACAGATGATAAGCGCTTCTGGTCTGGCCATCGTAACCTTTCTGCGCCGTGATTCCCGGCACCTTTTCTATTCTTTCCCGCAGGTACCGAGCATTCTCTTCGCGCCTGGCCGCGTTTGCCTCCAGGTTCTTCATTTGGCCCATCAGAATCGCCGCCTGGTACTGGGTCATCCGCCGGTTAGTACCCAGAAAAGCGAATCCGCTGCCTCTCACACTGCCGTAGGATCTGCCGCAATTGGTGAAGCTGTGGCATTTGTCCGTCAGCCGGCTGTCGGCGCCAATTACGGCCCCGCCTTCTCCGCAGGGCAGATTCTTCGAGTTCTGAAAGCTGAAACATCCCAAGTCGCCCAGAGTTCCGACGTGCCTGCCTCTCCATTCGGCCATGTGGGCCTGGCATGCGTCCTCTATGACCTTCAGGCCGTGCTTCTTCGCAATTGCGTTGATCCGGTCCATATCGGCCACGCCGCCCAGAATGTGAACCGGTATTATGGCCCGCGTCTTGCTTGTGATGCGTTTTTCGACACTGTCCGGGTCTATCTGAAACGTCTCGGGATCAACATCGGCAAAGACCGGTAGGGCGTTAGAGTTGAAAACAACGCTTATCGTCGCAACGAATGTGTAGGGCGGCACAATCACTTCGTCGCCCACCCCGATATCCAGAACCCGAAGTGCCGTCAGCAGGGCGTTCGTGCCGTTAACCGTCGCCATGCAGCCGTTTGCTCCGGTCATTCGCGCGTACTTTTGTTCGAATTCCTCCACGACGTTACCGCGCCCGCGAAACCAGTTGCCGCTTCGCAGTACATCTAGAACCGCCGCCTCGTCGTTTCTGTCCCAGATCGGCCAGTTTCCGAAGCTCTTGTGCCTTACCGGGCGTCCACCGTGAATCGCCAGCTTTGCCGTACCGTCGCTTCCGCCTCGAGTCCCCGAAAATGCCGTAAAGGTCCCGACCGAAACCCCTGCAAGAAAACCACGCCTGGACATGCCTGTGCGTTTCATAACAAGCTCCTTTTTGACAAGAGTAGCCCGTTGTTTCGCTTGGAATTGCACTGTTTCGATGTTAGCGTCAGGCCCGTTACAACTCCAGGAAATTCTATTCCCTAGAAGGGCCTCGCGCTAAGCGCAGACCACAAGCGCACTTAAAAATATGCCGGTATTTAGTCCGTTCGAGGCCGCCTCAGTCCAGTTGCAGCAGACTCCTGCCCGTCATTTCTTCGGGCTGGTCGAGTCCCATCATCTCAAGCATCGTCGGTCCCACATCGGCCAACGAGCCGTCCTGACGCAGTTTGCGGCCTTTGTATGCCTCGTCGAATATGACCAGCGGCACATCTCCGACGGTGTGAGCGGTGTGGGGGTCGTCGGGGCCTTCGTCGGCCATTTTCTCGAAATTACCGTGATCGGCGGTAACTACGGCAGATCCGCCCATGGCCTGAACTTTGTCCAGAATCTTGCCCACACACTCATCGACCGCTTCGGCCGCCTTGATCGCCGCATCGAGAAAGCCGGTGTGTCCGACCATGTCCGGGTTAGCAAAATTGATGACCACAACATCGTACTCATCGGATTCGAGCCGTTCCAGCACCACGTCGCAAACCTCGTAGGCGCTCATTTCCGGCTTCAGGTCATAAGTCCGCACCCGCGGCGAGGGCACGATCTGCCTGTCCTCGCCCGGAAACGGTTTTTCTCTGTAATCATTGAAAAAGAAGGTAACATGTGCGTATTTCTCGGTCTCGGCACAGCGAAACTGCTTCAATCCCAGCGAACTCCAGTATTCGCCCAGGATATTCTTCATCTTCGGGGGCTTTCGAAATGCCACCGGCACCGGAATCGAGGAGTCATACTCGGTCATGCATACGAAATAGACGTCCGGCTGCACGGTCCGCGGGAATTCCTTGAAATCCGGCTCGACAAAGGCCCTTGTAAGCTCTCGGGGTCTGTCGCCCCTGAAGTTGAAGAAAACCACGCCGTCGCCGTCGTCGATGGTCGCAATCGGCGAATCCTCTTCGTCGGTGATGCAGACCGGCTCAACAAATTCATCCGTTACATCGTTTTCGTAGCTGGCCGAGATAGCTTCCTGCACACTGGCCGCACGGGCGCCCTTGCCGACTGTCAGGCATTCATACGCTTTCTGCACCCTTTCCCAGCGGCTGTCGCGGTCCATAGCGTAAAAACGGCCCATCAAAGTGGCGATTTTTCCGACGCCGATCTCTTCGGCCTTCTTCTGTACGTCTTCCAGATAGCCGGCCCCGCTGTCCGGCGGCGAGTCCCTGCCGTCCATAAACGCGTGGATATAGACCTGTTCGAGTCCGTTGCGCTTTGCAAGTTCCAGCAGGCCGTACAGATGACCCAGCAGCGAATGAACGCCGATATCGCTGCAAAGGCCCATCACGTGCATTTTACCGCCCCGGTTCTTGACGAAATCGATTAATTTAGCAAACTGCTCGTTCTCGAAGAAGGAGCCGTCCTTGATTGTCTTGCTGATTCGCACCGACTCCTGCGGAACGGTCCTGCCGGCACCGAGATTCTGGTGGCCCACTTCGCTGTTGCCCATCGTTCCCTCAGGCAGTCCGACGTATTCGCCGCTGGTATGAATCATGCAGTTGGCATAATCGCTCATCAGCTTGTCGTCTACGGGGGTGCGGGCCTGTTTAATAGCGTTGAAAGCATCATCCGACGAATCAGGGTTGTAGCCCCAGCCGTCGCGGATAATCAGTACAAACGGTCTTTTCGGGAGTTTAACTTCCTTATCTGCCATAATTTTAGAGCCCTTCTATTCATAAACACGGACGAGGCGGAACCTCGTCCTGATTGCATCAAAAATTTCAATTGGCCGCGTATGGTACACACTCGCTACAGAACTGTCAAATGTTTCGCAGGCTCAACTCGAGTCCAGCCGGAAAGCCCCGCGTGGTCAGCCAGATACCCATAAATCTCTTTCAGGTATAGACTTAGAGATCCATTGCCGGCGTATGTGTCTGTTATGCTCCACAACAATTTCGGCTACACTTCGGGCCGTTTTGAGCACTTAGGTGTCTTTTTTGACGGTCAATTGCTTTCAGAGAGTCTGTATGGGCGCGATCCGCCGCATGAAAGGTTGACATTCGGTTCATCGAAGATATAATAAACATAGGAGCGGTTAGTGCATATAAAGCACCCTGCGGTCCCCCGTTTGAAGGTTTGGAAAGGCCTGTTCATGTCCAAAACAGTCGCAATTCGACTGATACCGGCAATTCTGCCAATGCTTGTTTTCTCCGGCTGTGTAGACGAGCAGCGGCGAAAAGACCAGCGATATGAGGCGGTAGAGTTGTATACGGATGCGGTTATGCTGCTCGAACTGGAAAACTCCCAGGTCGCCGTGCAGAAGCTCCGCGACGCCGTAGAAGCCGATCCGGAGTTCGGCATGGCATATTCGCTGCTGGGCAAAATACACCGGCAAGCCGGCAGATATGAGCAGAGCGCCGCCGCCTACGAGCAGGCCACACAGGTCAATCCCTGGTCATTCACGGATTATTACAACCTGGGCCAGGTTTACGCAGCAATGAAGCAGACCGAAAAAGCATACGCCGCGTATGCCAAGGCATGCGAATTAAAGCCCAAGCACCTGTCGGCCCATATTCTGGCGACAAAGACCGCCTATCAGTTGGACGATTACCAGGCGGCGCTACAGTTCGGCGAAAAAGCAGTCGCAATGAATCCCCGCGATGCTGCGATATACAAGATTGTCGGTTCGATCTACAGTTCCAACGAAGATTACCAGTCCGCCATTGACGCCTACAAAAGGGCGCTCGAAATCGAAGGCAACAACTCCGACATAATGCTGGCTCTGGCCCTTGCTTATGTAAAAATCGGCCGTTACGGACCCGCCAGGGGGCTTCTTTCGGCCGTAACCAGGATGCAGCCCGACAATGCCGAGGCCCATCAGTACCTCGGCTACTGCAATCTGCGTCTGAACAACCTCGATACCGCGATCGCCGACTATGTTAGGGCCGTCAATCTGGATAAACGTGACTGGCGAACGCGCAGAGGCCTGGGTATCGCCTACGTCATGAAAGCGATGAAGACCAACGACAAGCAGCTCAAACAGCGGGCGATACAACAGTGGAGAAAATCGCTGGAGCTGAAACCCGACCAGGAAAACCGCGAAGCCCTTCTGACTCTCATTCACAAATACTCCCAATAACGGCGACTGCGGCATTGCACCGACTACCGGGTGTCTGTACAATGCCGCCGAACCAGGCTCCTCGTCGCCGGTATGTACAGACAATGACCGAAAACGAACAAAAACCAATCTCGGAAAACAATGCTGCGGCCGTTTCCGATTCGCCCGCCAGGGCCGATTCGAGGGCCCATCTGATCTTCTGGCCGCTTGCGGTCGGCGGTCTTGCACTCGATCTGTGGACCAAGACGGCTGTTTTCGCTTACCTCATGGAACAACCGCACTATGAGAAGCAGATTATCGAGGGTTTTCTCACGCTTGTTCTGGCCGAGAACGAGGGAGCGGCTTTTGGAATAGCAACCGGAAAACAGCCCTTACTGGTAGGCGTCTCGGTGCTGGCTCTGATCGCGATAATCGCCTTTTTCCTGCTGGGAAGTGCAAAACAGAGGCTCGTCCAGGTCGCTATGGGCCTGTTCACCGCCGGGGTGTGCGGCAACTTATGGGATCGCATATTCAACGACGGCGCCGTGCGGGATTTTATCCTGGTCTACTACCGCGACTGGAGTTGGCCAGCCTTCAACGTAGCCGACAGCCTGCTCTGCATCGCGGTGGGCCTGCTGGTTATCTCGGCTCTGTTCAGCCCTGACAGGCCTGATCGAAAACGTGATCGGCAACAAAAATAGGTGTATTTGATGCAACCCCCAGGGCAATGGCGTCCGAGGGTCTCGAATCAACCTCGACATCCCGCCCGTCCAGTCCCAGTACGAGTTTGGCATAGAAGGTGTGATTGGAGAGGTCGTTTATTACGATTCGCTTCAGTTGGCCGCCCATCTCATCGATAACCCGCGCCAGCAGATCATGCGTCAGCGGCCGGGGGGGCACAATGCCCTTCAAACGCCGGTCAATCGCGAAAATCTCCACAATCCCGATTACAATCGGGAAGCTGCGATCTCCGTTTTTTTCCTTTAGAACGATCACCTGCTGATCGCTCATTTCGTTTATTATGATCCGAGACAGTTCGACTTCCATCTCCATATCGCACCACCTTTCCTATTCGGCTAATTCTGCAAGGTGCTTCTCGACAGCATCCAACTGTTCCGTGAGTTCGGCAAGTTTTTCTCTGGCCTGCTGAACCACCTCGGGCTTGGCCCGGGTTACGAAATTCTCGTTGGCCAGCTTGCCTTCGACACCTGATTTGGCCTTGACTATCTGTTCTTTTTGCTTCTGGAGTCTGGCCCGTTCGGCCGCCGGATCTATCACATCATGTACGTACACCTGCATCTCACCGACTATGGCTGTTGCGGCGTTTTTGGGTTTTTCGATACCGGGTCCGGCCGAAAAATCGGCCGTGTTGGTCAAATGACAGATTAGACCGGCGTTCGCATTCAGCACCGCCGCCGAAGCTTCAGGTGCATTCACCGAAACGGTCAGCCCTTTGGAAACGGCCACGTTGTACTGGTTACGAATATCCCTGACAGCCCGGATTGGCTCCTGGATAAGTTCGATCTGCCGCTGGCAGTCATCCTCGACAAGCCTGTCCAGGCCCCGGGGCCACTGTGCCGTGACCATTGCATCGGCCGCCGGCGCTTCGGCGACATCAGCAAGTTTTCGAACCGGCGCCACCTCGTTGAGCTTCTGGAAGATGCTTTCGGTAATGAAGGGCACAAACGGATGCAGCAGCCGCAGTATCTGGTCCAGTGCGAACGCCAGAACATTCTGGGCAATGGGTTTCTGCTGGGGATCCTGCATCCGTGGCTTGGCCCATTCCAGATACCAGTCGCAAAAATCGTTCCAGAAGAACCGGTACAGGCTCGATACCGGCTCGCTGTACTTGAACGCATCGAGGGCCTCGGTCGTTTCGGCGACCGTCTTTGCCAGTCTCGACAGTATCCACCTGTCCGTCAGGTCCATTCTGGATGCGTCGAAAGCCGCCGCGTCGATGCCGTCGAGATTCATCATTGCAAAACGGGATGCGTTCCACAGCTTGTTGCAGAAATTCCGCCCCAGGTCGAATTTGGGCGAAGTATTGACCTGCCGCCCGTCCGGGAGTTTCATCTTGGCCACCGGCATGCGGATATCCTGTGTGTCGGTGGTCATATCCGCCAGTGTAAAACGCATCGCGTCGGCTCCGTGGCTGTCGATCACCACGAACGGGTCGATCCCGTTGCCAAGGCTCTTGCTCATCTTGCGGCCCTGGCCGTCCTGAATCATCGCATGGATGTACACGTCCCTGAACGGGATGTCGCCGGCGCAGTACTGGCCCATCATGACCATCCGCGACACCCACAGCGTGATAATCTCCCTCGCGGTGCAGAGCACATCGCCCGGATAGAACGTCCTCATCTCGGGCGTGTCATCCGGCCAGCCCATTGTACTGAACGGCCACAAAGCCGAACTGAACCACGTGTCGAGAACATCCGGATCACGTTCAAAGCCATGGTCTTCTAAGAATTCTACAAATTCTGAATCCTCGCCTCCAGGGTCAAGCACTGCAACACATTCGTACTTAACTTCATGTAGCGGGACTGACTTGATGTTTCCAAAAAAAACGTCTTTAGGATTGCGAGATTGATGGAATGCCCGGTTGTTTGCAGATTGATACGCTATTTCTTCGATAATTTCGTCTATTTCATCAGAGTCAAAAGCAACCTTCCACCACACTGGAATCTGGTGTCCCCACCAGAGTTGGCGGCTGATGGGCCAGTCGCGGAGGTTTTCGAGCCACGTCTGGTAGGTCTTGGCGTATCGGTCGGGAATGAACCGCAAACGTCCGTCCAGCAGCGGCTTAAGGGCAAGTCCGGCCAGCGAGTTCACCGGCACATCCGTGCCCTCGATAATTCCGTGTCCGAATTTCTCCGCCAGGTGCTCTATAGGCTTTTTCACCGCGATATACCACTGATCCGACAGGTAAGGCTCGATCGGCACGTGGCTGCGATAGCTGTGGCCGACCTCATGCTCGTACTCCCGCACATCTTCCAGCAGTCCTTCACGGCGGAACCACTCGACAATCGCCTCTCGCGCCTCGAACCTGTCCATGCCGAGCAGTTCCTGCGCTTCCGGAGCGTCCGCGTCCTCCCAGCCGTACTTGTCGCTGATGCTGCCGTCGGGGCCCATCACGTTGATTATGCCCAGCCCGTGTCGCTGTCCGATCTGCCAGTCATCCGGGTCGTGAGCTGGCGTGACCTTCAGAAAGCCGGTCGAAAATTTCGCCTTTTCGTCCTCGCTTTCAGGGTCAGGCAGGACCACGTGTTCATCGGCCACTATCGGTATCAGCCGTCCCACGATTGGCAGCCGCACCATTTTGCCCACAAGGGCGTTAGCCCGCGGATCTTTTGGGTTCATCGCAACGGCCGTATCGCCCAGCATGGTCTCCGGCCGCGTTGTGGCGACGGTCACATGCTCGATGGTCTTTCCGCCGGCTTCGACCGGCTCGTCCAGAGGATACTGCATATACCAGAAATGCCCCTGCACCGTCTCGTGTTCGACTTCGTCATCGGCCAAGACCGTCTGCGTCGCAGGGTCCCAGTTGACCAGCCGCTTGCCGCGGTAAATCAGGCCGTCGCGAAACAGGTTGAAGAAGTTAGTGCGAACCGCCCTGGCGCACATATCGTCCATGGTGAACCGCACGCGGTCCCAGTCGCACGAGCAGCCCATCGCCTTCAACTGGGCGATGATCCGCGCCTCGTACTCGTCCTTCCAATCCTGCACCCGTTCGACAAACTCGTTCCGCTCGAAATCCGTACGCCGTTTTCCTTCTTCTTTCAATATCCGCTTTTCGACCACCGTCTGCGTCGCAATGCCGGCGTGATCGGTGCCGGGCATCCACAGCGTCTCATACTGCTGCATCCTGCGAAAGCGTATCAGCACGTCCTGCAGAGTATTATTCAGAGCATGCCCGAGGTGCAGCGGGGCGGTAACATTCGGTGGCGGTATAACTATAGTATAGGCTTTTTTGCCGCTGGCGGCTTCGGCGTGAAAATAGCCGCCGGAAAACCAGAACTGCGTTACTTTATTCTCGACCGCCGTTGGGTCGTAAACCTTTGAAAGCTCTTCTGCCATGCTTGTTCCACACAGTTTTCCTGTTAAAAAAAATTCCGGCGTATACGATACCGCCGGAATCTCATAGTACCAATCAATTTCATGCCTGTAAAGAACGCCCGGCCCAGAGCCAGGGCAATCGCATGAAAGTGATCAGGTGCGTTTTTTGTCATTCGGGGCGTTTAGGCCGAGCAGGGTCAGGAGGTAGTCTCTGTC
>CAYOTO010000014.1:0-74964 GCA_964406945.1 uncultured Pirellulales bacterium
CCTATTTTAACATCTTTGAAGATTTCTCAATTTTCTTTTCATGCGATTGCCCTGCTCTACATTCCCGCCTTTAAGGCATGAAATACGTGTAGTATCCTGCCTCTTCAATTTATTATGGGGCCCGGTGCCGCGTGCTTTAGCCATGAAATATTTTTGGACACGAGGGCTGCTACGTCCGACTTTCACTGAAAAACCGGGCGGCTATATGCCTGTGTTGGCAGGCTAATTGTCGATGATCACTGCGATGTCGCACCAGTCAACAGTTCCATCGGTCAAGACCCGGGTCTGTCGAATTGCGGGACGGGCAGGCGTTCGCCGTCTTTGAGGGCCGATTGGTGCGCGACAATGCCGGGAACCGTCATTGCCACCGCCTCGTAAACATTGACCAGAGGCTCGCGGTCCTGCAGAATGGATGTGACGAATTCATTCGCAAGCGGGCCGTGAGAGCCGCCGTGGCCGCCGGCCGGCATTCCGGGAGGCAGTTCGGGACGGACCGTGTCGGGCATTTTTTTGAGGGTCCCGTGATAGTCGGTGCCCTGCATCCAGCCTTTCTCACCATATACGCGGCCGGTTTCGATGACCACGCCGTGAGTGCCTTTGGCCATCAGCATGCGCGAGGTTCCGCCTTCGCTGGTCTCGAACAGGCCTATCTCGTCTGTGAAGGGATTGTCGTATTTGTTGGCTCCGGGCTTGTAGAGGTCGAAGCCGGCATTGAATCCCAGACAGCTCACGGACGTGAATCGCTTTCCTGTGACGCCTACATAATAAGCGGTAGAGTGGGTCGGGTACCACAGCGGCGGCGAACCCAGGCGCCAGTTCTTGTACGAGCCGATAGGTGTGGAGCTGTAGTGGAAGTATTCACCTTCGGAGTAGACCAGACGTCCGAAGCCTCCGGCCCGGTAGACCTGCCGCATGGCGTAGCAGTCGGCGCGATAGCAGCTTGTCTCGGCCATCATATACTTGAGCCCTGTCTTCTGCACGGTTTCGACCAGTCGCTCGGCATCTTCGATGGAACCATAGGCGGCGGGAACCGCGGTCATGACGTGCTTGCCGTGATTGAGCACCTCGATGCAGTGGCGGGCGTGGCTGGGGGCGTCGGTGGCGACGAATACTGCTTCGATATCCGGGTCTTTTACCAGCACCTCCAGAGATTCGTATGCCTTGTCGCAGCGACACGCCTTCATCAATCCTGCGCGGCGGTCTGGGAACAGATCGCTGACCGCGACGACTTCGACGTTGGGGTGATCCTGGAACCCGAAAGCCGCGCCGAACCTGCAGACGCCGTAGCCTACAATTCCAACACGTAACTTGCGGTCGGATACCGGCTCCCATTTACGGGGTCTTTGTCGCTGACGGCCGCGGGCGTTTTTCGATGTTACCGCCGTTGCGGCAAGTGCGCCGAGTGAAGCCGCTCCTACTTGCCCCAGAAAGTCTCGCCGATAGATCGGATTGGTGTTGGACATGGCCGGGTCTCCTTTCAGTCCAGTTAACAAAACGCCGCTCACAACCAAGAGCAGCCACGACGAACATTCTATTCGAGCGGCAGGTCCTATTCAACGACCAATTGATCGATCTTCACTTGGCGGGCCCGTGAGGACATGTTAGAATAGCTCATACGAGCTTAAATTGTCACGAAAAAGAAGGATATGCCGCATGAACAGATGTAGTTTTGTGCTTTGGTTGGCTTTACTGCTTGCGGCCCCTCAAACTCTGCAGGGAGGCCGGACGGGCGAGATAGTAATTGACTGCTCCCGGCGGACAGGCGTTATACGGCCGCTGCACGGGGTCAACAACGGTCCTCTGAACTTCGGCGGGCTAATCGATCTTTCGGCCTATTACAGGGAGTTGGAGATTCCGCTGGCCCGGCTGCACGATTGCGAGTATCCGACGCCGGATGTAGTGGATATTCACGTGATTTTTCCTGACTTCGAAGCGGACGCGTCTGCGGCCGAAAACTACAACTTTGCCCGAACCGACGAATATGTCAGAGCTATAGTGGAAGCCGGGACCGGCATCGTGTACCGGCTGGGCGAGAGCATCGAACATACCCGCAGAAAGTACCATGTGCATCCTCCGGCGGATGTCGAAAAGTGGGCGAAGGCCTGTACGGGGGTTATCCGCCATTACAACGAGGGCTGGGCCGATGGCTTTCATCACGACATTCGGTACTGGGAGATATGGAACGAGCCGGAAAACAGGCCTAATATGTGGACCGGCGGCGATGAAGATTATTATAAATTGTATTCCGCCGCGGCCAGGGCGATTAAGGCGGAATACCCCGACCTCAAAGTCGGAGGACCGTCTGCAGGTTATCAAGGGAGATTTTCGGGCGATACGATGGAGCCGTCGGAATTCCTGAAGGGCTTTTTGACGCTGTGCAGAGATGAAGAACTGCCGCTGGATTTCTTTTCCTGGCATACCTATACGAATGATCCGACGGTGTATGTCAGCAAGGCCCGGGCGTTGCGAAAACTGCTGGACGATTTTGGCTTTGTGCGAACGGAGATGCACCTGAACGAGTGGAACTATCTTCCCGACAACGACTGGACCGCCATCACCCTTGCCGGACAGGGACTCTTGAGAAAACGCTGGTTCGCACGCGTGGCCGGAGCCGAGGGGGCTGCTTTTACGGCCGGCACGCTTGTCGGCCTGCAGGACAGTCCGGTCGATGTGGCGAATTATTACAGTGGAGACACGAATCTTTTCGGGCTGTTCGACCGCTACGGCGCACCCAGAAAGACATATTATGCGATGAAAGCCTTCAAGATGCTACTCGACACGCCGAATCGCCTGATGGTCAGCGGCAGCCTGCCTGAGTCTTTTACTGTTTGCGCCGGCGCAAATGAGGATACGAGTTTGATCACTATACTGTTAAGCAATCTTCGTGCGGACCGCAGCAGGTTCCTTGTAAAGATTGAGAATACTCCCGGAGATTTCATATACTCCGGTCAACGGTTCGACCTCGACGATGAACGCGATTTGAGAAAAGTGAGTCTAGACTTTCTGACGGACAACGGGATAGCAATTGCAGTCAAAGCTCCGAGCGTAACCGTGCTTCGGCTCAAAAAACATTGATCTCGAGACTGTGATCGTTGTGTTAAGTGTCTCAAATTGGTAATGTGCATCCGGCCAAAGTCGGTTGCCGGTTAAAACACGAGTTCTCGTGGAGGCTATGGTCCATGTTCGGTAATTATTGCTTATCCGTCGTATTTATTGCTATGGCACTAACTTCCGCATCCGCTGCTGAAACAGTATCGCCAACATTCGCCGAGCGTCTCGGCTGGCCGGCGGGAACGAAGGCGGTAATCTTCCATGTGGACGATGCCGGCATGTCTCACGACAGCAATGTTGGGGCGATCCGGGCTGTCGAAGAGGGAATCGCAACATCAATGAGCATAATGGCGCCGTGCTCCTGGGTGCCGGAGATTACACGTTACGTCAAACAGCACCCCGCAACGGACGCCGGTCTGCATATTACGCTGACCGCCGAGTGGAAGAACTATCGATGGGGACCGGTGGCGGGCAAAACATCCGTGCCGGGGCTTGTCGATGCCGAGGGATATCTATATAAGGGCGTTTCACAGGTGATGGAGAATGCTTCGGTCGATGAAGTCGAGACGGAGATTCGGGCTCAACTCGAAAAGCTCCGCTCGGCAGGCATCGAACCGACCCATCTGGACAGCCATATGGGGACTTGTTTTCTGCCCATCTATTTGAGCCGTTACGTTCAGATCGGAATAGAGGAGAAGATACCGATACTGATTTTCGGCGGTCATATGCAGCATATAGGCTCCGAAGCAGGTGCGCTCAAGCCGCTCGTGCGGATGGTGGCGATGAATGTGTGGAATGCGGGGCTGCCGGTGATCGACGATCTGGTGACACAGCCGACAAATGCGAAGGACTACGAAACCCGCAAAACGCAACTGGTACAATTACTTTCCGATATGAAGCCGGGAATCACAGAAATAATCGTACACTGCACAATGCCCACGGAGGTCTTTTCGCATATATCAGGCTCGGGGCCGGCCCGGTATGCCGAACTTCGCTTGATGGCCGATCCGGATATCGAGGCATTTATTAAAGACAACGGAATTGTCCTGACAAACTGGCGACAACTGATGCAGAGGCGCAAAGAAGTGTCGAAATAATCGCCGGACAGAAGGTGGAATACGCCTTACTTGAAGACGTAGTGCAGCAGTATTTCGTCGGCTTTGTGGAGCCTGCGGCTGGCTTCTCTGGCAATGTTAAGGATCAGGACACTGAAGAGTTCCAGATCCGATTTGTACAACGTCAGCAGGGCTGTGCGGGAGAGGATGATCAAGTCGGTTTCATCGATGGCGATGGCTGTGGCGGCATGGGGCTGAATGCCGATTACGGAGGTCTCGCCGAAGCAGTGGCCCTCGCCCAGAACGCACAGTTCGAGCGGCGTATCTTTGGCGTTGACTACGAGCTTTATGCGGCCGGAGCGGATGATGTAGATGTGGCTGGGGGGCTCGCCCTCGGTGAAAACGATGCGGCCGGGCTTGAGATGTACTTTTTCCAGCACCCTGAAGAGCGAATAAAGTTGCTTATCGGTGAGGCCGGCGAAAATTGATATTTTGTTGATAATCGGGAGCACCTCTTCGGGATTGCAGACTTCCGGAAGAGGCTTGCCTCTCAGTTCATCCAGCATAATTTACCTTCTGTGTGGTTTTGGCCAACGAAATCAATGCAGGTGGTTATATTGTACACGTCGATCGCATGGTTGTGAAGGCTCGAACTGACCATTCCCCGCTCTTGCCGCGGCAAGGCAATCGGGTTAGAATGATTGGCATAGATCTGAGTTTCACGACAATTCTGTTTTTCGGCCGGGTGAACGCATGTGCGGCAAACACTTACGTGATAATCGACAGAACGACCAGCGGTCTAAAGGCTGGCTCTGTTTTGCGATCTCACTGCTTTATATCTGTGGGGCTTTTTTCATACCGAACCGGTGCACAGCGCGTGTGATATGCATTCGTCTGACCTGCGGCCGCAGAGCTGATACGACCGATCTGAAACGTTTTCGAGAGTTTGGCCGCTGGAGGGATAGCGGACCTAATAGAGCGGCAATTGAGATGTGGAAGTATCTCTGTGATTACGAGACGGACCTGTATCACTTCAATGAAATCCTGGAGGGGCCCGGGCCCGTTCGACGAGTATGCAACGGGACCGACAATCGCATCAGCTATTCGGTAGACAGGTCAGGTGAATTCGAAGAGATTCACAGATCAAATGTGCCAACGTGGGTGAATCACTGGCGGTATAACTGGGATGGTGATGTAGTGCTGCCCGAACCGGCAGAGACGGTTTACGTCAGGTATACGGCGAATACGGGGCTGAACACCATTCGGGCGTGCCTTCATCTGGTCTCGGAGGTCCCATCGTACGACCGGCTTAGAATAGTGCACGTGTATCGGCTCGGCGGAGAAGTGGTCGAAAAGGAGAGGCTCGTGGTCGCACCGGCTGATTATCGGTTGGATTGCCAGAGCGAACCGGAGAATGTATATTTAAAGATCGAGGCACCGCACTTGGAAAAGTCTGGCGAAAGTGTCCGTTCAGAGTAGAATTGAAAAATGCGTTCGATTCTACACCCAACAAACATGGAGAAGGTAAAAATGAAGACATCCGACAAGAAGCAGGTTGAGAGAATTTCCAGACGGGCGTTCTGCGCGTCGACCGCAGTTGCGGCGGCGGGTCTGTATTTGGGCGGACGGTCCGATGTTTGCGCGGCTGAACCAAACAAGGTTAAATTCTATAAGAATCTGGGCCCGGGACATATCGGAGTCAGAGCCAATCAGATGCAGGCTCTGGAATATGCAGTCAAGTACGGGTTCGACAGCATTACCCCGAGCGTGGGCGAGTTCAGGAACAAGTCCGACGCACAAATAGAACAATGGCTGGCGATCATGAAGGCCAGAGGCATTCGCTATGGAGCGGCGGGACTGCCCGTACAATTTCGAAGAGGTGGGGATGAATTTCAGAACAGCATGAGTAATTTACCCGGTTACGCCGCCCTGCTGCGGAAACTCGGGGTCACGAGAGTGGCGACCTGGATTCTGCCGGGCCACAATGAGCTTACATATCTTGAGAATTTCAAGCTGCACGAGAACCGCCTGCGAGAAGCAGCTAAAGTACTGAAAGACCACGGCATACGGCTGGGACTGGAATTCGTCGGGCCGAGGACTTCCCGCTCGCGGTCACGTTATCCGTTTATCAGCACACAGCAGGGAATGATGGAACTGGTTAATGCGCTCGGTACGGGCAACGTCGGGCTGCTTATGGATAGCTGGCACTGGTATACGTCCCACGGAACGGCCGAGGAGTTGATGAAGCTTTCCGGCAGAGATATTATTCACGTCCATGTTAACGACGCCCCGGCCGGAATCGACGTCGATCAGCAGGTCGACAACAAGAGGGCGTTGCCTGTCACCACCGGTGTGATCGACATGAAGGCTTTCGTAAACTGCCTGGCGAAGATCGGTTACGACGGACCTGTGGAGTGCGAGCCTTTCGATCAGGAGCTACGTAGCATGGATGACGAGGCGGCGGTGCAGAAGACGGGCGCAGCGCTCGAACGCGTTTGGAAACTGATCTCCGTGTAAGCAAGGCAGGTCAGTGCGGCCGCGGTCCGTAATGAGGCGGCTGCAGGCCGAATTCGTAACAGCCTATGTCGGGACCATCGCCCGTGTAATTGTCGGTTATCTGTGGCAGTTCTACACCGGCGTCGATTATGTTTGCGCTGCTTTTAAGTCTCAGATCATAATCTTTGGGGCTGCAGGTCTTGCCTTCTTCAGGAGCAGCGGCGTTGACGAATATGTCGTAGTCGGTCAGCATCCCGTGCTCTTCGAGACCTGTTGATTCAAACAAAGTCCCGAGACTGTTGTACCGGCCTGCTTCGCCATCGGCGTCTATCCACTTGAACAGTCTGTCCCGCTCGTTTCGGCGGTAGGCGTTGTAATCCATCGTACTGTATGGGGTTGGAGAGCCGGAGTCCAGGGCATATCCGCGAGCACTCATAACAAGATTGTTTCTGAAATGGCCGTTCTGCCAGATGGGCGGCGGCCGAAACCCCTGCTCGGCGCAGCAGGACGTATTGTTGTAGGCCAGAATCCCCGCCGGGTAGTTGTTCAGCTTATAGCTGAGGCGAGTAATGGAATACAATTCGTTGCGAATCAGATACACGGGGCCGCCGTAGAAAGGCTGGGTGGACATGCCGGTGTGAGTGTTGTAGCAGCGATTGCGATAGAATCTTACGTTGTGGCAGCCATAGTCGGCTTCAAAAGTGTCGTCCTGTGCCCAGGACAGGTCGTTATTGTAGAAGTCGATGTTTACGCAGTGCTTGGCAACGTCATCGACTGGGACATCGAAATTGTAAATGGCGGCCGAGTCGCTGAAGCGGGTTATGCGATTGTAGCAGATCACGTGGCCGCGGCCGTAGACATTGACGCCCGTATGGCCCGGACTCATGTAGGTCTTCGGAGGACGCGGATACCAGGTCGGGTTTATGCCGATAATTTCGTTGTCGGCGATGTACCAGTTGCTGCATTCGACGCAGCCCGTGTTGATCCCGTAAACAACGTCATGGATTTTGCACCGCTTTACCACGAGTCCCTTGGAGCCTTTCGGTCTGGCGGCGTAGACGGCCATTTGAGCGTTGCGAAATGTCAGCTTCTCGAAGTGCAGGTAGTTGGCTCCGTTCAGGGTCACTATTTTTGTTCCGCTGTTAACGCCGTCGCCTTCCAGGATGGCTTCGCCGGTCTCGGGGCCGCGAAAGACGATGGGCTTGTTCGGCGTTCCGGATTTCTTCAGTTCGAACGAACCTTTGTAGACACCCGGCGACAACATAATAATATCTCCGGGTGCCGCCTGGTTGCAAGCCGCCATTAAGCCTTTTTCCGGTGTGGCCTTTATCTTCCGTCCTTTTCCATAAGCCGTGGGTTCGGGCCGAGTTGAAATAGTGACCAGTTTCGCTTCGGCCGGGGCGCCGCCGTCCGGATCGGACATGGTGAATCGCACCTGGTAGGTCGTCGCCGGTTCCAGAAACAGTACGCTGCCCGCAAAGAGATTGCCGGTTCTGTACGGGCCGTACTTCTGGTTGACGATTTCGTGACAAACTCGCAGCATCGGCAAAGCCCGTGTCCAGTTCTCAGTGCCTTCTTTGCGAAATTCAACCGAGACCGAAGCATTGCGGTTGCTGTCACCGGCTATGTACCACCGAAAGCCCAGATTTTCCAGCGTCGGCGGATCTATGAGGAATTTGCCCGGCTCTATACGGTTCATTTTTGGGCCGATGTCGAAGCCCGGAATCGATTTGGCGTCCGCCCGAAGTTGGATCGGCCAAATCAATGCACAAACAAGGAGGCTGGTACATGAGCAACATAGACTTACATTTAACCGGTTCATTCGCATTCCTTTCGGATCGTAGGTTCCTTTACGCTTCAGATGTCAGCTTTACGAGTTATATCCTAGTCGTTTTTGCTGCGGTGTTCAACCGGCCTAACCGTCGAAAGATTTGGGTTGACCGGCAAGTGCTGCAGTTGTTTAGATATTCTCATCGTTTCAACAGATACAGCTTATCAAAAGAAAGATGCAACTCATGAAGAAGATCACGCGACGGGATTTCATGCGAAGTTCAGCCGGAGCGGCCGGTGCGATGCTGGCTCTTCGGTGCGGCGGTTCGATATCCGCCGAAATGTCGACATCCGAGCGAATTGCCAGGGCGATTCCGGCCGAGCCTGTAGTCAAGCCGGACAAAGGACGCCGGCTGTTAATATTCGACCGCAACGTCGGATACGGCGGGCACGGTTCCGCAAAAACGGCCAATGAGGCGTTCAAGTTGATGGGCAAAAAGAGCGGCGCCTTCGAGACAACCGTCAGCAGCGATCCGCGGGTCTTCGAGCGAAGCAGTCTGGAACGATTCGATGCGGTCTTTTTCAACAATACGGTGGGCAATCTGTTCGAAGACAAAATACTGCGGCGAAATCTGGTCGAGTTCGTCTACAGCGGCGGCGGGCTGATGGGCGTTCATGGAACCAGTGTCGCCTTTACGGTCTGGCCGGGCGCTCACGAGGATTGGCGGGAATTCGGTGTTATGCTGGGAGCGCGAGGGGCCAACCATCGCGAAAGCACCGAACACGTTCACATAAAGCTCGACGATCCTTCACATCCGGTCAACGGTGTGTTCGGCGGCAAAGGTTTCGAATATCGGGACGAGCACTTTCGGTTTCAGGACGTTTATTCGCGGCGGCGGGTCCGGGTGCTGTTCAGTATAGATACGGAAAAGACAAACATGGCTCAAGGCCGGGAACTGGGCAGGGTCTTTCGCGAGGACAATGACTATGCACTTGCATGGGTGCGAGGCTACGGACGCGGGCGAGTGTTTTACTGCACGATAGCTCACAATCCGTATGTTTTCTGGGATCCCGGAATGCTGAGATTTTACCTGGGAGCGACGCAGTTTGCTTTGGGAGATCTGAAGGCTCCGACCACGCCCAGTGCGTTTCTTACTCCCGCCGTGAAGGCCCGCGAGGGGCTGGGCTGGCGGCTCGGGCTTTCAAGAACCGACTCAACCTTTGCAGGGCTTGTCGATGAGGCAAATGAAGCGGGGTTGCTGTACGTGGGCGCCGCCAGCAGCCAGAGGCTTTCGGGCGGTGAGACTTTCGGGCCCGGATTGTCCGGCGACCGCATGAGTGCCATAAGGCTTGCAATGGACGAAGCTGCGGTCAGGTTGCTCACTTACAGAGTCGCAGATTTTCCAAACGACGAATCGGACTGTCGCAAGCTTTTCGAATTCGGCAGGAGCATGGGCGTCGAAGCGTTCATCGGCAAACCGTCGGACGATGCGATTAGCCGGATCGAGAAGATGTGCGATGAATACGACATTGAGTTGGCTGTTGACGGGATTGGGATGCGGAAAGCATGGCAGTTATGCCGGAGCCGGAGCAAACGTGTAGGCATTCACTGCCGGTTCAATCAGTGGCTGCGCGACGGTCTAGATCCGGCCAAGGCAGTTCGACGTCTTGGGAATCGGCTCAAGGTGGTAAATCTGGACGGCTGCGGACCGGCGGCGGCAGCGAATATTCTCAGACAGTTGCACGAAGCCGACATCCGGCCGGTTATGTTCGCTTTGCAACAGCCGCAGTCAGCAGCAATCAAATCGTTCAACGAAGCATGTATCGAACTCGCCTGAATTAGGGCGACAGCCTGCTTAGACGGATATTACGGAACCTCCTGATGACTAAATCCAATAAACTCCAGAAGGACAGCAAGCCAATAACCAGAAGGAACTTCCTGGGGCGTGTCGCGGGCGTATCGAGCGCGGCTGCAGTGCCTTGGGTTGTGCCCTCATCGGTTTTAGCGGGCGCGGGTAATTCGGCGCCGAGCGAACGGATCGGAGTGGCGCTGATTGGCAGAGGTATAATGGGGCGCGGCCATCTGCACCGGCTGGCGGGTGACTCGACGGTTGAGTTGCTGGCGATTTGCGACGTGGATCGCAGCCGCCGCGAACAAGGCAAACGCGAGGCCGAACAGATTGCCCGGGCTAAAAAGCCGAACGCCAAATACGCAGGCTGCGATGCTTATAACGATTACCGTTATATCTTGCAGCGGAACGATATCGATGCGGTTGTTGTCGTGACTCCGGATCACTGGCATACTCCTATTTCTATAGACGCCGCCAAATCGGGCAAGGACGTCTACTGCGAGAAGCCGATTTCGATTACGATAGGCCAGGGCAGGCGGCTCGTGGAAACAATGCAGAGATACAGCCGGGTATTTCAGACCGGGACGCAATACCGTTCAATTCCGACGATCAGGCGGGTATGCGAATTTGTCCGCGACGGCGGCATCGGCAAGGTAAAATCGGTGTATACGCTCTGGACTCCACTTGGAGGTTTTACGGGGGCGAAAAGGTTCGAGCCATGCGCCCGGATCGTCCGGACGGAGTCTACTCGGCGGTCCTATGCCCCTATGAACTTTGCCCTGCCGGCTGAACCGGTTCCGGACGGACTCGACTGGGATTTGTGGGTCGGCCCGGCTCCCTGGCAGCCGTATAACCGGGCTTTTCACCTGAATCCGATGCCGGGTGTGGTGCCGTGGTCGTTTTGCGAGGATTTCGGAGCGGCGTCGGTCACATGGCATCACTCGCACAGCGCCGATGTTATTCAGTACGCTTTGGGTTTCGAAGACAGCGGACCGGTCGAGATTCTGCATCCGGCGGACAGTCCATATCCGACGCTCACTTATCGATATTCGAACGGCACTTTGCTGCATCTGGTCGACCACTGGGGAATGGTCAAAAGCGTTTACAATGCGGTCGATGACGATGCGCGGCTGGCGGGCAACTTCGGGGGCGTGTTCGTGGGCGAGAGAGGCTGGGTTACATCCATGACTACGGGCGGGCCCGTCGAGGCCCGGCCACAGTCGATCTTCGAGGAAATGAATCTGAAAACGCGACAGGTCAATCCCGGTGACAACGATCATCACGCCAACTGGTTCGACTGCATTCGCACCAGAAGAAGCCCGAATTGCAGCGAGGAGACAGGCCATCGCGGCGCGAGTCTGGGACATCTGGCGATTATCGCATTCAAGCTTGGACGTTCGCTGAAATGGGATCCGGATACAGAGGCTTTCACGGGCGACTCTGAGGCGAACCGCCATCTTGGGCGTTCGATGCGCAGCCCGTGGCGCATTTAGCGTTTCGACCGGCGGACCGGATTCGTTTCGGAACCGAACATGTGAACGCCCGGCTCGATTCTACGGTTCAGAGCCGCCGGGCGAGGGTGAGGCGGATTTCCAGTTGACCACGTCGTTGCCGTATTCGGCGGGGTTGATTCTGCTGAGAGACGGGCCGTTTCCGTCGGGCCCCGCAGGCCACGGATCGGAGCCTTCGGGGTGTGAGCCGTCACTGTAATTGACCCGGTCGACCCGTATATAGGGCCGCTTGCCGGTGACCGGATCCTCATCTCCGGGCCGTCCCAGCTCCACCTTTTCGCCGCCGTTGTCCAGCTTACCCTCGACCCACTCGAATACCTGCACGTTGCCGGGCACGTCAGGATACTCGCTGTTGAAGAGTTCCAGGTCCTTTACGACCAGCACATAACCGTCGGCCGGTATCGCTGTGCCCGGCGGGAAATAAAACTCGATGCCGCCCCGATCCTCCAGCCGCCACGGCACGAACTGTCCCTTCACATCGTCCCAGTCCTCCAGTTGCAGAGCCGCCCCGCTTATGTTATAAAGCTCGACGTATTCGGCGTCGCCTTCCGGGGGATTGTACATGATCTCATTAATGACCACCGGTCCGACCTTCGGCAAAGCGTTCGCCGCTCCCGGCGTGTTCACACTCATCGCCACGAAGTTGAATGTCCCCGTACTCTTCTTGTACCTGCCGAACGCCACGCCCGTTTCCGACGCACCGAAATCCTCCTCTTCCACGTAGCCGGTAAGCGAGCCGCCGCCGCCGGAATGCAAATAAACCGCCTCGCCGTCCTCACTCAGCGCAAACAGCTCGCGAGCGCCCGGGTCATCCGGATTGCCGAAGTGCATATCCTCCCGGAATACGATGTAATCGCACGGATCGATGTACGTGCCGGCCGCAATTTCGTACTTCTTGAAGTTGGAGTCATTGTCACTTAAGAACCACCCGCCAATATCGACCCGCTCATCAGTCGTATTGTGCAGCTCGATCCAGTCCGAAGCCGCAGCGTGCGAATGCGCAAGCACTTCGTTGATTCTTATGCTGCCGAGCGAGGGCAATACGCCCGAATCGTCGGCTGCCGGTGAACCGCCCGCAGCCGAACTCGGCCGCCACGTGGACTTCTCGTCCCACTGATTCGGCTCGGTCGCCGAAGCATCTATCGTCGTCAGCGAAAATCCCAGCCCGTTCGTCAGATCGTACCAGCCGTCCCGATAGCGGAAGTCGTGAATAATTGCACCCGCGGCGTCTTCGAGCCGAATCTTTTCGCCGCCGTTGTCGAGCCGTCCGCTATACTCACCCGCAATGTTGAACCCGGTCCCGTATTTCGCCTCGAACGCCGAGAGCTTCGCGACTACGAGAATATACTCGCCGGCCTCCAGATCGATGTCCCCGAACGTGAAATAAACACCGTCGGTGAAGCGAACCAGGTTCAGATTGATTGCCCGAGGGCCGATGTTCTGCAACTCGATGTACTCGGTGTTCGGGTCCTCCGGATCGCCCGTATCCTCCGGGTGGTACATAAGCTCGGTGATTCTGAGCGAATCCGCAACCGGTCCCACCGCGAACACTGCTTGGTTGAGCGCGCTCCACTGTCCGGCCGCAAGAACCCTGGCCTTGACATGAGCACTGGCGGCCAGATCGACCGGGCCGTTGTAGGTAATCGCATCAGCACTATTGACCGCCCCGCCGGGAAGTCGCGGATCGGCGCCATTGAGCGTGTAGAGGATTGTCCCCGAGGCGTTCGCCATGGTCAGCGAGAAGCCGCTCAGGCTGAAGCCGCCGTGGGGATCGAACACCGGCGCCTCGACGCTCGGGTACAGGCCCATCGACCGGTATCTGCTCAGGACTCTCTGCGACCGGGTGGGGAAATATGTCGCAAGCAGCCTGTCCTGCTCGGGCAACCAGTGACCGTTTTTCGTGTAGAGCAGGTAAGGACTGTTTCGATAGCGGTGAAGGTCCCGTCGGTAATCGCCCCATCGGGCCGATTCGCATATGATCGCCAGATCGATTTGTTCGGCGCGGTCCATCCAGCGTGCAGCCGTATTTTCGGGGGTCATAACTCCGTCGTTGTAGAAATGCTTGTGCAGACGATCTGCGAAAAGCATGCGGAATTCTTCACTCTGGCGAAGGTAATGAAACAGTCTGCTGGGCTTGCCGGAGTTGTTCGTTCCGGTTTCATCGGCGCTGACGGACTCGAGAATTCTCTCGGCATCCCAACTGTAGATGCGCCAGGGTGCGTCGAACACACCGCCGCCGGCCGCCCGCCAGTTGTGATGGTCCCAGTCGTGGTTCGCGCCGTAGTGATTCACAATCATGTAATCGATGAGATTGACGACATCGAGTTTCTTTTCTATCTGCCGAAACTCGGCCAGGCTTATTCCGCCGGAAGTCGCGTTGGCGACCAGACTGTGCAGGCTGGCCCAGGACGAAGTGTTTCCGTCTACGGCTGAGCCGCTGTTGAGTGCATCAAGCCTGTCGGAGTCTCCACCGTGATGGGCGGCATGATGCGACGCTTCGGGCCGCTCGTGCACGTTGTACAGCCCCCAGTAGATACCGTTGATGTACAGATGAACGTAGGTGCCGTAGCAGGCTGAGGTGTCGCCCATGGCGATCAGACAATCCCGGGCCCACTGGTCCCTTATCATCGAGCCTCGGCTTCGCTGGTCGTCGTCCCAATGAATCCAGGAATTGTTGTACATGGCTCGAAGTTGCAGACTGTCGAATTCTTCAACCGGGCTTGCCTCGAACAATTCGGCATCGAGTTTGCTGGGACCGTAACCGCCCCGGAATCGCAGGCTGAACGAGTGCTTCGGCCCCTTCGCCGGCTGTCGGCTGGCGCCGCCCTGAACGCGAAAACCGCAATTGACCTGAAATTCCAGCGAATCGCATGGATCGAAGTATTCGGCCGAGACCGGCCTTTCCCATGCAAGGCCGGTCGAAGTCGGATGCGTATAGATGCCTTCGCTGGAGCCGAAGACGTTGTCCTTATCGGTAACGACCGACAGAGTAGGCGCCGCGAGAATGGCGTCTCGCATAAGTGCCGAATAGTCCGGGTCGTTGTAGATTTCCGGGTCCATTTCGTAGTCGGCAGGATACCCTGCAATCGAAGATGGATACCCTTTGCTCAGTGCCTGCTGCTGGGTCTGTTTTACGACATCGTCCGGGAAGATATAGGTCTGAGTGTCGATATTGCTGGGCAGCCAAAGAGCCATATTAGCTTTGGCTCTGAGGACCGTGGTGGTCGTAATCGGTATCGGATCGCTGTACACCCTCGTCGGCTCCGATCCATCGAGGCTGTACAGAATCGTAGCGCCGGGCGTATCGCAGGTGATCGTCACTTCGAATGGAGCATCGTAGAAGCCGCGATCATGACTGAAAGACGTGTCGCCGACGACGCCGGAATAAGCTATGGGATTATCAGCGCCGGACCATCCCTCACGCAACTTCGTTCCCGGGGTAGGCGCCAGCAGGTGGCCAACGACGCCGTTGCTTCCGATGCCGTAAGAAATCAGCCCCCGCTGCTCTGGGTAATCGGCGTATTCGTGCGCTACGGTGAGGCCGTCGGGTTTTACCAGTGCCAGATAGCCGCCGTTTCGGCCGATATTGAAATTGGTATGCAGCGAACCGTCCTCGTCCACATAAGGATAGTTGGCTGGGTTTTCGGCCTCGGTTTTGCCTGATGCGAACAGCACGGTGTATTTGCCCGGAAGAATCTGCACGGAAGAGGGTATCTTCCATTTTGTGAGGTTCTCCGGATCGTTCGTCAGGTACCAATCTCCCAGCTCGGCCGTTGAATCCGCCTTGTTGTGCAATTCAAGCCAGTCGGGATGGGCGTCATCGCCGTATATCTGGGTAGAGATGTTGATGGGATTGGTGGCCGGTATGTAGGAGTTGGCGGCCATGAACTCGCTTATCACGACCGTTGCATCCGAAAGCTCGGTATAGACAACATTGACCGGCGCGGTCTGGTCTTTTTCTATCTCAACCTGTACGGGATTCGGCGTGTTCCAGCCGGAAACGGAACTGAACTCGACCGTATGCGGGCCTGTCGGAAGGGAAATCGGGGCTGAATCGCTGTCGAGCCACGAACCGTCGTCGACCCTCCACTGCGCACCGGCGGCAACAGCTTCTTCAGGACCTATAGACACTGAAAGAAATCCGGATTGGCGGACGTATGTTCCCGAGGCCTGGACTGTCTGGGCGTAAGTAATTTTAACCGACTCGTCTTCGGGAGAATCCCAGCCTTCGACCGACTGAAAACGCACGGTATATGCACCTGTAGTCAGACCCGGATGGGTATAACCACTGTCGTACCACGTGGTACCATCGACGCTCCATTTAGCACCGGCGTCGACCGCGGCCTGCGGTTCGATATCGACTCTTAGCTGACCTTTCTGCCGGTTTTCCATCCAGTTGTACGTCAGCCAGGAGTAGTCCTCAAAATCGACCTGGCCGCTTTCGTCAACGTCGGGGCAGTCCCGGTCCGAACACGGCCCGTCGAGCCAGTAATCGCCGAGAACCGCCACAT
The DNA here is from genome assembly GCA_964406945.1 of uncultured Pirellulales bacterium. Classification (GTDB taxonomy): domain Bacteria; phylum Planctomycetota; class Phycisphaerae; order Sedimentisphaerales; family Anaerobacaceae; genus UBA2266. Next base: position 16,245 of record CAYOTO010000014.1, read on the forward strand.
CCGAAAGATCAACCAGACAATCACCGTCAAAATCACCGACCGGGCAGTCCGGCTCGATAATTGTGATCTCGGCCGTATCGCTGCCGGGCTGCGACAGTTCATCCCAGGCGGTCAGTTCGATTTCGTATACGCCCGGCTGTGAAAACGTGGCCTCCGGATTTGGTACCTCGCCGGAGGGCGAAAAACTCACTGTACCGGGGCCGCTCACCTGTGACCACTCGTATGTCAGAATGCCCACATTGCACGGATCATCGTCGATCACTTGAGGATTGAGTAAAATTTTGCGGTTAGGCCAAAGCAGGCCGTCGTATTGACCGGCATCGACTTCCGGTGGTTTGTTGCTCGAACTCGATACTTCCTGGAGCATGAATCCGTGGAGAGGATAGGCTCTTCTGCCGTGCGATCCGAGACTCTTGTCGGCCTCGGCCCGAATTGTGAAGTCTCCATCGGGACCCGGTGAAATCTCGTCCCACCTGACGACTATCCCCCTCTCGGCGTTGCCAACGGCAAGAAACTTGGTGGTATCGGTGCCCACCCAGTCCTCGTTACCGGCCGGGTGGCCGCTGTTGTTGACGTAACTGTCGGCATCGCTTATGGTTACGAGCGTTATTCTGTCGTCATCGGACGGCGAAACTCGAACGGCCGAACCGGCGAAAGTGTAGATGCCGTCGGGATCGAGGCCGGTAAAGGTAATCTCGACCCACCAGTATGGACTGCTGCCGTGATGCTGAATGATCGTTCCACTGAAATCGACCTTGCCGTCGAAAATCTCATGCGCTTCTGTCCCGGGTACCGGGGTATCGCCGTAATCGGTATGCAGTGCGACCGGCGCACTCATATTCATTGTGAAGGCCACGGTCGGCATCGAGGCCTCATCGCCGGTTTCGAAGTTCCTCAGCTTGCCCGTGCTGTGAGTGGTAAAACCTTCGTATATCGTCCAGTCGGTCGTGTTTTCGGCAATTGTGTCGCCTGGATAGCGGATGCAGTCATTGTAAGCGGTCCAGTTCTCCTCGGCGGCCGCAGATGCTGCAAAAGACAGCAAAAAACAAAAAAGAACAATTGCGATGTATCGCGGGCGATGCAGACTCTTCATACACACACTCCAATTTCGGCCTGTAAAAACCGGCAGAGAATTAAAATACCTGTCCTCCGGGGCGTTTCAAATACTGACCGCCGTAACCCCTTGCCACACGGTTCAGCGGTCGCTTTAACTTGGGCGCATGCCTTCCGGGGCATGCAGATACGTTGATTATAGCACAAATGGGGTGGGCAGGTCAACGACGCGACTGCTCCGAAGTACGTTAAGCGCCTTTAGCAGCGGTTTTGGATTTTTTCACAGGGCGATGTTGCGGCCTTGCTTCGACGTCTCGAAAAAGCAGCTTTTTTCCGGTTTTATGCAGACTTTTACCGAACCGCCGACGGATATAGGCTCACCGCCGTCAACGCGGGCTGCTATATCGCCAAGATATCCTGCTTCGAGATAGACATCCGCGCAGTCGCCGAGATATTCCACGCTTTTAACTTGAGCCGGAACGCAAAAGCCGCCTTTCTGTGGCTTATCGATCAGTATGTCCTGCGGTCTGATTCCCAGAATCAATTCGACGTTCGCATACTTCCGTATGCGAGCGAAAACATTATCGGGAATGCTCAATGAGTGTTGCCCGGCGACAAAGCAAGGTCCGATTCGGCCGGTGGCGATTCTTCCCCGGATGAAATTCATTGCCGGGGCGCCAATAAAGCGCGCGACGAACAGATTCGCCGGCTTGCGGTAAACTTCCAGCGGAGAACCGATTTGCTGAACGCGGCCTTCGGCCATTACACACACTCGATCACCGAGCGCCATGGCCTCGACCTGGTCGTGGGTTACGTAGATAACTGTAGCCTTGCGACGGCTGAAAAAACTTTTGAGCAGGACGCGCAGTTCCTTTCGGACCGCGGGGTCCAGATGCCCGAGCGGCTCATCGAAAAGATAGGCATCGGCATCCCGCACCAACGCTCTGGCCAGGGCCACCCGCTGTCGCTGACCGCCGGAAAGTGAATGCGGCTTTCTGTTTAGAAACGATTGTATTCCCAACCGTCCGGCAATCGCATGGACGGATTCCTTGATCTCAGCAGAATCGGCGCCGCGCATTTTCAGGGCGAAAGCCAGATTGCGGCGAACCGTCATGTGCGGATAGAGACTATGCTGCTGAAAGACCATCGATATGTTGCGATCGCGTGGGGACACGTCCACAGCCGATCTGCCGGCTATCTCAATAACACCCGCATCCGGGGTTTCGAGGCCCGCTATCAGCCGCAGTGTCGTGGTCTTGCCGCAGCCGCTGGGGCCGACAATAACCATAAGTTCGCCGTCAGCCACATCGAGAGAAAAGTCCTCTACCGCGGTTATGCCGCCGGGATATGTTTTTGAAATGTTCCTAAGCGATATCGAGGCCATTGTTTCATCAGAATACGTTTCTTCGAAGCTGAACTTTAGACCGCCAGAGAAAGAACAGGCCGATCATGTAGTATAATCCCGCACAGATCATGGTCAGAAGCGTCGCACCGAATGCGTCGCGACTCGATCCGGTCGCCCAGTAGTACCGCAGCCCGTCGTAACTACTACCGACGCCCCGGTTACACGCATCGACGATAACGACGAACTGAAAAGGCAGAGTAGTATCCACGTACATTTCAGCCAGGTCCTCGGAGGCGCGGCTGATGCCCAGGGCCATAAACAATAACAGTGGGATGAGCAGCCAGATCACCGCTGCGAGAACGAAGTTTGCGACCACGGCAACGGTCGTGCGACGAAATCTCGAGCTGAAATACAGCCCAGTACAGCAAAGGAAGAAGATTGCGGATGCGACGATCGGCGGCAGTTGCAGAAGAATCAGCGGATGGGTTATACCCGCCAAAACGAAGAGAAACACGTGTGCCGCCAGCAGTATCCAGGCCGGCAATATCCGCAACAGCGATCCGAGAAACTTGCCCAGCGTAATCTGCCAGTCGCCCATAGTCGTGGCGAGCAGCAGAGGCAATGCCCGTGATTCTTTTTCCGACGAAATTGCCGCAGCCGGCAAAACAAGGGTCACCAAAGTGCCGATACCGGCGAACGCGACGCAGTATACCATTTGTACTTCCATATCGTCCAGTATCCTGGCGCCGCCGCAAAGCAGGTAAGTGATGAGGACAAGAAACACCGTGCCCAGAATTATCAGCATCGACAGCAGTTTGTTCCTGCCCAACAGAGGGCTGCGCAGCTCCTTCCAGGTGATTGCAGCACGCCAGACCCGCCGCATCGACGATTCGTGCCTGATTGTCGTCTTGCGGTTTACTGTTATCACGGGCTCGGCGGCCGTGGATTTGCCGAGTTGGCCGCACGCCTGCCGCAGAGCGATTCTTCGCACAACTACGGTCGATATGACGGTCAACAGTGCAGCAGCGACGAGCATGATCCCGCAGTTGCCGGCTACATATAAGTACATCGGAACTCTTCCGGGCCGGGCGAACATCATCATATTCGTTGCCTGAGTCAGAAGCACATAAGGATGCAGCAGAGTGAATGCCTCGAATAGAGTACGGTCGGGCACCAGATCCATGTTCTCGCTCACCAGAACCGTCATTAGTGGAAACAGGGCGAAAACCACACCCAGAGTCAGAACGGTTATTATCATGGTGACGTACGCGCGTCTGGTGAATATGGAAAAAAACAATGTAAGAGAGGCGATGAAAACCAGTGTACTCACCGTAATAGCCAGCGCAGAAATAACGTAGCCCCAGGGAACCCCTCCAAAGACACGTATCGCGGCCAGAAGCGGAAGGCTAATGGCAAGCAGCAGCCCGAGCTGAAGCAATTTGCTCAACAGTTTGCCTACTACAATCTGCAGGCCGGTAATAGGCGTAGTCGCCAGCGTTGCAAGTGTTTTGTGATATATTTCATCGCTGATCGAATTGCTCAGCATAATAACGGCGACAAGTTGGGTGGTCAGGAACTGAAACCATACGACAAACAATATTACGCTCTTGCCGATTCTTGCCATCCGCGAGGCCTGGTACACGGCCGATCCGCCGCCGAAACGCATCTCAGCGGCCCAGAAGAGTGAGAGAAAGGCCATCAGGATTAAAATGTAAGAACTGCGCAGCAGATAATTTCTTCGTCGCCGGCTTGAAACACAAAGCTCTTTGTCAAAGATCGGGCCGGTCAACCACGAAAACGTCAGCGCCGACCGCAATATGCCGGGAAGTACTGTCTTCATAACCTTTAGATTTCCAATTGCTTTAAGGCGGACCTTCGTGGCTGCCGCCGATACCTATATTTGACCCGTCCTTACTCGCCCGACCGCCAGTCTGGCGAAGATTATGCCCACACCGGCCCATACAACAGCCGGAATAAGCTGTATGACCACGGGAATCAGTGTTGCCATCAGACCAACCCCGGCGGGCCCTCCAAAGCCGAAGACGCCGATCATAGGCCCGGTGCATCCGCAGCAGAAGTAACTCGTTCCAAGATAGATGCCCAGTGTGGCGGCTACGGCCCCGGTGCTGCTTTTCATACGCATGCTCAAGTAGATGCCCAGCCCCATCACGTACGTCATCGACGCCGCAAATCCCACCGGAGCGCCTATCAGCGCGATTATGATAGCCGGCTCGTGCGCAATAGCATATAGATAGATAATCGAGTAAAGCCCGAAAATCACAATGATAGTAGGCAAGTTCCGCAACAGAACCGCAATCATTTTGTGTTTTACGATTTGGCCGTCGGATACAGGTGTGCTCAGCAGGATCGGCCAGGTACGGGCCTCTTTTTCCTTCGTAACACACGAAGCAGCCTGGGCGCCGACGCGGATTACCAGCAAAAACGACAATATCCACGCGACGGCACCGATAACCATTTGCGCCTCCTCGTTGATTACTACCGCGGCAACTGACGCAGTGATTATTGCAATCGCCACCAGTCCGTACCGGACGACGGCGGTTGCGCGATGCCTCGAAAGTCTTCCCTGCATCTCCCGCCAGATTATCGGAGAGCCTTTTATCTGAATAGAAGTCTGTCGGGCTTGTGCCGTGGTTCCGGACGCCCTGGCTGCAATTCTGTCGATCGCATCCCCGGCCGCTGTGCCGATTCTCCTGACCATCAGACCGCTTCCGCTAAGAGCCGCCCGGCGAACGCCGACCATGGTCAAGGCCATTAATGCCCCGGCACAGGCAAGCATGACCCCACAGTGTGCGGGCCATGACCGGCCTGCCGCAACCGGCGTCACTGCACCGAACAAGCTCTGCGTGGCGTCAAACATCGCCACAAAAGGATTGGTGAAGTATACTATGGCGTCGGCTGTGGCTCCAGATACGGCGTTGTAATGTCTCAAGGCAGCCAGTGCCCCGGGTACACCCATGAACAGCACAATGCAGACAAAAACCACCGTCATAATCACTCTGTATCCCTGCTGTACATAGATCGAGAGGAAAAGACTCAGTGTTCCGACAAAGACAGTTCCGGTCGCCGTGATTGCGACCCCGGCCACAACACAGTCCCATCTAACGCCGCCCAGAACCCTGACCACGGCCAGCAGCGGCATGCTGATCGCCACGAGGACCAGAATCTGCAGGAGCTTGCCGACGAGCTTTCCGGCGACGATATGGAAGCAATTCACATGGGTAGTCAACAGCACGTCCAGAGTTCTCTTTCGAATCTCCTCGTTGATTCCCACGCTCAGGAATACAGCGGCAAGCAGCATGGAACAGACGAACTGGAACCACAGGACCATTCCGGTGACAGCCTGACCGGCTTCGGCCATCTGTGAAGCAGTATAGGCCGCAGACGTATTGCCGGAGAAAATGTCAATGCTGCCCACCCAGACAAAGCCGACAAAAACCGCTAGAAGCCCCACATATACCGAGCGCAGCAAATAACTTCTTTTGCGGCGGCTGGATACGCGCAGTTCCTTATCCAGTATCGGACCGGCAAGACGCCCGAGGAACGTCAACACCGGCGATATGGAAAGCGTTTGAACCACCTGCGTCTCCTGAGTATTTCTTAATCAGTCCGTTCTTAAAATATCTTCTTTCTGAATCTGCATCCGGCCCGCCACATCAGAACAATGCCCACAAGCATATATGCAATCGAAGAGACGGCTATTAAACCCGTTGTTTCGGCAAAACCCGTGCGACCGTGAGGCCACTGGTACTTGAGGTCCGCCAGACCGAGACTGGCATTCTGAAGACCCGCTGAGCCGTGGATTATCACCACTGTCTGGACTATCGGATGGCCCGCATCCCGTTCGTAAACGTCTCCTGAAAGAATAAACACCGTCGGAAGAACGCCCCAGAGAACGATCAGCATGGCGATTGTGGCGACCACGGCCGAGGTCGAGTGCCTAAAAAGCGAAGAAAAGTACAGTCCCGAGCCGGTGAAAAACACGATCAGCCAGAGAATCAATATCGATACATGCAGAAGAGCGGCTATATGCACATACCCAAGTGAAAAGAACAGAACCAGGTGCCCCAGAGCGAACAGCCATATAGGCGCAGAGCGTCTGAAGGTCGCAATCGCTTTGTCCGACAGGATGCGCCATTCGCTCAGCGACGTCGCCAGAAGCAGTGGCCAGGTCCTCGACTCCTTCTCGATGGTTATGGAAGTCGCAGCACGCACAAGAGTAACAATGCCCCCCAAGATCACGAACAGCAGCATATAGGCAACGTGCGTAACCTCGTATTGGAGCGAATTCTGGCGTGAGGAGATGATGTAAGTAAGAATGATTGCACCGACACTTATCGCCAGACCTATGAGACTGTTCTTGTTGTCTATTCCCTGTATGGCGGGTGCGCGAAGCTCTCTCCACAGAACCGGCGATCCCTTTACCCGTTTGATCGGACCGGCTATTATCTCCGGCTCATCGGCTGTCGTCGGACTCTTAGCTTTGTTGTTCTTTTTCTTCCACCAGACTCTTTTGCGGACCAGTTGAAGCTGTCCCACGGCCTGGCGCAGAGCCACCTTGCGAACTCGCCAGATACATATTTGCAGGACCGCAAATGACATTGCCAGCATGACCCCGCAATGTGCGGGCCAGTAGAAAAACCTCAGCGCACCGGGACTCAGCATGTTCTGCGTTATGACAAACAGCATCGCGAATGGATTTGCGTGCAGCATAGCAATGCCGAGCAGCATTACCGGCCCGGGGTTGGAGGGATTCAGAAAGGCCCGGCCCGGTCCTCGAAACAAAAGGCCCGGCAGGTAAACAGATCCTGCAAGCATCGGCAAAAAGAAAAACAGAAAGCCCATTGCGAAGAGCGTCTTGATAATGACGACGTAAGCCCGGCGTTCGTTTATCGAGAAAAACATGCTGAGCGAGCCTGCGAAAACAACAGCCGACAAAGTTATGCAAAAGCTGGAAAGTATGTACGGAGCCGGCACTCCTCCGAATATGCGTACCACCGCCAGCAACGGCAATCCGAGGGCAAGAAGAAGCACAAGTTGCAGCAGCTTGCTCAGGACCTTTCCGTAGACGATCTGGCGGCCGGTAATTGTGGTGGTCATAAGCAGGCCAAGCGTCTGATGATAAATCTCATCGCTTATGGATGTGCTCAGCATTACGATCGCAGCAAGCTGCGTCATAAAGAACTGGAAAAACACTACCGTGGATATTATCCTCTTTCCGGCCATGGCCATTTGCGACTTCTGCACCGCGAACGAACCGCTGAATCCGGCCGCATCCGCCCAGACTATCGCCACAAAACCGGTAAGCAGCACAAGATAGACGAATCGCAACAGGTAATTGCGCCGCCTTCGGCTCGAAACCCGCAGTTCCTTGCCGAACAGCGGCCCGGTAATCCTTCCAGGTGTCAATATGCCCGGCAGCGTTATGTTCAGTGTTGGGGCCATTCGAGAATTCGATACCACAAACGGACGTTATTGTGCATCAGTGGACTATGCCTTTGGTCAATCTGAGAAACGCATCGTCCAGTTTCAGTTTTTCGGGTTCGAGAGACACAACGTCGAGACCCCCCTGCACCAGAGCCCTGGCGATAAGGCCGCTGTTGTCGTTGCCGTCAACCAGTGTTACTGTAATTAGATCGCCTTCGACAGTCACCTCCTGAACGTCCGGAATGGCCGAGAGAAGATCGACCGCCCGCGCCTGATTTTCGTTGACTTTTACTCGAACCCGCCTCTGCATACCCAGCTTGGGCACGATCTCGTCCATCGTGCCGCTGAAGACGAGCTTGCCGTGCTCTATTATCCCGACGTTGTCGCAGATCTCCTCGAGTTCGCTGAGGATATGACTGGATACCATTATTGTTTTGCCCATACGCTTCAGCTCGCGCAGCAGTTCGCGTATTTCGATCCTGGCCCGCGGATCCAGCCCGCTTGCAGGCTCATCCAGAATAAGGACTTTGGGATCGTGGATCAGTACGCGTGCAAGGCCCAGCCGCTGCTGCATGCCCCTGGAAAGGCTGTCGACCGGGGCGGCCTTTTTCGACTGAAGATCGGTAAGCTCCAGCACACCTTCGACGATGCCTTTTCTCTTGCGGTATTCGATGCCAAACGCCGCGGCGAAAAATTCCAGGTATTCGAATACCTTCAAATCGTCGTAGACGCCCATGAAATCCGGCATATAGCCGACACACCGCCGCACCTTTCGACCCTGAGTTACGACGTTAAGCCCGTTGACGAACGCCACACCGGCCGTCGGCTCCAGGAGCGTCACCAGAATACGCATGGTCGTGGTCTTGCCGGCTCCGTTCGGGCCTATAAACCCGAAAATGTCGCCGGCGTCGATCTTCAGATTGAGATTCGACACGGCCGAGAGATTGCCGAAGTTCTTACAAAGATTCTTTATTTCGATCATAATCCCATGCCCTCATTATCTTGACGGGGAAATACCACCTGTCTTGCCAGATGAATATGGTGACTGTCATATGAGTAGCCTTCCACGCCGTACTCCAGCGGCGGGCCTTCATACTCCACACAGATTACGGCAGCGCCCTTGGCCAGATAAGCGTCCATTGCCTTGGTCCTTTGAAGAACACCCTGCGCTAAGAACACCTTTTCGTAAGCCTGGGCCAGATACGAACGGCCCGACTGCGAATGCTCATGCGGCGTCCCGTTATATCGCCAGAGACTCGGTCCGATCTGCCCGGAAACTTGCATTTCGTATTCCTTATTCGGGCCGTCAAATCCATCGAACCGGAATCCCATGCCGTCGGAAAAGACCACAAAACCTCGAGCTATGCTGTGTTCGGATTGATTTTCGATCTGGAGAACGGCGCGGCGGCCTTTTCGCTCTACCGTCGCCGTAAACGGCGTCTTCGTCGAATCCCATTCGCCCTGCAGGCACTGAATCGTCCAGATATTGACCGGGAGCGAATACGGTATATTGCCTCCGTCCTGTTGAATGCAATTGATCCTGCGTGTTCTGGTTTCGTTACCATAGCCGAAGATCTGCTGCTGACTCGGCGCCGCTCCCGACCACCACTGTTTGCCGTTGGGTCCCTCTATGCGATAATCGTCGCTTCTGGGCGCGAACAGACCGCTGTAACTGGTCGTCCAGACAGATGGACCGCCTTCGACGAAATCCTGAATTGAGATTGTTCTGAGCTGCATCTGGCCCCCGCGAACGGCCAGCACGCCATAATAAGCGCCGGCCGTAAACAACACGATACAGGCGCCCGAAGTAAGCCATGTCAGAGGCAGACGATCCAGGCGTTTCAGCACGAGGTAATCAACCGGTCCTAAAAGCACGGCCAGTCCCGTCAGCAGCAGGATTACCCACCATATACTCAGCGGCCTCATTTCCGGAATGTTGTATAAATGCTCCATGAGCTGGTTGGTGGCCTGTACATCGACGCCTATCTGGTAGCGTCGCCCGTATTGATTGGGATTGGAATTATTCTGCACTTCGCGTTTCGGAATGATCATACGGTGAGCCCTGGATGCATCTAAGGGGCCGTAGTTCTTCGTGAAAACGACCTTGTTGCTTGTCAGATTGTCGTCGCTCAGGAGTTTTGAAACTCGGTCGATCCAGAAATCCGCCGAGCTGCTTCTCGGCACATCGCTTAACAAGGCCGGATCGAATCCCATCACCGCCACCCTGCCGAACCCGACATAAGCGGTCGCGAACAGACATGGGTTGTCGCCGGCGGTTTGGTAAAGACGTGCGTCGCTTTTGGGCGTAAGCGGCCTGCCTTTGATATCCGCATCGCCGTTCAGCTTGAGCTTCCAGCCGTTAAGTACCTGCATTGAGACGCTGATATCTTGCAGCGGACCCAGTTCAAACGGAATCATCTGGGCAATCGGATTGTCCGCGGCTATGACATGGGAACCGGTTATAAGCAGCAGCTTGCCGCCGTTCTGAATCCACTGGCAAACCGCCCGAAGCTGCTGACGGCTGAATAACGACCAGTCCGGATCGTACAGAATCAGCGCATCGAGACACACGTAACCGGTCCAGTCCCAGGGCATGGATCTCGGCACCTTCGCGGCAATGTGCACTTGGCCGTATTCGGAACCTCTCCTGGAACCGGCCTGATTCTCCAGACGCATTACGCCGAACCGGGCGGCGCCCACCAGCCCTATTAGAATATCGTTCTCAGACACGGCAGTCAGAGCACTGGCGCTGTCTGAAAAGTCCATCATATCGAACGCGTGCTGCCATTGAAGACGGCCCCTTTCATCGAGCAGTTTCAGCGTGCAGTCCTCGGTTGTATAGGCCAGTTTTGTAACCAGCGGCATGTGCTTGTACAAATCCGGCGTGAGCACCGCCTTGTGGACGATGTTGAGCTTGTTCAGGCCGTCCTGAGCCGAAGAGATTACGATAGTGGCGTCGAACGGCTTGGTCAGTTCGCTTCTGATCCCGACGTCGACCGGCATCCACTGCATGGGCCGGTAATGTCTGTCCCAGCCGGGGAAGAAATCAACTGCAAACGGGTCTTCCTCTTCGGCTCCAAAGACCGCGGTCGCACAAAGTATCGCGGTAAGGAACACCAGAGTTCGTAGGGCTTTGCACATTTTCTGCTCTCACCGAAATTTTTCAGGATTGTGAGTTAAATCCGCACTTTGTAATTGTATACGAGCCATTCCAAAAAGGCAATAATCAGCGCCGCCAGAACCAGATAGGGCCACAACTCGAGATTGGCCCGGGTAAGCGCCTTCTCGGCGGCGACAACGCGACCGCCGGGAACAATCTCTTCGGCCACGAATATGTCACTCTCGGCGAGGTCAAGCAGATTCACCGCGAAAAATTTCTCCGAATCCTGTCCCCAGCCCACTCGATACACTCCGGCTCGATGCGTCTGTGCAAACCGAAATGCGCCCGAAGGGCTTGCTTGGATCTCTGTAGCAGGCATGTCCGGCCCGTCGATCGTCGCTTTTGTTCCGGGAACGACGCCCTCTATCCGGATCGGGTCCGAGACCGCCAGATTGGTATTCTGCTCGCCCGCTGACTGGGCACCGAGGAATGACACGGCATTGTAGCAGAAAAGCACAAAACCGGGTTCGAAAGGCCAGTTGCTCTGCAGACTGTCGAAACCCGCGAGCACGAATACGCTTGCGTCCCTGCGGAGCACGGCAATCGCAGGCGAAGTGCTGAACTCAGCCAGGACTTCGGCGTCGCGCGGAAGCTCCATTTTGTGGGCGGTTCCTACAAACAGGTTGTCCAGATTGACATGCCGCAGAACCGGATGCTGCGATCTCCAGTCGACGACGACTTCGTTCTCGGTTTTGCCCGTAACCGGGACTCCCAGCCCCGCCGGCGGCCGACCGAATATCAGATAACGACCGCGAGGCAGGTTTTCGGGCGAGTGATTGTCCAGGACGACTATGTCGTAAGGTTGAGTTACCTCGAACCGGGCGTGGTCCATGGAATCGAATCCCGCCGGCGTGCATGGATCCAGTTTTTCGAGCGAGCAGGCCCTCAGCGCCATCTCGAGAGCCGCGTTTCCCTCGCTGACCAGAAGCACCGACAGTCTTCTCGGTGCTTCGAGAATCGCCCAGGCGGCGTTGTCGACTGTAAGATTGTCCGCATGCAGGTGGCTCACTTCGACAATCCCGGCTTCACTGTGCTCGGCGGCGAAGTTCACAACCGAAGTGCCCGGCGACCGCTCGCCGTCGGGGTCCGTCGAATCCGGCGGAATTTTGACCGAACGCACCGCCCTGACGTTGGCGTCTATACTGAGTTGAACGTCGGTTGTAACCGGATCGTCACCGTAGTTGGCCAGAGAAACAAAAATGCTCACCTGCTCGGGATCCTCATAAGACCTTCGGGCCTGCATGGCGGTTATCGCCAGGTTCGAAGGCTCGTCTCCGATCGCATGATAGGTTAGTTCTTCCTCGCCGACAACAATCTCATCGAGGTCCTGAATCCGACCGTCGCTGAATAACCGAAGCAGTGCCGGCTCCTCGGCCGTGCGAATATTTCCCTCCACACCCGGAGACTGCGCGAAAGCACGCGCAACCGTAACGGCCTCATTCAGCAGTGATTTGCCGTCGCCGGCCTCTATCGCTTCGACAGCCTGTATCAACTGCTGTTTGTCTGAAGTGAAATTACACATCACATCCGCATGGTCGTCGAACGCGATTATCATAGCCTGGTCGGCACTGTCGCGCAGGGAAAAGGCTGCTCGGTTTCGCATCGAGTCGACGAAATCAAGAGCCTTCTCTTTAGCGGCGTAGAGTCGGCTGGGCTCGACATCCGTGGCATTCATGCTTGCCGACCGGTCGATGAGCAGGACGTATCGCTTTGCTGCGCCCGGAACCAGCGACAGAATCGGCCCGGCAAGAGCCACCAGAATGGCCAACAGCATCAGTAATTGAAGCAGCAGCAGAATATTACGCCGGAGCCTCTGAAACGGGGCGTTGACCTGCAAATCCTGCACCGCCCGCTTCCACAGCAGCGTACTGGAGACCACCTGCTCGCGCCGCTTGAGCTTGAGAAAATACAGCAGGAGCAGCGCAGGCACCGCCGCGGCCGAAGCATATATTCCAATTAAAGGCGTAAGCCACTGCATAAATGTCTTCCCACCGGCGTATCAGCGAAGAAGCCTGATTCGCCGCAAATAGTTCAGGACCAGTGTCTCCACCGAGTCCGAAGATTTTGCAAGAACGTGCACGCCGCCGCGACGGGTGCAGAACTGCTTTAGTTCGTTACAGTAGGCGCTCAGGTTGCGCTTATAATACTTCACCAGGGCCGGGCTTATCGTGATCTCGGCCGTGTCGGCGTCCTCTACGTCAACCAGCTTCAGATCGCCGCTTAGCTGCGGCGACATTTCCTGCGGACTGAGCACCTGAATACAATAAAGATCGTACTTTCTACCAAGCAGCTTGCGAAGCCCCGACTCGAACCCCGCTTTGAAGAAGAAGTCCGACAGCACTATCATTATGCCCGTACCGATTCGCCCGGATACTATCTGACTGCATGATTTGTCGAAATCCGACACCCCTTCGAACCTTGCGCCGATTAGAAAGTCGGCCATTTGATTCATGTAATTCCTGCCTCTGGCGTTGGGCATCTGCTGTTCCAGGCCGTCGGCAAAAAGACTTATGCACAGACGGTTGTTGTTGGCGAGACTTACATATCCCAGTGCCGCGGCCAGCTTCTGAATAAACAGGCTCTTCGTCGGCTCGCCCGTCGCCATCGAAGCGCTCGCATCGGCCACAATGTGAACGGTAAGATCCTGCTCCTCCAAAAACAGCTTGAGAAAGAGCTGCTCGAGTCTGCCGTAGATATTCCAGTCCACAAAACGCAGGTCGTCCCCCACTACATAAGGACGATGATCGGCAAATTCGACGCTCTGACCACGCCGCTTCGAACGCCGCTCGCCCTGAAGCTTGCCCTGGAGAATTCGACGGCTGAGCACGTCGAGCCCGTCAAGCCTGGCCACGAAGTCCGTACCCAGCAACTGGGCGAGCTTTCTTGCCGAACCTGTCCGTTTTGTGTTCGCCATGTGAGTCTGCTTCTATCTATCTGGTTATTTGGATACGCCTACGCCCTTGTCGGCTGTGGGGGTGGCTTCGAGAATGTCGTTCAGGATATCGTCGCTGGTAAGCCCCTCGGCCTGGCCCTCGAAGTTCAGAAGAATGCGATGCCGCAACCCGGGCAGTGCCGATCTGGCGATATCACCAAAGCTTATATGGTATCTGCCGTCCAGCAAAGCACGGGCCTTGCCCGCCAGCACCAGCGTCTGCACGCCCCTGGGCGAGGAACCGAACCTTACGAAACTGTTTGTAACCTCGGGTGCGAATTCACCTCCGGGATGGGTGCTCAGAACCAGTCGGATCGCGTAGTCCTGCACGTGTTCGGCGATTGCGACTTTCCGGACGAGATCCTGGGCCTGAATGATTTCATCTGCCTTGATCATCATCTGAGCCTCGGGTTCGTGCCCGGATGTGGTCCGCTCCAGAATCGCTCGCAATTCCTCGCGATTGCTATACGGCACGAGAAGCTTGAAAAAGAACCTGTCGAGCTGCGCCTCGGGCAGCGGATAGGTTCCCTCCTGTTCGATGGGGTTCTGTGTGGCCAGAACCATGAACGGCTCCGGAAGCCTGCGCCGCTGTCCGCCGCTGGTCACCGATCTTTCCTGCATCGCTTCGAGCATCGCGGACTGGGTCTTGGGCGTGGCGCGGTTGATCTCGTCGGCCAGGATCATCTGCCCGAAGATCGGCCCTTTCTGAAACTCGAACTGCCGTCGGCCGGTTTTCGCATCCTCCATGACTATGTTGGTGCCTATAATATCCGCGGGCATCAAATCCGGAGTGAACTGAATGCGTCGAAACTCCAGCGAAAAAACCGAACTCAGGGTCCGCACCAGCAGCGTCTTGCCCAGACCGGGGACGCCCTCGAGCAGCACATGGCCCCTGCTGAACAGGGCTATGAGCACGTCGTCGACTATGTCGGCGTGGCCCACAATCACTTTTCCTATCTCGCTGCGCAGCTCCGCGAACATCTTACGGAACTGTTCGCAACTCTTTTCCACGCTTTCGTTCGTCTCAGCCATTTCCGGTCTCCTTATTGTCTATCTTTTATGCATCGTCCGTCGATTTGTCGCCTTCGGAGGCCTTGCGTTTAGCATCGAGTAATCGCTGTATGTGCGAAGCGCTCTCACCGGTCGATGCTTTCTCTTGCCCTTCCGGCGGTTTCTTCTTAGCCTCTGCTCCGGCGGGCGGTTGATCGATTTTGGAAGTGGGAAAAGGTCCCTTGAAATCGGTCGGAGCCTCATACCGTTTGGCGGCGGTGGAACTTATCTGATCCTGAACCTGCCTGCGTCTGGCTTTGAGATTTGCCAGGACCTGGTCGGCTTCGCTCTTGCGAGGTTTTGCACGCGCGGCCAGTCTCCTCACAATAGCCCGCACATCCAGAACTACGCGTCTTACCGCGACGTCGAGCAGCAGAAGCACAATCCAGGCGAACATCAGGGGCATGGTCAGGGGCGTATGCGTCTGAGGAAACTCCAGGCCGGCCCGGTTATAAAGATCAGCGGCATTCGGATCGGCCGGCAAGACCCGCCCGCCGGTCAGGTCACTTATCTGCGCAAGAAGTGGCGCATTGTCGGCAAGGTCGCGAAACTCAGGTGCGAACGGGATAGTAACCACAGTATGTTTGATCTGCGTTTTGGCGTCTTCGCCGATCCTGCGATACTGCAGGTTGACCACGTAGCTGCCGGAACCCGGCGCGCTGAAATGCGCCCGATATTGACCCGGACCCGTCTGATCGAGATGGATAGGCCTGGTGGTCATGTCGGGAGCAATGACCTGGCCTTCTATACTCGCAAGCTGGATGAACCTGCCTTCGGCGTCGACGGTCTCGACGTTTACGATCACGTCCCTGCCCTGCACATCGGTATGAACCTCGCAGTCGGCCGACTGGCCGGTACCGGCGGCCCATCGCACCGCCTGCTCCCAGAAACCGCGGAAACCCTCCCACTGCACCCAGTTGGCGCCCCAGCGTGTATCGGCCGAGCTTGTAAAAGCGATACACCGGCCCAGCCCCATCTGACAGGTCGCCAGAATCGGATCGTCCTGGGTGCTGGCAAGAACCATCTGGCTTAAACCCGGCTTGGGGCCCGTAAGGACGTACCCGTCGAGGCTCGGCAGTGAGGACACTCCCCGCATCAGTTCGCTCAGGCCGTAGGTCAGCTTGGGCGTGAAAGTTTCTTCCACAATCAGCGCCCGGCGGACCACCTGCGCCTCTTTGATGAATATCTGCGGAAGCTGCTGCGGGTCTTTCACGTTGTAAAAACGTCCGTTGGTGGCCCGGGCCATATTGAGCAGGCTCTGCACATCGGCCGGCGAATGCGGAAAGACAGCAACACCGGTGCAGGTTATCTGCGCCTGTTTGCATTTGTTAAGAAGCTCCGGAGTCGGTGGATTCGGGTCCCCGTCGCTGATTACGATCACATGCTTCTGGCCGGCTTTGGCCGTTACCAGGCTGTCGTAGGCCGCCTTAAGATGCGAGTGCAGATCGGGCATGTCGCCCATCTGCATCTGCTCTATCGAGGAGATCAATTTCTGCTTATCGCCGACCTCGGCCAGCGGAAAGACCCAGTCACTGCCCCCCTCCCAGTTATACGCGAGCACGCCCACAAGGTCGAGCCGGCTGAGCGTCTTTACCGCCGCGACAGCCACCTTCTTGCCCCAGTAATTGCCCTGCGGCATTTCACAGGCGTGCATAATCAGAACCAGCGCCCCCTTGGGCATCTGCTTCTTCTGAGGCGGATCCAGATCGACCGGCAGAATCTTTGCAACCGGCGAACCGATCCAACCCCCGGCGCCGAATGAGTTCGGCCCGCCGACCATTATCAAACCCCCGCCAAAGTCCGTCACATACCGACATAGCATTTCCTGCTGCTGAAAGGTCAGACTGCCCGCATCGACGTCGGCCATTATGATGGCATCCACATCCATCAGTCTGGCGAGGTTGTCGGTGAATTCGGCCGCCGGTATGTGCCGTACATCTATATTCAGGCCTTGCAGGGTGTTATAAAGCTCGGCTCCGGCGGCGCCGTCGGTATCCACAACCAGTATATGGCCCGGTCCCGACACATAGACGATTGAATTGGCCGGGTTATTCTCTGTTATACGGTCATCGTTCGGATCGTCCGGAACGAAGTAAGCCTCGAACTCGTGTACGCCCCTGGTGCCGACCGGAATCGACATCGTCTGAACATTGGTGCCGGGCTCCAGTTCGACACGCGCAGCAACCTCGCTGGATCCCGGGTCGAGGTCCACCGGCTCGTCGTTCAGATTCAGCAGCAGTTTGCCTTTGCTGTTTCTGGTGCTGTCCATTATGAAACGCAGCGAAACCGTTTCACCGCTCCTGGCCTTGTCGGGAGCCGCCAGCCGCCGGAACAGAACCTCACTGTCATATCGATAACGCACCGGCAGAACATCGATGGGAATCTTGTTGGCGGCGGCTGTCTCAGCCGCCTGTTTGAGACTGCCCCCCGTTTCGTTTCCTTCGCTTACCAGTAGAATGCGGGCGGCGGTATCGGGCGGCAGTATCGCCATTGCCATTTCCACGCCGTTGGCGAGCCTGGACTGATGGCCCGTCAGGGTGGTGTTCCGCTCCCTCAGTTCCACGTCCGCCGAAGGCAGCTTCGAAATGCTCGCGGCCTCGGCTACGTCGACCTGGGCGAAGCGGTCGGTATCCGGCCTGTCGGCTGCTGCGACCGAAAGATAATCGATGCAGGCATCACGCAGATTCGGCGGGATCGAGAGACTGCGGTCAAGCACGGTAACAACCGTAAGCTGTCTGCTCTTGCGAGTGAGCATCGGTCTGGCAAGCAGGCATATCAGCACAGCTAAAACGAGGCATCTCAGCACGATAGCCATGATACGCCTGGTGCGGCCGACTGCGCGCATATTCTTGATGGCCAGCCACACGACCGGGATCAAAAGCACACCGGCCGCGAGCCACCAGGGCTGAGCAAAATATATGCCGTAACTGTTGTTCAAAACTTCCAGACCTGAATTCGGTTATTGCCGGCATCGACCACGAAAGCCACGCCCTTCTCATCCACCGCCACGCCCCAGGGATAGGCCAGTTGTCCAAGTTGTCGCCCGGCTTCTCCGTATACGCCCGAGCTGTTGCCGTCGCTGTCGAACAACTGCAGCCGATTGTTGCCGTATTCGCAGACGACCAGCGTCCCGTCTTTCATCAGCGCCAGATCGTATGGATATCTCAACTGGCCGACATCTCTGCCGGCCGAGCCTATGTAACGCTTGAGATTGCCCTGAAAATCATAAACGCCTACACGATGATTGCAAGCATCGGCAATGTAAAGGCGATTACGCTCGAAATCGCTGCAAAGAGCGGCAGGCCTGGAAAACTGCCCGGCCTCGTTGCCCGGCTCCCCGAAACAAAAAAGAAAGGTCCCGTTCGGGTCGAATACGCTGATGCGGTCGTTTCCGCCGTACTCGCCGATGTAAATATTGCCTTCGGGTCCGAACGCAACATCAGTCGGATATATAAAGCAGCCCTGCTCCCGGCCGAAAGTGCCGAACTCCTGATCGATTTCACCGTCGGCCGAGAATATCAAGACCCGATGGTAGTGCGTATCCGCCACGTAAAGACGCCCGTCCGGACCGAGCGAAAGGCCCGTAGGCTTGCCGGCCTCGATTTTAGGCATTTCGATGCAGTTCCGGAATTCGCCCTTAAGGTCAAACTCCTGAATTCTGCCGGTCTTGTCGACGACCAGCACGCCATCGCCCACGTAATCAATCGCCCGCGGATACAGGAATTCGCCGTTACCGGCGCCGGTTGAACCGAAATGCCGCACCACATCCACCGAGCCGCCGGCCCGCCGGTCACAACCGGTCAACATAACTGAGGCGCCGAGTATCAGCGCCCAGACGGCGGACCTGCGGCTTCGCAGGAATCCCAGCAGCAGTACGACCGCTCCGGCCATAATCGTCAGACACGCGACAAGTATCAGACATGATGCGATAACCTGCTGATCGCGGGCATAATGCATCTGATTGAGGAGCCGCTGGGCGAAATTGGGCAATCCCGCCGGCAAAAGGACCATCGTCGCGGCCAGTTCGGCAACGCTGAAGGCAATTATAAGTATGAAGCCGCCCGCAACCACCGGCCAGACCCGGGGCAGGTGAACGTGTAAAAAGCACTGCAACCGACTCGCCCCGTCCACCCGGGCCATCTGTGAAAGCTGTTCGCTGTCTGGATAACGGGTAAGCATAAGTATAATCATCGCCAGGCCTGCGAACCTGACCGCCTGACCGGCTGATACGATCAACACGCTCTGGCTGAATGCGACCGGAACGTGAAGCTCAACAGCCGTTTCCAGCAGTGAGGAGGCAACAAGCGAGCCCGGCACAAACATGGCCAGAAAGACGCCGGCTCTAAGCACAAAACCGACGATGCGTCTGCCGGGCCCCGCCCGCCCTGTGCCATCCGCGGTATCGTCGATTGCAACCGCCCCCCATCCTATCAAATGAGCGAATAGAGCGGCCATAACCGCTATCAGAAACGAATAGGCCAGATCGTCGGCATGCAGGGTAAGAAACAGTCGAAACTCCTGGGTCCCCTCGGCGTTAAACAACAGAATTCCAACCGGAAAGCCGCAGGTAATTAGAACCAGAAGCAACAGCACAAGCCAGCGTCCGCGCCGCCTTTGCGAAGAAATGCTCTCGTGGGTGACATCGCTGATGAACCACGAACGAATCGAACCGCCCGCAACCACTGCGGCGACCGCGGCTGCAACTGCAACGGGCCAGGCGGCCGCGGCGACCGCCCCCGGTTCGCCGGTAAGTTCGTACAGCACCGCCAGTTCCGTCCCGAAGGTCTTTACGCCCGCCAGATGAAACGCGGCGAAATCCGAGAGCGCCAGCACGAAGCAGGCGCCGAAAGCCAGTAAAATGCTGCGGCTCATAAGCGGTAAAAACACCCGCAGAAATCCGCGTCTGGCGCCGGCATCGAGCAAAACGCTGTCGCCAACCTGTCTATCAATGCTGCGCCAGCCCTGCGCCATTATCAGCGCCGCCAGAGGCCAGTGCCAGGAAACCAGAACCATCGACGATGTCGCCGAAGCGGTAAATCTGGCCAGAGAAGGCCTGGCCGCCAGGTAAGCGCCCAGTTGCGTAGTCGGGCTCAGCAGCAGCGTCCATGCATAATAAAGAACATATCGCGGCAGCATCAGAGGCAGCACCAGGAGCAGCAGAATCAGCATCGACCAGGACCCCGCCGTGCCCAGCAGTCGCCCGGGAACCCATCCCAAAAGCACCGCGAAAGCCGAAATACCGGCCGCCAGAGCAAATGACTTAACAGCGTTAACTTCGACGGACCCGATAATCCCGGTTGCATCAGTGCCGATTGCAGCATGAATGAGCATAACCACGGGTATGAGCACCAGTAGGACCCACAGGCCCAGTGAGGCAGGCAGAAAAACGCTGCGAAAAGTCGGCCCACCGCTCACTTAAGAATCTCCGTAGCGGTTTTTATCGCGTTCGGCAGTTCATCGGCGACTTCTGAATAGTCGACTTTCAGCGGCTTTTCGATCGCATATTCGGAGTATTGCCGGGCCAGGTTCGGATCGACCGGGCTGTTGTGTGAATGGCTTTCAGCCAGCATCTTCTCGACAGTACCGCCCAGGATGAAATCCACCAGGACGCCAGCTTGTTCGGAATTCGCAGCCCCTTTTACTACGGCGACAGTATTAGGTATGGCCAGGGTGCCGTCGCCGCCCTGGTCGAGCCAGTTCATTGCCAGAGGCCAGCCGTTCCTAAGTCCTGCGTACACATCGTCCGTGTCGGTGAAACAGACGTCCGCCTGCCCCGTAGCCACCGCGCGAACCGCGGTACTGTTGCCTGCAACCGTTCGCATGTCATTGGCCGCAAGGCCTTCCAGAATTTCAGTAGCCCTTTCGCTGCCGTAGTGGGCAAACCAGCTTGCCACGTCTCCGCCGGTTGTTCCGAACTCCGGAGTCGCCATAACGATTCGCCCTTTCCACTTCGGATCGAGCACATCTTCAAGTTTTTCGGGTGCTTCCTCTCCGTTGACTCGATTGGTGTTGTACCCTATCACCCTGCCGCGAAGGGCCAGCCCATACCATCTGTTCTCCGGGCCGATGAACTGTTCAGGCCAGTCGGCGGTCGCCTGCGATTCGTACGGCTCCAGCAAACCTTCGCGAGCCAAACGAATCGTATAAAACACCTCGCTGGACCAGAACACATCCGCCGCCGGTCTGCCAGACTCGGCGCGTATTCGCTGCACGAGACCAACTGTTTTGCCCGCCTCGGTGTCGTAACGGGCCAGAACGTCGATACCGGTCTGTTTCTCGAATTCCGCAACTATCGGTTCGGCCACCGCCTGATCCACCGAGCAGTAAAGCACCACCTGCCCGGCGTCGGACGGGGATTTGCCGCAGGAACAGAGCATGGAAAGGCAGATGCCGAGAGAGAGGAACAAGAACAGATTTGGCAATAAGGGGAATCTGAACATCCTTGTGCGATACATTGGTGTGAAACTCCTGATACTGAATCTGAAACTCTGAAGAATCGCCGTCTATTCTTGGCGGGCGCCCGACTCTTCCAGTGCGCCGAAGTAGTCCTTGACGGCTTTTTCGTATTTACGCGGAATCTGATTATTGCTTATGGCCTCGGCGGCGCGGTCTCTGCCGGAGGTAACCACTTCGGAGAAATCGCGTCTGGCCTCGCCCTTTATCTGCGTATCCTTGAAATACCAGCTTGCAATCGCCGGACCATCCTTAGGATCGGTCTTGACAACCGTTTTGCTGGTGTATGTTTCGCCGTCGGAGTCGGAATCACGCGGTCCATAGCCCCTGCCCGGGCCTCCGCTTCCCCTACCGTAGCGGTTGGACATTCCCTCGCTGAATTCGCTCTGTCCGCCCAATCCCTCGCACATTCCTTCACCCAGACCCGCCACGGCCCGCGATATTTCCGCCAGCGAAGCCTCCATGGCCGCAAGCTGCTGCTCCATAGCCTCCAATTCGTTCAACTGCTCCAGCATTTCGCCCAGTTCCGAAGCGGAAATCGAGCCGCCGCTGCAGCTTCCGGCCAGCGCCTGCGCCATGGCCGAGCACTTACCGCCGGCGCTCTTGCACGCGGACGCCTTCTGCATCAGCTTCTCAATAGTCTCGTTATCCAGGCCGCGTTTCTTTAAAGCCTGCCTCAACTGATCGGGGCTTAATTTCGCCAGTTCCTTATCCAGGCCCTGCTTTTGAAGTTCATCCTCGAGCTGAGATTTCTTATCCGCAAGTTCCTGCAGTTCTTTGGCCAGTTTCGCCAGTTGTTCGGCGGTGCTCTTCTCATCCGCCGGGTCCATCTTTCCCTCGGCCAACTTCTTCTGAAGTTCCGCCACCAGATCGCGAGCCTTGGAGAAATCGCCTTTGGCAAGTGCGTTTCGCAACTGCTGGGAGAAGCTGTCCTTCGAGCCTTTCAACTGCTTGAACATCTGCTGCAGCATGTTCATTGAGCCAAGATCAGTTGTCTTCTGCATGTTCTTGATCTCATCCGAAAGCTCTCCCAGCTTGCGGATGGCCTGTCGTTTGATATCCTGCGGCCTAATGCCCTCCGGCATCCGGGCCAGGTTGGCGAGCTTGTCGGCAACATTCGGGTCGTTAAGCTCGCTCACCGCCGATTCCACGCTGCTGGTGGCTTTTGCGACCTCCTCGGTTACCTGCTTTTTCTGCTGCTCCTGCGTCTGCTGTTGATGCTGCTTCTTGAGCATACCCAGAAGGTCCTTCTGAGGCATAAACAGGGCCAGAGCGAACGCCACGGTCCACATCGCGGCCATATAAGGAAGCTGTTTAGGCGCTCTAAAGGGAAATTTCCTCCGCAGATCGACGTCTTTGGCTCTTTTTCTCGCTTCGGCCCGGGCGGCCACCGCAAACGGATCCTGCGACTGAGCCAAAGCGATTGAAGTGCTGAATCGCTCTTTCAGCTTCAGTTCCCGGTCTATCATCAGAGCCGCCTGCATCCTGTCAGGCAGATTAAACAACCAGGGGATAAGCACAACCACCGCAACAACGCCCCAGAAACCCCACAGAGTCCATTTGGAGACGATTGAGACAGCAAGGAGCTTCTCGGCCATGATGCCCAGAACGGCAACAACCGCGGCAAACGTCAGAACCAGCACCAAACGTGAAATAAGGCGATTGAGGCTCTCGCGCCGTGCGACGAAGCGAAGTTTACGTTCGAATCCCGCGGCCATAAGGATCTCTCCACAATAGCTGTTTCGTTGGATAAGACGCCGAAAACCCGTCAACCCGACTTCCGACATCGACCGGCATTATATCAAAGATGTGTCCGGGCGTCAAAACTTACCGTTTTGAAAAGACACCATATACGGAACTCTTACTGACCTGTTGCCCTGAAGTACGCACATCGGGTACAAATGTTTCAGGAAATACCCCCGAAACGGCCTTTAAAGGCCACAAACTCCCTATATCGACCGATCCTGGATGACCCGGGCAGCCACCTATTTTACCCAGATGCACATCGCAAGGTGCACTGCAATAAGCCCGCACGCAGTAAGGACCATGGACCTCTTCATCATGAACTGGCTTACCGCATAGCTCAAAGCCAGCGCCATCACCGAAACAATGCTGAATTTCGCCAGAGCCGGCATGTTCAACGGCAAGACCAGCCATTGAAGCATCACAACAATGACAAAATGGGCAAGATACACGTTATACGAGTTTGAGGCGAGGTTTCGGTTGAATCCGTTGCCGTGGTTCAGGTACCGGTATGCAAGCGAGGTGCATACAACCAGAGACGCAATACAGACGAGCATTCTCGATACGGACATTCCCAGCAGCGATGCCGTCGAAAGGCTGGTCGAACTCAGCAGGTCCTTGGCAAAGAAGAAGTATGTAATCAGCGCAAACAGGCAGATAAGCATCCATACCCCCGAACTTTGCGGCAGTCGCCCGTCGACAAACCATCTCTTGCGGTAGGCGTACGCCCCGAATGCGAAGTAACACGCATAGAGAGGCACTCGCGGAAGCTGAATCTGGACCACGTCGCCCCACGTCACCCATGCCAGCGTGCTGAACTGCGAGACTCCGAAATACACGGCCGAGGTTAACAGCCAGACCACCGCCAGGGCGGCTAACGTGTTATTTCGCGTCGGCTTCTTCGTCAGCGTATTGCTTTCCGGTCCTGCCAGCACTGTTTTGAGCAAGTAGTAAACCGGGCACAGCAGTACGCAGAAGACCAGCAGCAGGCCGAGATACCAGTAAACATTGACCACCATATCGGGTGAAAGCCCCGGGATATGCACCTCCGTGGAATCTACGCTCTTAAGATAGCCGAGCCAGAAGTCTCTGTAAGGGCTCGACTCGCCGGAGATCCTCATCTTCTGTCGCAGATAGACCGGCCACGCACTTACAAGCGTTATTCCGAGCGTATAGGGAAGCCCCAGCCTCACGACCTTCTTTCTGAGGAACCCCAGGATTCCCGACCGCTCCAGCGACGAGAATGCAAAATAACCGCTGACGAAGAACAGCAGCGGCATCATGAAAATGTCGCAGATAAAGACAAAATAGAAGAGAATATCGGCCGAACGGGCATCCCTCACGAACCACCACGTGCACATTTTCATGTAACTAAGTGCACAATGGGCGACAACCGCCAGCAAAACGACAAAGCAGCGCAAATTGTCAAAAAAGAAAAGCCTTTCGGGGGCAAAGCTGTGATTTCCTGAAGCCGCCATGCTCGACACACTCCATGCACCATCAACGCGGCGTTTCGGCCCTGAAACACCGTAATCTCAGATGACATATTACCTGCGTCCCGCGCTGTTGGCAAGACTTAACCCGGGCAAGCGTGTCTACGGGGAGGACTTTCTGACATCGTAAGCGCTCAAAAGCAGCGACTACTACGTTTTTTCGGCCACGCTGATCATAATAGCAGTTTGCCCCAGCAAAAGCCAGATACTACCGGCTTGAGAAACGCAGCACGAATCTGTATGATTGATCCATTCCGGGCGACCGGCGAGCATTTATCCGCTGTAGAGTTTGGACTGGACAATGAGAACAACTGAAAAGATGACGATTGCGTTTACGTTGCTGACCATTTCAGCCGCATTTGCGTGCCGTTCTCAGGCCGCGCAGGACCCCTGGCATACACAGGTCGCGGAGCATATTGCAAACCTCGAATCCGTAGAATCTTCTGTCAGGGCGTCCGCCGCGGAAGCTCTCGGCTACCTGCGGGCTTACGAATCAGCCGGTGAACTTGCGCGGACCCTGAAAGATCGAAATCCGGTCGTCAGGCGCGAGGCGGCTATGTCTCTGGGCTTTGTCGGATCAAGAAAACACGTCGAGCCGCTACTTGGAGCCCTTGCAGATCACGACTGGACGGTCCGTCAGGGGGCCTGGGTTGCGCTGACCAACATTACGGGCATGGAATTGCCCTTTGATGCGCTTGCGGCATATTCCGTCAGACAAAAGCAGGCACAAAGCTGGCGGAAGTGGTGGTCGCGGGCTTCTGAATCCGCCGTGCCCGATGAAATCGCCCAAATGCTTCGGCAGGTCCGAAACGCAACGAATTTCGCCCTGGGTTGTGATGCAAGCGCCTCGACCACTTACAAAGGGCCCGCCGGTGTGCTGACCGACGGAGATACGCACAATCTCTACTGGCAAACCAAAAACGTGCCCTTCCCCCAAAGCTGCACGCTCGATCTCGGTCGAATTCGCAGGGCCGGATGCATCGTTGTTCACCAGTACGGCCCGGGATTCTGCATGACCGATTATGAAATCGCCGTCAGCACCGACGGCGAATCTTATGAAACCGTCGGCCGCGGCAGGCGAGTATCCGATCCCAAACTGGTAGTTGCATTCGACCTTCGCCCGCTCCGCTATGTCCGAATCACATCTTTCGCATCGCAGAACAAAACATATCCGACGACATTCCGCGAAATCCAGGTACTGCCCGAGCCTCCGCGAGAAAGAGCCTCCGACTGGCAGATTGAACGGGCCCTGCGTGCTCTGGGCGCACTTGGCTCTGCGGAGCAGGTGGAAACAATAGCTGAAATCATCGTACCGTATAAGAGGAGAACCGCCGGGCCATATTCCGAGAAATGGCTGGTCCAGGCGGCTATTCGCAGTCTCGGGCGTCTCGGGGGCGTCGACGCGGCCAAGGTGCTTATCGAACTGCTCGACAACGGTCAACTGGCCCGGTACGCCGCGGACGCACTGGGAGACATCGGCACAGCCGAAGTCTGCAAGGCCCTCATTGAGGCCTACCCGCAATATGCCAGGGATATTAACGGCAGAAGACCGCAAGAGGTTCCGCGAGACGACCGGCCGGGCCTGGACCCCTCCGACCGCATGTATGAAACACCCCACGCAATTATCGTCGCCCTCTCGCGGATTTCCGGTTCGCTCGACGAAGAAGGCCTGGGTATACTCAGGGAAATCGTACCGCTGCTGATGTCAAATCTGCCCAGCAACTTCGACGGTGCAATGCTTTACGAGCCCGAAGCGCACCAACTCCTGACAGCACACCTGCTGGAATGCGCCAACATGCGGCGGGCCGCCTGCACAGCCGCCTACGCGGCGTTGGGAATGGAACAACCGAATCAAGAGGTGGATCAACGCCTGCTGACTGTTGCCCGGTCCTATCTGGGGGATGTGCGAAACGCGGCCGTCTGGCTGCCCATCGTCTGCACGGACAATCAGGATATCCCTGTATTAATTGAATTGCTCGATCACGAGGACGGCTGGGCCCGCATCAACGCCGCAAAAGCACTGATGTTCCTCGATGCAGATGAGGCTCTGGAGCCGATCCAGCGAATACTCGCCAATTCCAAACGCGAGGCCGATTACGGTTACAACGGCGTCTGGCACTTCGACAATGCAGCTAAAGCCGGGCAGAGCGAATACAACGACCCGCCTCCGCGCTGGCGTGAGGGGTTTGTCCGGGCCCTGGGGCGACTCGGCTCCGACTCACAGGTTTCGCTGCTTATAGAACTGCTTAACGACAAGAAGAACGCCCTGGAAATTCAATATGCCGCGGCGGCAGCTCTCAATGAAATCGGCAGCAACCGGGCAATAGCGGAGTTGAAGAAAGCCGAAGCCGCTCATCCCTTCCACAGTATCCGCCTTTACGCCCGCGAAGCTCTGTGGAAAAGAGGCGATCTTCCTCGCAGGCAAAAGAGAATATCCGCGCCGGAGCCACCTGAGCCGGCGAAACATTATCCGGTTTTTCCGCCGGCGGTCGTCTTCATCAAAGGCGACAACAATATGCCGAATGACTTCCAGATCGACATCTGGCGAACGACCTACTCCACCACAGACTCGGGGCCGACGTATAGAATCGGCGACAACCTTCATATACTCGAACCGGCCCGGCCGGACGGCAGGGTAAGGCAGTTGACTCGCTTCGACGAAGGCTTCGTGGCCGATTGCGAAGTTTCCTGGGACGGCAAAAGGATAATATTCGCACATCGCGACGGCCAGAAAGACCCCTGGTGGCACATTTTTGAAATAAACGCTGACGGAACGGGCTTGAGGCAACTGACCGAAGGCCCCTATCACGATGTTCAACCAGCCTATCTGCCCGACGGTAGAATCATATTCTCATCCAGCAGAATCGGCATACGCGATGAATATCACGGCTATTACGCCACCGGTCTTACGGTCATGAACCCCGACGGCAGCGACATACACTGTATCGGATTCAATCTCGGCAGAGATAACGAACCGTCGGTCACACCAGACGGCAGAATCGTTTTCAGCCGGCTCGAACTGTTCTACTCACGCCTGAAAACAGAATTGACCGTTCAAGCGGTCTTCCCGGACGGCACCAAGAATGTTACGCTGTACGGACCGGAGCGGCGGGCCTTCTGGCGGCGGGCAACAATCGATTCCGGCGAGAAATGGTGGGGGGAGGTGCCGCCCCGCCACAGGGTGCTGAGGACAACGCAGCCCCAGTACTATGACCAAGGACGGTTGATCTGCTCGACTACGGGCGGAGCGACTATCGTCGGTCCCGGCAGATATGAAGAAACCGTACTGCCGCGACAGAATAACCGCTCGGTAACGTCGCCGTTTCCGCTTCGCGACGGCCGGGTTCTGTGCGCTTCGACCATCCGAACATTCGAACAAAAGGACGTCGATCTCGGTCTGTATGTAATGGACGGAGGCACCGGCGAACTCTCATTGCTTTACAACGACCCAGAAACGGCTGAATTCGAACCGCGGCCGGTCATGCCCCGTCCAATCCCGGAGCAACGGGCCCATGGGACTCTGAGCCGAACCAACGCATTTACCGCCACTTTTACATGCAAAAACGCATTTAACACGCAGGAAAGTCGTGTAGCACGGCGAGGCAAGCTGGTAAGAGTCGTCGAGGGTCTGCCCGCGATATCGAGGCACCACTCGCACCTGAGCCCCAGGGGCGAAGCGTGGAAGAACCATGCGGGTACGCAGGCTAGAATACTGGGTACGACTCCGCTGGCCGCCGACGGTTCATTCTCGATCGAGACTCCTGCCGACCGCCTTTTGCATCTGCAGATACTCGACAGCGACCGGCGCGTGGTTGGCAACCAGTTGATCTGGATGTACGGTCGACCGGGGGAAAAACGCAGTTGCGCCGGCTGCCATGAGAAACCGGATACAACCGGCCGCACGCTGGCAGGGGGATTCCCGCAAGCGGCCAAACTGCCGCCGGTCAAATGCCTGCCTACGGGCGGAGAATTCAGCTATCGGGCGAAATTCTGGAACAAGGGAACCCTGACCGACGAGGGCGAAGAGCGCACCCGAACCGCCCGGGCGGTAAGTCTGATAGGCCGCCAGTAGTTTTCCAGCGACCGATAACGCCATTGGCGCTGCGTGAGAGAAAAGGTACAATTTCAGGGCCGCAATCCGGGCCGGACCCGGGTCGCGGCTTGTGATAGATAAAACTGGCCATAATTATCAGGAGGCTGCCATGTCAAAGAATAGTCTTAAAATTACACGGCGCGGGTTCGTCAAGGGCGCAACCGCTCTTGCGGCGGCGCCTTACTATGTTCCGGCCGCAGCGCTGGGCCGGGGCGGAAAAGTCGCCCCGAGCGAACGCATAATCCTGGGCGGCATAGGCGTGGGCCGGCGCGGCACACACGATCTGAAGTGGATGCTGCCCGAACCGGATGTGCAGTTCGTAGCGGTCTGCGACGCACAGAAAAAGCGGGCCGAGGCCGTAAAAAAGGTCGTCGACACCCGCTACGGCAACAACGACTGCAAGATTTACCATAACACGCCCGAATATCTCGCCCAGAGAACCGATATCGACGCGATGCTGATCACTACCGGTGACAGGTGGCATGCGCTGATGTCTATCATGGCGATGCGGGCCGGTAAAGACGTCTACTCTGAGAAGCCCTCGTCGATGACGGTGGCCGAGGGCCGGGCCGTGGTCGAGACCGCAAAACGCTACAGGCGCGTCTACCAGACGGGCACTCAGCGTCTGAGCGAAGGCAATTTCATTTTCTGCAACGAAATGCTCCGCCTGGGCAGACTTGGGAAAGTCCACACGGTCCGGGCGCATATCGCACCGTGGGATGCGGCCGAGATGAGGCATGACTGGCTTGCCGCTCAACCGCAGCCGCCCAAGGAAGAAGTTGACTGGGACGCATGGCTGGGGCCGTGCCCCTGGAGACCGTACAACGCCGAATACTGCAGAGGCGGCTGGAGAGGGCATTACGACTTCCACACAAGCTGCATCGGCGAATGGGGCGCGCACACGTTCGCACAATGTCAGGTCGCTATCGGCGCCGACGACTCGGCGGCGGTCGAATACGGCTATGTGAATAACGACAGCGGCGACGGCATGGTTACAAAGTTCGCCAACGGTATCGAGATGGTGCTGCAGCGCCAGGGCTGGCGCGGCTCCTGCGGCGTCCGCTACGAAGGAACAGAGGGCTGGTGTGCGGCGGCCGACGGTTACTCCAAACCGGACGTTTCGAATCCGGCCATGCTCGACGATTTCAAAAAGATCGTCGGCGACTATATGGCGCGGACCCAGCGTCCGGTTAGCCATGTTCGCAACTGGCTGGACTGCGTAAAATCGCGGCAGCAGACCGTTGCGAATCCGGAAGTGATGCACTATTCCATGTCAACCGTCCACGCAGCCAATATCTGTATGTGGCTCAAGCGCGACGTGAAATATGATCCGGTAAAGGAGGAGTTCGTTAACGATGATGAGGCCAACCGCCTCCTGAGTCGTGCAATGCGTGAGCCGTGGATAATCTGAAGATCAACCCTAACGTGGAAGGAAATACAGCCATGTCAAAATCGAAAGTTTTTATAGCCCTGCTGATTGCTGCGTTGGCGGTTACGACAGTGAACGCGGCATCGCAACAGGAGAAAGATTTGATAGTCGTTCTGAAATCGAGCGACGCAACCCTGAAGGAAAAGGCCGATGCGTGCCGCATTCTCGCCCGTGTCGGCACTAAAGATTCGGTTCCGGCGCTGGCGGCATTGCTTGGCGACGCGAAACTCAGCCACATGGCCCGCTACGGCCTGGAGACCATAGACGATTCGTCGGTCGACGACGCACTTCTGGCGGCTCTGACCAGGCTCGAAGGCCGGCCGCTAGTGGGCGTGATAGGAAGTATCGGCGTTCGCGGCGATGAACGCGCGGTAAAACCACTGGCGGTCAAACTCGCCGATTCGGATCCGCTGGTGGCCTGCGCCGCGGCAAGAGCACTCGGCAGCATAGGAAGCACCGCCGCGGTCAGCGCTTTGTACAGAGCCAAAAACACCGCATCGGACCAGGCAAAGCCCGCAATATACGAAGGTCTTTTCCGCTGCGCCGAAAATTACCTGGCCGGGGGCGAGAAAAGCCGTGCCTTAACCATCTACAACGACCTGCGAGAGGTGAAAGAACCGCACCAGGTTCGCACGGGCGCTCTGAGAGGGGCCATTCTCGCCGGCGAAGATGGTCTGCTGGAAAAATCGCTCGAGAGCAACGACTACTACGTTTTTTCGGCCGCGGTTCAGACCGCCATGGAGATGTCGTCCTCGAAAGTCACAAGCACTTTGACGGCTTCACTCAAGGGCCAATCCGCCGACAACAAGATACTGATCCTCGGAGCTCTGGCCAATCGCGGCGATGCTGCAGCAATGCCGGCTATTTCGAAACTGGCCGAGTCCGGGGATAAACGGGTTCGCATCGCAGCCATAGAAGCCATGCCGCCAATCGGCGATGCAGCGGCCGTACCGGTCCTGGCCGAGCTGCTGGGCGACAGCGACGGCGACATTGCCGCGGCCGCACAGCAGAATCTGGCCTCGATGTCCGGCAGGAAAGTCAATGCAGCGGTCATGTTGATGCTCAACAGCAGCAACAGCGACATGCAACTCAAGGGCGTCGACCTGATAAGCCTGCGAAGAATGGAAGATGCGGTTCCGGCGCTGCTGAAGACCGCAAAGGATAACGACGCATCTGTCAGGGCTGCGAGCATCCGGGCGGTCGGAGAACTTGCCGGAGCGAAGCAGTTTCCGGCGGTTGTCGATCTGCTTCTGGACGCTGAGAATTCGGCGGAGATTCGCGCGGCGGAGAATGCCCTGGCCGCGATCTGCACCCGACAGGCCAGACCGGTTCCGGGCATGGCCAAAATAATCGAGGCTACTTACGGTGCAAAGCAGGGACCATCGGCCGATGTTACCGCCAAGCTGGCCAAGATTGTCAGGGGCGGAAAGCTGACCGTCGCGGCCTCGAACGCCAACTTCGGCGATCCGGCACAAGGCACTGTCAAGCAGCTTACCGTCAAATACAGCGTCAACGGCAATACCCATACCAAGACGGTTCCCGAGAACGGCGAAATCACCTTCGCCGCAGGTGCGACTCCGCAGCCGCTGGTTGACGAACTTGTTTCGGCGATTCCGGACGCTTCGGCCCAGCAGAAACTTGCACTGCTTCGGGCGCTGCGATCGACGAATAATCCGAAGGCCCTTCAGGCCGTTCGCTCGGCGATAAAGAGCAACAACGCCGAAGTACGCGAGCAAGCGGTTTCACTTCTGTGCGGCTGGCCCACGCCCGACGCACTTTCGGATGTCATGGCGCTTGCGAAAAACACTGACAATCGCAAGACGAAGATCCTCGCCGTACGCGGTGCAATCCGGCTGATTCCCATTCAGAACGCAAGCACAGCAGACAAGATCGCCGATTTGAGGCAGGTTCTGCCGCTGATAGAACGCAACGAGGAAAAACGGCTGTTCCTGGGCGCTTTGCCGGCGGTTGCCTCTGCACAGGCTCTGCAAATGGCGGTCGACCATCTGGACGGAGCCGCGAAGACCGAAGCAGGTTTTGCCGCGGTGGCGGTCGGTGAAAAAATCGTCGCCGGCAATAAAGCACTCGTCGCGGACGCCATGCAGAAGGTTCTCGACGCAGTGGACAACAAAGACGTCCAGCAGCGTGCAAAGGCCGTGCTTGATCAGGCCAAATAGGCTGGATAACACAGGTAAGTTTATTGCGACGCACGCGGTCGGCGACCCGGCTGCGTGCGTCTTCTTAAGAGCAGTTCGCGGCCGCCGGATAAGGGTAGCGGCTTTGAGTTGATGGCATATTAAATGAGGTTACTATGAGCAGTAGATCGATTCCTACACTGGCGTTGATATTTGCACTGGCGTGCGTACTCCTGTGTCATTGCGGAGAACCCAAGGCCGAGGACGACGGCGTTACCAGGATCGCCTTTATCGCCGCGGCCCCGAGCCATGGCGAGGGCGAACACGAGTGGGACCAGGACGCGCAATACGTCAGGGACTGCATACTGCAGGCCGACAACATCAATCAAATGGTCAAGATCGACATCTACGATAACGGCTGGCCGAAAAACTCGAGCGACCTCGACAATGCCGACGCGATCGTGTTTTTCACCGACGGCCGCAAGATGCACACCTTGACTGACAAGAAACGCCTGGAAAAGATCGATCAACTCGCGAAAAAAGGAGTCGGTCTGGCGTTCCTGCACTATTCGATAGACCCGCCGGAGGGGGCCGAATCATATTTCCTCGACTGGATAGGCGGCTGCTATGAGAAAGGCAAATCGCAGAATCCAATAAATACGGTCGAAGTTCAGCCCGTCGATAACGGCCATCCCATCACACGCGGCTGCGGCGGCTACATAGCGCCGGATGAATGGTATTTCGATCTGGGTTTTCGCGAAACCGGAGTCACCCCTCTAATGACGGGCAAACTGCCGCCCCGCGACCCGAAAGACAAGGTGCTGGCCTGGGCGTTCGAGCGCGAGGACGGCGGACGTGGGTTCGGCTTTTCCGGGGGCCATTATCACAAGAACTGGCACATGGAGCCGTTCCGCAAACTGGTTATCAACGCCATACTGTGGACAGCCAAAATGGAAGTGCCCGAAGGCGGCGTTTCGACCGTCAAGCCCTGGAAGTTCGTCAGCATACCCAATCTGCCGGGCATCGATCTGGCCAGCGCCGAGCCGGGCTGGAGCAAGGCCGTGGATCAGGTGCTCGAAGCAATCAAGTCGGAAAAGCCCGAATTTGTGCTTGTCCCAGGCAATCTGATAGGCGGGGACTGGTCACAGAAGGAGGAAATCAAAGAAAAGGGGGAAGCCAATTACTCGGCCTGGGTCGAGAAGATGAACGAGCACGGCCTGAAATATTACGCCGCAATGGGCGTGAATGAAATCGGCGGCGATCCGGCGAAGACGGATAAGGCGGACCTTATGTATACGTTCGGCAAGCAGTTCCAGAAGCACCTCGGAATGCCGCTGAACGGTCCGCTGCGTATGAGAGGCACTGCTTACTGGAAGCTGTATGAAAATGTGCTGCTTGTGGCGCCGAATGTGTTCGAACGTCCGTCGGAACCCAACGATCCCGTTGTGGCAAAGGTCTCGGGCGATCAGCTCGAATGGTTCCGTGAAACGCTGGAGGCGGTCAACGGAGCGGAACACGTTATAGTTATGGCCTCTGAGCCGGTACTCGGGGCCGATGGCGTCGAGGGCGGTACGGACTCCGAGTTTTTCAAAGCCATGCAGGAAGCCGGAACGGATCTGTACCTGTGCGGGACCACGGGCGAGCTGGCCTGTAAACGGGATGGAGATCTCGTCCAGATAAGCCACGGAGGCCTTCTGAGACCAGGCTCAAAAGTCAGCTACCTGGTCGGCAAAGTCTCTGAGGGCAAGATTGCACTCGACCTCAAACAAATCGAAGTCGGCGCCGAGGGTGACATGCCTGTAATCGGCGACGGAGTAAAGAAGGCAGTCTGGTCCGGCAAGGATAGCGCGGTAATCGACAAGACAGGCGAGACAACCAGAGTTGCGAACGCCGTCGGCTGCTTCGACGCGGTCAAAGACTGATTCAAACGCATCAAGGCAATAAAGTGGAGCAAGTATGAACAGACGTAATTTCCTGAAAGCAGCCGCGGCTTCGGCCCTGCTGGCGAAAGCACCCATTGGGCGGGCAGCATCAAAACGCAAGCCGAATTTCGTGTTCTTTCTGGTCGATGACCTCGGCTGGACGGATCTGGGGTGTTTCAACAGCAGTTTCTATGACACGCCCAATGTAGACCGGCTGCGCAAATCGGCCATGAAGTTCACTAATGCTTACGCTGCATGCCCGGTCTGTTCGCCCACCAGGGCCAGCATCATGACCGGCAAGTATCCGCAGCGGGTGGGAATTACCGACTATATCAGTTCCTCCGGAGGCAACCAGCCGGAAAAGTGGCGGCGAAATACAAAACTTCTGCCGGCCGCATACAGCGATCGCCTCGCTCACGGGGAAGTTACTATCGCCGAGGTCATGAAGAAAGCCGGCTATGCGACGTTCTTCGCCGGCAAATGGCATCTGGGTCCCGAAGGCTTCTGGCCCGAGGACCAGGGATTCGACGTTAACATGGGCGGTATCGAGAGAGGCGGCCCGTACGGCGGCAAAAAGTATTTCTCGCCGTACGGAAATCCTCGCCTGCCCGACGGCCCGGAAGGCGAACACCTGCCGGATCGCCTCGCAAGCGAAACTGTTAAGTTCATCGCGGACAATAAAGACGGGCGGTTTTTCGCGTACCTTTCCTTCTACTCGGTTCACACACCTCTGATCGCACGGGCCGATCTGAAAGCTAAATATCAGAAAAGAGCCGAGAAACTTCCGGACGATCAGAAAGTGTGGGGAACCGAGGGCGCCCGCAAGGTCCGCCTGGTGCAGAAGCATGCTGTTTACGCCGGCATGGCCGAAGCGATGGACCTGGCTGTGGGCAAGGTGCTCGACGCACTGGACCGCCTTAAGTTGACGGACAACACGGTGGTGATATTTATGAGCGACAACGGCGGTCTGAGCACCTCCGAGGGCCATCCCACGTCCAACCTGCCGTTGCGAGCGGGCAAGGGCTGGCTGTACGAAGGCGGAATCCGCGAACCGATGATAATCCGCGCTCCGGGGATAACCCGCCCGAACAGCACGTGCGATACGCCGGTGACCAGCACCGATTTCTTCCCGACTATTCTGGATCTGGCTTCGCTGCCGGCAAGGCCTGAACTTCATCTGGACGGCGTCAGTCTGGTTCCGCTTCTGGAAGGCGGCAATCTGCCGCGGCGGCCGCTGTTCTGGCATTATCCGCATTACGGCAATCAGGGCGGAGCACCCGGTGGTGCGGTGCGGCTCGGCGATTACAAACTGATCGAGTGGTACGAGGACGGCGAACTCGAACTTTATAATCTGAAAGAAGATGTCGGCGAAGAGAATGACCTGGCCGACGAACGGCCCAGACTTGTCAGACGACTGCGCGGAATGCTGGAAGAATGGCGAAAAGAGGTCGGGGCTAAAATGCCGTCAAAAAATCCCAGTTACAAAAAAGGATGAGTTTAGAATGATTGCGACCAGGGCGACCGCAAGCCTGATGATTGTCTGTCTGGCAGCGACCGGCAGCCTCTTCGGAAATGAGATCGATGTCCGCATCGAGAATTTCACTGTTCCGCCGTCCACCGGACCGGTTACACACATAACGGTCCGCAATACCGGCAGCGAAACACGCAACTTAACGGTCGCTCCTGAATTTCCCGCGGGCTGGCGATGGTCGCCCGCACGACGTCAGATCACACTCGCGCCCGGAAAGCTCGAACGAGTACCCTTCACCATCGACAAGGCCGTAAATTCCTCCTCGAACAGTTACGCTGTACAGGCAACCGTATCCGACTCCTCCCGGAGCCGAACCTGGAAGCGGAAAGTTGTCTGCGCGAGTGCACCGTATTTCAAACCGGAAATCGACGGCAAATTCGACGACTGGGAAGACGCAATTCCCATAACCTTCAAAACGGCGAAAAAAAAGACCGTGGTAAGCACCTACTGGAACAGGAGGCGTTTTTCGCTGTACGTCCAGGTCGAAGAAGACGATCTTTCGGGCTACAAGAAAGGTAAAGGCCGATTCGATGCAGTGCAGTTCGCCCTGGCTCCGGCCAAGGCAGTTACCGGAACCGGACCGACCGACAAAGCAGGCCGGTACGAGTTTCTCCTGGTCCACTGCCCCGGCCTGTTCGCTAAAGACAAGTGCTTTCGCCTGATCGAAGCCGGCGATTCGCTTTCTAAAGCCCGGGAGCCTGATCCGCTCGATTCTCTGCTGTTCGAAGAGGCACAGATCGCCGTAAAGAGAAAGGGACCGATCACACACTACGAATGTTCCGTGCCATTCGCAGCCATGCCGACTATACGGCCGGATACGGGCAGGGAAATCAATTTCTCGCTGCTGGTGCATGATCCCGACGGAACCGGCGTTCGCGACTTCGGACACGCCGCAGGACTTTGGCCCGACCTACGAGACCCGCTGGCATGGTGCGAATGGCTCGAAGTCGACTGGTCCGATGATCGGCCCTACGACGGCAAAATCGAATGGGGGCTCTGTTCTTCCAAACACTAGACACACGTTAATTACATGGAGGTCAAAATGACCGCTGCAGTCAGATCAACAAGGTGTTTTGTTGTATTGACGATCGTTGCGTCACTGGCAGTTTTCACCGGATGTTCCGTCAATGAAACGTACGTCACGGAACCGGCGGCAATCGATGCGCCGATCACAGTCGAAGTCGCTTCGGCACAGAATGCCGATCCCTACGAAGCCGGCGTGCTGGCAGCCAGAGAACTTCGAGATAAGATGGGTGATTCGCAGCCGCATACGGTAGTTTTGACCGAATGCTTCGAAGACGAATCCCGAAAGCAGAGACTTCTCAAGGGCGTCTGTTCGGTGCTGCCGAAGCAGAAAGTGTTCGGTTTCTCCACTTACGGCTCGTTCACACAGGAGGGCTGCTTCGATCTCGATTCTGTCAGTCTGATGGGAATCGGAGGCAACGGCGTAGCAACCGCGGCGGCCCTGCAGCGTCAGATGGGCATAGAGGGCCTGACCATGGAAGAAAACGAAGACGAACTCAGGCGCCGCCTGCGAGCGGCCGGTTCTTTAGTAACCGCCAAGCTTTCGAGGACGACCAGAGATCGGCTGCTGATTCTGATGGCCGATGCTCACTCGCCTAAAAACCAGTTTCTGGTCGAAGGGGCACAGGACGTCGTCGGGGGTAAGTTTCCGATCACGGGCGGTTCAGCGAACAAGAACGCCGGACAGACGTTTGTTTACTTTCAGGGCAAAATGTACCAGGACAGCGTCGTAGCGTTGCTCCTTTCGGGTGACTTCAGCGTTGCGATGTCCGGCAGAGAGGCAAAAGACAATGCTGCGGTTATATCCACCGCCCGCGAAGGAGCCGAAGAGGCATTGGCCGGCTCCGCTGGCGAGCCTTTTGCGATCCTCGCGTTCAACTGTGCCGGTCGCAAGGGCAAACTCGACAACATAGCAGACGAACTTACCGCCATCCAGAACGCAATCGGCGACAAGACGCCACTTTACGGTGCATACTGTGCAGGTGAAATCGGCCCGGCTGACGTAGCCGAAACCGACCCGGAAGTCCTGAGCAGCGGGGTTGGCTGGCACGTGATGTTTACGGTTCTGGGTCGATAGCCGCGCGCTCTCATTTGTGCTCAAGAGTAAATCCGGAATACACAGAGCCGTTGTGCCATGGTCCTTCGGGCGCGAATCGGCACATAACAGGATTGTTAATGAGTCACCTGAAATTTGCAGCTTGTATCTGGGTAGTACTGTTGGTTGGTTTTCCCGGGCAGTGCCAGGCCGATGCTAACTCCGCCAAAAGCCATGCCTGGTTTGCGGCCGTTCATAAGGCGCGAAACAGCTTGACAGACCCGCAGCTTTTGGTACAGGAAAGATCTGAACGGCTGCATGGGATTATTTTGAACTTGATGCGCAAATGGCCCGTCCGCACCGACTGGCTCGGCCAGGACTGTCGGCCGGATTTTAAGACATGGCTGCAAAACGATGATATCGACGCATATTGCGATATTATCAAACGAGCAATATCCGAGGCCGGGCCAGGCGCACCAGAGCTTCGCGAAGAGTTAGCGCAACTGCGTGCAAGCGACGCCGCGACCGATGACTTCTCGTGGTTGGTGCTTTACGAAAGAGCGTGCCTGCAACGGCGAAAACTTCGGCTCAAAGACCTGCTCGAGCGAAAGCAGAGATTCGTTTTCACCAAACACTTCAACATGGGCGGCTCGCATTACGCCTATACAGAGGCCCAGTCGGACGCCCAGGCCGAGCGCAGTTTTCGGCCGGGAACAGCCTTATGTATTGTGACGATGGACGCGCCCTTGGGCCATGTCGAAACGCTTATCGAAGATGCCGACGGCGTAATTCGGGACCCGGACGTTTCGTACGACGGCAAACGAATTCTCTTTTCGTGGAAGAAGTCCGACCGCAAAGACGATTATCACCTCTACGAAATGGATCCGGCCACACGAAATCTAACCCAGATAACCTCGGGACTGGGTTTCGCCGACTACGAAGGCGCTTATCTCCCCGACGGCGATATCGTATTCAATTCCACCCGCTGCGTACAAACAGTCGACTGCTGGTGGACCGAGGTCAGCAATCTTTACAGGTGCGACCGACAGGGCAGGTTTATGCGTCGGCTGAGTTTCGACCAGGTCCATACCAACTTTCCAACCGTTTTGGATGACGGACGA
The DNA here is from genome assembly GCA_964406945.1 of uncultured Pirellulales bacterium. Lineage (GTDB taxonomy): Bacteria > Planctomycetota > Phycisphaerae > Sedimentisphaerales > Anaerobacaceae > UBA2266. The sequence goes on from CAYOTO010000014.1 coordinate 55,209, forward strand.
ATCGTCTACACCCGCTGGGACTATAATGATCGGGGTCAGATTTACCCTCAGCCGCTGTACCAGATGAACCCCGACGGCACCGGCCAGGCCGAGTTTTACGGCAATAACTCATGGTTCCCCACGACTATTCTGCACGCCAGAGGCATTCCGGGCACGACAAAGCTCATAGCAATCGCAACCGGTCACCATACTCGCCAGACCGGTAAACTCATAGTAATCGATCCCGCCAGAGGAAATCAGGAGAACAGCGGAGTGCAGCTAATCGCCCCCGTTCGCGAGACGCCCGCCGAGCGAATCGACAAATACGGCCAGGAAGGCGAACTCTTTCAGTACCCGTATCCGCTCAGTGAGAAAGAATACATCGTAACCTACAGTCCCTTCGGCTGGGAACTGGAGCCGGTTCTGTTCAACATATATTACATGACCATCGACGGCAAACGCGAACTGCTTGTTTCGGACCCGCACATATCCTGCAATCAGCCGATCCCGATCTCGCCACGGCCCAAACCGCATAAACGACCCGGAAATGCCGACTACAGCAAGTCCAGCGGGGTCTATTACGTGCAGGATATTTATAAAGGCCAGGGGCTCGCCGGCGTGCAGCGCGGCACAGTAAAAGAACTGCGGGTGGTAGAGATTCGCTTCCGCGCCGCCGGAGTCAGATCGAACCGCAACAGAGGCCCGGCCGGAGGCGCGTTGGTAAGCACTCCAATCGCCATTGGCAACGGGGCCTGGGATGTCAAAGCCGTCCTGGGCGACGCCAAAGTCTATCCGGATGGATCGGCCTGCTTCGAAGTGCCCGCCAGGACCCCGGTCTACTTCCAGGCACTGGACGAAAAAGGCCGCGCGGTCCAGTCCATGCGAACCTGGTCCACCCTGCAGCCCGGCGAAACACTTTCGTGCGTAGGGTGCCATGAAAAGAAAAATGAAACGCCCGGTACGTTGGCCAGGCCCACTCTGGCCATGAAAGCAGGCCCGCAGAAACTCGAACCCTTCTACGGCCCGCCGCGCGGATTCAGCTTCAACCGCGAAATACAGCCGATCCTGGACAAACACTGCATCGGTTGTCACACTAAACGCCCCGGCCGGTCCGGCGGCAAGGCCTTCAGTCTGCTCGATACGCCCAATCCGAGCAAGAACGAAGGCAGGTTGTGGTCTGATTCTTATCTGGCCCTGACCAGCCGCGGCAATCCGGACAAAGGGCCCGTCCGCTGGCTGAACGTCCAGTCGGTCCCCCCGGTGCTTCGCCCGTATTTCGCCGGGTCGTGTAAAAGCCCGCTGATGGATATGCTCGAAAATGGTCATAAAGGCGTTGATCTCAGCCCCGAAGAACTGGAAAAAATCGCCTGCTGGATAGACCTTCTTGTCCCCTACAGCGGCGACTATCTCGAAGCCAACTGCTGGACCGAAGATGAGCTGGGCAAATATCTGCACTATCAACGCAAGCGAGACGCGATGGCTGCATCCGAAGCTGCTAACATCCGTGAGATGATCGATCCCGCACGGGCAGCCGCAGAGTTCCAGCCGGAGACCTTCAGAGTGGACAATCCCTACCGAAATCTCGCTCTGAATCCCGATGACAAGCAGGGTTACGCCCGAAGCTGGCCGCACGCATCCAGCAACAGCGAATGTCGCAACTCGCCTGCGTTCGCGGCATGCAATGCCATTGACGGCAATGTTGCAAATACCGGCCACGGGCCGAAGTTTCCGTCCTGGGGGCCCGACAGAGGTGACGGATTGTGGTGGAAGCTCGATTTCGGCCGCATGGTCGAGATCGACAAACTCGTTGTCTACATCAGGGCCGATTTTCCGCACGACGACTACTGGCACAGCGCAACAATCGCCTTCTCCGATGGGACCACTCACAGCATAAACATAAAAAAGACGGCAGAGCCCCAGACCTTTGAATTCGACAAGAGGACCGTCTCGTGGCTCAAACTCACGGACCTGAAGCAACAAGAACCGCTCGGCTGGTGTGCAATTACCGAGATCCAGGTCTGGGGAGAAGATCTTTACCCGGCCCTTGCGCCCGTCGCGGCAGTCCTTAACAATGAGGCCAAATAAGATCAGACCGCAACACGTACACCAAACAGGGAGCACTATATGTCAGAACACAAGCGTTTCACTTTGATCGTCGCGGCAGTGGCAATTACTTCTATATTCGTGTCAAAGGCAAACGCCGTATGGCAGGCAAAGTGGATCGGTCCCGGCGAGCCGCAGAGCCAGAACACCTGGCTTTGTTTTCGCAAGCAGTTCGACCTGTCGGCGAAACCTAACTCGATGGCGGTCAAAATAGCATGCGACAGCAAGTACTGGCTCTGGATCAACGGTGATCTTGTGGTGTTCGAGGGTCAGCTCAAACGAGGTCCGACGCCGCAGGACACCTACTACGACAAAGTCGAAATCGGCGAACGTCTCAACAAGGGCGAAAACACCGTCGCAGTGCTCGTCTGGTACTGGGGCAGACACGGTTTTTCACACAACTCCAGTGGAAAAGCCGGACTGATCTTCGAATCGACAGACAGCGACATCCGAATCCTGAGCGACAAAACGTGGAAGGTTACTCGACACCCGTCGTACGGCCCCACAGAAGGACCGCACCCGAACTTCCGACTTCCCGAATTCAATATACTGTACGACGCCCGGAAGGCCCCCGGCCCCTGGACGCAGCCCGAATACGACGACAGTAGATGGCAAGATGCCGTTGAATACGGAACACCGCCAACCGCCCCCTGGAATAACCTGGTCCAAAGGCCGATCCCACTCTGGAAAGACAGCGGCCTTATGGACTATGAAAATAAACTGCACATCCCTGAAACAGCGTATGGCGAAGAAATAGTCTGCACTCTGCCGGCCAACATCCACATAACGCCGTATCTGAAAATCGACGCCCCGGCGGGCAGGAGAATCGACATAATGACCGACAACTACCGCGGCGGAGGCAGCCCGAACGTCAGGGCCGTATACATAACGAAAAAGGGCGTTCAGGAATATGAGTCGCCCGGCTGGATGAACGGCCACGATGTGCGGTATAGAATTCCAGAAGGAATCAGGATCCTCGACCTTAAGTACCGCGAGACCGGCTATAATGCAGAGTTCGTAGGCGAGTTGAAATGTGATGACGAGGACCTGAACACGCTTTGGCAAAAAGCCAAACGCACACTATACGTCACCATGCGCGATACCTATATGGACTGCCCTGACCGCGAAAGGGCCCAGTGGTGGGGAGACGCCGCGAATGAGCTGGGCGAGGCCTTCTACGTATTCGACTATGAAAGAGGCCCTCTGCTGGCCAAAAAAGGCATCTACGAGCTGGCTCTCTGGCACAAGGACGACGGCTCACTGTATTCGCCCGTACCCTCGGGCAGACCCGCATCGGACATGACCGAGCCGGACGAAAAAGAGGGCTACTGGTACAAGGAGCTGCCCCGACAGATGCTCACAAGCATCGGGTGGTACGGGTTCTGGACTTACTACATGTACACCGGCGACAAGCAGACCATCGCCGAGGTGTATCCGGCGGTGCGAAACTATCTCAGACTTTGGCGAATCGGCGACAACGGCCTTGTGGTACACAGAACCGGCGACTGGGACTGGACCGACTGGGGTAGTAACAAGGACGTGCCTGTAATAGAAAACGCATGGCTGTATCTTGCACTGAAAGCCGCCGTAGAAATGGCCCGCCTTTCCGGCAACTCTGACGATATTGCACAATACACTGCCAAAATGGAATCTATCGAATCCAATTTCAATAAGACCTTCTGGCGTGCGGACAAATACCGCTCGCCCGGCTACGCAGGCGAGACTGACGACCGGGCAAACGCGATGGCTGTAGTGGCGGGACTGGCAAAAGACGAGTATTATCCCGCGATAGCGGAAGTGCTCGCCAGACAATATCATGCCAGCCCGTATATGGAGAAATATGTCCTGGAAGCACTGTACCTGATGGATCGGCCCGGGCAGGCTGTCGCTCGCGCAAAAAGACGCTGGGCCGACCAGATTGAAAGCGAACTCACGACTCTATGGGAAGGCTGGGGGATCGGCAAAGAAGGTTACGGCGGGGGCACATACAACCATGCATGGTCCGGAGGTGCTCTGACCGTTTTGAGCCAATACGCGGCCGGGGTTGCACCAATTGAACCTGGTTATCAATCGTACGCAGTCATTCCTCAGATGTCGCCTCTGAAGTCAATCGATGCTGTCATCCCGACGCCCAGGGGCAACATCCATCTGAGCCTGCGAGACAAGTCGACGGCATTCGAGATCGAACTGGACTCACCCGAAGGCTCAGCCGCACTACTGGCGATTCCCGGAACAACGGAGTCCTTTAAGAGCATGACTGCGAACGGCAGAACATTGCTCGAAAACGGCAAGACCGTCTCCCGTGCCCGCGGCATCCGATTCGTCGGATCGGAGGATAACCGCACCAGGTTCGAGTTGGCACCGGGAACGTGGCGAATAAAAGCTGCAAAGTAGGCTCGCACGCACAGTCTGATTATGCAGACTTTTTCGCAGGAACCGATTTGAAAATCTGGACTATGACGGCAGGTGCTAAACTTGCAGCCAGCACAAGCAGCCAGCCGCCCAGGCCGGGATTAACCAGTTCAAGAGGACCGGAAAGAAGCGGCACGTAGACAACCAGCAGAAGCAGAATCGAACAGAAGACAATCGCCAGCCACGCATACTTGTTCCGAACAACCTCGTTGTCGGTAATTGACGTTCCCCGGTCTCGCATATCGAACATATGCCACAACTGGGCGAATGCCAGCGTAAGGAACGAGATTGTGACCGCCTGCGGAACCGGCATTTGCCAGACTTTCAAAGCCACACCGAAAGCGGTCAGCACGGCGATCGTCAACATCAGCCCGTACACAGCGACCGCGCCCCAGTGCCGCATAGTCATTATCGGTTCACCCGGATCCCGCGGATTGCGGTTCATAATACCCTTATCCCCTTCTCCCGCTCCAAGCGCGAGCGCCGGAAATACGTCGGTAACGATATTCAAAAACAATATCTGCAACGCGGTAATAGGCATCGGGGCATTGACCAGCGATGCGATGAATACGATCATAACTTCGCTCACATTGCAACTGAGCAGATAGAGCACGAATTTGCGTATGTTGCCGAAAATCACCCGCCCCTGTTCGATGGCCGCCACGATCGTCGAGAAAGCGTCGTCGCGGAGCACCATATCAGCCGCTTCCCTGGCAACCTGCGTGCCGCGCTGACCCATTGCGATGCCGATATCCGCTTTCTTCAGGGCCGGCGCATCATTTACGCCGTCTCCGGTCATCGCCACCACCGAACCGGCCTGCTGGTGAAGGTCTATGAGATCGAGTTTCTGCCTGGGGCTGACTCTTGCGAATATCGAAGCATCGACAAAGCGCCGCCGCTGCTCGGGCGTAGCCTGCTCCACGGAAACCAGCTCCCTGCCCATAATAACCTCGTTCGAGGCATCCGGCACCAGGGATACCGCCGCGGCGATACTGGCGGCCGTCTTGGGCTGATCGCCGGTAACCATGACCACCTTGATTCCCGCTTTGTGGCACGATTCGACCGCACCTTTCACGTCCTCGCGCGGCGGATCCTGCATGGCGACCAGTCCCACCAGCGTCAGATCCAGGTACGGATCGGCTTCGACATTATCGACCGACTTGGCTCCGAGAGCCAGAATTCGCAATCCCTGCTCGGCCATCTTCATATTTTCCCCAAGCCATTTGCGTCGCCCGTCCTCATCAAGCGGCTCCAGCCCCTGGGCCGTCCTCACCTGCCTGCAATGGCCGATAACCGCCTCCGGAGCGCCCTTGACCGCCACCCTGAATTTTTCTCCGTCGGCGTGAAATGTCGCCATTATTTTGGAATCCGAATCGAAGGCGTCTTCGCGAACCTCGGGCAGCGTTTCGGCAAGGCCGGCTCTGGTAATGCCCGCCGCCAGGGCCGGAACGAGCAGAGCGATCTCTACAGGATCCCCAACGCCGCCGGCATGATTTTCCTGGGATTTCGACAGTGAGGCATTGTTGCACAAGGTGCAGATCTCCAGTGCTTCGGTCAGCAGCGTATCGTCGGCCGGTGCGACCGGTCTGTCGGTCCTGTAGAAACCGCCACGGTCGGCCGCCGAACGGGCCCTGACGTCGACGGCCTCATCCGCCAGCAGAAAAGTGGTGACGGTCATACGATTCTGCGTCAGGGTTCCGGTCTTGTCCGTACAGATTACGTTGGTGCCGCCCAGAGTCTCCACCGCCGCAAGCCTGTTAACCATCGCATTGCGCCGCGACATACGCAGCATCCCGCGGGCCAGCGCCATCGTGGCCACCACCGGCAAGCCTTCCGGAATCGCCGCCACCGCCAGAGCAATCGCCATCTCGATCATAAGTCCCACTTCTTTGCCCCTGAGGATGCCGGCCAGGGCCACAACTGCGATAATCACCAGCGTTACCCAAAGCAGTTTGTGGCCCAGCTTCTCGAGCCGCTTTTCCAGAGGTGTCGCAACCGCTTCGGCCTCGGCCACCATGGACGAAATCTTGCCCAGTTCGGTATTCATGCCCGTCGCAGTCACAATGCCTTCGCCTGAGCCTCTCGTAACCGCCGTGCCCTTGAACATCATATTGGTCCGGTCGGCAAGTTCCACATCCGCCTCGACAGGTTCGGACTGTTTACTCACCGGCACGGATTCGCCGGTCAGCATGGATTCGTCCACCTGCAGTTTCGAAGCGGTGCGAACCCTCATATCTGCGGCGACGATATCTCCTCCCTCGATTACCACTATATCGCCCGGCACGAGCTGCACGGCCGGAATCTCGATAAGCGAACCGTCCCGCCTGACCCTCGCACTGGCCTTTTCCATTCTCCGCAGCGACTCCATGGAGCGAACCGCCTTGACTTCCATGAAGAAGCCGATAGCCGTGTTAATCGTAATCACGATGCAGATTGCCACCGCGTCCATCCACTCCTGCTCTACGAATGAAACCACCGCCGCCACGACCAGCAGCAGAACAATCAGGCTCTTGAATTGATTCACGAATATTTTGAAAGCGCTTTGCTGCTCGAATTCTCGCAGGGCATTTGGCCCGTATTCTTTTCTAAGCTGCCTGACCCGGCCGCTGCTGAGCCCCTTTTCCACCGAAATGCCCATCTGCTTAGATATCGCCTCAACCGAATCAGCCCACGGTCGCCGCATCGCGTCATCATTTGTCTGCATCTGAATGTCCTTTCTCATATACCGTCTGCTCTCCGGACCCTCGACCCGGCTTGGGAATCTGCGGTCACGCAAAAACCATGCAATCTAATAACATATACGCCCCGCATTGTCAAAAATCGCCTTTTTTGCGGCCGCACTTTCAATACCGGACAAAATCATTGAAAAAGCACGCTTCTTGGGAAGGAATCCTTCTTGAACATGCAGAACAGCCGCTGTCGGTTCAACAACGCCGGAATAAAAGAGAACATCTGTTCCACAAACACTTCTGTCGGCATTAAATGGCCCGGAATAAGTTTGACGGGAGCCAAAACTAAAGTCAGCGTTGAGAATAACGAATGCAACGGAAACTATCCTTCGGGCATAGAATTTCGCGACGGTGCGGGGGGAAATGCAACCGGGAACACCTGCAGCGATCACGCCTGGAGCAAAATAGCCGTTCGAGGTGAAGGCACCGACCCTATTGTTTTCAACAACAGGTGCAGCAACAACGGGGCCTGGGGCATAATAAGCTGGGCCGGCGCCGACCCGCTGATCGGCAGGGGCAACACCGGCGAAGACAACTATCGGAAGCTCATTATGCAAAGAGAATAGCACGCCGGGGGCCACAAAGGGCAAAGGCGAGCAAATCCGAATTCTATTGACGCAAGGCCTCATTCCTGGTAGACTGATTTCAGCTCGTTTCGACCAGGGATAAAACTGAAGCTTTAGAGAATGGGAGGTTGCTGTCATGGCTCAGTTCGACGGGCGGGTTCAGATGAGTGTTCCCTCACCCAAAAGGCTTTTTACGCCCGCGGTCACCGCTGTAATTGTACTCATGGTCACGGGTTTTGCTCTCCTGTCGCATGCGCCTAACTTCACCGTGAAGTGGCTTGCTCTAAGCGCAGACGGCGTGTTGCAGGGCAGAGTCTGGCAACTGCTCACATACACTTTCGTCAGCAATCCCGGCCCTCTTGTCTTCAACGCACTGCTCGTACTCTTTGTAGGCAGCAGCGTCGAGCGTGAATGGGGTACGGGCCAGTTTGCGCTTCTCTGGCTTGTTGTCGCCGTCACGTGCGGAGCTGTCTGGATGATCGTGGACCTCCTTGTCGAAGGATCTCTTGTCGGCACGGATGCTTCGGCCTGCTGCTTCGGACTCATCGCCGTATTCGGTATCCTCTTCAGAGGCCGGTACTTTCTCGCAATGTTCTGGACGATCAAAGCTCAACATATCTCCTGGGGCCTCATAGCAATAGGCCTGGTCCTGGGCATCCAGAATCTGATCACGTGGATATGGGTCGGTGGCGCTGCCGTCGGCTACGCATACGCAAGCTTTCGAGCAATTATCGCCTCGTCCGGAACGGCTGGGCCGGTCTCCTCAGACGGCAGAGGCGGCGGCTTCGTCGATATCGACTAACATGAATCCTTCAGCCCACAAAGACGCAGCCAGCAGGGCCGAACAGGCCGCGGAACTTCTCCGCGAATGTACTCTGTGCCATCGCAAATGCCGCGTGAATCGTCTCGATGGTCAGAAGGGCTACTGCCGGCTCGAGGCAACTTCCCGCTGTTTTCGCGAAATGATCCACAACGGCGAGGAGAGTGAACTGATCCCTTCGCACCAGGTGTACTTCGCCGGCTGCAATCTGAGATGCGAATTCTGCAGCGTAGCAGAATGGAACGAGCAACCCGAAGCCGCCGAACCGGTCAAGTATGAACAACTACAGCGGACAATCAAACTGCGACGCAAACGGGGTGCCAAGACCCTGAACCTGCTGGGCGGCGAGCCCACTGTCAGCCTTCCCGGCGTACTGAGACTTTTAAGCCGTCTGGACGCCGACACCAGAGTCGTGCTTAACTCAAACATGTTCTATAGTGATCAGACCGACGATCTTCTGACGGGCCTGGTCGACGTCTATCTGGCGGATTTTAAGTGCGGCAACAGCGATTGTGCGGCAGACCTTCTTGACGCCGGCGAATATGTACCCGTCGTAAAAAACAATATATTACGTGCGGCCGCGAAAGCAGACCTGATTGTGCGCCATACGATACTGCCCGGCCACGGAAAATGCTGTGTGGAACCGCTCCTCCGATGGCTCGCGGACAAACTGCCGCAGGCAAAAGTGAGCCTTCGAACCGATTACATCCCCCCTGCCGAGGCCCAATTCGCCCCTGCCGGCTACCCGCAGCCCGGCGATATGACCGAGGCCGAGGAACTTGCCCGGCGATTCAATCTCAACTTGATAAAATGAAGAAGAAGCCTTACAAACGAAACCCCGGCGATTATGAGATACGCATTCTGCCCGACGGCCGAATGGTCATGATCGCACCGGATGAAGATTTGATCGAAATAGCCAGAGGCCTTGAGTCCGCAAACGAGGCTTTGCAGCAGCACACGAAGGAAGAACCGAATGTCGGAACAACAGACAAGCAAACCGGTAAGACAGGGACCGACCAGACAGCCTGAATCACGCCAGATGAGCGAACTGGAAGTGCTCGTCCGGGCCAGATACCCGCTGCTCTACGTCATGAGCTGGGAAGAGCAGAGGCTCGTTCGGCACGTCCTGCAGATCGCTTCGCGACTGGGCAAGAAAGTCTACGAGTGGTCCATAACCACCGGACTGATCCCGGCCGGCACATCCGTTCAACTCAAAAAAAGCAAGAACGCCGACACTCAGGACCCTCTGGTCGCCCTGGACAAAGTCATTGAAGACACCGAACCGGCTCTCTATGTCTTCAAGGACTTCCACCCCTTCCTCAAGTGCAGCAACATGGCGATAATCCGCAGGCTGCGTGACGTCGCTGCGTCGATGCAGAATACGTACAAGACCATAATCATCGTCAGCCCAATGTTCGAATTGCCGCCCGATCTGGAAAAAGACCTGACCGTCGTCGATTTCGGTCTGCCTCGCGAGCCGGAATTCTCAAATCTGCTCACGCGGATAATCGAGGAGGTCAAGGAGAACCCTAAACTGAATGTTCAGATTGCCCCAAAGACCAGAGAGCGGATCGTGCATGCCCTGCTCGGTCTGACTCTGTCCGAAGCCGAAAACGTGCTGGCCAAATCACTGGTGACCCATCGGGGTCTGGGTGAAAAGAGCCTTTCCGTTATCCACAGTGAAAAACAGCAGATCATCCGCAAGAGCGGCCTGCTGGAATACTATAAAGCAACAGAGAACATGAATTATGTCGGCGGCCTCGACTCCCTTAAAAGCTGGCTTCTGAAGCGATCAATCGCCTTCTCCGACAGGGCCCGAAGATTCGGCCTGCCCGCCCCCAAGGGTATATTGCTGCTGGGAGTTCAGGGCTGCGGAAAAAGTCTCATGGCCAAGACCGTCAGCAACACATGGCAACTGCCCCTGCTGCGTTTCGACGTGGGCAGAGTATTCGGCAGTCTCGTCGGCTCATCCGAACAGAATATACGTCGCGCGATGCAGGTGGCCGAATCCGTCGCACCGGTGGTCCTCTGGATCGACGAGATAGACAAGGCCTTCCGGGCTTCGCGCGGCTCGGCAAGTTCCGACGGCGGCACCAGTGCACGAGTATTCGGAACCTTTCTCACCTGGCTCAGCGAAAAACAGGATCCGGTATTCGTCGTCGCAACAGCAAATGACGTCACCATGCTGCCGCCCGAACTGTTGCGAAAAGGCCGCTTTGATGAGATATTCTTCGTCGATTTGCCGACCGCCGCCGAGCGCAGGGAAATCTTCCGCATCCACCTCGCCAGGCGCAGACTCGATGCGGCCGCGTTCGATCTCGACGCCCTTGCACAGGCATCCCTGGGTTACAGCGGCGCTGAAATTGAGGAATCGATAGTAAGCGCACTGTTCGACGCGTTCTACCATCGCTCGAAGCTCACCACGCTCGGCCTGGTCGAGAGCATCCGTCAGGCGGTTCCACTGTCCAAGACTATGAGCGAAGACGTCGACGGCCTGCGCCAGTGGGCAGAGGCCAGGGCGCGACCGGCCACCACACCCGCACCAATGGCGGTCCCCGACGCTGTTTCCAGATCAAACTCAACCGAACAGAACAACAGTCCCGACCGAGATAAGGAGTAAGCCATGAGCACAGTATTGATACTGACGCCGATTGTAATCGGAGGCTGGCCGGCGATAACCGCCGCGGCCGCGGGAGCCGCCTCGGCGCTCGGGCTTGTCGTCAAACACAGCGTCTCCGAAGCCGTTGCCGAACACAACGCCAATGAAAACGTGGAAAACGAGGTTGAAATGGAGTTGGCCGAGAGCCAGGTCATAGCCCAGAACCTTTCCACCGATCAGGAGATTGTCCTGACGAAAGACGACGTTGAGCTGCGGGTCCGACGGGATGAGCGAGGCAGATGCAGCGTCTGCGCAAAAGGCAAGAACCGCAGCAAAGCCGAACTGACCGAAGTCGCCGAACGCTTCACGCAGAAAATGACCCAGTGCTTCGTCTACAACAAGGTCGCCACCGAACTCAAGAGCAAAGGCTTCAAGACCGTCAACGAAGAAGTCATGGGAGATGACAGCATCCGAATTAACGTCAGAAGATTTGTGGATTGACATAATGGCACAGCACGAAGTCGAGATCACCATATCCAGGGCAGGCGAAGTCAAGGTCCACGTCAAAGGCGCCAAGGGCAAGGCATGCACCGAATACGCCGAATGGCTGGCCGAAATAGTGGGCAAGGTCAAAGATCAGCAGCTCACAAGCGAGTACTACGAGCCAGAGACCAAAGCCGCAATCGAGCTGCGCCAGGAACTCAGAGACGATTAGCCCAGACCGATGCAGTGCCAGCGATGCAGCTTCGAAAACATGCCCGGCCAGGACCGCTGTTTCAAATGCGGCTCCATACTCGAGGACCCGGCAAATACCGTTACCGAGATATATCCGCCCCGCATGCCGGGCTGGAAAAGACCGATCCGCACCCTCCACCGAATCACCCGCCTGAATCGTTTCACCCCTGTTGATTCAATCAGAGCAAAAACACGAAGCTGGTTTCGCCCGGGTTCATCAGAATTGCTTCTGGGCCTGGTTCTCTCACTTGTTCCCGGCCTTGCCCATCTGCTGCAAGGCAAATTTAAAAAGGTCGCCCCTTTTTTGCCGGTGTGGATTGCAGTCCTGGCCGGAGCCGTCTATCTTTACGGAACCGAGGTCGGCATGCTTCTGTTCGGTTTCTCGATAGCAATCCACGCATGGATCATGATATCGCACAGCCTGATCGACGCCTTGCGAAGCATAGGCGAAAGAATCGTCGCCACCGTATTGATCCTGCTGGCTTTGGCTCTGATCTATCGAACAGTGCCCCGCATCCTAATCCCCGGCTTCACGGGCCGCCACACCCCCATTGCCGCTCCCGCCCACAATATCGAAGCCGGAGACTATTTTCTGGCCCGTAGAATCGCCGATCCGAACGAACTGGCCCGCGGTTCAATGCTGCTTGCCCGTTTCGCTCGACTGACCGTTGATCGCTCGGTAGGGATAAACCGGGGTCAATTACCATCGGTGGGGCAACTGGTGGGTTTTCCCGGCGAGACCGTTGTAATCGGACGCGATCTCTTCGTTGTAAACGGCAAACCGCTGGATCCGAATGAATTCCCGGTCCCCCGATGGTTGAACGGAAGGGTCGCTTCTGTTACAATACCGGAAGGATCGTACTTCCTCAGTTCCGCTTACAGTCTCAGTCGTCAGATACCACTGAGAGAAGAATTGATAGCGGCAATGCTCATCATTGAAGAAAAGGACATCGAAGCCCGAGCCTTTATGATCTGGCTGCCGATTTCGCGAAGGGGTTTCCTGAAAGATTTCGACTAATGCGTTTCAGCCGACTGGAATTTGACGATAAGAAAGACCCGAATCGCGGCGGCAGACCCGATGGAGGCATCCGGGACGAGCATTTCTTCTATGAAAGCGCTGTGAAGTACTATCTTCACGGCGATTACGAGCTGGCCCTTAGAAACTTCTCTCGTTCGCTCGAGAGAAACAGTACGTTCTTCAGCGCATGGCTCGGACAGGTTCTCATGCTGATTGAACTGGGCGAATATCCCGAGGCCCTGGTCTGGGCAGATAAAGCAATGGAGCTTTTCCCCGAACACCCCGAACTGCTGGCATCCAAAGCGGTGGCCTGCCTGCGCGACGGGAAATTCGATAAAGCCCTGGCCTATTCGGACAACTCCGTATCCAAAGAAAATGTAACCCCTCGCGTATGGCTCGCCCGAGCCGAGGTCATGCTCAAGAAGAAAAGTCCCATTGCCGAAGACTGCCTCACCAAAGCCGTCTCGGTGGCCGGTCCCGACGCGCCGGTTATCAGGCTCGAAGCCGGCCGGATACTGGTAAGAGCGGGCAAGTACTCACCCGCACTGCAGTACCTGAACACAAGTGTCGATGAACTGCCGAAGTCGGCTCTGGCCTGGTATACGCTCGGATGCTGCCAGGCGAAACTCGGCCGTTCTCAGGCATCGGCTTCTCTGGAGCAGTCTCTGTCGCTTCACCCCGGCTGGGACCATGCCCGCAGAGCACTCAATAAACACGGTCGGGGCTTTTTCGAAAAATTATTCGGAAGGTAAGTAATGGAAGTGCCCGCTGAAATGCAGCGTCTGCTCGCGGTCGCAAGACGGGAAGAAGCATCGGACATTCACATCGTCTCGGGCCTGCCCCCCCTGTTCAGAATCAACGGCGAAATCGTTATCGCCAACCTGCCCGCACTGGCGAAAAAAGACACGAAGAGACTCTGCCTGGGCCTGCTCAACGACGAACAGAAGGATGTTCTAAGACGCGACTGGCAACTGTGCTGCTCGGTGCATGACGCCAAGTTCGGCCGGTTCCGCGTGTCCATTTATTACCGGGAGAGCAATCCGGAAATGGCCATCCGTCCCGTAATGCACGAGGTCAAGTCCAGGGAAGAACTCCGCCTGCCCCGCCAGGTCGAAGACTTCACCAGGCTCGCCAGCGGACTGGTGCTGGTCACCGGACCGACCGGCAGCGGCAAGACCACTACCCTCAATTATATGATCGACCTGATCAACAGCGAGAGACGCTGCAAAATAATCGCCATCGAGGATCCGGTCGAATATGTCCATCAGCAAAAGCGGGCGGTAATCGTCCAGCAGGAACTTTATACCGATGTAAAATCGTTCGGCAGCGCCCTGGTCCACGTCCTTCGCCAGGACCCGGACGTAATCTGCGTAGGCGAGATGCGAGACCTCGATACCACCGCCACCGCACTGGTCGCGGCCGAAACCGGCCATCTGGTGATAGCCACATGCCACACGCCGAACACCGTCCAGACCGTCGAGCGAATCGTCTCGATATTTCCGGAGAATCAGCAGAACCAGATTCTCACCCAGCTTGCCAATTGTCTGCACGGCGTTATCGCCCAGAGACTCGTCTCGGCCGCAGATAAAAAACGCCGCGTCCTGGCCACCGAACTGCTCATCGCAAATTCGGCCTGCCGAAAACACGTCAGAGACAACCAGCTCCACATGCTCATAAACGTCCTGCAGATGGGCCGCAAACAGGGTATGCACACACTCGACGACTCACTCTGCCGCCTCTACGAAGCAGGCGAAATAACCTACGAAACCGCCATGAACCACGCCCGCGATCCGATAGCCCTCCGCGACAAAATCCACCACAAAGCCAACCCGCAGAGCCAGTAATCTTCTGCCACCCTATTCTACGGGCACTCCTGCAGCCAGTTTTCGGCCATCCTGCCGTAATCGGTTAGAGCTATCACCACATAGGCCGTCAACGGATACCCGCCGCCGGCCCCGCCGACCATCTCCTTATGATGTATGAACCCCACGGGCTCCCACGAGCCATCTGCCTTCTGGTGCGACTCAATCCAGCCGGTCGGAACCGTTACGGAACCGCTGCTAACAATCTGCAGGCCCATTTCCTCGAACAATTCATATGCACCGTAACCGCCCCACTGCCACCACCATTGATCGTCGCTGTGCGTCTCGACCTGCGGCTCCATGAACCGCTGTTCCAGCTCATCGAACACTTCCTGCATGTTCAGACGCCCCTCGTTGAGCGCGTAAACCGACTCATCCACAATCGCCAGCCCGACCAAACTCACCCCGACCAGAATTATTCTAGAGCCCATTTTATCATCCTTTGAATTGAGCCAAATACGAATGAATATGCCTCAGTTGCGGCCACGACCGCCCTCTACCGGGCCATCGCTTCTTTATTCTGCAGATATATTCTGAGCAACTCAAAGAACGTCCGGCCGTCCACAAGTTCCACGTCTGGATTCAGTTCCTCCACTTTCTGATTGACTTTCAAGTACCATGTCGGCGACTTGAGAATGTTGCGGAACCAGTGAAAAGGCGGGTGTCCCTGGCGCCGTCGTTCTGCGATGCGTCGCACCACGTGGCGGGCTGCGGCGTCGGGATATCCCTCGTTTATGTCGTGATCGTGGCGAATCACCGGCATGTTCTGATGCAGCAGAGTCGCCGGCCCGCGAGAAGGCACGATCCCGTTCGGACTGAAACCGGCGTAACAATCTAATCCTGCCTCGTTCAGATCGGGCCCATGCGCGTAAATAATGAAGCCCGTCATGCTCAGCCCCCACCGGTCGAAATAGAACTTGCAGTGTTTGCCCCATGCGTCCAGCCCGCTCGGCAGACCCGAAATTCCCCGCGGCTCCTGCAGCATCCCCGGCTCACAGTAGCCGGCCCCGTTGTCGGCGGACGCGAAGTAATCATTGGCAGTGGCCGTCGAACGCACGTAATCCATCGCCATCGGCGCCCTTCGGTCCAGCACCGGACTTATGCACCACATCATCGGCACCTTACCCCGATTCGGATCGTCCCAGATATCGATCATCCGCTGATACAGCCAGGCCGCACAATCGTAATCGCCCACGTAAAAGACCAGAAATTCCCGCCCGTCGAAATTCACTCTCCCGTCCGCCGTCAAATACCCCTGCTCACGCAACTGACCGCGACCTACCCATTCCTGCTCGTACCGCTCCTGCAGCGGAAAATGCGTATAGAACGAAGCATTCGCCATCGCACCGTAGCCTATCGCATCCGCGTCCATGTACCCATTATATGCACTGATTATCTTGCCATATTCCCATTCGCAGGGCACGGGATCATGTCCGCCGCCGGCGCTTCCGTGGCTGGTATATTTGTAAGCCCAGGGCACAAAACCGCCTATGTGAATCATCTTCTCGCTCCCGCCGTGATTATAAGCGCTCAGCAGCAGCTCTTTCAGTGTCTCCAGGTCGGTGCCCGGCTTCTGTTGGGGATCATCGACCGGCGTCTCATCGCCCCACACGTGCAGATCGAAAAACCAAGCCTTTTTACTCACGAAGAAATCGTGATTAGTCAGACAGTGATGATTAATGACCGAGGCCCGCGGCTTCCGCATCCAGTACTGATCGAGATAATAAGCCCCGTACTGCCCTGCGCATTTGCCCGTATCCATATAATGATGCTTCATCCAGAGATAAGCATCGCACTTGGCCGACCCTGTCGATTGTCGCTGTGTCCCGGGTATCCGCCCCCTGCCGTTGAACATCGATGTGCCGGCTTCGTTGATCAGCCGTTGCTTCACAGGCAACTCGAACTCATTTACCAGCAGGTTGTACAGACTCGGCTTCGATTGATCATACCGCACCGGCAACAGGTTCTCCGCCCCGGCCACCGCCGAAGCAACGTTACTGGTCGCCGCAACCATTGGATCGTAAACGACCAATCCACGGAAATGAGACCGGAAGCGCTTAATGAGCCTGCCGATATCCTCAACCTCCACCGTTCGTCGACCGGCAAGCCAGCCGCCCGGAGCCATCCCCTTAGCAAGCCAGTAATCGTCCACATTGGTCTTTCGATGCTGCGAGTCAATCGCCCGCAGATAGAGCCGTGGAGCATCCCGGTTAACCAGGCCCTGCAATACAGCAATTGTGTGACAGTGATCCCACGCCATTTTGACCTGCGCCGCATCAGTCGCATCGATCCGCATCGCGTACCGAAGATCGTAAACAACAATCGACTCATCCGCGACCGAAGCAATACTGCCAAACGTCATGCAAACAATAACAGACAAATACAACCTGTGTAGCATCGAATCTCCAATTCTACTTGCGCAACTTCTTTTCCATCAGATCCGTCTCCACCCACTTGCCCGACCGGGGATTGATCCGAATCGTCTTGATCTCAAACGCCCCCATTGCAATCGCTATCCGCTTACCGATACACGGCAACGACAGTACGGTCTCTCTCTTGCGACCCGTCGGCTCGAACAGCCGGATCACGAGAGCGTTGCCCCTCTCGGCCTTCTTCATCGCCGCAATCTGAACCACGTCGTCGCTTAGAGTCGCGACCGCTTTCGGTTTCCTACCGGCCGCGGGCGGATTGAATGACAGCGCAAATGGCTTCTCATTTTTGGCCAGGGCCTCCCGGTCGACGTGCTTGAGCCTTTCTGTCGAACGCCCCCCGTTGAACCAGAACCTGTAAAATCGTTCGCCCTGGTCAATCCGCGGGGTAAATCTGTCCTTCGGCGGCGTCAGCAGTTTGTCCTCATGCGGATGACACGAATAGGCTGGCGAACGCAACAGCGTCAAACGCAATCCGTCCGCCGAGTAGTCCGAGCCGTATATGCCGTCATTGATACACGTAAGAGCTGACTTGCTCTTCTTATCGACAACCGCAACCCACTTCTGAGCAACCGCCTCGTGCCCGTCGTTGGGCAATTGGCCGACACCGTAGGCCACCTGTCCGACATACCTGCAGTCGCGTCCCGCAGTGGGCACCGACAACTTCAACATTTTATCCTTCTCCTGCCAGTAAACCCGCGTGTGTACCTCGATCTCAGTCCCGGACTTCGGCAGCAGGTACCGCTGACAAATAAACGAATCTCCGTAACCAAATACCGCCTCGACGACCGCTCGAGCGGCACCGTCCTCAACCACTCGAACAGAATCTACAGTACCACCGGCGATTCCGGAAAAACGGGTTCCCACCTTCTTGCCCATCAGCCTGAACCGACCGACAACATTGCGATACGATTTAACCGTCATTCCCCACGGGTCGCTGTCGTCGGCTATCACTAGAGGCTCGAATGCCCTTTTGCCGACGATATCGACCCCGCGCACCCGATAGCGGTCTACCAGTCCGGTACGCGTATTGATCACCACGTCCAGATCTTTAGTCCTGAATGACAGCCTGTCTTTTCCGGCCTTGAGGATGGGCCTGGGCTTTCCATCCAGCAGTTCGCATCTGCAGTCAAACCGGTTCATAACTCCAGGCTCCAGTTCGGCCTCGAACACGACCCTTTTTCGCCAGTCGACCGCAAGATTACTCAATTCCTGCTCCACCTGCGATGCAAGCTTGCGCCCCTTCCGGTACACATGAATGTCGTGGAAGACCTCAGGCGGATTAAAATCAGCCAGATTGAACTCACACTCGATAAGCCCCTTGACCTTGAACGGATGCGGATTGTAAACCATTATCGGAATCTCGCCTTCCTTCGGTTTTCGCTGGCCCGCCGCCAGAGCAAAGAATGCCCTGGCCTTGACGCGCGAAGCGATTTCCAGTCCGTGATCCAGCATCCGCACCGCCGCCTCCTCCACAGGCTGAATCGACGACCCCGGCAGAATATCATGAAACTGCCCCGTCATCAGATCGCACATTGCATCGTCGATCTCTCCGGCCGGATAAGCCATCAATCCGGCAAGCCAGGCAGCCGACGCCATCTTCTCCAGTGAATACAGCTCGTTCTCCAACTGTCTCTGCTTCTGCTTTATCCGAATCTGAGACGTATAACACCCCACCGCCCACGGATTCAGGTCTTTCTTGTGTCTGCTAAGCTTCTGTCTGTGCTTTTCCAAGTCCCGGAAGAAGGCCTCCGGCGTCGAATGTTTAATCCTGCTGCCCTCGGTCTCGGCGATTAGTTTATTCACCTGGCGAAGATCGAACCTGGACGCTCCCCCGCCATGATTGCCGACGCCCCAAAGAACAATGCCGGGCGATACATCCGGATTGTCCTGCATCCAGTTCTCAATTTTTTGTCTGGCACGGCCCAGCGGCGAATTATACCAGCCCCGGAATCTGGTCCCTATTATCTCCGAGCCGTCATACCCTACCCACACGAATTCATCGCCCGGCAAAGGGCAGTCATGCTGATCCGGACGTCCGAACAGATAAGAATCGTACCCCGACTTCGCCAGAATCTGAACCAGTCCCCGCGTATGCCCGAAGGGGTCGAAATTAATCGCCGTTCCAGGCTCGACACCGAAATTCTCCCTGAAGTAACTCTTACCCAGAAGAATCTGCCTGACAAAAGACTCCCCGCCCGGCATATTGCAGTCAGGCTGCAGGTACCACCCGCCCATGATGTGCCATTTCTTTTGCTTTACCAGCCGTCGTATTCTCTCGAACAGCTTCGGCTCATATTCCTGCACCCACTTATAGAGAATCACCTCGTTGTGGTTGAACACGAACGCCTCATCGGACTCGCACAACTCGGCCGCCGTACGAAACGTCGAAATAGCCTCGGCCGCCCCCTCCTGCCATTCCCACAGCCACACAGGATCCAGATGCGCATTGCAAATTAGATGAATATTCCGCTTTTTAGCCATGCAAACAAAACTCCAATTCA
>CAYOTO010000015.1:0-74541 GCA_964406945.1 uncultured Pirellulales bacterium
TTGCATTGGTGCTGGATATTACGCGGGTTGGTCTTTTTGTGAGCCTTGGGCTAGTAGCGGTAGGTTCGGGCATAATCAAGCCATGTATCTCCGCCAATGTCGGGGACCAGTTCGGCAGGAGCAACAAGCATCTGCTGTCCCGGGTGTACAGTTGGTTCTATTTTTCGGTAAATCTGGGGGCCTGTGTCTCGATGCTGATTTGCCCCTGGGTGCTCGAACGCGTAGGCCCCAGAGCCGCCTTCGCGATTCCCGCCGGATTCATGTTTCTGGCGACTGCCGCGTTCTGGGCCGGTAAATGGAAATTCGTACATATTCCAAAGGGCGGAGCGGGATTTGTGAAAGAGACCTTCAGCGGGGAGGGTATTCGGGCGCTGCTGAAATTATGTATTATCTATCTCTTCGTGGCCATGTTCTGGGCGCTGTTCGATCA
Organism: uncultured Pirellulales bacterium; assembly: GCA_964406945.1. GTDB lineage: Bacteria > Planctomycetota > Phycisphaerae > Sedimentisphaerales > Anaerobacaceae > UBA2266. The sequence continues at coordinate 431 of CAYOTO010000015.1, forward strand.
GTCGCAGTCTGCATGGGTTCTGCAGGCGAAAAAAATGGACTTGCACTGGCTTGGCAAGGACTGGTTGCCCGCCCAGGTGCAGTTCGTCAATTCGCTGTTCATAATGATGCTTATCCCGATATTCGCCTACGTCATCTATCCCGCTATAAACAAAGTTTTTCCCTTAACGGCCCTGCGCAAGATATCCATGGGCCTCTTCCTGACCGTTGCTTCCTTTGCGGTTCCCGCTCTGATAGAAACATCCATTTCCGCCGGCGCCAAGCCGAGTATCGGGTGGCAATTCTTCGCTTACCTGCTGCTTACGGCCGGGGAGGTTATGGTCTCGATCACCTGTCTGGAGTTCTCTTACACGCAGTCGCCGAAGAAGATGAAATCATTCGTCATGGCGGTTTTCCTGCTGTCTGTTGCAGTCGGCAACACCTTTACAGCAGTTGTGAACGCGTTTATTGAAAATGAAGACGGGACCAGCAAATTGCCGGGGGCGTCTTATTACTGGTTCTTCACCGGGGCGATGCTGCTGACCGCTATACTATTCATACCGGTTGCAATGAAATACAAGGTCAAGGAGTATATTCAGGACGAGGAGGAGACCGAGGCCGAGGCCAAAGTGGAAGGGACGGAGGAACACTAAGGCCCGCTGAAGCCCGGACAGGTGCAGGCAGTGGGAAGTGATAATAAGTCGGCAAAGGGCTGCGGATGGTGCAGCCCCCTGCCGATTGTTTTTAGAGCGGCTTTATACTGATTTCCTTTACGACAATCTTCATCGGGCCGAACTGCGCGCCGGGATGGACCTGGAAGCCAATCTTTCCGGAGTCGCTGCTGTCGTCGTGAACGTCGGCGGTCTTGTGGCCGTTGAGCCAGACCTGCAGGTGGTCACCTTCGGCCCGGACTTTCATCGTGTTCCAGCCTTCGCGGTTGACAATTGACGGGTCCTCGTTCATTGCCAGGAACATCTTGCCGGGACAGTAAAGAGTGCCCGACCAGCAGACGGGATTTTTGTATTCGAGAATGTCGGCCTGATACGCGACCTGGGGGGATTTGTAGCGAAACCAGATTCCAGTGTTGCAGGGCCATTCGGTGCGATAGGTGCAGGTCAGTTCGAAGTCGGAGAAGGACTCGGTCGTGAACAGATCGCCGGGTGCGTTGTTTTGGCCCTGGGTTCCGACGAGCATACCGTCCTCGACGGTCCACTTGGCGTTACCGGTGGGTTGCCAGCCTGTCAGATCCTCGCCGTTGAATAGCGGGTCGAAACCTTCGGCGGTTCCGGGGGTCTTTGTTTCTTCGAAACAGCCAGCCAGGACAATCATCGCCAGTGTGAGGGTCAGGATACGTTTCATTTGGAGACTCCTTGCAGAAATCAGTTGATAAGCTTTGGTTTACATGGATACTGGGGCGTATGTTACCTCTGATTACTTGGCCGTTCAAGATGTTTGCAACTGAAATGACAAATCACCGGAGACTGTATTGGTCCGTGGATCAGCCCGATAATGGCAACGGAGGCAGAAAATGAGCTATGTGGAAAAAGTTCGTGAAGACGTTTACTGGGTCGGCGTAAATGACCGTGAGACGCAGTTATTCGAGTCGTTATGGCCGCTGCCCGGAGGGGTGTCGTATAATTCGTACTTGATTCTCGACGAGAAGGTCGCACTTATCGATACGGTTAAAAAGGTCTCGACGCCCGGCTACATAAAGAAACTCAAGCAGATGCTGGGCGAGGGACGCAAGATCGATTATCTTGTTCTGCACCATCTGGAGCCCGATCATTCCGGCTCAATCCCCCTGCTGCTGGAATTGTTTCCGGGTATTCAGGTAATCGGGTCAAAGAAGGCCGGCGAGTTCCTGGAGCATCTTTACGGAGTGGGGCTCAAAGTGGTCTCAGACGGGGATGTTCTCGACCTTGGCCGCAAGAAGCTCAAATTTGTGATGACCCCGATGGTGCATTGGCCAGAGACCATGATGAGCTATGAACCGGAGTCGAAGATACTGTTTTCGGGTGATGCTTTCGGCGGATTCGGGACGCTGGACGGAGGTATTTTCGACGATGTACTCGATATGGCCTACTACGAAGAGGAGATTCTGCGGTACTTCTCGAATATCATCGGGAAGTTCGCTCCGATGGTTCAGAAGGCGATCGATAAGTTGCGTGACCTGGATATCGGGGTTGTTGCGTCCACGCACGGTCCGGTATGGAGGAGCAGACCGCAGCGGATTATCGACCTGTACGACAAATGGAGCAGCCATGAGACAGAGGAAGGGATCCTTGTGGCGTACGGCACGATGTACGGCAATACCGAGAGAATGATGGAAGCGGTCGCGAGAGGTATAACCCAGGCGGGGCAAAAGAACGTCGTCATTCACGACGTATCGAGCACGCACGTTTCATATATCATCAGAGATATCTGGCGATACAGGGGGCTGGTGCTGGGATGTCCGACGTACGACGGCAAACTGTTTCCGGCAATGGGCAATCTGGTGGACCTGCTGAGCGCTAAAAGACTGCAGAACCGATGTTATGGTTGCTTCGGAAGTTACGGCTGGTCGGGCGCAGCGGTCAAGATGCTGCGTGAGTACGGCGCGCAGGCGGGTTTTCAGATGATAGAACCCGCGGTGGAAGCCAGATTCACAGCGACCGACGAACAGATCGCCGACTGCACCGAAATGGGCAGGAAACTGGCCGAAGCAACCACCGGTTGAATAGCAGGGCCTAAAGTTCAGGGGGTGGAACATCAAGTTCGGTAACGGTTTAAGGGACAAGCAGTCCAGTTGCCGACGCCCGGGTTGGAGATTCTCACGATGCGTATTTCAAAGCGCTGTATCGATCTTTTGTTGTGCTTAACTTGCTGAGGGAAAGACAGGGCTATGTTGAGTTTTTATTTCCGGGCGACAGCATCGGTCCTATTGCCACGGGAGACGGCAGGATCTGGTCGAATTACAGCCGAATGTACTTTGCAGTCCTGCCCGCTTGGGTACGTGCGTGAATGCAGAAAAAGCCACTATTTGTCGCGTCCAGCCATCATGGTGCTGCTTTCTGGAATTTCCAGCGTCCCCAGTTGGCTGGCGCCAACCGTGCCTCACTGGGAATATCGCTGACGACTCCAGCCGCATCGTTGGCCCAGTAGAGACGCACGCGGGTCTCCACCCCGTTGCCGATCAGAACGCCGATGTCGCCTCGCGTCTCGAGCCCGGACTGAACATCGAGCCCGATCACGTAAAGGGGCACAGCCAGTTCATACGACCCTGCCGCCTGCCCGAGTGTAACCTCCTCGCTGATGTCGGCGACGGCATCGAACCGCACCTGACCAACCGGTGAGATGTAGTCGATCGGCTTACCGAGCCGCTCGCCTACCTGCTGAAAGCGAACGGCTCTCACACGTCCTTTAATCGGGTCGCCTTGTCGCGAGACCAGCAGGCGAATGTCTCCTTCAGAAGCCAGATCGAATCGACTTCCACCACGTTTGCCCGGTCTCTGTGTCTGTGCGTCGGGTTGTGTGCGGATCATCAGGTCCAGTCCGCCGCCGGTGGCAAACATCCGCTGCCAACCTTCGGGGGTGTCGTTGTCCAGCAACTTCGGATCCTCAGTACGCCAGGCGGCGTAGAGTGTCTCGTTATGCACCATAACTGCGCCGCGTATGTTGCGGGCGTTGCCGATCGGCACCCAGTCGGCCTGTTTCCACTCATTGAGTTGTCCGTCTATCCGCGGCGGTGTATCCACAATCCTGATTGTCAGTATCTGCTCACCTTCTTTCGGCTTGGGCCTGTCGAGCCAAATCTCAGGTCGGTGCCGAAGCATTTCGCGGCTGGCCTGTAGCTCGAACGGGCCGACGGGATGCGTTGACTCCAGTCCCTCGATTTTGAAGACGCCAGTGAATTCCTTCCCGGCGGTCAAGTAGATTGAGCCATCGGTCATTTGCTGTATGGCGGGCCAAAAGTGTTCATCGTTGAAACTGACATCGTCGATCAACATGCCGCCCCCGGCTTCAGGCAACCGCAGCAATGGCTTGACCAGAACACTGCCGCCAAGATCAGTTACATAGAGACCGTCGGCGGTGAAGACGTAGATCGACCCGCGGTAGGCGTTGACCGCGAACATCGGGCCTATCTGCGTATTCATCGGTTGAAAGCGAAAGCCGATGTACCGCTTGGGCAGGATGAGCTGTCCAACGAACTGGGGAGCCATCGCCAGGCTGCCCAGATGCGTGTGGTACATCCATAGCCGCCTGCCTTGGCGCCATGCGGTCATGGGGCCACCGCCCCAGCCGCCCCAGCCCGGGCTCATGACGTATGTGTCCTTATCGACCTCGAGGGCGTTACCCAGCCAGTTCGGCACATCCGCACTGAATCGCTTTGCTGCCGACAGGTTCCAGACGGGAATACCTTCCTCGGTGATGCGGGGCGGCGCCATCGCCCAGCCAGCCTCGGTACACACCGAGAGGTCGCGATCGAACATCAATCCACCGCCGAACTCGCCGGTCTGCAGCTCTTTGGCCTGTACGGCGCCATCCACGTTCAGGTCCGACCAGGCAACGAACGAGCCATGCGCATTTGCGATTCTGGCTTTTACCTGTGGATCATCCTCCAGGGCCTCGTTCATTATGTCGAGCTTGCCCATGGACTTTTTGCCCATATCTCCGAGCGAGGCGATGATGCGTGCCTTCCCTTCGGCCGGATCATAGCGAAACACGTCCAGCCGGCCGGCCAGGAAGTACGATGGGCCGATGAAGGGGTTGATCAGATATCGGTACCCTCCCCGGTAGACCACAGTACCCGGCGCCCGTCCAGAACTGTGGCCCTTGAGCCAGTAGATGGCACGGGGCTTGGAGGTCTGGTTCTCATAGTCTACAACGTATTCGATACCCTGATTTTTGCTGGGATAGTAGAAGCGGGTGCGGTCCTGCGGGTCGAGATGTCCGCCCCCGCCGTACCGCGGAGGACCGTAGAAGGCCTTGAGGAACTGTCCTGTTGCAGCATCCCACACACTGATCCGTTTCGGGGCATAATCGGCCTCGCAGACCCACAGCTTGCCTTCCGCATCGACCGCGATCCCCGCCGGATTGTGCATCCGCTGCTCGTCGTAGAGCCCGAACTGCGAACCGCCCGGTTTTCCGATCGTCCGCAACCGCTGACCGTCAGCGCTGAATACACGCACCTGATGTGACTGACCTGCCTGCGAGACGTACACTCGGCCCTTGGAATCAAGGGTAAGTTCGTGGGGTTCTTCCAAATCCGACGCCAGTATCTTCGACGGGCCGAGTTCGCCGTCACAAGGCTGGGGCCGGTCGAATCGCTCCAGTTGCGAACCAGATGCAATGAAAAGGCGACCTCGCCGGTCGAACGACATACCGCGCACATGCGGAAGCTCGATGATTGCCTGCGGTTTGGCTTTGTCACCTTGGATTTTGAAGACGTGGATCTGTCCAGCCCAGGGACAGCCGACCAGTACCACCCCGTTGTGCGCCGCCATCCCCATTCGCGGGTGCTTGACGAGATAGCCCCAGCCGTTTTCTGGCTCTTGTGGCATATTCACACAGGCAAGCTGCTGGTACATTGCGGCGTGGCCTTGAGTCGGGTCCACGTCCCGCACGAAGCCGTAGAGGAAGAACCCTTTGCGTTTTATAGGCAGCAACGCGTATGCATAGTAGCGCTCTTCGCGTTGCGGACCTTCATCGTGGGCCAGCGCCACGCCGGAAGGAGCAATGCCCGGTCCGATCTTCGTGCCGTAGAGCTTGCGACCTGTCATGGCCAGCCACATGCCGCTGTGGCCGACTTCCGCACTGCCGGCCGCCGTGACCAGAAGCTGCGGTTGATTCCCGTGCGGCGACCCATCGGGCAGGAACAGCACCTTGCCCGGTGGGGTGTGGTCGGCCAGCCACGCTCCCGAGCTATCCAGAGTGTGCCAAGGCGGGTTACCCGGGCTGTGGATCGGCGTCAAATAGCGCAGCTTAATGTCATCGTGCACAAGCCCACGAATCTGGTACGAACCTGGCTCTACGCGTCGGCGGTGAATCGTATAACGCACCGCTTCCTTGTTGCTGCCGGGCGCCTTGGGTGGGTGGACGAACTTGTCGCCCTGATCGTACCCATCCCACCAAACCGTGTGCGTCCCCGCCTCGAACCATGTATCCGCCAGAAGGTTGCGAACCCGCCGGCCTCCGGCATCCTCAATTATGAGCGTCACATAACCGCTGTGGTCGAGTGTGAAACGCACCGGAATGGACCCTCCCGGGTCAGGATTAGCTGCGGCAGATACTCCCGCTATCAGATAGAGTGGGAAGATCAGACATGCGAGCGATCGATAACAGCATCGGCTCCTTTGTGGCGCAGTCATATGCATAAATTGTCCTTTCTCAGTTCGAGTTCTTGCAGGATTCTAACGTGGTTTTTGTGCGGCGGTGGTTGTATCCGCGGCGGTGAGTTTTTCTCGCAGGTATTCGGCGGGCCTGGCGCTTCTCGGGCAGGGTTTATCTCGAGTCAGATTGTTCATTGCGGGCTTAATAAAGGCTGAAGTTGAATTCCGTTCCGAGAGGGACCCGGCCTGGGGGCTTTCGGCCGTTTTCGTTCTTGTAGATGTAGACCGCGGTAGTGGTCACAAGGGTGGCGTCTGGAACGCCGTCGCCGGTCATATCGCCGATCAGCAGCGATGTTTCGCCTTTTTTTGCCTTTTCCGGATCGCGGCCGGCGATTGCCAGGGTTGCGATTCGCACGCCTTTTTGGCCGTAGACGGCTCCCGAGTGAGCCACGATGATCTCGTCGAGTTCGTCGCCGGTCCAGTCGAGAAGAGCGTGATGCCGGCAGTAATCGGCGGTTATCCGCCCAATATGTTTGCCCTCGGCGTCAATTACCCACATGGGGCTTTCGCCCATCGGCTGGTGGTCTATGTCCACGAGGATTTGCGGGTCTCGATGATTCGGCAGGACTTTGCCGATGTCGATGGACTCGAAATGGTGGCCCGCGAGTTCCCAGAGGGTTTTGCCGCGGCCGTCGATCATCGCGATACTGTTTGCTCCGCAGGTGGTCAGAACGAGGCGAAAATCCTTCGGGGTATCGCCCGGAGTTGCTACACGAATGCAATCGAGATGGCCCCGATTCTGATCGACTTTGGTTGACTGAAAGACCCAGCGGACCGAGCCGTCTGCATTGAGCATTGCGTATCCAGCGGCAATTTCGTCGATGCCGTCGCCGTCCAGATCGATGGGGCTGGGCTGATGGGCGGTGCGGTAGCCGCCTGGGTCCTTAACGGTCCAGAGCAGCTTGCCGGTCGAATCATAGGCCCAGATCTGATGGTAGCGGTTCTTGACGAGAATATCGGTGGGCCGGCCTTTCGAAGTCAGGTTGCAGAAGACGAGGCAGTCGGTTGCGTCATCGGGTATGGGAACGCGGCGTCTTTCCTGGCCTGTCTGGCCGTCGAGTTCGACAACTGCGCCTTTAGTCGCCAGAAACACTTCGGGCTCGCCGTCTCCGTCGAGGTCGTGAATCTGGCATGCGACGTCGTGATGCCAGTTCTTGCGGCCGATGTGGGGATCGCCCCACTTCCAGATTACCGAGCCGTCGAGTTCGTGGGCGACTGCGGTGCTGGTATAGTGAACGTCATTGGCGTTGTGATTTTCGCAGGAGACCAATTCCACCCGGCCGTCGGCGTCGAGATCGGCTGCGAGGACCCACTGGCCGCCGTAATCGCGGTCCAGGGCGATTGCTTTCCATGGAGCGATCTGCGGAACGTCACCGGACGCGGCGCCGTGGTCGGTTGTGTCGAATCTCAAGTCGCCTGCAAAGATGCACGACGGCAGTGCCGCCATGAATATAAGTAGACAGCTCTTATTGGTCATCGCAGTTGCCTCTACGGTAAAATGAATCGGCGTTAATCAATTCGTCCAGATGTCGGCGGTTCTTGCTTTTACGTCCGGTATGGACGGCAGGGGCTGACTTGGGACCGGCTCATACCAGAAGGTCGCTGCGGACCAGTCGTCTTCGGTTTCGGCCAGGCCGTTCTTCCAGGCGATCTGCTGGATAGTGATGCGACACTCCTGTTCCCAGTAGATCGGGTCGGGCAAATGCCAGCGGTACATGCTGATGAAGTTGTTCTGGTTCAGATTGCAGCCATTGTAAAGATACGGCGTCTGCTGCATGCCGTACGAGAGACCGACATAATCCTCGGAACCGGTGCCGCAGATGGTCGGGAATTCATCGTCGCCGTCCATATAGATCTTGATTTCACCTTCGCCCCACCACTGCCCCGGATGGAGATTGCGTATACCGATAAGGGCGCCCATGAACCGGCCTTTGCCGGTGCGTTTTGGCATGAGCACGAAATCCTCTTTTTTTGTGGTCGGGTTTTTGCGACGGAATATTACGTGCAGACGACCGACGTCGGCGGGCAGATCGTCGTCAATCGTGTAATCGATCTGATAGAAAATGGGGACGTCTTTTTCGCCCTCGTTTGCAAGCTCTATGCGGGCGTGTTCGGTGAAGGGCATGGGCAACCAGATGTTCATTCCGGCGTTCAGGCCCAGCGAGTGGACGGCCGAGTAATACCCCTGCACTTTGCCGTGGGCGAAGCCCATGAAGTCGCCTATGGGACATTCGATGCTGGGGTGCTCCTGATTGTCCCACCATGCTCTGATTACGAGGGACCGCAAGTTGGCCGGGTCGTTGGCGGTCGTCATCCAGATATGACGGATAGTGCCGGGCCCTTCGATGTCGCACAACTGGACGGTTTGGCCGGCCTTGAAGTGGATCGAGGGGGAACCCTTGCGGCCGACGCCGAGATTGCTTGCGGCCTTGCCGCCTTCGCCGGGAGCGCCGGTCCTGTTTTCGAAGCATATCGACCGGGAAGTTAGTCCGGTGTCGAGCAGATAGGGCTCGGAGACGATATCGCCGGTCTTGCTGGAAGTTGCGGCTTCCTCGCAGCCGGCAATCAAGACAAAAGCGAGTGCGGACACAAAGAGAGTTCGGGTGAGAAATGCCATGACGAATCCTTTCAACAATCAGTTGCAGTTCGTGTTAAGCGTATACGAGTATAACCTGAGGCATTTGCGGCGTCAAGTTGCGTTGTGAGAACAAAAGGGCCGGCTTGTTGCGGCTTGGAGACAAGGTGTTCGCGGGTCCGGTTAGCGAGTGTAATACTGTATTTGAGGCGTCCCGGGCCGGAACCGACTGGCATTTTGCGGGAACCGAAGATAGAATAACCCTGCGTCTTGTGAGTGATTTACTTTACAGTTGGAAAGGATTTTGCCATGGATAAAAAGACCGAGGAAATGATCGCACTTGCGGTCTCGTACGGCGTGAACTGCACGTTCTGCATGGAATATCATAAGAAGCTGGCGGTCGAGGCAGGGGTCAGTGAGCAGCAGATGCGCGATGCCATTGCGGTGGCCGAGATGGTCAAAAACGGCGCCGCTGCGAAGACCAAAAAGGTCAGCGTGGAGCTGTTCGGCTCGAGCGGGAACAACGACGGCGCAAGCTGCTGCTAAATCGCAGATTTGTTGACATAAGGAACGCGTGAAGGGATTCGAAGCAGAGTTCGGTAAGTGGGTTATAAGGCGGCGATGGTGGATTCTGGCGGTTACGGTCGCGGCCGCGGCTGCTGCATCATTTGGCATCGGCGGGCTGGAGATCGACAGCGACTCGCGGATATTTTTCAGCGAGGAAAATCCCCAACTCAATGCTCTGAACGAGCTGGAACACACCTACGTCGAGGACGACCACGTTTATTTCGCGATTGCGCCGCAGGACGACGACGTGTTCACGAAGCGGACGTTGAAAATGGTCGCCGAGATGACCGAAGCCTGCTGGCAGACTCCTCATTCGACCAGGGTGCAGTCGATTACGAACTTTCCCCACTTGAATGTCGACGGCGATGAGCTGGCGGTTGAGCCGCTGGTGAATCGTTCGGGTCTGATTGCGGTCGAACCGGAGACCGCCAAAAGCATAACGCTGGCACAGCCGCTGCTTGTGAATAATCTGGTTTCCCAAAGCGCCGATGTTACGGCGATAAGCGTCGCCACGGTCAGGCCGGGCAAGTCGCGGCGGGAGGTTGAAGAGGTCGCCGAGTTTGCTTACCAACTGGCCGATGAGTTTCGTGCGAGGTATCCCGATGTGGATATTTACGTTACGGGGAGCATCATCGCAGATTACGCCTTCGGTCAGATCAGCAAGAAGGACCTGCTTACATTGATACCGGCGATGCTGGTTGTGCTTGCAGCTATTGTTGGTATCGCACTTCGGTCGTTCGTGGGAACTGTTGCGACGCTTGCGGTTATCGTCGTCTCCATGGCAACGGCTTTGGGCATAGCAGGCTGGCTGGGCGTTTCGCTGAACGCTGCTTCGGGAATTGCACCGACGATAATCCTGACTCTCGCGGTTGCCGACAGCGTTCATATATTGACCACCATGTTCAAGCGAACCCGGCTCGGTCTGTCGGCTGCGGAGGCAGTTGTCGAGTCGCTGAGCATCAACCTCGGAGCGATTTTTCTCACCAGTATCACGACGGCAATCGGTTTTCTGAGCATGAACTTTTCGGATGCGCCGCCCTTTAGAGACCTGGGCAATATCGTTGCGATAGGTGTGACAGCGGCGTTCTTATATTCGGTTCTCAGCCTGCCGGCGCTGCTTTCTTTGTTGCCTGTAACAGACCGAAGCTCGGCCATGCAGGCTCCGCAGAGGTACTGCCAGTTGCCGGCCGATCTTGCAATTGCAAGGCCGCGGCTGATGCTGGTTCTTATGGGCGGATCAACCTTCCTGCTTGCAGCAGGTGCACTGCGGCTAAAAACCAACGACAATCTTGTGCGGTATTTCGAAAAAGACAATGATTTTCGAGTAGCGACGGAATTCGTCGAACACAAACTCAGGGGCTGGCACGCGATCGAGTACTCCCTTCGCTCGGGCGAAAGAGGGGGCATCAATGATCCCGATTATCTTGCGACTGTTGATGGTTTTGCCCGGTGGTACAGGCGGCAGCCGAAAGTGGTCGAGGTGAGTGTCTTTACCGACGTGATGAAGGTTGTGAACCGGGCCATGCACGGAGGCGATCCGAATTTCTATCGCATTCCGGACAACAGAGAACTGGCGGCACAATATCTGCTGCTTTACGAGCTTTCGCTGCCATATGGTTACGACCTGAACAACCGGATCGACGTGGATAAATCGGCAACCATGATGGCGGTCTCACTAAAGGATATGACCGCGCGGCAGATTCTGGAGATTGAGTCGAGGGCGCGAAGGTGGCTCCAGGACAACGCGCCGGCGAGTATGTTCACGCGCGGCACCGGCATTTCGGTCGTGTGGGCGCACATAACCGATCGTAACTGCCGCAACATGCTCTGGGCGGCTCTGGTTGCAATCGTCCTTATATCGGCTATTCTGATAGTCGCACTGCGGAGCGTAAAAATCGGATTAATCAGTCTGGTGCCCAACCTGGCGCCGCCTCTGGTGGCTTTCGGAATCTGGGGGTATATCGACGGCGAGTTCGGACTGGGGCTTTCCATAATCGTCTCAATGACGATTGGCATTGTGGTCGATGATACTGTACACTTCCTGAGCAAGTTCCTTCGGAGTCGACGACAGCAGAATGCGACGGCTGCAGAGGCGATTCGGTACGCGTTCAATACCGTGGGAACGGCTATGTGGGTAACTACGGCCGCGCTTGTGGCCGGTTTTCTGGTGCTTACCCTCTCGGCATACAGGATGAACAGCGATATGGGGCTTATGGCGGCGATGACGATGGTCCTTGCTCTGGCGATGGACTTTTTACTGCTGCCGGCCCTTTTGTTGAAAATGGAGAAGCGAACGGATGCGGTTAATAGTCTCGACGTTGATACTTATGACGATGTCGGCAGCGCCGGCGACAGCGGGTGTGCCCGAACGCAAGGGTAGCGAAATCCTGGAGGAAACGCGTAAGCGCAACGCGGGTTTCGGCGATTTTCAGGCCGATCTGCGAATGATACTGCGCAACAGGCACGGCCAGGTGAGCGAAAGGAAGCTGCATATAAGCACGCTGGAAGTCAGCGGGGACGGGGATATGAGTCTCGCGGTCTTCGACGAACCCAGGGATATACGAGGCACCGCCCTTCTGACGCATCCGCACAGGGATCGTGATGACGATCAATGGCTCTACCTGCCGGCCCTGAAGCGGGTTAAACGCATCACGGCCAGAAACAAATCCGGGTCGTTCATGGGCAGCGAGTTTTCATACGAGGATATCGCGAGCTTCGAAATAGGGCGATTCGAGTGCAGGTGGCTGCGCGACGAAGTTTACCGGGATATGGACTGTTTTGTAGTCGAGCTGATACCCCGGGACCGGGAGAACTCCGGGTATAAGAGGCAAATCTGCTGGATGGACAAAGAGCAGTACCGCCAGTGGAAGGTCGAGTACTATGACCGCAAGAATCAGTTGATGAAGACCCTGACGCTCAGCGGCTATAAAGAGTACCGTCAGAAGTTCTGGCGGGCGGGCAAAATGGAGATGGTGAATCACCTGACCGGCAAGAGTACGACTCTGGAATGGTCGGACCTCGAATTCGGTACGGGACTCGACGAGGGGGATTTCAATCGTAACAGCCTGAAGCGAGCGCGATGAGAGCAGCGAAACTTGAAATCGTCCTTCTGATCCTGCTGGCCGGCCCGGGCGCGGCCGAAGGCGGAGAGATTTACGGCTGGATAATGGGTGAATCCAGATTGTTCTATGACGATCCCCGGTGGTCGCAACAGTCGAGGAATAACTATTCTTTTGCCGCTCAGCCGACATACTTTCATCAGTGGGACAATGATTCGAGCTTCACGGCAACTCCGTTCGTGCGTCTGGACAGTGCCGATTCCAAACGCACTCACTTCGACATGCGCGAACTGAATTATTTTCTGCCGACGGACGACTGGGAACTGCGGGTCGGCGTCAGCAGAGTGTTCTGGGGCGCAACTGAGTTCGCTCACCTGGTGGACATCATCAACCAGACCGACCTTGTGGAGAACATCGACTCAGAAGACAAACTGGGCCAACCCATGGTTCACCTGACGGTTCCGCGTCAATGGGGGATTCTGGAGGGCTTTGTTCTGCCGTATTTTCGCGAGCGAACGTTTCCCGGCAAGAAGGGAAGGCTCAGACTGCCTCTGCCGGTGGATACCAGCAATGCCATATACGAAAGCGGGGCCGGTCAGAAGCACGTAGACTTTGCGGTGCGGTACAGCAATACAATCGGACCGCTGGATTTCGGGGTTTACCACTTCAAGGGTACCGGGCGCGAACCCACCCTGGCTTTGGGACTGGATAAATCGCTGAGACCGTTCATCGTGCCGGTCTACGAGCAAATCGACCAGACCGGCCTGGACGCACAATTCGTAACCGGTCAGTGGCTGTGGAAATTCGAGGGGCTGCATCGCACGGGACAGGGCGACGCTTTTTCGGCGATGGCTGGAGGTTTCGAGTACACGTTTTCGGGCGCTTTCGATACAAACGCCGATGTCGGTGTTCTGGGTGAGTACGCTTTCGACGATCGGGGACAGGACGCAACGACGCTGCTGCAGAACGACATCATGTACGGTATTCGCATCATGCCCAACGATGTTGCGACGAGTCACCTGCTTGTCGGCATTCTTCAAGACGTGGAGGACTCGTCGCGCGTTCTGACAATTGAGGCAAGTCGAAGGATAGGGAAGAACTGGCGACTCGCAATCGAGGCAAGAGGCTTTTTCGACGGACCGGGCAATATCATCCACCAGTCGTTTCAGCAGGATGATTATCTTGCGATTGAGCTTTTCTACTTCTACTAAAGAGGCCTCAGGAGGTGGAGGCTAGTTTCAGAACGAGCTGCTCCATCGCAACTTTAGTGTGAACCTGGCCGGTTTTAATGGCGTAATCTGTCGCTGCCAGTTCGCTGTGGTAGCGGCCGATCCGCCGAAGAGACATTTTGCGCAACTGTGCGAAAAACTCATCGGTCTTGCCGAATATCCGCAGTTGACCGCGAATCTGGCGGAGATTAACGCCTTTGTCCAGCATGACCCTGGCCCGGAACTGTCGCCGCAGGTGATATGCAAACGCGCCGACCACGGTGAACTCGGCGTTGCGGTCGTCGGCGAACATTTTTCGCAGTCTCTGCAGGGCTTGTGCAGTCTGGCCTGAAATAACCGCGTCTATGACGGCGAATGCAGAAAACAGGCGGTTGTGGCCCACGAGGGCTTCGACGTGCTCGGCGGTGATTGTCTTCTTTTCATTTGCGTACAAAGCGAGCTTATCTATCTCACTGTAGAGCCTGACAAGTTCATCACCCGCTAGTTCTATCAGCAGGCGCGCGGTTTCGCTCGAGAGCTTTTTGGAGTGGGCATCCGCGGCATACTGGATCAGTCGCGACGGCAACTGGCCTGCGCTGGGCGTACCGGCGTCGATGAGTTGGCCCACTTTCTTAAGCTTTTTGGCCAGCTTCGTGTTGGACCGCCAGGTGCCGACGGTCAGTATGAGAACGCCGGTCGAGGATGGAGAGTCGAAATAATCTTCGAGCCTGGTTCGATACGCTGTGACAAAATCATCGGCCTGTTCGATCAGGACCACGCGTTTGTCGGTCAGAAAAGGCAGCGTGCGCAGCTCGTCGAGCACTTCGGTGATTGTAACCTGGTTCGGCTCGGGTTCGAACAGCCCCATAGCACGCTGGTCCGGCTCGACTAATTCGTCAACCAGTTCTCTGCAATGAAGGTTGACCAGCGACTCGTCTTTGCCGACTATCACGTAGATGGGAGCGATCTTGGGGGTTGATTTGGTTTTCTTTGCAGCCATTTTGTTATACACGGAATCCGGCGAGACTACTGTTCGGCATTGTCGCTGTCGGTTTCGGATGCTTCGCCGGCATCGCCTTCATCTTTGTCGCTCTTGTTTTCGGGCTCTTGCGGCTCACCTTCGGCCTGTTCGCCGGACTCGCCGGCTTCCTCGGCCTCTATCTTCTCGACCGCGACTACCTTGTCGCCCTCTTTTAGATTGATCAGCCGTACGCCCTGCGTGTTTCTGCCGATGGAGCGAATCTCGTCAAGGCCGGTTCGCATAATCATGCCTCTGGCCGTGATCATCATCAGATCATCGCTCTGCTGAACCGCTTTAAGGGCGACGACTTTGCCGTTTCTATCGGTGGTCTTGATGTCCTTGAGTCCGAGACCGCCCCGGCTCTGAGCACGATAGCTTTCCAGTTCGGTGCGTTTGCCGTAACCCTTCTCGCATATGGTAAACAGCGACGCTCCCTCCTGGACTATCACCATGCCTACTACCGCGTCGTCGGCCCGCAACTTTATGCCGCGGACACCGCGAGAGGCCCTGCCCATGGAGCGGACCTGCTGCTCGTCGAACCTTATCGTCATGCCGTCGCGTGTGCCCAGCATGACGTGATCGGTTCCGTCGGTCCGGGCCACGTCAATCAGAGCGTCGTCCTCGTCCAGATTTATGGCTATGACGCCGGAAGGCCTGGGATTGCCGTAGGCTGAGAGCTTTGTCTTCTTGACAATCCCGTTGCGGGTCGCCATCAGCAGTTGCCATTCGGGACCGCCCTCGGTCTGCTCGAACGAACTGACGCTGATGATGGACGCAATTTTCTGGCTGCCGAGATTGAGCAGGTTGACGATGTTTCGACCCAGGCTGGTCCGCGACATGCTCGGTATATTGTAGACCTTGAGCCAGTAGCACCGACCCCGGTTAGTGAATATCAGCAGGTAATCGTGCGTCGAAGCGACAAACAAGTGCTTGATGAAGTCGCCCTCACGGGTATCGGAACCTATGATTCCGCGACCTCCCCTGCCCTGCTTTCGATAGGTATCGAGGGGCATTCTTTTTACGTAACCGTTACGACTTACCGTAACGACCACGTCTTCTTCGGCGATAAGGTCTTCCAGGTCCAGTTGTTCGGCAGTTTCGGTAATTTGCGTGCGGCGCTGATCGCCGTATTTCTCCTTTATTTCATAGACATCCTCGCGGATTATATCCATAAGCACTGCATCGCTGGAGAGGATAGCTTCGTAGCCTTCGATTTCTTCGACGAGACCGGCGTACTCTTTTGCGAGCTTTTCCATCTCCAGGCCGGTGAGCCTCTGCAACTGCATGGTCAAAATCGCATCGGCCTGGGGGCCGGTGAGGAAATGCTCGCCGGTGCCTTTTTCATCGAGGAAGGATTGAGGCAGAAGATTCTTCAGCGTGGCCAGTTCCATGAGTTTCAGAGGTTTGTGCATCAGGTTTATTTTGGCGGTCGGGGCATCGGGCGACTTCTTGATGAGGTCTATTATTTCGTCGATGTCGCTGACCGCGAGAATCAGACCTTCGAGAACGTGAGCGCGGTTTCTGCAGCGTTTTAGCAGAAACCTGCTTCGGCGGCGAATCACCGTCTTGCGATGATCGATGAAGCACTGCAGCATTTCCTTGATATTCAGTGTCTCGGGCCTGCTGTCCACCAGCGCGATATTAGCGATTGCGAAGGTGGTCTGCAGATATGTATAACGGTACAGTTTGTTCAGGACGATGTCGGGATCGGCGTCTTTTTTCACATCGACGACGACACGCAGACCGCGGCGGTCGGATTCATCACGAACGTCGGAAATTTCGGGGATGGTGCCGTTTTGCACGCAGTCGGCGATTTTGGAGACGATTGTCGTCTTGACGACCATGTAGGGAATCTCAGTAAATACTATCCGCTCGCGGCCTTTTTTGGTTGTTTCGATGTCGACCTTGCCCCGGACGGTGAGATGGCCGCGGCCTGTGGTGTAGGCGTCAATAATCCCCTTCCTGCCGCAGATTATGCCTCCGGTCGGAAAGTCAGGGCCGGGCAGGACGTCGAGTATATCCTTGAATCCGCAATCAGGTTCGTTAATGACCAGCAGCAGCGCGTCACAGACCTCCGCGACATTATGAGGTGCAATATTGGTGGCCATTCCAACTGCGATGCCGGTCGAGCCGTTGACCAGCAGATTCGGAAACTTCGACGGCAGTACGACCGGTTCGTCGCGGGTTTCGTCGTAGTTCGGAACGAAATCGACGGTATCATACTTGATGTCCGCCAGCATATCCATGGCCGGAGACGCCATGCGGGCTTCGGTATATCTCATAGCAGCCGGGGGGTCCGAGTCGATGCTGCCGAAATTGCCCTGCGGGTCGACCAGAGGATAACGCATATTCCAATGCTGGCCCAGGCGAACGAGGGTTCCATAGGTGGCCTGATCGCCGTGGGGATGGTAGTTTCCGCTGGTATCGCCGACGATCTTGGCACATTTGCGGTGTTTGCTCCGCGGACCCAGATTCAGATCGTTCATTGCCACGAGGATTCGACGTTGTGAGGGCTTCAGACCATCGCGAACGTCAGGCAGCGCGCGCGAAACTATGACGCTCATGGCGTAGTTGAGGTAGGAATTCTTGAGTTCGTCAAGAATCCGCATATCCTCGTATTTTTCTTCGAAAGTCTGGGGGTTCTCCATAGGCTTATTGCCATCCTTAGCTCAGAAAATGAGTTTAGCGTCCAAAGACACAATAAAGTAACGGCAAACGGGCGGAAAGTCAACAAAAGACAGAGGCGAAACAGGGCTAAAAGTTGCAAAAATCGCCGTGAATCGCCGTTTTCGTTGTTTTGTCGGGTGTGGGCGGAAGGCCCGCCCGCGACACTGCGCAGAACTGCGCACAATCGCCGGTCAGCCGGTCGAAATTTCAGTCCAGCGCGGACTCGAAACGATAGGTCCCGGAAGCGATTGTGAGCACGGCCCTGCCGTCTTCGAAGAGGATCGGATCCACGTGATCGACCCGCTCGGCCGCGACGCCGTCGACCTCCACCGAGGCCAGATTCTTGGCGGGAATGGAAACTGTGGCTGTCGTATTGGGCGGGATCGAAACATCGAGAACGAAGGTATTTTCTTCTACTCGCCAGTGTGTCGTAATCGGGCCCCGGATGGAATGGTATGCAGCTTTTGCGTAAGTCAGAGAGCCCGGATGCGGTTCTATGCGTATACGGCCATAGCCCGGGTCTTGGGTATCGATTCCGGCCACCGTACTGAAAAGCCAGGCGCCGACCGAACCGAAAGCATAATGGTTGAAAGAGTTCATTCCGGGATCCTGAAAGCCCTTTTCCTCGGTCCAGCCGTCCCAGCGCTCCCAGATGGTCGTTGCGCCGTTTTTGATGCTGTAGCCCCAACTCGGGAATGTGTCCTGAAGCAGAAGTTTGAAAGCAACGTCTTCGTAACCGGTTTCGGTTAGGACGGGCAAAAGATAGCTCAGGCCTACAAAGCCGGTTGAGAGGTGATAATCCCGCTCTTTTATATCCGCGACAAGATGCGCGGCCGCGGCAGCGCGTTTTTCGGAGGGCA
Organism: uncultured Pirellulales bacterium; assembly: GCA_964406945.1. Lineage (GTDB taxonomy): Bacteria > Planctomycetota > Phycisphaerae > Sedimentisphaerales > Anaerobacaceae > UBA2266. Next base: position 18,734 of record CAYOTO010000015.1, read on the forward strand.
AGAGGTCGAAATGCAGGGCGAGCAGGTAGCACGTTTGGGTTTCGCCTTTTATGCGGGCGCCTTGCGACACAAAGGCTTTATTGAAAGCGGTTTTGATGCGGTTAAAGAGTTGTTCGTACTTGCGTGCGTCTTCGGTCCTGCCTGCTGCAGCGGCCATTTCCGAAAGCAGGCGCGTGCTGTACGCGAAATACGCGGTGGAGATAATGTCTTTTGGCGTATCGGAGTTGATCGAAACCCAGTCACCGTAGCCGTAATCGGGTCGGATGAGATTATCGCTGTTCTTTTCGAGCCAGGCGATCCACTTGGCCATTGCGTCATAGTGTTTGCGGATTATCCGCTCGTCGCCGTAGACTCTGTGGATTGTCCAGGGGCAGATAACGCCCGCATCGCCCCAGGCCGCCACACCGGCGCCCATGGCTACTTTCTGCGGAGCCACATCCGGAAATGCCCCTTCGGGGGTCTGGGCGTCGACGAGATCGACAAGCCATTTGGTGAAGAATGCAGCCACATCCATGTTGTAAGTCGCGGTCCTGATGAATATCTGGGCATCCCCGGTCCAGCCCAGTCGTTCGTCCCGCTGCGGACAGTCAGTTGGAACTTCGATAAAATTGCCCCGCTGGCTCCAGACGATATTTTGGTAGAGTTGATTAACCATCGGATCGGAACACTCGAATTGTCCGGCCCGCGGCGTATCCGACTGCAGCACTATCCCCTTTACCGCATTGAGGGGAGGCTTGTTTCTGCAGCCTGTAAGCTCGACATAACGGAAGCCGTGGTAAGTAAAAGAGGGAGTCCAGCTCTGCTCGTCCCCGGAGCATATGAAAGTGTCGGTGCATCGGGCTTCGCGCAAATTCGTTGTGTATATGGTTCCGTCCGGGTTCAACATCTCCGCGAACCGCAGGGTCAGCTTGTCGCCGCGTTGGCTGCGGGCTTTTAACCTTACGATACCCGCAAAATTCTGGCCCATATCGTAGACGTAGACGCCGGGTTGGGGTTCCGTCATGCTTTTAGGATCCAGTTCCATAACCCGGCGAACCGCAACGCCGGGATAGGCCTGGAGCTTTCCGGGCCATTCTTCGGCTACAGCGACCTTCGCCCATCCGGAATCGTCGTAGCCCGGCCGCGTCCAGCCCGGCAATTCCAGGCGGGCGTCATAAGTCTCGCCCATAAGGAAATCCGCGTCCAGGTGCGGACCATAAGTTGCTTTCCACGATCTGTCGGTTACTACCGCGTCGGACGTTCCGTCGGCGTACTCGATTTCCAACCTGGCCAAAAGGCGCGGTTCTTCGCCATAGTGCTCTCTTTTCCTTCCGAAACCGAGATATCCGGCGTACCAGCCGTCGGCGAGGACCGCTGCTATTGCATTTGAGCCCGATTCGACCAGGCCCGTTACATCGTAAGTGTGGTAGTAAACCCTGGTCGGATAATCCGTCCAGCCGGGGGTAAAATAGTCATTGCCCACGCGTTTGCCATTCACGTGCAAACGGTATAAACCCAGTGCAGTCGCATAGAGAGTTGCCCGTTCGACAGGTTTCCGGGCCTCGAATTCCCGCCGCAGATACGGCGGCGGTGGCAGGACGAGGTCGGGTTTGTGAACCGGTCCCCAGGGAGCCGCCCCTGCCGGTGCGACTGTCTTGGCGTTCGACCAGCCGCTGTCGTCGAAATCAGCTTTTTTCCACCCGTTATGCGAGGTATCGGCAGCTTTGCAAGAGTTGTCTATAGCGACAGCCAACGGATCGCCTGATTCGAACTCGACCAGCAGTTTGCCGCCCAGACCGGCAGGATTCGGCGCCTGGCCCTGGTTTTCGACGGCGATAGCGACGGTATTGAGGCCTTTCTTGAGCTTGGCCGTGATGTCAAGTGTGTACGGCGGATTCCAGCCCTGAAACTTCTGTACGAATGAGCCGTTAAGATACAGGCTTCCCTCGTTGTCAGCGATCAGACGCATGCGAGCACGTTTTATCCGGGCCGCGGCGGGCACTTCGAAGACTTCGCGAAAGTAGCGGGTACCGATCGGCGCCGCTTCCCGGGGCTTAGGCTCATCGAACCAGACCCAATTGCAGCCTTCGAGAGTGAGAGGGTCCGGCTCGGTACCGATCTTGTGGCTTTCCGGCGTAGGAGCGTCGTATCCAATCCACTGCGCCTGCCATTGACGGCCGTTCAGAAGACCCATAGTCCAGCTTGCGGGCCTGCTCCAGGCCGTAACGCGGTCGTTATTATCCCAGACCCGGACCTTCCAGAAACACCGCATGCGCGATTTGAGCGGTTTGCCCGCATAGGCGATTTGGTTCGTCCGGTCGGAGTTAATCTTGCCCGTATCCCAGAGATCACCAATATCCAGAGCGAGCTTTTCCGGGCTGGAGGCAACAATTATGCGGAAAGCGGACTGCTCGCAGCCTCTCAAGCTGCTGCGAAGAATCCAGCTCAAACGTGGTTCGGGTTCGCCCAGGCCGAGTGGATCGGTCAGATACTCGCATCTCAGATCGTTAACGCTGACATCGGCTGTGGGCCTCGACTGCATGGTGGCGCAGCCCGTATAGAACAGGAAAACGAGCGGAAAAACGTACCGAATCGGGTTTCTCATCGTCGGAATCTCCTCGATAGACCGGTTGCCTGTAAAGGCCGCACTCTGCTCATGGAGCAGCAGCAGGCTCTATTCGTCTTTTCCGCCGTATATGAACCTCATCTGGCCCACATTGGGAATGAACGCGAAGCGAAAACGCCGGAACGGTTTAAAGCCAGCCGGCCAGTACACAAAGATCGCCTTTCCCACCATATAATCGCGGGGTACGACGCCCGGGCGGTAACTTTTGCCTTGATTGGCTATGCCGGGTTGAGACCACCATCTGCCGTCCTCACTGTTCGGGCTGTTGTCGCCGAGAACAAAGAATTCGTCCTCGTTCAACCGGAAAGGATTGCCCTCGACCGCCCTTCCGGACACAGGCCCGCCCGTATAATGGATATCCCTGAAAACCGCAACGTGAGCCAGGGTCAGTTTTCCGGCTCCCATAATCTCTACGACCGGGTTTTCTTCGGGTCGCCTCGGCCCGGCAGCGTCGGCCGAAAGCCCCAAATCGTGCTCCAGCGTTGCAGAGCCGAATCTCAGGACCAGTTTGTGGTCGACATTGGCGAAACTGAATGACGTGAGCTTGTCGGGTTCGGGCGCCGCTTTGCGCCGGCGCACCAGAATCTGTTCGTTTCCGTCTTCGATTTTCGAGATCACCATGTGCCCGCTCATGTCGACATAGCCTTCGTAGATTATGCCGTACTTGCTCAGTGCAGCCCCCACGCGCCCCTGCAGTTCGGGTGTGCGAACTTCGAAGCGAATCATCAAATCGCTGGCAACGGGCCGCTTGAAATAGGCGCCGGGGCTGTTATAGGCGTAATTTGCGAGGAAATCGTCTGCGGACCTCGGCTGATAGCTGAGCAGATTGATACTGTTGGGATCGCTGTCCAGACTCAATAGAGTGGGGCTTGGTTCATTGACCCGCCAGTCGGAATCGCTCGGGTCAAAAGGATTAGTCCAGTTAAACGACCCCTGTTCAGGGCGGACCGGCTGGTAATCGTTGTTGTAAATCGGCATCCAGAGTTCTTTCTGGACTTTCGGGGGTTTACGCTGAATAACGCCGTCGACGTATATATCGCCGTCTATAATTTCGATCTCTTCGCCCGGCAGGCCGATGAGCCGCTTTATATAGTTGATTCGTGGATCCAGCGGGTTTTTGAAGACTACGACATCCCACCTGTCGGGCTCCATGAACTGGTAGATGCACTTTAGTACCAGTATGCGATCACCGTTGGAGACGTGCATACCGCCACCCACCGGCTGTTTAAAGCCGCAACTGGGGCACTCGGAGCGGTATGTCTTGAGTGTTGCGCCGGGCGGAGGAATGTGATCCTCACGATAGCCGAAATTGCCCGGCACAAAGCCATAATCGTATCTATACCCGCATTGGGAGCATCTCAGGCGAAAATGGGCGCCTTTGAGCGTATCGGCCATGCTGCCGGTGGGAATTCGAAACGCTTCCATAACGAAGGCGCGGAACACAAAGGCCAGAATAAAAGCCGTTATGAGCCATTCGAACGTGTTGGCGATCTCCGCAGCTCTGTCTTTTCTGTCTTCGATGAGATTATTGGAACCTTTGGTCGTCATATTATTATACCTGGCGAGCGTTGCTGTGCCTGTAAAAGGTTGTCTTAAGAAGGGCAACGCATCCGAAAAGACGCAATTATGCCCTGTTGTGGGGCTGCGGTCAACCTCGGATTGATTATTACGACAATTTAGGCGTCCGGGTCGAGGATCGTGCAAAAAAAGCTGCGTTGACCGGCCTGCATTCGGCCGGCGGCGGCAGGTTCTCTCGTAATGCCGGCTCCCAGCCCGACAGGCTCTTCGAAAGACCGTCGGGAGGCGGAACTCAAGCCGACAAAGAAGAGTTTTAGTGTTGGAATTACCGGGTCGCGACGCCCTCAATCGGCTGTGTCCAAAAATTTTGTTCTAATTTGCTTGCTGTTTAGAAGTCTTTATTGTATAGTGGTTTGCGATGTTTAGCACTTTTCGTCGGAGGCTTGCATGCGGTAAGATCAGGTGCTCGTGAGTTCGACTTATCGGCGAAAAGTCGGAGAGCTTTTATGAGGTGAGCTGGTGGTATCCAGGCGGCGTAAATCGTGGAGATTGGCTTTCCCCAATACAAGCGGAGTTCGGTATTGCAGGTAATCCTTCCTGAAGTGAGGTAGTCTATGGCAACAGTTACCAAGAAAGAACTAATAGACCGCATTGCGGAGATGACGCAGGCCAAGCGTGTAACGGTTAAGGTGGTAATCCAGGCCTTTCTCGACGAGATAACGAGCGAATTGTGCAAGAACAATCGCCTGGAGTTCAGGGATTTCGGGGTATTCGAGACGAAGGTCCGTGCGGCCAGGAAGGCTCAGAACCCGAAAACCCTGGAGCGCGTGCAGGTTCCTGCAAAGCGGACTGTGAAGTTCAAGATGGGAAGACTTATGCGGGAGAATCTGTGCGAGGCCGAAACGGCGGAAGCAAAGTAAGGCAGCATCGGAGAATTGGGGGGCGGCCGGAGCATATATCCGACCACCGGATGGGCAGAAAAAAGAACAAGTTCAACACAAGGAGTGGCAAATGCCAGAGGGAAAAGTAAAATGGTTTAACCCAAGGAAGGGGTATGGTTTTATCGCGACCGAGGAAGGTCGGGATGTTTTCGTTCACTATGCGAGCATAAATGGTGATGGGTACCGTACGCTGACCGAAGGCGAGGCGGTAACCTTTGATATAGTCGACGGCGAAAAGGGCCCCAGAGCAAAGAACGTTACGCAGAAAGCAGAAGAATAGCTGAGCGAGACAGCAGCATCTTTGACATCAGCTTAACGCATGCCTGGTAACACCGCCGCTCGTCGACTAACGGCATAAGGAAATCGTAGTGCCGAGTTAGTTGGGCACTCATAAGCGATTCGCAACAAGAGGCGGCAACCATGCTCGACGCACAGCCAAAATCCGGACTCGACTGCAGCGTCCTGGTTCTGAACAAGCACTATATGGCTATCAGAATCATAGGGGCGCGGCGGGCATTTTCTCTTCTTTGTCGCGAGTTGGCGGAAGTCGTCTCCCTGGAAGAAGGCAGCTATTTCAACTACAGCTTCGATAGCTGGCGCCAGGTAAGTCAGTTCAGGCGAGAGTTCGAACCTGATGGGCATGACTGGGTTTCTACAGTGAACTTTCACGTAGCGGTGCCTAGAATCGTAAGGCTGCTCTTTTACGACCGCCTTCCCCGGACCGAGGTAAAGTTCAATCGCCGGAACATATTCGCCAGGGATAAGAGTAAGTGTCAGTACTGCGGCAAGCGCTTCTCGACCAGCGAGCTTTCGCTGGATCATGTGATTCCCCGCAGGGCCGGCGGCAAGGCCACCTGGGAGAATATCGTGTGCGCGTGCACCAGATGCAACGTCAAAAAAGGCGGGCGGACACCCCAGCAGGCCCACATGAAGCTGATTACCAAGCCGGTCAAACCCAAACACAACCCGCTGATCCATATCCACGTCGGCCATAAGCGCTACAGCAGTTGGAAGCAGTTTCTGGACCACGCTTACTGGTCGGTCGAACTGACCTGAAGTAGGCCTGAGTTCCGGAAGCAGAACAATATCTTGCGGCATACTCGGGAGTATCGGGCTTACTTATGGATGCAAACACAGGCAAGGGCAAATCCAATTCGAGCGGGGAACAATCGGGGCAGGTTTCGCCCGCGGATGCGCGTGGGGCATTCGGCGGCGGCATCGGCGGATCTCTGGCCTGGATTATACTGACCGCCGGCGCGGCCCGTGACTGGGCGGTACTTGCGGCGGTAATTGTCGCAGGAATCGGGCTGTACGTGGTATGTACAGCGCGATACAGGGCCGACAGGGCGAGATACTGGCGCATTGCGGCGTGGATGGCCGGGGCGTTGTGCGCAATCAACCTGCTGGTGGTCAACCTGCGATGGCATGTGTGGGTCGAAAAGCTGGCTTCGGTTCCACGGTACGGGCCGTTCGGCACAGTTCCTCTCTGGGCGCTGAACTGCATTATTCTGGGCATTTTCGCCGGACTGGGGCTGATGTTCCTTCTTCGAAGCCGCTACGGCCGAGCCACAGGCGGTGATCAGGCGTCCGAAGCCTGATCCAGGCTTTGATATTTACGCGGGACCGCAAACGCTGTACTATCGGTCTATGCTGAAAAAAGGACTGGTCCAGATATATACAGGTGAAGGAAAGGGCAAAACAACGGCGGCATTCGGGCTGGCGCTGCGAGCGGCGGGCCAGGGCAACAAGGTTCTGGTCTATCAGTTTCTCAAGCCGCCCTCGATGGATTCGGGCGAGCGATTTGCCATTGAGCGCTGGCGGGTCAAGATCAGAATCGAAGCGCTCGATGTCGATTGGAATGTGTTCGATTCACTGGGGCGGCAAAGCGATGTGGCCGAGGCGCGAAAGGCCATAGACCAGACAATGGAGCGGCTGGCCGAAACCGCTCAAAAGGGTTTTTACGATGTGATTGTGCTGGACGAGCTGGTGTTCTGTTTGGCCAAAAAGCTTGTGAAGTTCGAAGATGTAAAACGTATAGTCGAGACCAGAAGCCCGCGGGTTGAGCTGGTGATGACCGGCAGAGGCGCCGGCGAGGAACTGATCGGTCTGGCCGATCTGGTAACGGAGATGAAGAACGTAAAACATCCGTTCGACAGGGGCACAGTCGCTCGCCAGGGTATCGAGTACTGAAACATTGGGCATTTTAAGCGAGGATGAGCAGTGAGCAAGAAAGTAGCGGCGATTATATGTGCCGCGGGTCCGGGCAGTCGGTTCGGCGGCAAACGGAAGAAGCAGTTCATGGATGTGAGCGGCAGAGCGGTGTTCATGCGGAGCGTCGAGGCGTTCGCCGATCATCCCGACGTCAAGCAGGTGCTGCTGGGCATACCTGAAGATGATGAAGAGATCGTGGGAGTAAAATGGGGAGCTAATCTGAGTTTCTTCGGCGTAAAGACCTTTCTCGGGGCCGGTGAGCGATTTGAGACAGTTGCGGCGGGGCTGGAACTGGTTCGGGATGATATCGACATGGTGGCCGTACACGACGGCTGCCGGTGCTGCATTACCGAGAAGGTGATTAACGATGTTTTTGCCGCGGCCTGCGACAGCGGCGCCGCAATTCCGGGCTGTCGTGTAACCGCCACGATAAAAAGGGTGAGGGAAGGCGTCATTACCGAGACCGTAGACCGAAGCGACCTTTTCGAGGCGCAGACGCCGCAGGTTTTCGAGCTTCCGTTGATCAGGGAAGCTTACGCGAATCTCGAAACACTCGATACGACCGCCATCAGCGACGATGCTCAGCTCGTCGAGGCGGTCGGGCATGAGGTTTCCGTGGTGGAAACCGATTCATCGAACATAAAGATTACGCACCGAAGCGATCTGGCGGTTGCCGAGGCCATAATCAAGGCCCAGAGCGATGCCAGGAAGCCGAAGGGCCCTCAAGGCCCGTTCATCGAAGCCCAGTGGTAAGGCCGGTCAGACTGTGCGTTGACGCCGCTTCAAAATAAGACGCATTTGCGATGTATTACTCTGATCGCGCTATGCCCTACAGACGCAGTCTGACTTTTTCGGCCGGGCGGGTCATTCGTTTTGTTTTACCTTCGTCGATGTCGGCTGCCATCTGCATGAATCTCGGCAGCGAGTGGTGGAAAAACTGCTTGTAGGCGTCGCAAAAATAACTCCTGGCGTTCAGGCCGCCGGCGCGGGCGCGATCCTTGAGACAGCCGCCCCGGCAAATGTCGAGATATCCGCAGACGAGACAATCGGTGCTGAGTTTGAGTTTGGTGCGGGCGAAATCACGTTTTAGTTTGCTGTTGGCCAGTTCGCCCAGAGAGTTTTCAGTGATATTACCGAGCTTGTAGTCGGGGCCGACGAAAAATTCGCAGCAATAGGCGTCGCCGTTGTGCTCGATTACGACGAAACCGGCGCATTTCTTGCTGTAGGCACAAATCGTGTGATCGCCGAGCACATAGTGAGTTACGATTGAATCGAAATCGCGGATGTTGATCTTTTCGGGGCCGTAATCATGCCAGAGATCGAAAAGCCTGCAGAGAAAATCACCGTATTGACCGGGTGTGATCGAAAACTCGGCTGGCTCTTGCGTGGCCGGGTCTATTTCGACGCACGGTATGAACTGTACGTATCGCAGCTCATTGTCGACGACGAAATCAAACAGCCTTTCGACGTGTTCGACGTTGTGTCTGTTGAGCAGTATAAGGGCGTTGAACTGGACGCCGAAGCGTTTGCAGTTCTGAACGCCGGCCCAGACTTTCTCGAACGTCGGCGAGCCGGAGTGGTCGCGGCGATACTTGTCGTGGAACTCGGCCGGGCCGTCCATGCTGATGCCCAGCAGGAATCTATTCTCGCCGAAGAAGCGGCACCACTGCTCATCGAGAAGGACACCGTTGGTTTGAAGGGTATTGCTGATCTGCTGGCCGGGTGTGCCGTACTTCTTCTGGAATTCAATAGCCTTGCGGAAGAAGTCGACGCCCATTAACGTCGGTTCACCCCCCTGCCATGCGAATCCAACCACCGGAAAGCCCAACTGCATGTAATCGCCGACGAGCTTTTCCAGCACCTTCTCGCTCATTCGCTGGGTTCCCGTGCCGGCGGCGGGGTCGCGGTCCTTATAGAAGCAGTAGACGCAGTCGATGTTGCAGTTCGAACCGCTCGGTTTGATTAATAGCGTGAATGGCTTCATTTGTTGTTTTCCGGTTTTGCTCTACCGTGTGCGGCCAGCCAGTCTCTGACCCACCGGCGTGCCTGTTCTTTGGTCCTGACGGCGCCCTCGAGTTGTGCGACGTAGAGTTCCTCGGCTAGCTGGCCGACTTCGGGGCCGGGAGTAGCGCCGAGTTTTATGAGATTGTGGCCGTTGAGCAAACGCCTTGGCTGCAGTTCGACGTCGCCGAGTTCTCTGATTCTCTGCTTAAGGCGTATCAGAGGTTCGAGGCTCCTGCGGCCGCCGTTGTGGGATTTCTGTATGGCCCGCTGAAGCTCGTATAGGTCTCGAAAATACGGCTTTGCGAGCAGCTTTTTGAGGTCGGCCAGCCGCATGTCGCAATCGAGCAGAGTGCCCCTTTGTTCGAGCAGGAAGTTGAGATGGTCGGTTTGTTTACGGCTGAGCTTGAGCAGTTCGACTCTTTCGGTCGCAAAGTCCACGTCACATCCACAGAAGTAGCCTGCCAGGGCCAGCGGATAGTCCACCCTGCTCCTCAGTTGGGCGAGGACTTTTACGGCGGTACTTTTGCATTCGCCGGAGAAGCCCGGGAATATCTCGTCGGCCAGTCCCGATTCGAAGAGCAGTTCGGCGCCCCTTGCGCGCCTGGGATGCGTTAGAATGCCTTCGAGTTCCATGGATATCCGCTCACCGCTGATTCTCGTAATGTTCGAGGCGTGGTGGCGGACCGCCGCGAACGTCTTAGCTTCGATTTCGAAATCGAGCACCGCCGAGAATCTGACCGCCCGCAGCATGCGGAGATAATCTTCTCCGAATCGCTGAGAGGGCTGACCTATGGTTCGTATAATGCGTGCGTCGAGGTCTTTTTTGCCGCCCACATAATCGATTAACTCGTCGGCGACGGGATCGTAGTACATGCCGTTGATTGTGAAATCGCGCCTGCTCGCGTCCTGCCGGGCACACGTGTATTCAACTCTGGTGGGCCGTCTGCCGTCGGCGTAGTCGGCTTCGCTGCGAAACGTGGCCACTTCCACCTTTTCGTCGCCCAGCATCACTATAATCACGCCGAATTTGGCGCCGACCTTTACTGTTCGCCGGAAGAGTTCGGCGACTTCGTCGGGTCTGGCGCTGGTGGCGACGTCATAGTCCTTGGCACGGCGCCCCAGCAGCATGTCGCGCACACAGCCTCCAGCCAGCAGAGCCTGGTGGCCGTGGTCCTGCAGTTTTCGTACGATCTGGATTGCGGCCTGCCTGTTGGTCATTGCTCTTTTACAGATGTGCTGCTAACCGGTTCGGGCGGGTCTTCATGTTTGCGGCTGTTTCGGAAGATCGCCACGGCCATTGTGCCCCACTTTCGGCGCTCGAGTATTTCGAAGGGTCCGTACTTGGCAAGTACCCGCACCCTGCTTTCGGTTCTGACGGTAACGATGGCCTGGGGCGCGGCCTGATCTTCGAGCTTTTTCATAACGCGGGCCAGAGGCGAATTGTCGCCGACTTTCTCGGTCTGGGCGTAAGGAGGATCAACGAAGATCAGATTGTGTTTGTCGCCGCCCTTCCGCACCGGAGCGCCCACGCGGATGGCACTTGCCTGCACCACCTTGGAGCGTTCAACGAACATGGCTTTCTCGATGTTGCGGTGCAGTACAGCGGCGGTCTGCGGGTCCTTTTCCACGAAAGTGGCGAATCTGGCGCCCCTGCTGAGGGCCTCGAGTCCGAAGGAGCCGACACCGGAGAATACATCGGCGACGACGGCATCGGCCGGCAGGTTGTACTTGTAAAGTACGCTGAACAGGGATTCCTTGACCCTGTCGATTACGGGCCGGGAGATATAGCTTTTGGGGGTGAACAGCTTCATGCCGCGTTTAGATCCGGCTATGATCCGCATAAATACTCCAGACTGCGTGAGTCATTGCGTAAATCACGAGCCCTCGTCAATCGCATTCGGCCCAGTAGTCGATCACGAACGGCTTGTCCAGAACCGGGCCGATCAGTTCGACAAACTTCTCGTGTTCGGGATGAGGGAGATATTTTGCCCTGTCCTCTTCGCTCAGGAAAGTAACCACGAAACAGTGGGTGAAGCCGTCGGCCAGATCCTCGACGCTGACGTCTGTTCCCCACTCGAAATCGTAAATCGCCGGAATTTTGGAAGGCAGAGCGGCGAAGGCCTTTTCGACCTCTTGAATCTGCTCGGCGGTGGCGGCATCCTTGAATCGGAAAATGACGACGTGTCGAAGCACTTTGTCAGGCTTGGCCGAGTGCGAATGGGTGCAGGCCACGGGCGATGCCGCAGTTCTGGTGGTCTTCTTCTCGTGGATCGAAACACAGCCGCTGAGCAAAATCGCCCCCAGAACCAGGTACAAAACATTTCTCGACATGCCTGAAGCCTCCAAAAAAAGAACATTTTCAAGTATTTTTGCCGACCGAGATTGTATCAGCGGACATCCGCTGCGTCCAAACGAAAATGCGAGCAGGCCTGGAGTATTGAATATCGTGTAATTGCGATATCGGGCGACCGGATTCTAGAGAGAATCTGAGTCCGCCAGCAGGCTTGCTACTGGAACCGCGTATCTTCGGAATTTTGCGGCCGGGAGGGTGACGGTTTTCCATCGGGGGCTTCGCAGTTTCATGTGTTTGCGATAGTCATCCAGACTGACGGCGAAGAATACGTACCGGCACCCGTTGAATTCGAATGCTTCGCGCCCGTCGAGGTCCGCATCGTAGTTTTCGATTTCGTAGGCGAATACGAAAGCTGCTGCATGGCCGCAACCGAAGGCGTCCTGCCAGATGGCCAGGCCGTCGACGTCCGCGGCGGTGACCCAGCATTCCATGCCGGAGAGATTTTCGAGGCTCTTGCCCTTGAACTTCCTGCCCTTTACCTCGGCTATGATGACGCGGTCGTCATCCGAGTAGAGTAGAAAATCGAATCCCTTGGCTTTTTCCCTCTCGAATTGAGCCCGCCTGTGCTCATCGACGAGCATGTACTGGCGGCCTCCGGCTCTGAGCCATGCCTCGAACGCAAGCTCATAGTGATTGGGACCGAATCTTCCGGCGAACGGTAATGTTCCGGCTCGTATCGGCATGATGCCTTTTCCTCCACAGTCCTGATCCCGCTGGTGCCCGCATATTCCGGGTGTGTCCCGGATAAGCCCATCAGACGTTCAGGTTTTTGACGAACTCGGCGCAGTCGACAAGGTCCTGTTCGCCGGAGGCCATATCCTTGACTATGAGTTTGTTGTCGGCGAACTCGTCGGCTATGATGACGCATTTGGCGGCGTTTCGATTCGCCGCGTCTTTGAGCTGCTTTTTCAAGCCGCTTGTCTTGTAGCCGAATTCGGCTGTCACGTTTCGCTCGCGAAGTTTTGCGGTAAGAGAAAGCATGACGTCCTTTGCTGTACGACCGTCCGCAAAGGTCTTATCCGTCAGGGCAATCACAAAGTAGTCCAGCGATTTGCCCAGGCCTGCGTCTTCGAGCAATCCTTTTTCGCGCAGGAGGATTTCCAGAACGCAATCGCCCATCCCCATTCCGGTGGCTGATATCCGCTGGCCGCCGAAGTCTTTGAGGAGGTTGTCATATCGGCCGCCGCCGCAGATTGCGCGAAGCCGGCCAACGGCGTCATGAATTTCGAATACCACGCCGGTGTAATAGGCCAGTCCCCTGACGATCCCGGGATCGAACACACAATAATCAGTGACGCCCATCGTATCCAGATGCCGCATTACCGCTGCAAGTTCATCCTCGGCCCGGCGGACCTGTTCGTCTTCTCCGACAATTTCGCTGATGCCGGCGACGTCATCGAGTTCCATGAACGCCTTGATTCTGTCGGCCGTGGCTGCATCGCCGATTTGCCCGGCGAGCAGTTCATCGAATGCCTCGGGGGGCAGCTTGGATTTCTTGTCGAGCAGCGCGTAAAGCGGATCGAGCTGCTGTTCGGCTATGCCGAGTTGCTCGAGCACCGCCGCCAGGAGTCTGCGGCTGGATATTCTCGCTTTGACATCGCCGCTTGTGAGGCCGATTTCGCGAAGGTAGTCGATGGTTGTAAAAATAACCTCGGCATCGGCCATTTCATCATCGGCTCCGATGATGTCCACGTTCCACTGGAAGAACTCGCGGAGCCTGCCCTTCTGCGGCCTCTCAGCCCGGCAGAGTCTGGGGACGCTGAACCATTTTATAGGTCGGGCCAGGGCGTTTATCTTCTGATTGACCATGCGGGCAAGCGTCGGGGTTATTTCCGGGCGAATCGCCAGGTCGCGGCCCCCGCGGTCCTGAAGGCTGAACAACTGTTCCACGATTTCGTCGCCGCTCTTGATCTGGTACATCTTGAGCAGTTCGAAGATCGGGCCGTCGTATTCTTCGAAACCGTTGCGAATCGAAGCGCGTTTCCAGCCGTCGACAATCCAGTTGCGAACCGCCATCTCGGGCGGATAAAAATCTCTGGTACCTTTTACCGGCGGTATCTTCATTTCCTTCGCCTTCCTCCGGCAGCCCTGTCGCGTTTCTTCTCTTTGACGTTGTTATCGAACTTGATCTTGATGTACTCTTCCATATCGTTGTCGCAGGTGAAGTGCAGCTCGTAATCGTACTCGCCTTCGGTGTAATCGCAGTCGCTGTGTTTGTAGCCCCTGCAAATTCGCGGCCTTTGCTTGTATATTCCGCAACGGTAGTCCTTGTCCGAGAGGTGCCTGCACTTGTTTTTGATGTTAACGTACCAGTCTCCGTCCTCCACGAAAACGGTTACGTCTTCGTGGCACAGATACCACCTGATATCGTCGTAATCCTCGCGGCTTTCAGGTGTTTCTATTGGCAGTGCGAAATAGCGGCAGCACAGGCCGGTGCATTTTTCGCATTGATTCTTTGTTGATTTTGCCATTTAGGAAAGACTCCACACATTGGCGATGTACATAAGGCGTCCTTGAAAAAGCCGACTATACACAAATGCGGTGCCGCACGTCAAGAAATCCTCGCAAAGACGGCTTTACGCGGTTTATAATAGTTGTATTCGTACTTTTTTGGAGTGCGGGGCCGTAATGGACTCGGTTGCGGATAACAGCAGTTTGCGGGATACGCTGCTGGTCATCACCGCCGATCACGAGACCGGGTATCTGCTGGGGCCGGGCCACGGCCAAAGGCCCATACAGTCCGATAAATGCAACAGAAGGCGCCGATGCGAAAAGCAGTAAAATCCGAACAGCCATCCGCACTGCGGCAATCAGACTTTTATCGACCCTGTTCTGAAGCCGGTCTTTTGTAGAGAGATGGCCCAAAGAAGTGGTCCGGAAGGGTCGACATACCAGAGACGCGGCATCAGAATTCAGTCCCGGACGAGGGTTTAGCTATGGGTGTAGCAACAGCAGAGACGTTTTTTGCCCCGGCGGGCAGAGACAGCAGGGAGACTTTATACCGGCTGAACCTGACCATAAACTCGAACCAGCTTTTTCGCGCTTTTGTCGAGACCGTCCCCCTTTTGTGCCTGGTGCTTACGGACAAGCGGCAAATTGTGGGCATCAACAGCAGGGTCGTTCACACAGTTGGGGTCGACTTCAGTGATATACTCGGCAAAAGACCGGGGGAACTGATGTGCTGCGAGTATGCCGCAGAAGGTCCCGACGGCTGCGGAACGGGTGTGCACTGCCAGGCGTGCGGAGCTGTGCGGACCTTCCTTAAGGCCCAGGAATCGAATCAGCAGTCTACTGGTGAATGCAGTTTACGGCTGGCTTCGGGTGATTGCCTGGAGGTGCGGATTACATGTTCGCCGATATGCGTGGATACACATCGCTTCCTTTCCGTGTTCCTCGAAGATATAAGCGATAAGAAGAGGCGGCAGGTGCTCGAGCATACTTTCTTCCATGACGTTATTAATACTGTGGGCGGGATTGCCGGCTTTTCCTCGTTTTTAAAAGAACAATGTGAAGACCCGAACTGTGGGGAAAATGCCGCTCTGATAGAGAGACTGGCCGGTTCACTGCTCGAAGAAATTGAATACCATCGCGATCTGATGTACGCCGAGTCGGGTGACCTGGTCGTCGACAGAGAAAAAGTGGATGTCGAGTCGATGCTTAAACGGCTCGTGAAACTCTATTCGACGCACGAGGTAGCTGATGGTCGGCGAATTGCCTTAGATAACCGTGTGCAAGGCTTTGTAGTTACGGATGAGAGGCTTCTTGGGCGTGTTCTCGGGAATATGATAAAAAACGCTCTGGAGGCAAGTGAGCGAGGAGGCACTGTAACGGTTGCGGCTGCGAAGAAACCAGACGGAACTGAATTTGCAGTACACAACGAAACGGCAATGCCTGAAGAGGTGAAACTGCAGATCTTTCAGAGATCATTCAGCACAAAAGGCTCGAAGGGGCGGGGAATCGGCACACACAGCATGAAACTGCTCGGTGAGAAGTATCTTTCAGGTAAAGTTTCGTTCGTCAGCGACGAGTCCCGGGGAACGACGTTTACCATCCTGCTGCCATAAATCCTGCAATGAGCCGGCGTGTTCGTCAGGCTCTCCAGGGTCGCTGGCGTTTAATGCCTTTTTCGAATATGTCGCGGGCTATTATTACGTCCTCGCGGACCTGAAAATCGAACATGCCCGCGCAGACGAAATCCGCTCCGCCTTCGAATGCGTATTTGAAGCCGACTTCGGGTCTGATGGCTCCGGCGGCCATGACTTTGAATGCGATCCAGGGGGTCTCCAGGTTCTTCATGTACTCGATGGTCTTTTCCGGTGTGCGGGCCCAGATATTGTCGTGCTCGGGCTGTCTGTCGGCTGACCAGTAATCGACCTTGTGAAGGGTTTTGACCCAGAAATCGGGTTTCAGGCCCGCATCGACGCAGGCTTTGACCGTTTCCAGCCGGTGAGCACCCAGCCCGCCGGGAATCTGCTGCTCTTTTATGTACTCCAGGGCTTCGTCAAGGGCCTCGACCTGGCCTTTTTTGACCACGTTGTCGCATATGCCGCCCTGGACGTAGACTGCATGGGCGCCGCTGTCCACCGAACGTTTGATTCCGGTTATGATGTTGCCACCCCATGCACAGTCGGAGAACCACTGTATTTTTCCACCCCTCTCGTTCCAGTATTTGTTTATGACCTGATCGGAACGGGGGTTGGTCAGGATGGTATTGATTCCGTATTCTTCGGCCAGTTCGAGGGTATCGCAGACCTTTTCATCAGTGTGATAGGCCTTGACCAGGCTCGAGACGTACATCAGATCCCTGCTGTGGGCCCAGCCGCCGATAAGATTTCCACCGCAGAAAAGCCGACTGACTTTGAGGTCGCCGATCTTGCCGAACGGAATTGTTCGTCCGTCGGTCTTGCCGGGGCCCTTTTCGGGGCCGGAGGCGCCCTGGTTCATCCTGGCCAGGAGATTGCGGTCTTCGAAACTCATGCCCAGGGCAGCCGCGGCCGCGGCAGATCCGGTCAGAAATCTACGTCTGTCAATATCTCT
This sequence comes from uncultured Pirellulales bacterium, assembly GCA_964406945.1. GTDB lineage: Bacteria > Planctomycetota > Phycisphaerae > Sedimentisphaerales > Anaerobacaceae > UBA2266. The sequence continues at coordinate 35,403 of CAYOTO010000015.1, forward strand.
GTCCGCCATAACAACACTCCTTCAGAGATTGCAAGTTTATGCCATTCAGATACTTACAGCCGCCCTGCGGTCGAAAGCGGCTGATTGGGTATTCTTTCTAAGCCCGCCACGGGCGACTGCGGTCGATTTTTTCGCCGAGTATCTGCTTTGCGATCATGACGTCTTCGCGAACCTGGAAATCGAACATTCCGACGCAGCAGAAATCGGCCCCATTGGCGAATGCGTATTTGAAGCCGTCGCTGGGATGAATAGCCCCGGCGGCCAGGACTTTGTAGGCGATCCACGGTTTTTCAACTTTTTCCATGTACGCGACCGTCTTTTCGGGCTCCTTGTCCCAATAGTTGTCTACATCGTAGTTGTCGATCACGTCTTTGTTCTGACCGGGTTGCCGTCCGGACCAGTACCGGGTGCTGTGGGAGGTCTTCATGTAGAAATCGACGTCCACGCCGGCTTGCTCGCAGGCCATGGGCGTGCCCAGGTTGTGTCCGCCGCAACCGCCGATTATGCCGTTTTTCTTGATGAAATCGACGACTTCGCCTATCTGATCCACCCGTCCGGCTCGCGATAGCTGGTCGCCCATATTGCCTATTACGAAAGCTCCGGTGGCCCCGCTGTCTATCGCTTTTTTGGCATCACCGAGCAGATCGTCCTGTCTCGGCACAATCTGGGCTATCCATTGGATACGACCGCCGCGCTCGTCCCAGTATTTGCGAAGTAAACGGCCCGAGCCGGTACCCGTAATAATCGTGTTTATTCCGCATTCTTCGCAGATTTCGAGCGTTTCGATGATTTTTTCGTCGGTGAAGTAGTGCTTGAGCAGTGGTGAGACGTAGGTCAGATCGCGGCTGTGGGCGTAACCGCCTATTAAATTGCCCCCGCAGATCAATCTGCTGATTTTGACATTGCCGATCTTTCCAGCCGGTAGACCTTTGATCTGACCCCGCGGGGTGGGGCCGGCGTTTGGGGCTTTGGCGGCCGCCACGAGGGTCTTCTCCTCGAGGCTCATCGCGGAAGTCGCCGCGGCCGATGCTAACAGGGATTTTCTGAAGAACTGACGACGGTCGATACTCTCGGACATAAACGTAATCCTTTCAACGCGAACGGCATCGAGGCCGCAGTACACGGTAAGAACAAGTTTACCAGAGATGGCCTTGCATGTCAATTGTGGTCCTCCGCGGAACACCGGCCGGGGTCGGTCGGGAGCGACGAGTTCTAAACATGCAAACATGCCGTTTGTGCTGTCGTAATGGAGCTTAAGCACGAGCTAACTGTAATTTTGCATATTTTCAAGTCCGGCTTTGCAAGGCCCGGGTCAGGCTGTATAATGACCCGCAATTCAGCTTCAGGTGAATACAGGGATTAGAAACGCTATGAAAAGAATCGTAATTGCAGCGATTGCGCCGGTACTGGTTCTCACAGCCGTACAAAGTGCGACTTTGGGCGCGGAAATGATGCGGCTCGACAAGGGCAAAGAGTTTACGCCCGTCGATCCCAACACCGACAAATTTCTGCTGGCGGTCTCCGAGGCCAAGGAACTGGTCACAAAGGGCGAAAAGAAAGAGGCCAAAGAGGCCTACGAGAAGCTCAAGAGCGAGTATCCGACTCTCGCCGGCGATGATTTCGACGTATTCGTAAAGGGCGAACTGTTTTATGCCGCGGGAAAATTCACTTCGGCGGTCAGGACTTTCGACAAGCTTCTGAACGAGTACCGCACCAGCCCTCTTTACGAAGCGGCCCTTGACCGTCAATTCCAGATGGCTACGGCGTATCTGAACGGCCGCAAGAAGGTTCTGCTCGGATTTATAAAGGTCAGCGGGTACGACGAAGGTGTTACGATGATGGATAAGATCGTCGAGCGCGCCGGAGACACACCTGTAGCACTTCAAGCTTCGGTGGCGGTGGCCAGGCACTATGAAGAACGAGAAAAGCACAATGAGGCCCATTTGAGGTGGGTGGAGATTTATACCGAATGGGGCGCCGGGCCGATCGGAAAAGAGGCGCTGCTGGCCCTGGCCCGCAATAAGCACGCCCAGTACAACAAGCCGCCCGAGAAGAAGCGTCCGTTTTATGACGGGTCCACTCTTCTGAGCGCCAGAAGCTACTATTTGAGATTCAAGTCGATTTACCCGCGGGATGCCGCAAAGATCGGCGTCGACAAGATTGTAAACGAGATCAACGAACAGATCGCGTTCAAACAATATACCATAGGTCGGTACTACCGGCGTACCGGCGAGACGACGGCCGCCAATCTCTATTTTGACATGGTCGTCAACGACTGGCCGGGCACGGAAGCCGCGGAACTTGCCGCCGAGGCCCTGGGGCAGGCTTCCGGTGAGAAGACTGAAGAAAATGGATAACAATCTCAGCGCTTGGACACGAAAATACACTGCTTATCTGCTGGTGGTTGCATTGGCGGGCTGTCTTTGCTGCCTGGCGGGCTGCGATGTTCTGGGCGGGTATTCGTCGCAATCGCTGTATCCTACGGATGTGGACACCGTTTATGTCGAGATGTTCGAGAATCAGACCTATCGCAGATCGATGGAGTATGTTTTGACCGACGCTCTGGCCAAACGGATCGAGGCCGAGACGCCATACAAAATCGTTTCGGATCGCGATATTGCCGATACCGTCATCAGCGGACAGATTATTTTGGCCAGAGAGGCGGCGCTGAGTCTGGAAAGGAATGTGGGCAGAGTCCTGGAAAGAGAATACGAGATGAGAGCGGTTGTCAACTGGAAGGATCTGACAACCGGCAAGATGCTTATTGATAACGAGGCGGTAGACGCCGCGGCAAGCTATACCGAATGGCTGAGCCAGGGCGAACAGTACGCGTACACGCTGACAGCAAACAATCTTGCTCAACGCATCGTAGAGCGTATGGCCGGGAAATGGTAGTGCAATTCCGCAGCTTTACCTAGCTAAACCGCCTATCACGAGATTTTTAAGTATGAACGAAGATAATAAAAAGCCTATGCCACAAAAACCTAACGGCGGACCGGGCAAAAAACCCATTCCTCCGGGCAGACGAAATCCGATTACATATTTCCTTATCGCGCTGGTGCTACTGACCGTATGGATGGCTCTTAGAGGCCTGCAGTCGGGTAACAATATCACATGGGACCAGTTCGAAGAGCATGTAAAAAGCGGAAATATCGAATCGGTCAAAATCAGCGACACACAGATCAGCGGCAAGTTCAAAAGCGACTCAGGCACAGAAGGCGAGACCTTCTCGGTGAATTTTCGGCCCGAGTTGTATCCGTACCTGATGGAGATGCTCGAGCAGTCGGGCATTGAGCGCGAAACGACCAAACAGCACGTATGGCTGCTTACCGTTCTGAATCTTGTGGTGCCGCTGCTGCTGTTCGTGGGTATATTCTATTTTCTGTTTATCAGGAACATGCGGGGCGGCGCCGGAGGCATGCTCATGTCGTTCGGACGCAGTCGCCACAGGCTTCACGCCAAGGACCGCGTCAAGGTTACGTTCAAGGACGTCGCCGGGATCGAGGAGGCCAAGGACGAAGTAACGGAAATTATAGAATTCCTGAAAAGCCCTCGCAAATTTCAGCGCCTCGGCGGACGTATTCCCAGGGGAGTGCTGCTGGTTGGACCGCCCGGGTGCGGCAAAACCCTGCTTGCAAGAGCCATGGCCGGCGAAGCGGATGTACCGTTCTTCAGCATTTCGGGAAGCGATTTCGTCGAGATGTTCGTTGGTGTCGGGGCTTCGCGCGTTCGCGACCTGTTCAAGCAGGCCAAGGAAAATTCGCCCTGCATCATATTCCTCGACGAAATAGACGCTATCGGCAGAAAGCGAGGCGCCAGTTTCGTCGGCGGAGGCCACGATGAACGCGAGCAGACGCTGAATGCGATTCTGGTGGAAATGGACGGCTTCGACACGAACGATCAGGTGATTGTCGTGGCCGCGACCAACCGGGCCGACATCCTCGACCACGCTCTTACCCGCCCCGGCAGATTCGACCGACAGGTGATCGTGCCGCTGCCGGATATCAAGGGCCGGGCCGAGATACTCAGAGTGCACGCGAAGAAGGTTAAGGTTGGTCCTGATGTCGACCTCGACCGGCTTGCTCGCGGCACATCGATGTTCAGCGGGGCCGATCTTGCCGCAATCATAAATGAGGCGGCGCTGGCGGCGACAATGTCGAACAAGGACTTTATTGAAATGGCGGACCTGGAAGAGGCTCGCGATAAAGTGCGATGGGGCCGCGCCAAAAAAAGCCGTGTGGTAGACCGGAAGGAACGTGAAATTACCGCTTATCACGAGGCCGGGCATACGCTGGTGCAGAGTCTGCTCAAGGAAGCCGATCCGCTGCATAAGGTCAGCATCATACCGCGAGGTCCGATGGGGGGAGCGACTTTTTCGTTGCCGGAGAAGGACCGCACGCTGTTTACAAAGAAATACTGCATGGCCATCATGCAGATTTGTTTCGGGGGGCGTATCGCCGAGGAAATGTTTTGCGGCGATATCTCCAGCGGTGCTCAGAACGACCTGGAGCAGGCTACCAACTTCGCCCGGCTGATGGTTCTGACCTGGGGCATGAGCGATTCGCTCGGGCCGGTCAGTTACGATTCGGACAGCAAGAACAATCAGTACTTCCCCGGGCTGGGCGAAAAGGAATACAGCGAGAAGACTGCCGAGATAATCGACATCGAGGTTAAGAAGCTCGTTTCCGAAGCTTATGCCGCGGCCAAGAATACTATCAAGAAGAACAGCGACAAACTCCAGAAAATCGCCAACGCCCTGCTCAAGTACGAGACGCTGGATGCCGAAGAGGTCAAGCTTATCATTGAGGGCGGTGAGTTGAGCAAGCCGACGGTCGGAGAACTCCTTGCAGCCGAGCAGGCCAAGGACAACAAGGACGAAGAAGCCCAAGACCAGAGCGAAACGTCTGAGAAGAAAGATACCGAAGGCCCGAGCGACGAATCCGAGGACAAGCAGCCCGAGTAGCAGCTTCGTGATATTTGCAGAAGGGAATTATCGATGTCTGGAAGGACCCGGGTAGCCTTCTTGTTTGCAGCCGCAGTGATAGCCGTGCCTGCGGTTTTTGCTTATGCAGCATCCGGGGCGGTCGAACTCGTCCGTCAAGATGAGAATTATTCATCCGTCCGGATCGAGCCGGCGCATTTTGAGGGACAGGCCGGGATCGCACTGTTTTTCGAGTGTTCGGAAGATCTGCACTATTACTCCAATCCCAAAACCGCCCCGGCGGGCTACAATCTCCAGGTCGATGTCCGGGCCGAGACACTGGACTTTCGCGAGCCGATCATGCCGGCGTCGGAACTGTTTACGGATCCGACGGGCAAGAAGGTGGAGGTATTCGGCGGGGATTTCACCGTTTTTGTTCCGCTGGACGAATCGCAGACTCCGGCCGGTGAGGAACGAGAAGTTTCCATCGAGATTTCCGGCATTGCGTGCACGAGCATCGTGTGTCTGCAGCCGTTCGAAAAGACGCTGACCAGGACGCTCGATACCGGCGTGACGGCCGACTGGCCCGAAGTCGAGCTTGATCTGCAGGATGAAAAACCGACTGCTGCTGCGGGGCCCGGCTACTCGGTTGGATTTGCCCTGCTGCTGGCGTTGGCGGCCGGTCTGGTTCTGAACGTGATGCCTTGCGTCTGGCCGGTGTTGCCGATGATTGTGATGCGGATAGTGCAGCAGGCCAAAGACGAAAAAGGCAGAAGCGTCAGTATGGGGCTGGCGTTCTGTTGCGGCATATTGCTGTTTTTCGCTTCTCTGGCGGCGGTAAACATAGTGCTTCGCCTGTCCTACGGCACCGTGCTGGGATGGGGCGACCCATTCAGGAGCCCGGCTTTCGTGACCGGAACCGTCATTGTGCTGGTCGGACTGGCGATGTTCATGTTCGGCCTGGTCAACTTCACGGTGCCCTCATCCATCGCCGGCAAATCAGGGTCGGGCAAAGGGTATTTCGGTTCCGTAGGCATGGGATTTCTCGCGGCGATTCTGGGCACGCCGTGCGGTTTCGGAATTCTGGCGGCCGCTTTCGGCTGGGCACAAACACAAAACCTGCCGATAGCGACGCTGACTATAATGACCATAGGACTGGGCATGGCGCTGCCTTACGGGGTTCTCATCCTGATGCCGGGGCTGCTGAAAAAGCTGCCGAAACCGGGCAAGTGGATGGAGCTGATAAAGCAGGCGATAGGCTTTACTCTGCTGGTAATCGCGGTAAAATTCCTGGCGGCACTTTCGGCCGAACGGCGGACAGGCGTCTTGTACTTCAGTGTTTTTCTGGCCGTGGCCATCTGGATGTGGGGTTCCTGGGTGGACTTCAACACCAGCCGCATCAAGAAATACGTCGTAAGACTGTTGGCCATTGGACTGGTTGGTGTCAGTGGCTGGATATTCCTCACGCCGGAGGAGGAGTTGATAGACTGGCGCAAATACGATGCGAACCTGGTCGAGGATGCCCTGGCGGAGGATAAGCCCGTGCTCATAAAGTTCACGGCAGAGTGGTGTCTGAACTGTGCCGTCGTCGACAAGCTGATATATGCCGACAAGGATATTTCAGGACTCATCGAGGAAAAGGGAGTGGTTCCGGTCAAAGCCGACACGACCGAAAATGACTTTCCCGCGACAATCGCCCTGAAGCAGACTTACGGCGAATCGGGGACGCTGCCGGTTACCATGTATTTTGCTCCGGGTGCCGATGAGCCGGTCCGCTGGCGCGGCACCAATTTTAAGGCTGAGTTGAAAGACGCTTTGGAAAACATCGAGGATGCAGATTCGGATGACGAAGAAGAAGGCGAAAAAGAAAACAGCGAAGAAGAGAGTGAAGTTCAAGGTTGACCCGGCCGAAGCGGCAGAAAGGGTCAAAAAGATATATCCGATTCTGCGGAAGACTTTTCCGAATGCCACTATAGCTCTCAAATATGAGAACCCGCTGGAACTGCTGATTTCTACTATTTTGAGCGCCCAGTGCACGGATGTCCGGGTCAACATGGTTACCAAAGATCTTTTCCAAAAGTACACGTCCGCCAAAGACTGGGCCGAAGCCGACAGATCCGAAATCGAACAGGATATTAAGAGCACCGGGTTCTTCCGTAACAAGGCGGTCAACATTCAGAGGGCCTGTCGGAAGATCATCGAAGAATACGGCGGCGAGGTGCCCAGGACGATGGACGAGTTGGTGAGTCTTCCCGGGGTGGGCAGAAAGACCGCGAACTGCGTGCTGGGCAATGGCTTCGGAGTACCGGGAATCACGTGCGATACACACGTAATCAGGCTTTCGCGGCGACTGCAGCTATCGACGCACAGCGATCCTGTAAAGCTGGAATTCGATCTTGCCGAAATAGTATCGAAGAGGAACTGGACCATGTTCAGCCATCTTCTGATCTGGCACGGCAGGAATATCTGTAAGGGCAGAAAACCCGATTGTCCCGGATGCCCGATTTCGGACTATTGTCCCTCGGCGAACAAGCCGGAACTTTGGTAAAAGCACCGCTCGAACCGATATTATCACCCGGAGAAGCAAAACAATGATGCAGATTACAGACAATCCCGTGAAAGATATGTGGCGGATTTTCCGAGTAATGGCCGAATTCGTCGAAGGATTCGACGAACTGGCCTCGGTGGGTCCGGCCGTATCGATATTCGGTTCGGCCAGAACCAGTCCCGACGACAGGTACTACGCACTGGCGCAAGAAACATCGAAAAAGGTGGCGCAGGCGGGATTTGCTGTTATTACCGGCGGTGGCGGGGGAATCATGGAAGCCGCCAACAAAGGCGCTTCGGAGGCTGGAGGCACAAGTATCGGATTGAACATCGAACTGCCGATGGAACAGACTCCGAACGAATACCAGAATCTTTCACTGGATTTTCGGTACTTTTTCTGCCGCAAGGTGATGTTCCTGAAGTACGCCCACGGCTTTGTTGTCTTTCCGGGCGGTTACGGGACAATGGACGAGTTCTTCGAGTCGCTGGTTCTGATTCAGACGCTGAAGCAGGCATCGTTTCCTGTTATATTGATGTGCAGCGACTACTGGCAGGGCCTGCTCAAGTGGATCAAAGAGACAATGCTGCATGAGCACGGCTACATAAGCCCGGAGGACGTGTATGTCTACACCGTAGTCGACGATCCCGATGAGGCCGTGAGAATCATCGCCGAGTTCAAGGAAAAGAGGGGCAAGAGCGGTATCGTTCTGCCGCCGGGAATGAAGAAAGAGGACGATAAACTTATCTGAGGCACAATTATTTGCGGTTTCTATGTGACACGGTTTGTCCCGCACCGCCGGGCCCGTAGCACAGAGACGACAATCAGCCGGCCGCAATCCCTGAGCAGTCCGGTCGATGACGGATATAGACTCAATAGGGCTGTACGTGGCCGGACAGATTGAGAGAGCTTGCGTTCTACTCGTCTTTTGCCATTAGTTCGTGCGATTGAAAAAGATGCCGCAGGAGAGACGACTTTGACGGGCCGCCGAGGTGATCCCAGGGCAGGGTCCGGTCTTCGGGGAATTGTCTTTCGGCAACGGCGTGCAGATCGATGCCCGCCTGCCCGAAAGCACGGACCCATAAATCGTAATCGAAACATTCGTTCCAAAGGTCGAATCGGGCGCCGGATTTCCATGCCTGTTCGATGACCGCGGCCAGTTCTCTGCCGCTCCGACCTATTGCCGATTCCAGCACGCTGCGCTGGATGTGATGAAACTTGAACGTGCACATCTTGGCTTTGAGCCGTTTCTTTTCATCGAGTATGAGTTGTTTGGCCCGTTCAAAATAAGTCATGGGTCTCTGTCCGAGCATGCCGAAGGGTGTGTGCGGCTTCGGGACGAACCAGCTCACGGCTACGTTCAATTGCCCGGTTTTGCCGTCCACTTCGCGGCGGATCTTCGCCAGTTTCAGCGATAATTCTACGATGCTCCGCACGTCTTCTTCGGTTTCGCCGGGAAGCCCGACCATGAAATACAGCTTCATCCGCTGCCAGCCCGCTGCATAGGCGGCTTTGGCCGCGGCCAGCAGGTCGTCATCGGATATCGGTTTGTTGATGATCCGGCGAAGTTTTTCTGTGGCGGCTTCGACGGCGATGGTCAGACCGCCTTTGCGGACGCTGGTGAGCATTCTGGGCAGCAGCTTCAACTGCTGGTCCACTCGCAGGCTGGGCAGACTTATGCCGACGTGTTTGTCCTGAAAGTAGTCATTGAGCCTGACCGCCAGTTCCTCCAGGTCCGGATACTCGGCGCTGGAGAGACTCAGCAGGCTGACTGTGTCGAATCCCGTCGAGGCATAGCAGGCCTTTGCAGTTTCGACGATCTTGTCGACGCTGCGATAGCGTATGGGTCTTCTGCAGAAACTCGCCTGACAGAACCGGCATCTGCCGGGGCAACCCCTCATAATCTCGACGCTCACTCTCTCGTGGACCGCCTGGGTGAAAGGCACAATCGGTTTGAGCGGCACCGGTGCGTTTTCAAAATCCTCTACGACGGCATTTTCGAACCTGGTCCGCAGTCCCTCGATACGGGGGACTAGTCCACCCTGCTCGTTAATATCATACAGAGCCGGAACGTAAGCCCAGTCGAACTGCTTCGCAGCTTGCAGGAGCATGTCGGCCTTTGAAACGCGGGACCTTTTGCTATCCAGCGTGAGTTCAGCAAGCTCCGCCGCCGCCTGCTCGCCTTCTCCGATGACGAACAGATCCACGAAATCCGCGACCGGCTCACAGCAGTTGGCCATTGTGCCGCCGGCGACGACCAGAGGATCATTCGGGCCCCTTTCGGTGCTGTTCAGAGGAATACCCGCCAGATCGAGAGCTTCGAGCATATTCGTGTAGCACAGTTCGTTAGTCAGGCTGAATCCCAGCACGTCAAAATCGCGCACGCAGCCTTTCGATTCCAGCGTGAAAAGCGGAAGTTCTTTGCTTCTGAGAATGTCCGCGGCGTCGGTCCAGGGAGAAAACACTCGCTCGGCGGCCACCGATTCCATCGAATTGAGCAGATCATATAAAATCGCGATGCCCTGGTTGCTCATCCCGACTTCATATACATCGGGAAAGCACAACGCGATCCGCAGCTCGCAGGCGTCGAGGTCCTTTTTGATCTGATTGATCTCGCCGCCGATGTATCGGCTGGGCCTTCTGACAAAAGGCAGAAATTCGTTCTCAACACGCCGGCTCAAAATTGTCACTTGATTCGTTTTCACGGCCTTATTATAATCGGTTCGCTGCGGTTTTTCTATTGATTATGGCGAACCGCTTCACTATTAATTCCTTACAGATAAGGAACTTATATGAGAAACACCCGCAGATACATTGCATCGGCGGTTCTCGCGGCCGCAATAATCATCGGCATCGTTATTCGCCACCCCGGCAGCGCTTCGCTGAAACAAATCGAGAGCGGCATGCGTTTTCCGATGGGCACTTATGCCCGCATCGTCGCTGTCGCACCCACTGAACAACAGGCCCGCATAGCAATCGAGCGAGGCATGGAAGAGATCGAAACCGTCGATACGCTGATGAGCGACTACGATGAGCAGTCCGAGATAAGCCGCGTAAACCGCGAAGCCGCCGGCACACCTGTAATCGTCAGTGAGCCTACTTTCGAAGTCCTGCGCAAATCCGTCGAATTCAGCAGGCTGTCCGACGGGGCATTCGATGTAACAATCGGTCCGATCGGCGAACTGTGGCGCCAGGCGGCCAAGTCCCACGAGGCTCCAGACGCGAATGCCCTCGCCGAAGCCCGCACGAAGGTCGGCTACGACAAGCTCCTGCTCGACCCGAACGACCGCAGCGTGCGGTTCACGGTCGAAGGCATGAAACTCGACCTGGGCGGGATTGCGAAGGGCTATGCGATAGACCTTGCGGTCGATGCCATGCAACGGGCCGGGGCAACCGGCGGGATGGTGGATATCGGCGGTGATATTCGCTGTTTCGGGCGGCCGGAGACCAGATCGCACTGGCGTATAGGCCTGCAGGACCCCGCCCAGGGCGCCGATCCGCTCTCACAGTCTAAAACACTTCTGGTTTTGGAGTTTAATGACGCCGCGGTGGCCACCAGCGGCGATTACCGTCGATTCGGCCTGATAGACGATGAAAAGGTCAGCCATATCATTGATAAATCAACGGCTGCCGGGGCCCGATCGCTTACGAGCGTAACGATAATAGCCTCCCAAGCCACTGATGCGGACGCCCTCGCCACCGCCGCGAGTGTTCTCGGGCCGCAAAAAGGGCTGAAATTGGTGGAAGACTATGACGACGCAGAGGCGATTCTCATACCCGCCGCTGACCCGGACACAGTGCCGGAGGAACTGAAGCTACTGAAGACCTCGCGCGCACAGGATTACGTAGCCGAGTGAAAAGTCGTCTCCGATTTAAGCGCTTTTAGCAGGCTCGTCTTTCTGGGCCGTCTCCTCGACAACGCCTTTGCCCCGGTTGATGATGACTTTGGTGGGGCATTTCTTCTTGGCCGTTTCGGTCTCTTCACTGGGTTCGTAGTTGGCGTAGTCGAGCCTGGCCAGATTGTCGTCGATAGAGAACAGGTCTGACTGTTTCTTGCAGAGACGACAGCCTATGCAGCCGACCTTGCACATCGACCGGGTAACTTTGCCGCTCTCTTTGCTGCTGCAAGCGACAGTAAGCATCTTTTCCTGAGTGAAAGGCACCATTTCGATGATGAAACGCGGGCAGGCCTTTGCGCAGGCGCCGCAACCGGTGCATTTGTCGTAATCGACCGTCGCCAGGCCGTCGACAATATGCAGAGCATCGAACTTGCAGGCTCTGGTGCAATCGCCGAAGCCAAGACAGCCGAATTTGCAGGCCTGTACGTTCGGCAGCGCATTAGCCGCGGTGCAGCTCGGCAGGCCCGAATACTCACCGTACATTGTCCTGTCTGCCGTATGCGCGCGACAGTGAACGATAGGGAACCTCTTGGGGCCGGAGTCGCTGAGCTTGAGATTCAGAATATCGGCGATGGCCGCGGCGGTATCGGAGCCGCCGGGGGCGCATTTTCCGAGCAGCTCGGGATTCTCCATAACAGCTTTGGCATATTGTCCGCAGCCGGGATAACCGCAAGCGCCGCAATCCAGGTTCGGCAAAGCTTCGTGTATTGCTTCGATCTTCGGATCGACCTGAACCTTGAGCTTCTCACTTGCTATCAGCAGCACGACGGCAAACACCATACCCAGACCGAACATGGTAACGGCCGCGGGCCAGGTACTATTCCAGACTTCCATAAACGATGCAACTATCATCTAATCATTCCCGAAAAACCCATAAATGCCAACGAAAGCAAACCCGCCGTGATCAGCGTAATCGGCGCCCCCTTGATACTCTCCGGCACGTCTCCAAGCTCTAGATCCTCCCTTATGCCGGCCATGATACAAATGGCCATCGTAAAGCCTATCCCCGCTCCGAAACTCAGCACAACGGCCTCGAGCAAATTGTCGATACCCCAGAGATTTATGAAGAGGCACAAACCGAGTATCGCACAATTGGTCGTAATCAACGGCAGAAAGATGCCGAAGCTGTCGTACAACGACGGAAAAAACTTCCTCACGTACATCTCCACTAACTGCACGGCTCCTGCGATAACCAATATGAACGATACGTACCGCAGGACTTCGAGGTTCGCGGGCATGAGGATCAGGTGGTCTATCAGCCACGTAAGCGTGCCGCTGAGCGTTACAACGAAGGTAACCGCCAACCCCATGCCGAACGCCATATCTATCCGCCCGGAAACGCCCAGGTACGGACAGATGCCGAGAAACTTGGTCAGCACAAGGTTGTTGACCACGACGATGGATATAAATGCGAGTATTAATGATTGTAGCGTATCCATAGGCTCCTCTAGCTCGCCTTCTTGCTGAACTTATTGATGAGCGCCAGCAGCAGTCCGAGTGTTACGAATGCTCCGACCGGCATGCCCATGGCCGCCCAGGGCACATACCATCCGCCTTCGGCGACCGGATTGAGAACCGCAATTTCGAACAACTTGCCCGTCGCCAGCAGTTCTCTGACACTTGCGACCATGCACAGGGTCAACGTAAAACCCAGCCCCATGCCGATGGCGTCGATAATGCTGACGGCCAGGCCGTTTTTGCTTGCACACGCCTCGGCCCGGCAGATTATGGTGCAGTTGACTATAATCAGGGGCACGTACGGGCCCAGCGTCTCGCTCATGTTCGGCACGAAGGCCTTGAGGAACAGGTCGGCGATCGTGACGAACGTGGATATCGTCAGCGTAAACATGAGAATTCGGAGGTGAGGTTTGAGAAGGTTTCTCATAAGGCTGACGATAATGTTGCTGCACAGCAGCACGAAAATTACACACAGCCCCATCGTAAGCGCCGGTTTCATGGCCGCCGTTACGGCCAGCGTGGGACACATGCCCAGCAACAGCCGGAAAACCGGGTTCTCGCGCCAGAGACCGGCCATAAATGTGTCTTTGTAAACGCTGTCAACTGTCTGCGCACCGTTAGCCATGACGCCTACTCCTGCTCCTGGTTCTTAACATCTTCGGCCGCGCCTTTCATCTCGGGCGATGACGGTTTGGGGATCAGGCCCTGTTGCGCCATCTTTTGCTTCAATTGACTGAGGGCATTGTTAATCGTCTCCACAACGGCCTCGCTGCTGATCGTAGCGCCTGTAATGGCTACTATCTCTTCGTCGATCTTTTCACTGTCGCCGGTCGTTTGCAGTTCGAGACCTCCGGCGGGCGCACCGGCAAACTGACTGCGATACCAGTCGAGCTTTATCTTATCGCCAAAGCCGGGAGTCTCGTTGCTGGCCAGGACGTTGTAGCCGGCCATATTCTGGAAATCCGGTCCCACCGCCACAACGAGTTCAATCTTGTCTGCAAAGCCGGACCCCGTGGCAGTAAAACTCCAGCCGATCCGGCGACTGTCACTGGTCGCCTCGTACACGGTCAAGCCCTGGGGTTTGCCCTGCGTCGAGGTGATCTCGATTTCATTATCGAGCGGGACAAAGTGCTCGGCCTGCGGCAAAAGCCGCCCGGCGAGGCGGTTGAGCTTGTCGATTCGATTCTGCTCTATCCTCGGTCTGAGGGCGGCGTTGGTTACCGCCAGCAACAGCCCGAAGAAAATGGAGCCGACAATCAGAAGCCAGCTCTGCTGCATGAAGTATATTATCCTATTTCGCACCTGGTTTACCTCCGGCCGGAACCAACTTGAAATATCTGTCGATGAGAGGCGTCACCGCATTCATGATAAGGATTGCGTACATCAGGCCCTCGGGATACTCGCCGACGACCCTGATCAACATCGTGAGAACGCCCACGCCGATGCCAAAAGTCCACATGCCTTTCTTCGTAAGAGGCATTGTAACCGGATCGGTGGCTATGAAAAATGCTCCCAGCAGCATGGCGCCGCTGGTCAGATGAAACAGCGGCTGAACGTATGCATAATTGTCGATCATGTAAGCAATGCCGGCGAATATCAGAACGGCCCCGAGCATTCCGGCCGGCACCCGCCAGTTGATCGTCCTGCGAATGAGCAGAAAAGCGCCGCCTATCATAAGAGCGATTGCACTTGTTTCCCCGAGAGATCCGCCGATTTCGCCTGTCAGCGTGTATTTGAAATTCTGCTTGTTGTAGGTGTCGGCTCCGAGTTCGTTTTTGACCGCCATTTTGCTCCAGGCCAGAGGCGTCGCCTGGGTTCTGGCGTCCGTAATATTGGCCTGTTCGACCTTCGGAAGTTCGGGGTCGACGGTTGCGGGAACGGTCCAGGTGGTCATCAGCACGCCCAGCGAAGCCGCCATGAATGTGCGCCCCACCATCGCCGGATTGAACACGTTGGAGCCAAGTCCTCCGAAGACCATTTTGCCGATGATAATGGCGAATGCGCTGCCGATCGCCGCGGCCCATAACGGCAGTTCAGGCGGCAGTGACATAGCGAGTATGATGCCCGTTACCACAGCGCTGAGGTCGCTCAGACTGTTGGGACGCTGCGCAAATCTGTTCCAGAGCCATTCAGCCGCCACGCATGACAGAACGCATGTAACCAGCAGCCCGGCGGCGTAAAGCCTGAAATAATACCCGGCCGCGAGCATTGCCGGAACCAGGGCTATAATGACATCGAACATCACCGCCCGCGTCGAAAGGGCCTTACTGACATGCGGCGAAGGCGAGACCATTAACTGTCTGTTTTCTTTCTGAGCCATCCTTACCTGTATACCTTTTGAGCCGCCCCCTTCGGCCACGCTCACTTAATTCGGTGTCGGTCCGGAACCGACGCGACGATTATTCTGACCCTGCGGCGACTTCTCGCCTATTTGGGTATTCTCTTCTTTTCTCTGGCGGCGCTGATTTTTCCGGTCTTTATGTAGCCGGTCAGTTCTATGTTCGCCGGGCACACATAACTGCAGCAACCGCACTCGATACAAGCATTCATGAAGTAATTCTCCGCGATGTCGAGTCTGCCGTTCTTGACGGCATGCGCGATTCGCGTGGGATTCAGTCGTTCGGGACATACGTCCAGGCATCTGCCGCACCGGATACACGGCGTCAGGCGTCTTTCGAATTTAGCCTTGCCTATTTCGTTTCGCGTAAGTGCCAGAATACAGCCGCTCGTCTTTGTGATCGGTGTATCCGTATCGGCGACCGCAAAGCCCATCATTGGCCCGCCCATTATCACCTTCTCGGCCGCATCGTTCAGGCCGCCGCAGAATTCGAGCAGTTCGCCGGCACTGATCCCCACCGGAACGTAGAAGTTGCCGCGTTTGTCCACTCCCCCACCGGTTACCGTAACGACTCTGTGCGTCAACGGTTTGCCATTGACAACCGCCTCGGCGATTGCCGCGGATGTAGCGACGTTGAGAACGACTACGCCGATCATCGGAGGAATGCCGCCGGTCGGCACCGCTTCGCCCAGAACCGCCTGTATCAACTGGCGTTCACCGCCCTGGGGGTATTTCGTCTGAACGGGCATCACTTCTATGTCGTCGCAGCCGCACTCGGCAACCGTCCGCTTGACCACTTCAATGGCCTCGGGCTTGTTGTCTTCTATGCCGATTACGACGCGTTTGCAACCTGACGCTTTTTTCGCCAGCCTCACTCCGGCGAGCATTTGTCTGGTCCACTCGATCATGAGCCGGTAGTCGCAGGTTATATACGGTTCGCATTCGCAACCGTTGACGAGCATTGTCTCCTTCGGCGTTGGTCCGCCCGGCTCCAGTTTGACTCTGGTGGGGAAGCCCGCCCCGCCCATACCGACCAGGCCGGCTTCGGCGATTGCGTCGAGGATTTTTTCCGCGGTGTAGCCGCATTCGTCGAAATCAGTCCACGCATCGGCGGCGGGCAGTTTGATTTCATCCGCGGCTTCGGGGTCGACGTCGATCACCACCGCCAAGCTTCTGCCCATAACAGCGTGTGAACGAAGTGCGATCTCTTTGACCTTTCCGGACACCGGGGCATGCACCGGAGCCGATACGAAGGCCTCGGCAGCGCCGATTTTCTGCCCGGGCTGCACAACATCGCCCTTTTTAACCAGCGGCTCGCAGATGGCGCCGATATGCTGGCTGAGCATTATCGCCACCTGCTTGGGCTTGGGACCTGTCTCAATGGGCCTGTCAAGGCTCAATTCCTTGCGGTCGCCGGGGTGTACACCTCGCGGAAAAGTCGGTTTCGAGCTTGAAATAGTCTTCATCTATGTAAATACCCGTACCAGCTACCGTTTTCTGGATGATTTTACCGCGACACTCACGACTGTCATCACCATAGTCGTAACCGCCGCAGCAATTGCGAAACTCAGAACCGTTCGAAACCCTCCGTTTTCAATACGGTCGGCCAAAAACCATTCGCAAACGCCCAGAACCGCAATCAAAGTCCAGATCGGAACCAGAAATGCAGCGATTACCTTGACTACCACAGAAGGCGCCTCGCTGTGACCGACCTGACTGTATACCCGGCCGCAATTGTGCGACTGACTGCAGTCCCTGCAAAAGTTTTGCTCACTCATAGTTTAAGGCTACCACTGAGAAAAAACGCTTTTATAATAAACAAGAGAAGATTTCAAACAGAACTTTTGGAATTTTTTGAGGATAACCATGCTGCAAAGAATGCTAATCGTATTTGCTCTGACGTTGCCTCTCGCTTTCGGTGGCTGCGCCACCAATCCTCTTACTGGCGAGGACGAACTTATGTTCTTTGGGCCGGACAGCGATATCGAATTGGGCAAGAAATATGCGCCTGAGCTTCAAAAACAGATGGGCGGGCCTGTTCCGGACGACGCTCTGCAAAACTACATCGCCCAGGTGGGCCGCAGCGTCAGCAGCGTCAGCCACAATCCCGAGTGGGAATATGAGTTCACCGCCGTACAGGACGACATGGTCAATGCCTTCGCCCTGCCGGGAGGGAAGATATTCATAACCAGGGGCATGCTCGAAAAGTTGTCATCGGAAGCTCAACTGGCGTCCATTCTCGCCCACGAAACGGCGCACGTGGTGGCGCGGGATACTTCTGCGGCAATGAGTCGTCAAATAGGAATGACTCTGCTGCTGGCGGCGGCGGTCTCGCAGACCGACTCGCGAGCCGCCGCATCAATGGCGCAGTTGACGGCTCAGATAATCAGCTTGAAATACAGTCGCACAGACGAAAGGCAGGCCGATATAGCGGGGCTCGATTACCTCGTGAAAGCCGGTTATAACCCCGCTGCGATGGTCGAGACCATGGAGATACTGAATGAATTAGCCGCCGAAGGCGACCGACCGCCGGAATTTCTTTCGACTCACCCCAACCCCGAAAACCGCGTGCAATACCTGAGCAATCGCATCGAGAGCGTCTATTACGGGCTACCGAATCGCAAAATAGGCCGGGCAGACTACAAGAAGTATGTTCTGGACGTTCTACCCAAGACCAGGCCTCCGGAGGAGTTGAAGCCGGGCGAATTACCGACTCCGAAACCCAGACCGGAGCAGAACTGACCAACATCGGTAAGTCCGGATAAAAGGAATCGCAGGAAGCCGGTGCTTCTCAGGCTTTGATGCTGCTCTGTAATCAGTTGGCGGCCGCTCTGCGTCTTTCCCGCTTGTCTTCGGTTGCGCTGAACTCGCATTCCGGACAGCGGTCCGCGAAGTCATTCGGTACGGTCCCGTAAGGGAAGACCTTTTCGCAGTTGGCGCACTTGACCGCCTGGAAAACGCTCTTCTTGCCGCATTCGCGGCAGACCATCGCCGGATTCTCGTTGGTCATGGGTCTGAAGTTTTCCTGCATGTGCCTGGCGAAATCGCGTTTGGGGATCTGGTAAGCTGCATTGCAGGCGGCGTTTCTGCACAACATCCACTGCATCTCATCGCTTGGAATCTCATTAATTCCACCCCCGCCGCCCCGGTTTGTGTACCAGAAGATTCCCCCGGCGAGCACGAAACATACGACAATAACGCCTATCATCAGCGGTTTTTTGGATTCGTCCATCGGATTATCTCCAAAAGTCAGTGAATATCAGCCACTTACAAATTCTAGCAGGGACGGATTGGAATGTCAAATATCTCAAAACTGTTTTGCCATGTAAAACCCTCAGGCCCTGTCGAGCACCTTCTGAGGTTCTTCGGGAAACCCCGTTCTGGCCGACAGATACGCGGCTTCGAGCACGGCCATCGTCTTCAAACTGTCGCGCCCGCTGTTCGACAAGGCGTGCTCGTCGGGATCCAGGACGCTAAGAGCAAAGTTTTCGCAAACCTGCCTCATGCGGTCGCTGCGATTGTCTTTGCACTCTGTCCTTTCGATAATCTCGGCTGCACCGTCACTGACGGTGAATTCGGTTCGATCGGCGGTCGCCGATTCCGTGCCGGCATATACCCGTATGTACTCGCGTTCCGACTGCATTTTGGCCCTGCGGATGGCGGTAACGCCGCCAATCAGGCCTTTGGCGAATTTCATGGACACTACGGCCGTATCTTCGGTGCGGTAGAGCCGTTGCTGTTTGTCGGCGGCCTGGTTTGTCATGAGAGAATAAACGTGCTCGGGCATGCCGAATTCCAGCACTATTCTGTCGACCAGACCGAAACACCGCCTCAGCAGAACACCGCCGCCAGCCAATTTGGGATCGCTCTGCCAGGTAGGATACTGTCCTTCGCCCACGCTTCTAAAAGCCCTGAGCAGTGAAACAGGCTCTTCCCGTTCGCGACGCAGGTACTCTGAGAACGCATCGAAGCTTGCTGCAAAGCGTTCCGGAGTTGCGATTCCGTAATGAACGCCCTGCTCTTCGGCCAGTTGGACCAGATCGACGGCTTCTTCGAAATCCCTGCCGGCCGGGGCCAGTTTCAGGATGTTGAATTTCTTCCGTATGGCCGTTCGAACATACTCATCGCAGCTATAAAGACCAGCGGCAACCAGCAGGCAGTCCAGTTCGTGCTGAATTATCAGTTGCCTGTAGTCGTCATACGGCTCACAATCGTGCGTGGCGGCTACTTTTTCGGCCAGCGCGACATCCTTGTCGGCGACGGCTGCAATATCGAAATATCCCGTATCGGCCGCTGCGAGCAGCATTTCACGCCCGCTTTCGTCGAGACCCAGTATCGCCGTTCTCAGTTTGTCTTCACTCATAACAGCTTAGCGCCCGATATGTTTCGGCAGGCGGACATCGCTTGCTCGTCGACCGGGTACAATGTTCAGTTCGATAAGTTTACCGGCCTTGTATGTACCTCGAACCGTTGTCTGAGTCGGCGCGTGCAGTTTGAACTGCACGTCCCAGTCAGCGGGCCACGCCGGCATCACCAGAATCTTATCGTCGCTGCTTTGCAGCAGCATCCGCTGGAGAGCCGTGCATGCGACGCTGCCGTGGTCCTGATCCGGTATCCAGTCGAAATTGGGGCCCCAGAAAGCAGGAAATCGGCTTCCTGAATGTGATTTGGAGAAATTGCCGGCCACGTAATGCGCCGCCTGTTCGCCCAAACCGAGGTATGCAGCTTGTATCGCGTCCTGACGCCAGCCTCTTGACTCCTTTACACTTCGCCTGTGCCACGTTTCCATAGCCAGGTCGAGGTTTCCGGCGCCGAGACCATACAGTCTGTACGGCCATACGGCGTACAACTCGGGGTTTTCGGAGTTTCTGTGGACGGCGAATTCTTCGGCGGGTTTGAGAAATCTCTTTTCGCCTTCGCGGCCTGTTGGTACAGGGGGCAGATCTTCGAGGGTTTTACGCCAGTTGCGGCGGACCGACGGTTCGGTCCACTTGGCGGGCAGATCGAGCAGTCTCGGGGCGATATGGCGCAGTCCGGCCACTTCGGGCATCGGGTTTACACATTCCCACCACGTTTCGAGGGCCTGGGAGGGTTCGAAGCGGAGTTTGCCTTGCTGATCCCTGGGCCAGTGTTTGTCGAAAAACTCCATTGTCGCGATTGCGATCGGCAACAGGGTTTGGCGAGCGAACCGCTCATCCTGCGTAAGATCATAGTAGTCCAGCATTATTGCGGTCAGTTCGATGCCGCCCTGCCATTCGCGCCTAATATACCGATTGAGGGTTTCAGGGCCCGGATGACCCCAGCCGTAGTCGCAATTGCCGTTGGTTCCCCAGAAGTACATCGTTTCAGGGAAGAACGCTCCGCCGTGATCGTAGTAAATGCGGGTCTTGTCCTTACAGAGGCCGAGAGCCCCCCTGTACATCTCGAACAGAGGCGTCATAAGGTCGAAATCACCCGCGGCAAGCATCGACCAGTATGGAAGGCGGGTATTCTGCCACCAGTACATGCCGCCCCACCGCCGGTAATCCGCATCGAAATGGCTTTGGCCGATGTGGGCGTCGACGGTGAATATAGATCCGTTGAACTTAATCGGGTATGCACCGCGGCCGCCGCAGGCATTGATCCACCGCTGAAGCACGTAGCCGCGCGTAACGGTGAACGCATCGCCTCCGACGCTCCGCGAAGCTACCTCGCTTCCGTTTATGTACAGAGCCGATTTGCCGGTTGAAGCATCGTAGGTTGCGGCCGTATGCACCCATTCGCCCGGCTCCAAATCACCCTTGTGTATCAGAGTGCCCGAATCGACGATCAGCCTGAGAGAGTTGCCTGGATAAGTGTCCAGAAGATAGCCGTTCGAACTACCGGCCCTGGATTTGTCAATAATTCTCGCCCCGCCGGCGCCAAGTTTGTCCGGTGCGATCCAGGCCGCGAGCGTGCAGCCGGCTTCGAAATCGAGGGCTTTGCTGTCGGCGATTTCAAGGTAACCGCTGCCGTCAAATTTGACGCATCTGCGGTCTGCGTAGCGGGTAAGCTGCAATTGGCCGACCTGCCTGGCGGGTCCGGCCGGCCCCGTGTTTTCAGTGATTTTGCCCTGCCGCAGGCTCCCAAGCGACCATTTGCCGACAAGTCCTCTGTCGGTATCGAGGCTTTTCTGTGCTGCAAGGGCCGCTATTTCTTCACCCTTGAGCGCCCTGTCGAATACCGAAACCGCGCCGATATAGCCTTTGAAGCGGTTGGCACCGTCGCTGTCGGCGCCGATTCGCAGCGGCAGGTCGTTGGTTGTGATCTTCGGGCCCACTGAGCCGCCGGAGACGCGAATCCAGCTTCGATCCCAGAAATCGGACCACCATTTGCGATGCGCCTTTCGGGCGTGTTCGATTTCTACTGCTTCCACCTGCTCGGCTTTCTTTTGCAGATTTCTTTGCCAGATTTCGGCGGTTTTGGTCTGTGCGGTGTATGGGTATATCGAAAGCGTGTGCTTTGTGGCGGGTTCGGAGGATTTGAGAATCTGATTGCCGTCGGAAACAAGGCCCGAGCCCTTGATCATTGACCCGAATGTACGGTTCATCAGCGGATCGGGATGCTTCTCAAGCAGTTCTGCGAGGTGCTGGTTTCGCAGTGTAACGCCGTAACACGATTTGCGGTTGCGATGATACCAGACTATCGTGTTGTCAGCAGCCTTCTCGACCACATCGGGGTATACCGAGATAGGATAGTCGTTCTTAGGGTTTCTGGTCAGGCCGCGGGCGCTATTGGCCTCTTCACCGGTTAATTGGCGTTTTTGGGTCCGCCAGACGTCCAGAGCGGCTTTCAGTTCGAAATCCTGCCGGCCGGATGCCTCTATGCGTATTACAGGGTGATTGGCGTCCACCCATACGCGCAAGACCACCCTGGACTGCTCCGGTCCGGCTGAAATCACTATTTCGCCTTCGCGCAGCCGCAGTTCCTGGCGAAAAAAAGCCCCCTTTTCGAACAAACTGGGGCTGATCTGGATATTTATTCGCCCGAGTTTGAGCAGTCTGGCGTTCTCGCTCCAGGCGTCGGTTTTGCTGATGTAAAAGGAGAGTCCGCGGTCCTCTTCAACCCAGACATTCAGACCGATATCGCCGTTTCCAATAGGCATGGAACCCGCTGAACTTTTGCTCGGTCTCTCCCATAGGACATTGTAGTTCGAAACGGTATCGGCTCCGAGGTCGGCGTGCACAAGCGAGCAGCACAAAAGAAGAATCAAGTCCGGAACCGCGGAAAGTCTGTCGAAATGCATACCAATAGACCCCATAAAGCCTCCCGGCCGAGCCGGTCAGATTGCGTCAAGAGACCGCAGACGCACCGGCTTATGAACTCTCAGCCTATGTCTTTGTTATCGTCCTCGGTCTTGTTTGCCATGGAATAGCCGTTGTCCTGGCGGGTGTGATTGACCGAGAGTTTCTGCTCGTAGATTCGGGCCACATCGTCGGCGTTCATACCCACACATTGTGCAAGGCTGATCCAGAAGAACAGCATATCCGTAACCTCTACCCGTGCATTCTGCAGGTCGTGCAGTCGAAAGCGATGCCCTTCTTTGGCCTCTTTGCACCAGTGCTTCCAGTAAGTGCAGTCCCGAAGTTCCTCCAATTCGTTGCTCATAGCGGCGATATAGTTGTTAATCCACTCGCCGGCGACCTGCGGATCAAAGTTTTCGCGCAAAGCTTTCGCATCGAATCCGGTTCGCTTGTTCAACTGAGCCTGTTTTTCAAACAACTCTTCGAGCATCGGGAAGTCCTTTCCGTAGTGATCGCCTCAACCGCCGGGCTAAAATCGAGTTTCAGGATTTGCCGTTGTTCTCTTTTGGCATGATAAAGTGGTCGGGCACGGGGAACTGCGAGCACAGAAGCAGCACTTCCTTGCCGACTTCTTCTATAACGGCTTCATTGTCGATATTCTCGGCTATGGTATTGATAAAGGCGGCTACCTGCTCGGCCTCGGATTCCTTGAACCCCCTCGTTGTGATTGCGGGTGTGCCGATTCGAATGCCGTTCGGGTTCATCGGAGGAGCCGGATCGCCGGGTATGGTATTGTAGTTTGTAACGATTCTGGCGCGGTCGAGGGCTTTTGCCAGTTTCTTTCCCCCTACGCCCTTGCTTCGCAGGTCTATGAGCATGAGGTGATTATCGGTGCCGCCGCTGAGCAGGTCGAAGCCGTATTCGATCAGCTTGGCGGCCATCGCTTTGGAGTTTTTGACTACCTGTTTTGCGTAGGCGACGAATTCAGGGGTGTTTGCCTCGGCCATTGCTACAGCTATAGCCGTAAGGGTGTGCATGTGCGGACCGCCCTGCAGGCCCGGGAATACCGCCCTGTCAACGGCTTTGGCGTGTTCTGCCTTGCATAAAAGCATGCCGCCGCGGGGGCCTCGCAGGGTCTTGTGGGAGGTAGTCGATACGATATCGGAGTACGGAACCGGGCTTTTGTGAATGCCTGCGACGACCAGACCGGCGATGTGCGCTATATCGCTGACGAGGTATGCGCCGACTTTTTTGGCTATTTCGCCGAAAATCTCGAAGTCGATCTCACGGGGATAAGCTGTTGCGCCGGCGATTATGATTTTGGGCTTGTGCTTTTTGGCCTGATCCTCGATTCTGTCGTAGTCGAGTCTTCCGGTTTCTGCGTCTATTTCATAGGGCATGGAATTGTAGAATTTACTTGTTAGCGAGACTTTCCAGCCGTGGGTCAGGTGGCCGCCGTGCGTCAGCGACATGCCCATAATCGTGTCGCCCGGCTCTATCAGAGCCGAATATGCGGCCAGATTGGCCACGGAGCCCGAATAAGGCTGAACATTGGCGTGATCGGCACCGAAGACCTTTTTGGCTCGCTCACGAGCCGTGGTTTCGATCAAATCGGTAACCTGCTGGCCTTCGTAGTAGCGCCTGCCGGGGTAGCCTTCGGCGTATTTATTGGTGAGACAGCTCCCGCTGGCCAGCATGACCGCTTTAGAAACATAGTTCTCCGAAGGAATCAGTCGAATGCATCCGCTCTGACGGGCCTGTTCCTGGCGAATCAGTTCGAATATCTGCGGATCATACTGCTCCAGGGCTGTCATCATTTTTGGATATCCTTTTAAAAATGGAGTTGACGATAACCGGGATTCATTGACTTGAATGAACCGGCGGTTGTTATACCACGACGGCGGATTTGCCACAAGTTTTTATTTGTTGACAAATGCAGCTAAAATACTATCATAAACTGTTTTAGTCCAAGTTCGAGAGATCCGTTTCGGTTATATTCGTATGCCGCAGGACGACAACATCCGCGAGTCAGCAGTGGCCGGTCCCTTATTCAAGAAGGCCCGTGACGCAGCCGACGCAGCCGATTACGATACAGCGATAGATCTGTATCTACAAGGCCTGCGTGCGGACCCGGAGAATATCAAGGGGCATATCGACCTGAGGCACGCAGCCCTGGCCCGTCAGGAGACTAATCCCAAGGCATTGACGAAGGAACAGATCAGGCAGCGTTTGAGCGGGGGCCGGCCCCTGGATCGCATGCTCAACGCCGAATATCTTCTCTCACTGGACCCGAACCATATGCCTTATGCTGGCCTGATGCTCAAGGCCGCGGTTCAGGCGGGCCTCAAGAACACGGTCAAATGGATTGGGGACTTGATTTTTCTGGCTAATAACAATGCAAAAAAACCATCTCTGCAGCTTTACGTGCTCCTGCGAGACTCATACGCAGCCGTGCAGCAGTACGACAGAGCCGTTGCAGCGGCACAAAAGGCGAGTCGCCTGAAGCCGGGAGATCGTACGCTTGTGGAACAATTGCGGCGTCTTTCCGTCAAGCAGCGGCAAAAGCGTAAGCAGGAGAAGGAAACGATCGAGCCGGACGACAGTCTGGCGTCTGTCGACGGAACGGCGGATCTGGCCGTGGAACCGGCCGAAGCCGCAGGTTCGGATACGCTGGAGAAGGCCCGGGCATTTTTCTCCAAAGCCAAAAAGACGGCCGAAAGCGGCAACTACGATTATGCAATCGAGATGTACCTGGACGGCTTAAAATACGCCCCTGACGCAGTGGAGGAAGGCCACCTTCCGCTGTGTGAACTGGCTCTGCAGAGGCAGGGTAAGGACGGCAAAAAGCCGACCATGATGGAGAAGGTCAAGCGGATGCGCGGCAAAGATCCTCTGGAGCAGATGCTTAACGCCGAGTACCTGTTCGCCAAGGATCCGGAACACCTGCCTTACGCTGAAACAATGCTCAAAGCCGCGGTGGCCGGTCAGTATACCAGAACCGCCGGCTGGCTGGCGAATTTGATCTTTCAGACCAACAATGCGGCAAAGAAACCTTCTTTTCACACATATGTTCTGTTAAAAGACTGTTATAGTCAGTTGGACCAGTACGATAAGGCCCTGGCCGCATGTCAGCGGGCCATGCAGATCAAACCGAACGACGGAGCACTGGCCGATGAGTATAAGAATCTCTCGGCCGAACTGACCGTAGCCCGCGGCAGGTACGGGTCCGACAACGATTTCAGAGCTTCGATAAAGAACCGGGACGAACAGGAGAAACTGCACGCCCAGCAGGGAGTGGTGAAAAGTCAGGATTACCGGCGACTGGCAATAGAATCGGCCCGAAAGAAGCTTGCAGAGGACCCCGGCGTTCCCAAGAACATCTTCAAGCTAGCCGACGCGCTTTCCGGGCTGGAAACGGAAGAGGGCGAGAACGAGGCGGTCGAACTTCTGGAGGATTCGTACGATGATACAGGTGATTTCACGTTTAAGGAAAGAGCCGGAACTCTGAGGATAAAACATCTCAAGCGACGGATACGATGGGCGAAATCGGCCGATGAAGAAAAAAAAGTGGATCCGGCCAAGGATCCCAATATCGCGAAGTTACGAGAGCAACTGGCCAAAACCGAACTGGACCATTACCGCAGGTGTATGGAGCACTACCCGACGGACCTGCGGGCCAAGTACGAATACGGCATAAGACTAGTAAGGGCAAGACGTTACGACGAGGCTATACCGCTGTTTCAGGAGGCTCAAAGGGACCCGAAATACAAGATTTCGTCAATGAATCAGATCGGCCAGTGCTTCTTTAACAAGGGGTGGAATGCCGATGCAATCGACGTTTTCAAGCGTGCGATTGACGCCTACGAGATACAAGATGATAGCATTGCCAAAGATTTACGCTATAATCTGGCGAGGGCTCTCGAAGAAAACGGTGATACGGAAGAAGCTCTTCAGTTGTACAGGCATATAGCGCAACTGGATTTCTCTTATAAGGACGTCAGCGGGCGCGTCGAAACGCTGCGAAATACGAAATAGACAGCAACCAACCTCTCAGATCAAGAGTTTACGACAATTTGAAGTACTAGGAGATTGAAGTGGCACATTCGTTATCAGCCAAGAAAAGAGTAAGGCAAAACGCGAAACGCAGAACATCGAATCGCGCTCGCAAGAGCCAGGTTAAGACTCAGATCAAGCGGTTCGAGGCCGCTGTGCACGACGGCGATGTAAAAGCGGCCGGTGAAGAGTATCGTCAACTCGTCAAGAAGCTCGACAAAGTGGCTTCGACGAGCACGATGCACAAGAATACCGCCGCGAGGAAGAAATCGCGTCTGGCCAAAAAACTCAACGCTCTTGCGGTCAAAGAGGCTTAAAGGCGCTCGAGTGTGCGTCCGGACCTGAAAGATGCGGATGGATTGGCGATTTTCAGGTGCGCGGGGCGCATTTACAGAATAACAGAAGCACCCGGTCGATATAATAGTCGGTCGGGTGCTGTCAGTTTGGAGGGGCCTGTTGCATGGCCGAAGTTTACGAAAAACGAATTCTCAAGTTTCTCCAGCATGCCGATTATCAGCCGATTAAGCTTTCGCAAATGGCCAAGGCGCTTGGGGTCAGTTCAAATGCTTATCCGCAGTTCAAGGCCGCTTTCGATGAACTGAGGTCGGCCGGGCACGTCATAATAGGTTCTGGCAATCTCATAACGCTGCCTTCGGCGGCCAGCCGGATTACGGGCACATTCCGCTCGAATCCCAAGGGATTCGGCTTTATCAGCACGACCGAGCCGACAAGCCACGGAGATCTGTTCGTGCCGCCCGGTGATACGGCCGACGCCATGACCGGCGATATTGTGAGCGCGAAAGTCGTCAAGCGTGGTACGCGTCGGGGGCAGGTAAGGCTGGTTGCAAGAGTAATCGAGATCCTCGAGAGAGCCCAGGATAGGTTTGTGGGCACGCTTTTCAAGGAGGATGAAGGCTGGTTCGTGCAGCCGGACGGGTCGGCATTTGTAGAGCCGATATCGGTGGACGATGTCAGCGCCAAAAACGCGCGTGCAAAAGACAAGGTGGTCGTGGAGATACTGGCGTATCCGACGGAGAGATATCTGGCTCGCGGGGTGATAATCGAGGTTCTTGGCAAGTCGGGCCGCTATGACAGCGAAATTCTGTCGGTCATACGGCAGTTCCATCTTCCGACGGAGTTCGATTCGGAGTACCTGGATCAGGCTCATAAAGCCGCAACGAGTTTCGATCCGGGTGTGCTCAAGAAACGCGAAGATATTACGGGAAAGACAATTGTAACCATAGATCCGCCGGATGCGAAGGATTTTGACGACGCTATAAGCCTGGAGAAGGATGCGGAGGGGAATTTTATTCTGGGGGTGCATATAGCGGACGTCAGCCAGTTTATTCCCGAGGGCTCGCCGCTGGACGAGGAGGCAAAATCCCGCGGCAACAGCGTCTATCTTCCTGCCAAGACTATCCCGATGTTGCCGGAAGTGCTAAGCAACGGCGTTTGTTCACTGCAGCCGGACCAGCCTCGCTTTGCCAAGAGTGCCTATATTACCTATGACCCCAAAGGGCGTGTTAAAAAGCGGCGTTTTGCCAACAGTCTGATAAAGTCGACGCAGCGATTGACCTACCAGCAGGCCAATCGGATTCTCAAGGGGCATACCAAGGGTGCAAGCAAGCCGGTTATCAACCTGCTCAAGGACATGGAGACACTCAGCAGAGCCATCGAGGGGCGGCGACGCACCGAAGGCATGCTGCATCTGGACTTGCCGGAGACCGAGCTGATCATGGATGATGCCGGTCGGGTCGTGGACGCCGAGCCGGCGGATACGAGCTATCCGCACACCATTATCGAGATGTTCATGGTCGAGGCTAACGAGGCGGTTGCGTCGCTCATCGACCGGCTGAACATTCCATTTTTGCGGCGAATTCATCCCGAACCCGACGCCCTTACTCTGAAGAATCTCTCACAACTTATCAGGACGCTCGGGTATTCGCTGCCGCGGACACCGGACAGAAGATCGATACAGGACCTGCTTGCTGCCGTCAAGGGTACGGATGTGTCGCTGGCGGTAAATATCGCGGTTTTGCGTTCTTTCGAGAGGGCTCAATATGCCCCTCAGAGCATAGGACATTATGCCCTGGCGTCTACCCACTACTGCCATTTCACCAGTCCTATTCGGCGATATGCGGATCTGACGGTTCACAGGGTGCTGCAGTTCTACATCGAGGGCAAGGCCGAGCATGCCAAAAAGGTGGCGGCGGCATCGGACCTGGCGGAGACGGGCAGGCACATTACCTTTGCCGAGCAGAGGGCCCAGGATGCTGAAAGAGAGCTGAAGGCCGTACTTATCCTCCAGATGCTGGCAGACCGAATCGGGGAAGAACTTCACTGTGTTGTTACGGGCCTGACAAATTTCGGGGTGTTCGTTCAGTCCCAAAAATTCGGCATTGAAGGCTTGATCAGGTCGGAGGACCTGGGGCCGGACGACTGGCAATATGAGGAAAAACGCCAGTGCCTGGTGGGCCAGAAGAGCGGAGCGGTGATACGACTGGGCCAGCCGATGAACGTCAGCATTACAAAGGTGAATGTTCCGGGAAGACAGTTGGATGTTGTGCCCGTCGAGCCGATTGTTACGGGCGAGGAAGTTCGCCGGGGTGCTGCAGGCCGACATCGCGGCAGGGGCAGAAAAGCCGCCCGCAGGAGACGAACAGAGGTAATGCCGGGCAAAGTTGCCCGCAAAAGCCGTGGAAATAACAAACGCGGCAAAAAGGGGCGAGGTAACAGGCGCAAGCCCAGGAAGAAGTAATTGCTGAGGGTATAGCCCCGGGAGACATGATGAGCAGGCCGATTCTGGACGTGGTATGGCGAACCGACGGCGGGCGTGCTCGGCCCGGGCATGTCGCGATTGTCGTCGATGTTTTGCGCGCCTGCACCAACTTGATTACCGCCTTTTCCATGGGTGCGGAGAAGTGTTTTGCCACAACGAGCATAGATGAGGCCCGGCAGGTTGGACAGCGTTACAACGGCTTGCTGCTTGGCGAACGCCACAACCGAAAGATCCAGGGCTTCGATTACGGCAATTCGCCGGTCGAACTGGAACCAGCCGCCGTAAAGGGACGAACATTCGTTTTCACTTCAACGAATTTTCCTCATGCCCTGCTCGCGGCTGAGGATGCCGCGGAGGTCTTTCTGGGGGCGCCGGTGAATCTCTCGGCGGTTTGCGAGAGAGTGCTGGAGGTGAGCAGGTCTTCGAGGGCGGATATTACGATAGTTCTTGCTGGAGAATCGTCTCAAAGACATGCCGCTGAAGACCTGTATTTTGCCGGACTTGCAGCGCGAAAACTCTCGAACGAGTGCCGATTGACTGAAGTCTACCGCCGGGCCATGGCTGCAATGGCTCATCTCGGGCCCGAAGAAGCGGCCAATAGGTCTCTGCACGCCCGTGAATTGATCGAGAGCGGGTTCGCCGACGACGTGGATTTCGCTTTTACTATCGATAGATTCGCCAATACCCCTCATCTCGAAGGCGACTGGATAACGCCTGGGTAATTCGCTTTGACGACACCGAACAAACCGTAAAGTTCGGCCATATTAGGGTTTAGCGTAATCCCACCGCAATCGTCGCTTGACAATTTCGGGTTTTGCTGGCATATTGACGTGTTTAATGCCGGCCAAGCATCGGATGCGGAATAAATGTCGAACGAGCAATTGGAGTAAAGAATGAGAGCATCGGAAATGAACAAAGGTCAAACCGTGAAGGTTGACGATAAGCTCTACGTGGTTGTCGATTATCAGCATGTTAAACTCGGCAAAGGCGGTGCCGTTTACCAGACAAAGCTCAAAAGTCTGTCCGACGGTTCGATACAGAATGTGCGGCTGAGGAGCGACGAGAGCATCGAAGAAGCGTACCTCGACAAACGCACGTTCGAATATCTCTACTCTTCGGGCAGCGAGCACGTCATGATGGATACTACTACTTTCGATCAGATAAGCCTGGATGACGATGCGTTCGGCGACGGTCCGAAGTATTGCAAGCCTAACACACAGATTCAGGTTTCGATGTACGAGGGCAAACCCGTGGTGGTCGAACTGCCCAATACGGTTGACCTGGAGGTTACTGATACGCCGCCGGAGATAAAGGGAGCGACCGCGACAAACCAGAACAAGCCCGCGACACTGGAGACCGGCGTTGTCGTACAGGTTCCGCCGTTTGTAAAGACCGGCGAGAAAATCCGGGTGGATACGCGGACAGGCGAGTATGTAACGCGCGTTAAAGATTAAGCCCCGGCCAACAGGCGAGTGAGGAAATTATAAGATATGCCTTTTGATAAAATCGGCAAAGCGCTTGTAAAAGTTTTCGGCTCTCGTAACGAGAGGCTGATCAAATCTTATTCGGCCCTGGCTGGCGAGGCCGGTAAATTCGAGCCCGAGTTGAAGCAGCTCAGCGATGAGGCATTGAAGGCCAAGACGGCCGAGTTCAAATCGGCTCTGGCTTCCGGTGTCCAGCCTGATGAAATCCTGCCCGAGGCATTCGCCGTCGTCAGGGAAGTTGCGCAAAGGAATGTCGAGATGCGGCATTTTGACGTGCAGTTGATCGGCGGAAAGGTGCTCTACCAGGGCAAAATCGCCGAAATGGCGACGGGCGAAGGCAAGACGCTGGTCGCGACTCTGGCCACGTATATGGTTCATCTGACCGGCCGGCGAGTGCATATAGTGACAGTGAACGACTATCTGGCCAAGCGAGACGCCGAATGGATGGCGCCCGTTTACGAGGCCCTGGGGCTGAGTGTGGGCGCGATTCAGGCGGACATGGAGACCACGGGCCAGGAAAGGCGGGATCAGTACAAGCGAGATATCACTTACGGCACCAACAACGAGTTCGGTTTCGATTATCTGCGCGACAACATGAAGACGTCTCTTTCGCAGATGGTCCAGGGCGAGCTTCAGTATTCTATTATCGACGAGGTGGACTCGATTCTGATTGATGAGGCGAGGACGCCTTTGATTATATCTGGTCCGGCGTTCGATGACGTTTCGCGGTACAAGAAGGCGGATTCGGTGGCGCGAAAGCTCATCAGCCTTCAGAGCGAGTACACGAATCTTAAGAACAAGATCGATTCGGCGGAGAGAGCGATTGCAAATGCCCAGGGAGAGTTGTCCGACGCCAAGAAGGCCAAAGATTCGAAGCGGATAGAGAAGGCTCAGAACGCGATCAATAAGAGTACGGTCGAACTGGACGATGCCCGGGCACGCCTTGAAAACGCAACGGAATACTACGAAGTCGAATTCGACCGCAAGCAGGTGCACCTGACGCATGAGGGCGTGGGGGCGGCACAGGACATCGCCGGCATAGGTTCGTTCTTTACCGGCTCGAATATGGAATGGCCGCACCTGCTGGAACAGAGTCTGCGAGCGCATGTGACGTTCGAGCGGGAAAAGGACTATGTTGTGATGGAGGGCAAAGTCGTTATCGTCGACGAGTTCACGGGGCGACTTATGCACGGCAGGCAGTGGTCGGATGGGCTGCATCAGGCGGTCGAGGCCAAAGAAGGCGTTCAGATCAAGGAGGAATCGCAGACGCTTGCGACAATCACGCTGCAGAATTTCTTCAAGCTGTACGAGCAGATCGCGGGCATGACCGGTACGGCCGCCACCGAGGCCGATGAGTTCATGAACATTTACAAACTCGACGTGGTCGTGATACCTACAAATAAGCCATGCATAAGAGACGACCGCGAAGACGTCATCTACAAGAGTGAAAAAGAGAAATTCAACGCAATCGTCGACGACATACACGAGGTATCCAGCGCCGGGCGGCCGGTGCTGATCGGCACGATAAGCATTGAGAAGTCCGAAGTCCTTTCGGCGGCGCTTACGAAGCGGTACGGTCTGGATCACGAGGTTTTGAACGCCAAACAACACGCCCGTGAAGCGGAGATCGTCGCCAAAGCGGGACATCAGCATAAGGCCCGTGACGGCAGTACGAAGGGCAACGTGACTATTGCGACCAACATGGCCGGTCGCGGGACGGATATCAAACTGGGCCCCGGTGTTGCGGATTTGGGCGGGCTGCATATTCTGGGTACGGAACGACACGAAGCGCGTCGAATCGACAATCAACTTCGAGGCCGCGCCGGCAGACAGGGCGACAAGGGATCAAGCCAGTTTTTCCTGTGTTTTGACGACGATTTGATGCGGATTTTCGCGCCGGAATGGACGGTAAAGGCGCTTTCCTGGATCGGCTGGGAGGAAGGCCAACCCATTTATCACGGGCGAATAAGCAAGGGCATCGAGAAGGCTCAAAAGAAGGTCGAGGAGCGAAATTTCGAGGTCCGCAAGAGCCTGCTTGAATATGATGAGGTGATGGACCACCAGCGAAAGTATTTCTACGCCCGAAGAAGGCAGATTCTGGCCGGACGCGAATTGAACGAGATTATCACCGAGATGATCAAGTCGGTGGTGACTAAAGCCTGTGAAACTATTCTTGACAAGAATTATCGTTACAACTGCATCGTAGAATGGGCGAAGGCGAACTTCGGGGCCGATATAAAGGTCTCGGATATTGCCGGCTCGGACGCCGAAGAAATCGAGTATCTCATAAAGAAGAAGGCGAAAGATGCGGCGGCAAACAACATAACTTTGTCGCTGGGAGAATATCTCGAAGATTATTCCGATCCCCGGTCGTGGAACGTATCCGGCCTGTCGAAATGGGCCATGAGTTCTTTCCGGGTGAACCTTAGCCCGAGCAAGCTGAAAACCGAATCTCCCGAGGACATCGAAGAGCAACTGATTGAAGCGGCGGGCGAGCAGGTCGACAAGAAAGACTCTTCTCAACTGGTCGAGTTTCTCAAGGACGAGTTTCCCATCAAGACGTTCGCCGACTGGGCCCGCGCCAAGTTCGATATAGATCTGGAGATGGATCAGATTTCGGACTTGAAGCCGGATGAAATCCGGGACATGCTTATGGCCAAGACCGCCAGACGGTACAAGGAACGTGAGATCGAGTACCCGGTGGAATTCGCCATGAACATGGTTTACGGTCCGGAAGGGCCGAATGTATATGCCTACGAATCGCTCGCGGAATGGGCCAACAAGAAGTACGACGCGGGCTTCGACGCCGAAGAACTCAAGGATGTCAAGCCGAAAGAACTGCAGAACCGACTTCTGGAACTGAGCAAAGCTCACAACGACGGCAAGCTTGACGCCGAGTTGAGCGAAAAAGTCACTTCTTTGAATACTGAGGACCTGACGAAGTGGGCCAATGAGAGGTTCGATGCGGATATCGATTGGGAAGAACTCGAGTCGACAGAAGACCGCCGGGAGCTTCTGAAGGATGCCGCCCGGCGTTTTCTGCGGTCTGAATTGTCGGATCTGGAAAAATACGTGCTGCTTCAGGTTTACGATGGGAGTTGGAAGGACCATCTTTATTCGATGGACCATCTTAAATCCAGTATATGGACGCGTTCGTTCGCGGAGAAGGATCCGAAGGTCGAATACAAGCGCGAAGGTCACCGCATGTTCCAGGACATGCTGGAAAACATCGAAGACCGAGTTACGGACATTATATTCCGTGTGCGACTTGAGGCGGGTCAGCGGGCTCGAAGCGTCTGGAACGTGAGTTCGACCAGCCACGACGAGGTCGGCCAGTTCGCCATGGCCGAACGGCAGAGGGCCGCCGCGCAGGCGCCCCAGGGTGAACAGGTTGTCCAGCAGATCAAGCTCGAAACACCCAAAGTGGGCCGAAACGATCCGTGTCCCTGCGGGTCGGGCAAGAAATACAAGAAGTGTTGCGGCGCGGCTTCCTGATGCGGGTTCCGGTTTTTTGCCGGATGCGGCGTCCATTCAGGGCGAACACCGCGGACCGGCCGTGAATGCGATTGAGCTTTTCTCTTTCGGTGAGGTTGATGTCGACGATATTGTGAGGCTGAGTTGTGAGTGCAACGAGGCAACATACTGATTGGCGGGATTTGGACGACGCCGAGCTTATGCAGATGCGGGTTCGCCAGCTTGGGTTGCGTATCGAAGGTTCCGAACTGGAGCCGATGGTTCACAGACTGTATGACGAGCTGGCATCGAAAGGACTCACATTTCGGCCGCCCTGCTATCTGGCCGACGAGTGGCTTTGTCCCGACCGGGATCCGATCATCGGTATTCCGTTTTATCTGGCCGACAGGCGTCTCAAAAGGCTCGAACAGAAGATAATGTTCGAGGTGGAAGGCGGCACAGAGAAGACGTGTATGCAGCTTCTGCGTCATGAGTGCGGCCATGCGATCAACTACGCGTACGAATTCTTCAAGCGAACCCGCTGGCGGGAGCTTTTCGGGCCGTTCAGCGCCACGTATTCGAACCACTACGAATATCAGCCCTATTCGCGACGTTTTGTTATTCATCTGGAAAACAATTACGCGCAGTCCCATCCGGACGAAGATTTTGCCGAGACCTTCGCCACCTGGTTAACACCCGACATCGACTGGCCGCAGCGATACCGCAACTGGCCTGTCATGAAGAAGCTCAGATACGTGGAT
The DNA here is from genome assembly GCA_964406945.1 of uncultured Pirellulales bacterium. Classification (GTDB taxonomy): domain Bacteria; phylum Planctomycetota; class Phycisphaerae; order Sedimentisphaerales; family Anaerobacaceae; genus UBA2266. The sequence continues at coordinate 70,356 of CAYOTO010000015.1, forward strand.
GCGTTGATGCAGAAGTGCGCCGATAAGCCGCCGGTTGTTACCGCGCGTAAAAATCCGCCGTGGTCGGCTTCGCGGATGACCAGTACGCTCGAATCGTTTTACGACCGTAAGCGGCGGGTGCTCGGCAAGGAATTCAGGGGGTATTACGACGACAGTCTGACAGAGCTTTTCGGCGACCGCACGACGGGGCAGAAAGCGTCCAAGTTGCTACGGAAACACCGCCGGCTCATCGTGGAAAATGTCACACGTTGGACGGGCCATCGAAAGTACGACATACATCAGCTCGTGAATCGGCTGGCCGTCAGATGTGACGAGTTGGAACTGAAGGCCAACCGTGACGACATGTCGCCTGTTCTCGGGCTTACGGCGATGCTAACGGCGGTGGCGAGCAACACGTACCGCGTAGAGAGGAGGCCCTGAGGCTGCATGGCCAAAGCTTTAGATATAATTGTGCTCGTCGACGAATCCACCATCGTGCCCGCTGATCCTCAGTTCGAGGTCTACAAAAAAGAGGCTCATACCGAATACGATGTGATTGAAACACTGAGGAATATGGGCCATACGGTTCGAGCGCTGGGGGCTTCCAGCGACTTGGCCGCTCTGGTGAGCGGACTGACCGAACAGCAGCCTGATCTGGTTTTCAATCTGACCGAGCACATCGAAGGCGACCGACTGATGGACAAGAGTATCGCGGGGCTGCTCGAGATCACGGGGATCCCCTATACCGGCGCAGGACCGTCGGGGCTGATGCTGTGTCGGGACAAACGGCTTTCGAAGGAACTTCTGAGCCATCATAAAATCCGGGTTCCGCGGTTCACTTCCTTTCCGCTGAATCGGGTTTTTCGCGCTCCGAAAAAACTTACATATCCACTGGTCGTCAAACCGGCGTTCGAAGACGGTTCCGAAGGTATTTCAAATGCTTCCCTGGTCGCCAATGAGAATTCGCTTCGCGAGCGGGTGGAATGGGTTCGCGAATCCTGGGGTCAACCCGCGATAGCCGAAGAGTACATTGCTGGCCGCGAGCTTTACGTAACGGTATTGGGCAATAAGCGACTGACCGTGCTGCCGCCGCGGGAGTGTCTGTTCGGATCCGATGGGGACGAGGGACCGCAAATGGCAACCTTCCGCGTGAAGTACAATGACAAGTACCGCAAGAAGTGGAACATCGAATTCGGATTCGCCAATCTTGAGGAAGACGATTTTCAGGCGATAGCCCGCTTGTGCAAGAGAATTTATCGAGTAATGCAACTGAGGGATTACGCCAGGATAGATCTGAGGCTGACGCCCGAAGGCAAGATAGTAGTTCTCGAAGTCAATCCGAATCCGGACCTGGCATACGGCGAGGAGGTTGCCGAATCGGCCGAGAAAGCCAATCTCTCGTACGAGCAACTGATAAGGAAGATCGTAAGGCATGCCCTGGCGCGATATGAGTAGATTTTTTCACGGTTCCGCCACACTTTCTTTAACAAGAATCTCAAAAAAGGGTTGAACTGCCGGAGCTTGAGTCTTATGGTGAATACTTCTTGAGAATGGTTATCAATATCAGGGCTGGTCTGTTTTTTGCTTAAGGAGGTTGGTTGTGACCGAACAAAGCGCCAAAGCTGAATTCGCTGACTTCATAAAGGATAAGGGACTGCGCCAAACCCGCCAGCGGGATAAGATCATCGATGTGTTTCTGGCAACCGAACGTCATCTGAGCGTCGAGCAGTTATACGATCTTGTTAAACGCCGGTATAAAGGAATTGGCTACGCTACCGTTGCGCGCACGGTAAAGCTCATGGAAGAAGCCGGAATTTGTCGCTGTGTAGACTTCGGCGACGGGATGAGTCGATATGAGCACAAGTTCGGACATCAACACCACGATCATCTGATTTGCACGAAATGCGGCAGACTCGTCGAAATCTACTCTCCGGAGTTGGAGGAGCTTCAGGAAAAGCTGGTTAGAAAGCATAACTACGTAAGTCGATACCACAAGTTGGATATATTCGGCCTGTGCCCGAACTGCAAGGGGCCAAAACGCCGGTGAGAGAGGAGAAGGTCCGCAGTCGAAAGACGAATTGGTAATCTCTTTGCACAGGTTGATATTAATGAAACTGCTTATAGCAATCGCTTTCATGCACATATTCACTGCCGTCTGTCTGGCAGAATCTGATTCCGATCAATCCGGCAACGAGGAATCCACCCGGCCAGATCAACTGGCGGAGCAAGGAATCGAATTAAGCCTGGGGATGACGAGCGTGTACCAGCAGAACATGCGAGGCGGGCTCAGCACTAACAGCGGACGCGGCAGGTTCGCCGGGAGTTATGATCTTGAACTGGCAGCGGATTTGAACAGATTTCTGGGCATGGACGGCGCCGGTCTGTACGTTCACGCCGAAGGCGGCTTTCCTCGCAGCGATGAGGATGCGGCCTCGATAGGCAGCTTTTTCGGGGCGAATGCCGACGCTACGGGCCGCCGGGCTATGGATGTCGTGGAGGTCTACTACGAACAGGCTTTTTTCGAAGAAACTCTGCGTATCCGCGTAGGCAAACTCGATATCACCGGCGGTTTCGAGTGCGGCGGCTGTGCGGTTTCTTTTGACGGCAGCGCATTCGCTAACGACGAGACGACTCAGTTTCTCAACGGAGCTCTTGTAAACAATCCGACGATACCTTTCCCAGACTATGGTCTGGGTGCGGTGGTTTACTGGAACCCTCTGGAGTGGTGGTACGCTTCTTTCGCGGTGGTGGACGCCCAGGCGGATGGCAGAGAAACGGGGTTCAGGACCGCTTTTCACGGTGAAGACTACTTTTTGTACATTTTCGAGACGGGCGTTACGCCCGAGATCGAATCGGAGAACGGGCCGCTGAAGGGGGCGTACCGTGTTGGTGTCTGGGCGGACCCGCAGCCGAAGGCTCATTCGGATACGACTCGTGTCTATCGCGACGATGTGGGTTATTACGTCAGCGCCGATCAGTTGGTTTACAAAGAAAACGATGTCAGTGAGGACACACAGGGTTTAGGGGTTTTCGCCCGATATGGTCTTGCGAACGACCATCGCAACGATCTGGTGAATTTCTACAGCTTCGGAATGCAATACCAGGGATTGTTCGACGGACGCGATGACGATGTTCTGGCAATCGGATATGCCCAGGGCTTTTTCAGTGATCGAGCATCGATGACTTTCGGCGAGGATTATGAGAGCGTTCTGGAGATCTACTATAAGCTGCAAATCAGCCCGAGGCTCGAAATAAGTCCCGGCATACAGTACATAGCCAACCCGGGCGGAGCATCTGGGGTGAGTGATGCAACTGTGTTCGCCGTTCGAGCTCAGTGGTTTTTCTAGCGCGAGCCGTCGACCAGAGGACAAACAAACGACCTTACTCCGAGTCTGAAAAACCAGGCGGCCTCAGGTACAAGCGGTGTGAGCCAAAAAGAAAACATCGGGCAGCGTCATGCCGCCCGACGTTTTCCGGAGGGGAGAAAAAATCTGTATAAATAGCATTACATGTTGTTTACTTACGGCAAATTTACTTTTGTCCACAGCCTAGTTTTTCTATGATGAATACGCGAGGACTCTCCAAATGTTCGCTTTCCGGGGTCCTCATGACGCCCTTTTTTGGCTGCCAGTGAATCGCTTGACCTGCCAAGCAGGCTGCTCGGACCCGCTGGCTTTAGACTGACAAATATCGGGTAGGAGGCGGGATTGCTCCCGCCGTCCTCCAAGCAGGTGTGCCCTGCCGGGCACACACAAAAAAAGGATCAACTGCAAAAAAGTTGGTGAAGAGGGCTCCTGCGAATCCGGCGAGTGTTTTTCGCCTGCGCCTTTCTTTCGCCGCTCCATGGCCCTTACAGGCTCGCAGGTGAGAGCGGCGAAAGCGGACTACGGCGAAAAACAAGCCCCGAACCGTGGGGGCCGGCCGAGTAACGGTAAGGGCTTGCAGGCCAACAACTTAGAGGCCAAGACTGCCCGTGGCGAACCAACTTATTTGCAGTTGAAGTAAAGAAATCGCTTGCATCGGGCTATCCACGGCCAGAGGCCGTGGCTTTCCCGCCCGATTCATGGCTTCGCCACCGCGATTTCAACAGCACTGTACAGGCAGAGCCAAACGACTCTGACCACGTGCAGAGCACGTGGGTTTTCACGATGCACTAAAAAAAAGGCCGCCTTGCGGCGGCTGTGTGGGTCGTTCACGAAATACGGGA
>CAYOTO010000016.1:0-72602 GCA_964406945.1 uncultured Pirellulales bacterium
GTCCATACACCGCTGCAGGCTAAAGAGGAAATGGCCGCCAATTTTGAGAAAAAGGCCGAAGAACTGCCAGTTTTGAAGGAGCCGCAGTACATCGACGAGCGTGGCAACAATTCGCGTCGGCGTCAGGACCACGCCGTCTACGCGGCTATGGTCAAAAGCGTCGATGAAAGCGTCGGGCGGGTCATGAAAGATCTCGAAAAGTTGAAACTGGCCGACAGTACCGCCGTGATATTCATGTCCGACAACGGCGGATTGTGTACGCTGCCCAAACGTCGCGGGGTCGGCCCGACATCGAATCTCCCGCTGCGAGCGGGAAAAGGATGGCTCTACGAAGGCGGAATACGCGAACCGGTCATAATCAAATGGCCCGGCGTGGTCAAACCAGGCGGCAAGTGTTCCGTACCGGTAACCAGCACGGATTTCTATCCTACAATGCTGGAGATGGCGGGCTTGAAACCAAGACCCCGGCAACACATCGACGGTCTGAGCATCGTACCACTGCTAAAGGGCGCCCGGTCGCTCGAACGCGATGCCATATACTGGCATTACCCGCACTATCACGGCAGCGGCTGGAGCCCGGGAGCAGCCGTGCGCTGCGGCGATTATAAGCTTATCGAATTTTACGAAGAGGACGCCGTCGAACTTTACAACCTCAGAGAAGACCTGGGCGAGCAAAACGATCTTGCCGCTGAAATGCCAGAAAAAGTCGCACAACTGCGTCGAAAACTCGCGCACTGGCAGAAGTCGGTAGGGGGCGATATGCCTCGACCCAATCCGGCATACAAGAAACAGCAGAATTAATTATGATTGTCGTCTTATGTGGCATTCTGGAGAACAGATGATAGACAGGACACCAAGAAAAACGCCGCGACGGATGCGAATGGGCTCGAGCCCGGCGATGCGCGGGGATTGGGACGCCGGCACAGTCGTGAACATCATAGTGATTGCGATTTTTGTCGGATTGTTCGGATACGGCATCTGGTGGGTGATCAAGAGCCTCGGCGGAGCAACCAAACAGTATTCCGACGCGATGATCAATACCCACATCAAAGCTGAAACCGTCGCGTGCCAGGGCTCCTTACGCGTCATTGCGACCAATCTTGCATTGTACGAGGCCGAGCACGGCGTCTGGCCCGAATCGCTGAAGGAACTGGCCGAATGGAGTATGAACCAGGAAATACTGCGATGTCCGGCCAACGACCGCCAGCCGTACATCTATATCCCCGGCCAGGGCCCGGATTCCCGCGATGAAAATGTGCTCGTGTACGAAAAAGAACCGACTCACAATGACAAATGCAGCGTCCTTTTCGTTAACGGCACCTACACCCTGCTAACGCCGGAGGAACTCCAGGCCGCCCTGACACTGACTCTTCGCAACCTTAAAGATAATTAGCGACTCACAGCAATTGTGAAGATTATCCTACTCGCCGTTGAGAAGCACTGAATCGGAAACCGTGCGATTTCTGCGGGCAGCCAAAACCGTGACTACTGCTTCTCTGAGTTCTGTAGAGAATTCCACTTTCAGCTCAGCCCTCTGTAGATCGAGGTCGTTCGGATCGAGTTTAACAGGTTTGGTCGCAACATTCGGCTCGGTAATATGATGTCGGGCCCATGCAAGACCGCTCTGGGTGAGATTCTCCTGGGCCGCAGTCAGATACAGACTGTCCGTCTGCCAGATCATAGTCTTCGACCCCTCGGCCAGAACGACCATAGCAACCGCCACAAAGGCTATCGCCACAATCAGGATCAAAAGCGAGAACCCCCTGTTTCTTCGCTGAAAAGTCGGTTGTGAAATCTTCATCTTAGCCCCGTGAAGAAGACGTGAGAGTTGGCCATTTTGCGATAATGCTCCTTGCGGATTCTGTACCTGATATTCGTCCGCAGTTCAACCGCATACGCTTTGCCGTCACTTAGCCGCAGATTCCACGTGAAATTACTGTTCGGAAGCGACCACGAAGTCTCCGCCGCATCCGCGCCCCCTGTCAGGTTTTGCCTTGTAATTCCGCCGTCGGTCAGTTGATAACAGACCACGTCAGCCGGCAGTTCTATCAGCAGAGTGCGGTTATCGCTCATTCGATGTTCGAAATTGTCAAGCAGTCTCTCTGCGGCAACCACGTCCTTTCTAATGCGATCGACGACATTGAGAACGGTTGTGTGCTCCTGAATCATTTGCGAGTGCCTGGGCACTTCCGTGCTCAATGTATGGAAAAGCCCGGCCGCTACGAGCATCGCAACCGGAAGCAGCATGAGCACAGCAAGCATTTCGGCGAGTGCAAAACCTTTGCGCATAATCATGGCTCCCTTGCAACCTGAACATCCGGTTTCATATACCGGCTGAGTTTAATAGTCACTTTTCTGTTGAAACTGTTCGTCTTCGCGGTTGCTGTTACCAGTTCCAATCCCGACCACTGACCGGTTCCAGACGCTCTGCCAACTACAACTTCAACATCCGGCCACAGACGTTCCAACTCGGCCGACTCCATGGCCGCGCCGGTGGCGGTAAGACTGTCAAGTTGCGCCAGGGCCGCCGCAATGCATTTTTGCCTGTCCAACTGGTAGCGGTTGAATCTGCGGAAACCATCCAGTGACACGATAAAGCCGGCCACCAGAATCGCCAATACGGTCATCGTAACCACCAGTTCCGTAAAAGCAAATCCGCCATTTCTCTGTTTGCGAGCCATTAAAATCTGCTCCTTGGTCTGGACCCGGTCAGGGCGTTACATAGCCGGTCAGTGATTCAATTACCGCAACCATGGGAACGAACACCGCATAAACAACAAAGCCCACAACGAGGGCCATCAGAATTGTTACACAAGGCCAGGCTATGAATCGAATCAGGTTGGCTCGGTAGCTGTAGTTGGAGCGGTAGAATTCCTCCAGCGACTTCAGTATGGTCAGCGTATTGCCGCGATTGGCGTTCTCGTCGAACGCCCAGGCCGGCGGCGATCCCAGCCTGCACCGTCGTGCGGACTGCGAGATATTCTCACCGGACCGCACCATATCAAGCCAGCGTCGCACGCGCTGTTTGAAGCAATTGTTCATATCCAGATCAAGTGCGCTTTCAATCGATCCATCAACGGTTGATCCGGCGTTGAGCGATATTCTCAGTATTTCTATAAGCTGTACCGTAGAGTAGTTCTTCTCGAACCAGTGCAGCACCGGAATATACCATCTGCACGTGTCTATAATCCTGTTTACACAGTGCGGTCGATCCGTACTGGCGGACTGAAACCTTATGAATCGCCAGAACGGCATCAGGGGCAGATACAAAGCGAAGAACATCGGCACAACCAGCACCCAGCCGTAATCGTAGGCCAGAAACTCGGTTATCCCCATCAACAGGCTCGTGCTGGCCGGCAGTTCGTTTCCAAGCATTTCACTGAACACCTGCTTCAATATCGGAAACACGTAGGTCGCAAAACCCAGCGCAACGAAGAAGATCACCAGGATGAGAATCAGTGGATAACCCGGATGAACGGGTTTTACTTTCTGCCGCTGATCGGACCTTGCCAGCATATCGGCCTCGATACTCTCGAACGCCTGGGGCAACTGGTCTATGCGTTCGGCGGCGGTAATCATACCCAGCGCCCTGCGCGGACAGCCCGGATAACCCTGACTGATAGCCGCACTGAGAGGATAACCGTGAACCAGCCATTTCTGTATCGCCAGCAGTGTTCTTGACTGCCTGGTATTGGGCACCGATGCCGCCGACTGCAGGGCCATCGGCAACGGCAGATTCTGTCGCAGACTTGACCCGATCGTCGACATCACAAACGCCGCCGTGCTGTGTCGCGAGCTTATCGCGTAAGCAACAGAGCCTGCTACCAGAAGGACGGTCAGAACGAACAGCAACAGGACCAGCACGGCGCCGGCGTGTGTAAACTGAAACACCATCGCAAGAACCACAAGCGCCAGGACGGTGACTGTTACCAGCAGAATCCATATAGCGACCGCCCGGGCCCATCGGCCCTGACCGACATCGCGTTTGGAAACGGCTATGGCCGCCATCGTCACTATAAAGACCACCGGAGCGTACAGGGCGGCTTCCTGATGCTCGCTGGTCCACGCCATAAAGCCCAGCAGCCCACTGACGATCGGACAGGTTATAAGCGCGATCGCAGGCCTCTTATAGCCCAGGAGTGCGTACGCAGCTAGAACAACCGTCGAGAGAATAATCAGCATAATTCACCTGTCCTTTATCCGGCTGCGGAAAGGCTGGTTACAACCTGCACCATCGGAAGGAACATCGACAATACCATCAAAGCGATAAAACAGCCGAGCAATACGATCATCACCGGCAGAAGAATAGACTGAAGCTTGGCCTGAGCGGTTCGTGCCTGGGTAGAGTACATGTGTCCCAGACTGTAAAGATTGTCCTGCAGCTCATTTCGCTGGGAGCCTACCTGAACCGAATAGAAGACCAGTCGGGGAATCACTCTGCAGTGCTGAGCGGCTTCGAGAATATTCGCTCCCTGTTCGACCTGACCTGCGACGGCTTCGCTTTCCGTGCTCAACCGTTCACTTCCCGAAGCCCCGGACGCCAGACGCAGGCACGTCGGCATGTCGTTGCCCGCCGAGACCATCATCGCCATCGCCTCGGTCAGTCTGCTCAGCAGGCTGCTGTGGTAAACCCGGCCGATAATTGGAATCTTCATCATGATTCTCTCTTTAAGGCTGCGCCCCTCCCGCGAGGATGACAGTATGATCTGCGCCGCTACGGCCGCCGCAACCACCGACCCCACAGTCACCCAGAAAGTCATAATATTTTCCGACATAACAAAGAAAGCCTGCGTCAGAGGCGGCAGAGATCCACCTGTAAGGTCCGCCAGAATATCCTCGAACGAAGGTATTACGAATATGAACAGGCAGGTAACGATAATCGACGCCAGGACGAAAACAACCGCCGGATACGTGAGTGCTTCGAAGATTATTCTCCGCGTGGCCGTCGACATTTCGATGTGGCGGTTGAGGCTGGTGAGCATTTCGCCCAGTCGGCCGGTTTCGACGCCGGCCTTCAGTATGCGTCCGTAAAGAGGCGGAAACGACTTTTGATGCTTCTCGAACGCCTCTTCGATCCCGGCCCCGGCTTCCAGATCCGCGGCAATCGAATCGATGAGCCGTCGCATCGAACGCGAACTTATATCCTTTGAAAGCTCCCGCAAACCTCTTTCCAGCGGAATGCCCGCCTTGGCAATCGAGGCAAGCTGTTGATTGAAAAGCAGAAACTCGCTGCGGCCAACCGGCGTTTGGGGCCTGGTGCGTTCGCTTTTCTGCAGGGAGTTGACGTTGAGTTCCATATCTTCGAGCAGTTTGCCGGCCTCTGCCTGCGAACCGGCTTCAATTGTGCCTTTCATGAGGCGCCCGCCCGCCGTCAACGCGTTGTATTCGAATATCGCCATGACTTACCTCGTGTTACTGTTCATTTTCGCCCCGCAGGACTCTTAAACTGCCGTTGCACTGATTTTGCGCAGTTCATCCGGTGTCGTGATCCCCTCCGCCAGCAGACGTTTGCCGTCATCGAGCATCGTTGTATGACCCTGCCGATGGAGTATCTCTTCGAGCTGGTTCAAATCGGCTTTTTCCAGTATCGCCTTGCGAAGCCCGCTGTCCGGACGCACCATTTCGGCAATCAGGACTCGCCCTTTGTAGCCCGTGTTCAGACACTCCGGACACCCGACGGCCTCGAAGCACCCGTCGCTCGATTCCTTCTTGCATTTGTCGCAGAGCTTTCGCACGAGCCTTTGATTCAGAACGGCCGCGATACTCGAGGTAACCTGATAAGGTTCGATCCCCATTTCCAGCAGCCGCAGCAGAGCACCCGAACACGTGCCGCTGTGCATAGTACTCATCATCAGGTGCCCGGTCAGCCCCGCCTCGATGGTTATTCGGGCGGTTTCGGCGTCGCGTATCTCGCCTATCATAAGCACTTCCGGGTCCTGCCTGAGAAGCGACCGAAGAGCCGTCACGAAAGTCATCTGGCCGTGAGGTGCAATCTGCACCTGGGTCGCGCCGTCTATGCGAATCTCCACCGGATCTTCGAGACTCACAACGCTCTTGCCCGGATAATGCGCGAGAATGTGTCGCAACAGGGCCCCCAGCGTGGTGCTTTTCCCGCTTCCTGCCGGGCCGGTCAGCAGCAGCACTCCCTGGCTGGAATCTGCAATTTCCCGGAGCGAATCAAGAATCTCGTCCGAGAAGCCAAGCTGCTGTAAATCAGTAAGCTCCTGATGTCTGTAAAGCAGCCGTACCACCGCCCTCTGACCGTTTATGGTGGGAAAAACAGCCAGTCTCTGGTCCAGCAGGCCATCCGAAGGAGCTTTCAACGCTTCGAGCCTGCCTTCCTGCGGTATATCATTGCGATATGTCAGAAGGCCGCCGAGAACTTTCAGGCGTGCTATCATGTTGTCTGATATCGTTCCGGGAAGCTTCTCGACCGTGTTAAGAACCCCGTCCAGGCGGTATTTTACCAGCATGCCGGACGATGTCGGTTCGAAGTGAATATCACTTGCTCCGGCCTCGACAGCCTTTGCAAGCAGCTCATCCACAAGCTCGACCACGTTCTGGCCGTCGGTCTGAGAATTCCCGGATTTGTCGACATTGTTCTTCATAGAGTTTTTTTTCGTGGTTCGTTTTCCGTTCGCAAATTAAGACGCGTAACCTGACGGGCTGTTAATCGGAAACAATAAGACTTTATCGAATTTCTTGCATCGAATTCTTTGGTTCTCAAAACTATCGAGGCTCATTAAGCCCCTTTTGCTCGGTCGCGTCGGCGTCAGCCCTCACGACGGAGCAAAAGGGGGCGATGCCCCAAGCTTGCTCCAGAGCCGAGGCGGATGCCTGGGCGGTTGACCCACAAATTCCGTCGAAGAGCCTGAAGTTTTTTCGTAACGGAATTGCCTTTTCGGTTAACATATTAGATGGTAAAGCGTCTGAAAGTGCAGAAGTTCTGGAACTTTCACAGGTATATATGTTCGGTAAAACCGCCAGTTACAGTCTTATGTGGGATTTTGCGGCCTCTGACGTCGATCAGAGCCGTCAGTGGGTTCTCTCGGCCATGCAGAAGCACGGTCCGGACCTGATTACCATGCTCTGGCGGATACTGGGAGACGAGCAGGAAGTTTGTGATGCTTATCAGAGCGCTTTTTTGCAGCTTGCACACTACCAGGGCACAAAGAAGCCGGAAAACGTGAAGTCTTATGTATTTCGTACGGCAAGCAATGTGGCGATTTCGATGCTCAGAAGAAAGATCGTCGAGCGCAAAGGGCTGTCGAGAGTGGTTGTCGAGGCCGAAAGGGCCCATCTGGCGGCCGACGATTCGCTGACAGGCGAACTCGACCAGGAGTGGCTTCAACGCGAGCTTCGCGCGTGCATTTCTCGCTTGCCGGACCATCTGCGAGATGTGATTACGCTCCGCGACCTGGCGGAACAGTCGTATGCTCAGGTCGGCAGAATGCTGGGCATAACTCCTGCAACTGCAAGAGTTTACCGCCACAAAGCGATGAAACTTCTGGCGGTGTGGATGAGAAAAGAAAGAGACTGAAGAATAATGGCACGCAAAAACATGAGACCGGATAAGTCCAGGGACCAATCCAAAGATCGTCCCGGAAGTTTCTGCAGGCGCATCAGAGGCCGGCTCGACCGGATAATCGCCGGCCGCTGTGATTCCGACGATGGGTGGATCAAGCGGCACATAGCCGACTGCCCCAAATGCCAGAAGCGTTTTGCAGTCCTGGGCAGGGTGGATCTCGCTCTTTCGCTGATAAAAGCTCAACCACACAAGCTCGATTTGCTCGCCAGAGCCAACGATCAAGCCGTTGGCGTGCTTAAGCACAGTCTCCGCAGCAGCCCGAAAGCCGGACAACTTCGCACGGCATTTCCAAAGCCCACCGTTCGGGATCGGCTGGGCAATTGTTACCAGGCCGCTTTGAACGCGGCCGCATGTCTGGCCATTCTTTTCTTGCTGAAAATCGGAATATTTTCGTCGATGAGCGTGCTGGAAGACCAGGGCAGCAAGGCGGTCGAAAACTATTATGTGCGAAGCGCCGGCCGAGAACTTTCAGACGACATTTTCAACGCATAAACCGTCTTTTTTGTGCCTGAATCCGACCATTTCTTCCCGCTGATGCGTACGCCATACGCATTTGCCGGGCATTTCGACCTGATGTTGTCATTGCCGCCGGCATTGTAATCTGTTATCATTCCGCCAGTTGTACCGAGTGCTTACGTGATAATGGGGACGGCCCATGAAGACTACCGGCAGGATAATCATACTTGTGGCGGCCATCGTGCTCGTCTGCCTGGTCCTTGCGAAGATGGCGGGAAACGGACGGCTTGACAAGCAATCGGACGGCATCGTGCTCAACTCCAGCGACTGGCCGATGTTCCGTGGGGGCCAGAGAATGCTCGGAACCGCCGAAGGCAATCTGCCCGATTCGCTCGAGCTGCTCTGGAAATTTGAAACCAAAGGCCAGATCAAGTCCTCCCCTGTCGTCAGCGACGGCATGGTTTACGTCGGTTCTAATGACGCCAATCTGTACGCCATAGACCTCGAAACCGGCAAGGGCCTCTGGCAGTACGAAACCGACGCCGAAGTAGAAGCCTGCCCCCTCGCCAAAGAGGGCGCCGTTTACGTGGGCTCCCGGGATGGCTTTCTGTATGCACTGGATGCCGGGACCGGGACCCTGAACTGGAAATACGAGACGGACGCGGAAATACTCGGGGCTGCGAACTGGACCAGATCGCCGGACACCAACGACCTCCAGATCGTAGTCGGCAGCTACGACAATCTCCTGCACTGTGTGGACGCCAACAGCGGCAAACCGGCCTGGACGTTCGAATCCGGATACTACATCAACGGCTCGCCCTCAGTGGGAGATAATCTGGTGGCATTCGGCGGCTGCGACGCGCTGATCCATGTAGTCTCGCTTGCCGACGGCAATGAAGTCGCCCAGATCGAAGCCGATGCCTACATTGCCGGAACCGGGGCATTCTATGAGGACAAGATATACATAGGCAATTACGAACAGGTTTTTCTGGCCGTCGACGTATCCAAACGTGAAGTTCTGTGGAGATATCAGGGCAAAGGAGCCTTCTATGCATCGCCCGCCATTACCGATGAGGTCGTCATAGCATGCGGCCGCGACCGAATCGTCAGGTCACTGGACCGCCGGACAGGCGACGAGATCTGGACTTTCAAAGCTCTTGATGATGTGGACAGCTCGCCCGTAGTATGCGGCGACAAAGTCGTGGTCGGGTCAAACGACGGACGGCTCTACATGCTTAGGCTCGCCGACGGCAAAAAAGTCTGGTCGTACGACTTCGGCAGCGCCGTAGCCTCTTCGCCGGCAGTTGCACAGGGGCGGGTTATCGTGGGCTGTGATGACGGGTTCCTATACGCATTCGGCCCAAAACGTTGACGCACGGAGACAGACCGATGAAGATCGTTCAAATTTCACCGGGATCCGGAAATAACTATTACTGCGAGAATTGCCTGCGGGACGCCGCTCTGATCAAAGCCATGCGCAGTCTGGGCCACGACGTGATCGTAGTCCCACTGTATCTGCCGCTCCAGGTCGACAAGGAGGAACTCGAACCCGAAACACCCGTTTTTTTCGGCGGCGTTAACGTCTATTTACAGCAAAAGCTGGGCCTGTTCCGCAAGACTCCCCGCTGGTTGGATCGCGCGCTCGATTCGCGTCGGCTGCTCAGATGGGCCGGTCGCAAAGAAGGGATGACCAACGCACGGGACCTTGCCGAAACCACAATTTCGATGCTTTCAGGCGAGCAGGGCCGGCAGGTAAAAGAACTGCAGCGATTGATTCAATGGCTGGATACGCCGGAGAACCGGCCCGACATTGTGTGCCTTTCTAACGTGCTGCTGAGTGGCCTGGCGCCGACTATCAAGGATCGGCTGAAAGTGCCGGTAGTGTGTCTGCTGCAGGACGAGGAGGGCTTTCTAGACAGTCTGCCGAAACCATACGCCGAGCAGGCATGGAAGATTGCCTCTGAGAAGTGCAGGAAAGTAGATCTTTTCGTTGCAGTCAGCCGTTTCTACGGCGAACTGATGCGCGCCAGACTCGGCCTTACCGACGGAAGATTGCGGACCGTCTACATGGGTATACCGCTGGACGACTTCAAGTCGGTCAAACCGTACAAGGGCGACCCGACCATCGGCTTTCTTTCACGAATGTGTCCTGATAAAGGTCTGGACCTGCTTGTCGAAGCCTTTTTGCGTCTGAAAAACAACGGCGGCCATCCAAATCTGAAGCTGAAGGTTGCAGGGGGAAAGCTCGGTACCGACCGGAAGTTTGTGGAAGCCAATAAATCCAGAATCCAGAAGGCCGGCTTCGGTAATGACGCGGAGTTCTACGAAGACTTCGGACGCGAAACTAAACGCAAGATGCTCGAAACGCTTACGGTGGTAGCCGTGCCGGAAAGGCATCATGTCGCCTGCGGTCTGTACGTGCTGGAGGCCCTGGCCGCCGGGGTTCCGGTTGTTCAACCGGCCAGCGGCGTCTTTCCCGAACTTGTCGAAATGACCGGCGGTGGCGTTCTCTACGAGCACGGCAATGTAGATGCCCTGGCTGAGGCCCTGAACGATCTTCTTGTCGACAACAGCAGGGCCCGCAAGCTTGGTCAGACCGGCAAGAAAACGGTCTTCGAGAAATTCGACATAGAACAAACCGCGGCCGAACTGGTCGGTACGTTTCAAACAGTCGCCGAATCATCTTAACGAGGCTCAATTATGCTCGAGTTGGTTAACGTGTCAAAAAGCTATGAATCGCCTGCGGGCGCCGAAGATGTCAGCGTGCTCAGCCAAATCAACTTAGAGGTCGAGCAGGGCAGGGCCATCGCAATCGTAGGCCCCTCGGGCTGCGGCAAAAGCACCCTTCTCAATATCATGGGGGGGCTCGACAAGCCTTCCACGGGCAAAGTCTTGCTGGACGATGAGGACCTCAGCTCCCTGAATGAAAAACAACTGGCGTCGGTAAGAAACAGACGCATCGGCTTTGTTTTCCAACTGCACCACCTTCTGCCCCAGTGCACTGTGCTGGAGAACGTACTTGTTCCGACTCTGGCCGGTAGAGGCAGCACCCCGGATGCACAGGACCGCGCCGTGGAATTGCTGGAGCGGGTGGGTTTGAAAGATCAACTCCAGCACAGACCGGGAGAGCTTTCCGGCGGGCAGCGACAGCGAGTGGCCGTCGTCAGGGCTTTGATTAACAAACCCGGACTGCTGCTGGCGGACGAACCTACCGGATCGCTGGACAAGGCCACCGCCGAAAACATAGCCCAACTGCTCGTCGAGCTGAACCAAAGCGAAAAGGTGTCCTTAATCGTGGTAACACATTCCCAGGGCCTTGCCGGGCACATGAACGAAGTCTACGAACTGACAGACGGAACTCTCAAAGTGGGGGCCAATGCCTGATGAGTCTTTGGAAGCTTGCAAGAGAGAGTCTCGCATTCTACCGGCGGACTGGCCTTGGAGTTGTGCTGGCGGCCGTGGTAAGCACCGCCGTCCTGACGGGTGCTCTGGTGGTCGGCGATTCGGTCAACTACAGCCTAAGACGAATGGTCGACATGCGCCTCGGACGGACACAACTGGCCGTAATACCGCAGAACCGCTTTTTCACCTCCGCACTGGCCGACCGGCTGGCATCGGAGTTGAACACGCAGGTTGCACCGATACTGCAGTTGCGGGGATTGTCCACCAGCGGCGACGGCCGGGAGCACGCCAACCGCGTGGCCGTACTGGGCGTGGACCGGCGTTTTTTCGACGTGGGGCGCAGCGACAATCCCTTTGACTCCAACTGGACCGACGGAATTGTGATAAACGAACCGCTCGCCGAGAAACTGGCTGTCAAAATAGGCGACGAAGTTGTGCTTCGTGTCGCCAAGCCCAGTGTAATGCCTCGCGACGTACCACTGACGCCCGACTCGGATATGTCCGTCGCATCCCGCCTCGTCGTACGAGAAATACTCACCGAAGACGGATTTGGCCTTTTCAACCTTCAGGCTAATCAGGTGGCGCCTTTCAATGCATTCGTGCCGTTGCAATGGCTTCAGCAGCAGGCCGAACAGCCCGAAAGGGCCAATATGCTGCTGGCGGCAACGCCGGACGGCGGGGCGTTGACTACGGAAGGAGCCAATACAGCAATCGAGAAAAACTGGAAGCTCGGCGACGCGAACCTCCAGTTGAATACCTTACCCGACGGCCAATTGGAGATAAGAAGCAGTCGTGTATTCATCGAGGAAAGACTCGCCGAGGCGGCCCTGAACGCCGGTGAAAATGCCCGCGGCATTCTGACATATTTCGTCAATGAGCTGAAAATCGGCGACAGAGCCACACCCTATTCAACGGTGGCCGCACTGGGAGGTGATGGCGGCGGGATTATTCCAGCCGATATGTCCGACGATGAGATTGTGATAAACGAGTGGCTGGCAGGCGATACCGGTGCGAAGGCGGGCGACCGGCTCACGATGAAATATTTTGTCATAGGTCCGACCAGAAAACTCATCGAAAAACAGAGTAGTTTCACAATCCGGTCTGTCATACCAATAACCGGCCCGGCTGCGGATAAGAGCCTGATGCCCGACTATCCGGGCCTCGCGGATGTGGACAACTGCCGGGATTGGCAGCCCGGTATTCCCATCGACCTTGACCTAATACACGATGAAGACGAGCAGTACTGGGACCAGTATCGCGGTACGCCCAAGGCATTCGTTACGCTCGACGCCGGACAGTCGATGTGGGGCAATCGCTACGGCAAGCTGACCATGGTCCGCTACGACAAATCCGGTCCCGATGGCGAACAGATCGCCTCTGACGTGCTCGAAGCCGTCGATCCGGCCCGTGTCGGACTGTTCTTTCAGCCCGTCAGAGATAGAGGAATGAAAGCCAGCAGGCAGGGCACCGACTTCGGTCAGCTTTTTCTGGGCCTGAGCATGTTTCTAATAGCCGCGGCCCTGGTGCTGATGGCTTTGATCTTTGTCTTCGGCATAGAGCGCCGAACGCAGCAGGTTGGAATGCTGCTGGCCGTCGGTCTCAGGCCCGGCCGGATCAAGCGTCTGCTGATGCTGGAAGGGGCTATCCTGGCCTGTGCGGGTGTGCTGCTGGGCACATTCGCCGCTCTCGGCTACACTCGGGCAATGATCTTCGGACTGGCTACTCTCTGGAGTTCGGCGGTCGCCGGTTCGGCTATATATTTCCACTACGAGTATGCAACTCTCATTATTGGTGCACTTGCGACTCTGGCAATCTCGCTTTTTGCGATGTATCTGACCTTGCGCAAGCAGGCATCCCGGCCCGCCCGGGAGCTGCTGGCAGGCCAGTTGGAATGGCAGTTTTTCGTAACAAAGAAGATCCCAAGCGGCCGAATCGGGCTGATAATCGCCGCAATAGGCCTCACGCTGGCAGCGGTCTTAATCTCCACTGCAGGCTCCGGGAGCAGCTCGGCGGTTGCGGGCGCGTTCTTCGGTGCAGGCGCAAGCCTGCTGCTTGCTGCGATCGGATTGGCTCACGCTGTCTTGAGCAGAATCGCACGCGGACGCCACAAGCCAATGCAGTCGCTTGCAGGGCTTGGTCTTAGAAACTCGACAAGAAGAAAAGGCAGAAGCCTGGCGGTGTTCGGTCTGCTTGCCTGCGGCGTATTCCTGATTGTTTCGGTGGGCGCAAATCGCCAGAACCCTATGGCCGACGCCGACGAAAGGGATTCTGGAACGGGTGGTTTTCAGTTCTATGCCGAGTCGGCGGTGAGCATTCTGCACGACCTCTCAAGCAAACAGGGCCGCGAGGCCATGGACCTGGATGATTCCGAGTTGCAGGACGTCAAAATAGTACAGATGCGCCTCCACGAGGGCGATGATGCGAGTTGTTTCAATCTCAACCGGGCCCAGAAACCAGCTCTTTTAGGGGTAAATCCGGCACAACTGGCCCAGCGCAACGCTTTTTCGTTTGCCGCCGCTCCGCAGCAGAAAGACAAGGAACCCTGGCTCGCACTTTCCGATACAAACGATTCCGATGTGATCGGCGCCGTCGCCGACCAGGCGACCGTTATGTGGGCGCTGGGCAAAAAGGTCGGAGACGAGCTTGATTACGTCGACGAAAAGGGCAGACCGTTCAAGGTCAGGCTGGTAGGCACCCTCAAGAATTCAATTATGCAGGGAAGGCTCATAATCGACGAAAGCCGATTCAAGCAGCGATTCCCCTCAGAAGACGGCTACAGAGTCTTTCTCCTGGACGCCCCGGATAAAAAAGCCGCGGATGCCGCCGAAGAACTGGCTGCCGCCCTTCAGGACTACGGCTTTTACATGACTCCGACCATAGAGCGTCTTGCAGCGTTCAATTCCGTGCAGAATACGTATTTGTCGATTTTTCAGATGCTGGGCGGTCTGGGGCTGATTCTGGGCAGTATAGGCCTGGGTCTGGTGGTTTTGCGGAATGTATTGGATAGAAGAGGTGAACTGGCGATGCTCAGAGCCGTAGGATTCGAGAAAGCAACCCTCAAGAGGATGCTTTTGCACGAGCACTGGGAGCTGCTGGCCGGTGGAATTGCCGCCGGAGTAATTTCGGCGGTGATAGCAGTAATGCCGGCCCTTGGGTCGCCCGGTGCCGAAGTACCGTACATTCCGCTGCTGATTACAGTTGCGGCGATAGCGGTAAGTGGTATCATGTGGATATGGCTTGCTACGACTCTGGCGTTGTCCGGAAGAATGATAGATGCTTTGAGGAACGAGTAGATGCAGCAGCGGTCAAGTTGTTTGAAAAGAAACAGGGGCGGCATTCTGGTTTGGGTAATACCCATTTGTCTTGCCGCCGTTGGCGCTGTGCTGCTGTACCACTGGCTCGATTATGAAACCGAAATGCAGTTCGCCGAGCGTGTTCCGGACCCGAACGCCGGCAGCGGCATGGATGACGGCACCGCGGGCGAGATCGTCGGTAAGCTGGTTTCAATGGACGGCGTACCGGCCGACATCGAAGGATCATGGCCCCAGTTTCGCGGAAAAAACCGCGATGCCATACTCGCCGACGAAACAAACCTGGCCCGGGACTGGCCGCCGGAGGGACCGCGCGTTCTATGGACAATCGACGTGGGCATGGGCTACGCCGGGGCCGCGATCTCGAAAGGGCGGGCCTACGTCGTGGATTATGACGTCGAGAATAAACGCGACGTAATCCGCTGCCTGTCGCTGCAGGACGGACGTGATATATGGCAGTATTCGTACGGGGTGAAGGTAAAGCCCAACCATGGCGTCAGCCGCACCATTCCCACCGTTACCGACAAATACGTGATCTCCATGGGGCCGAAATGCCACGTTACCTGCCTGGATGCCGAAACAGGCGAGCAACAGTGGTTGCTGAATCTGGTCAAGGACTACGGCGCAAAGGTTCCCGCCTGGTATGCCGGGCAGTGCCCGCTGGTTGATGACGGCAAGGTAATTCTCGGCGTCGGCGGCGATGCCCTGGTAATGGCGGTTGATCCGAATTCAGGCGAGGTCGTATGGCAGAGCGAAAACCCCAAGAACTGGCTGATGACGCACAGTTCGCTTGTTCCGGTCGATGTGGGCGGCAGGAAAATCTACATTTATTGTGCCAGCGGCGGTATTGTGGGTGTTTCGGCCGACGACGGGCAAATCGTCTGGGAGTACCCCGACTGGAAGATTCGAATTGCCAATGTTCCGACGCCTGTTCCGGTCGGATCGGGCAGGGTATTCTTTTCAGGCGGTTACAATGCGGGCAGCCTGATGCTCGAACTTACCGAAGAGAACGGTTCAATAACCGCCACAGAGATATTCAGACACAAGGCTTCGACGTTCGGTTCAGATCAGCAGACGCCTGTCTTTTACGAAGGGCATATCTACGGAGTACGCCCGGACAAACAGCTTGTCTGTATGGATATGGAAGGCAACATCCTCTGGACAAGCACAAACGAAAACAAGTTCGGGCTTGGGCCCTATACTATTGTTAACGGCATCATATACGTGATGGACGACGAGGGCGTACTGACCATGGTCGAGGCTACGCCCAACGCCTACGTTCAGCTTGATCAGGCCGATATTCTCGAAGGCCATGAATCGTGGGGGCCGATGGCGGCGGCCGCCGGAAGACTCATAGTAAGAGATATGTATACGATGGCCTGCGTGGACATAAGCAAACAGTAAAACGGCTTTATTGAACGGGCTTGCGGGCTTTGCTATAATCCCAAGCTGTTAATCTTGAATTTCGTGAGGTCTCTGATGCAGAGGCAAACAGCCGCAGCAAACATGAAAACAGTCGTAACTATCGTGATAGTCCTGGCGGTAGTCGTCGGTATCGGTGCGATTTTAATTCTCGACACCACCGGCAAGAGCGGCAGCGGTCTGGGCCGGGAATTTACTTATGATCTGGAAAAGCTGGCCAGGATCGATCCGAATATGATTCTCTACGAGGAATCGGTAACCCCTTTTCAAACGGAGATGGCCGCATCCAGAGCAGTCGCCACCGGCCCGAACGGCTCCATCTACATCGCAGGCGACGAAGAGATCCGGATTTTCGATGAAACCGGCGACCTGCAGAAGGTAATGCAGCTAGGCAGCCGGCCGCGATGTCTTGCCGTCGCACCCGACTCAAAAGTTTACGTGGGCATGAAAGATCACGTAGAAGTATTTGATGAAAAGGGCACCAACCTCGGTACGTGGCCGTCGCTGGGTGAGAAAGCAGTCGTTACCAGCGTGGCGGTTTACAAGAACAATGTGTTTGTGGCCGACGCCGGCAATCGCATAGTCAAAAGGTACACAACTTCCGGCGAACTTCTTAACGAAATCGGGCGACGCGATCCCGAAAAAGGAATTGACGGTTTCGTGATTCCCAGCCCTTATTTCGACCTGGCGGTTGCAGGCGACGGACTCCTGCGAGTGTGCAACTCCGGCATGCACCGGATCGAGGCATACACCTTCGACGGCAGTCTGGAGTTTTTCTGGGGTAAATTCGGGGCAAGCCTCGAAGGTTTCGTGGGCTGCTGCAATCCCGTCAATTTCGCGATGCTGTCCGACGACAGCTTCATAACCTGCGAAAAAGGCCTAACAAGGGTGAAGCTCTACAGCCCCGAAGGATCGATGGTTGGTGCGGTCGCCGGACCCGCGCAGTTACTCGACGGAGGCGCCTGCAGTATATGCAGCACCCCCGATGAATGCCAGTCCGGGGGGTTCGATGTAGCAGTGGACGATCAGGACAGGGTATTGGTCCTCGATACGATTAAGAACAGGGTCAGAATCTTCACACGGAAGCAGGGTGGATAAATGACGAAATTTACCGGAAAAGACAGGCGCCAGACAATGGTCGCGGCCGCTCGCTATGCCGCGGCTCTCGGTCTGGCCGCAACCGGCGCTTTTGCCGCCGTAAAACGCCGAATACTCGTGCGAAACGGCGCTTGCGACAGGCGCGGTCTGTGTGCCGGATGTCGGGAATTGCAGGATTGTTCGCTGCCTCCCGCTGTTAATATGAAAGAGGCTCTCGAGAGAAGTGACAATGGCTGATAACAATAAAACCAGGCGCAGCTTTCTCAGAAGCACCTTTGCCGGCGGACTTCTGGTCGGCATAGGAGGACTTGCAGGCTATCTGGGCGCCAGGCACCAGAAGAAGGATATGGTCTGGCAGATAGACCCTGAAGTCTGCGTGGCCTGCGGCAACTGTGCAACCTATTGCGTGCTGGCCGAATCGGCGGTCAAATGCGTCCATTCCTATCCGATCTGCGGCTACTGCAAGATATGCTTCGGTTACTTCGGCCCGGAACCGGCCGATATTAACGAAGGCGCGGAAAACCAGCTTTGCCCCACCGGCGCCATCGACCGCAAGCTAATAGAAGAGCCGTACTACGAATATCACATCGATGAAACACTCTGCAACGGCTGCGGCAAATGTGTTGAGGGCTGTCTGGCTTTCGGCAACGGTTCGCTGCATCTGCAGGTGAGACACGACCGCTGTCTGAATTGCAATGAATGCTCGATAGCTGCAGCTTGTCCTTCGCAGGCCTTCAAGCGTGTTCCTGCCGACAAGCCCTACATGCTTAAGGTGGTCCACGCTTAATGTACAAGGTAATTATCTCAATAGCGGCTTTGGCCCTGTTGCTGGGCCTGTGTGAGACTGCATCGGCGGCCGGTGAGCGGTTCCCGCCCCCGGAGTTCACCGAGACCGACCACCAGATTCCCAGTCCAACCACGCCTGAGCCCCGTCAGGATATCTTCTCCTACATTGACACGGGCGTGCTGGTAGGCGCTTTGGTGCTGGCGTCTTTCCTGGCGTTAAAAGCGCGCAGTCGCAAGTGGTTGTTCGCACTGATGGTCTTTGCGCTGCTCTATTTCGGCTTCTACCGGATGGGCTGCGTTTGTCCGATCGGGGCGATTCAGAATGTTACGCTGACCTTTTTCGACAAGGCTTATACCATTCCGATTGTGGTAACCGCGTTTTTCCTGCTGCCGCTGGCCTTTACGCTGTTCTTCGGCAGGACTTTCTGCGGAGCCGTGTGCCCGCTCGGAGCGATTCAGGATGCCGTTGTGTGGCGTCCGATCAGGATTCCGCTCTGGCTCGAGAGTACTCTAAGGCTCATAGGCTACACTTATCTGGCCGCCGCCATTCTCTTCGCGGCCACCGGCGCAGCCTTCATAATATGCCGTTACGATCCTTTCGTCTCGTTCTTCAGGCTCTCCGGCGGCATTAACCTGCTGATATTCGGCGGCTGCCTGCTGCTGATAGGTCTGTTTATAGGCAGGCCTTACTGCCGTTTCCTGTGCCCGTACGGCATGATACTTCGGCAGTTTTCGCGGGTATCGCGACGCAAAGTAACTATAACTCCCGATGAGTGCATCAAGTGCAGGCTCTGCGAGGACGCGTGCCCGTTTAATGCCATCAGAGAACCCACGCCGGACTGGCCAGCACGGGAATATGCCAAAGCTAAAAAGAGGCTGGCCCTGCTGCTGTTGCTTGTGCCCGTGCTGATTGCCGCAGGCGCCTGGGTCGGGTCGTCGCTGTGGCCCGTTACCGCCAGGGCACACGCCACCGTCCGGCTGGCCGAACGCGTCCGACTCGAAAACCAAGGCGAAGTCGAAGGCACCACGGATGCCAGCGACGCCTTCAGGGCGACCGGACAACCCGCTGTAGAACTGTACGAACAAGCGAATACAATTCGGGACCAGTTCCGTTTCGGCGGATGGTTCTTCGGGGGCTTCATCGGACTGGTTGCGGGAGTGAAACTCGTGGGGTCGTCCATCCGCAGACGGCGCAACGACTATGAGGCCGACAGGGCAAGCTGTTTCGCCTGCGGCCGCTGCTACAAATACTGCCCGAGACATCGTGTTGCATCGGACAAAAAGGAAGCGGTGACTGCCTGATGAACGAACAAAATCAGACACAGAAAAGCGGTCGGTTCCGCGATTTCTTATATCGAACAACGCTGCTGGCGGCCGGTATTGCCGCCGCGTTCTGCGCAATCGTGACGATAGTACTGATCGTTAATTTCGCACAGAGGAAGATCATCGACACCGGCCGTGAAGCCGAACTCGAAGAAATGCGCACGCAAATCCGCGCAAATCCCGAGAATGAAGAACTCGTAGAACAGTTCAGACAGCTCGACCTGCGCTGGCGCAGCACCAGAATGCAAAGGCTTGGCTTTTCCAGGCAGGGCGCCTACATGCTCGCCGGCGGCCTGGCCGTACTCGTGGTTCTGCTTAAACTCTCATCCACGATTAAGCCCGATATTCCGCAACCCGAGACCGGCGTCGACAAGCAGCAGGAGCATCTGCAAACAGCCGGACACAGTCGCGTGGGCATCGCTGTGGGCTTTGTCATACTGGGAGCTACGGGCCTGCTACTGGGTTTTCTACCGAGTGTGGACTTCGGGCTCGGCGGCAAACAGGTTCCCCAATGGCCGACGGACCAGGAGATTGCGAACAACTGGCCCTCTTTCCGCGGACCGAACGGCGCGGGCATCAGCCATTATACGAATATCCCCACCAAGTGGGACGGCAAAACAGGTGAAGGCATCCGCTGGAAGACGAAGGTCCCGCTACCCGGACACAACTCCCCTGTTATCTGGGGTGACCGCATTTTCCTCTCCGGCGCCGATGATGAAGACCTGTCAGTATTCTGTTTTGACGCAAACGATGGAGGTTTGCTGTGGACCGGCGATGTGCCCAAAACACTGCCCGGCGCCGACGAAGACTTCAGCGTAATGGAAGACACCGGTCTGGCCGCGTCTACCATGGTTACCGACGGCGCCAGAGCCGCGGTGATATACGCCACCGGCGATGTCGCGTGTTTCGATTACAACGGCAGGCGACTCTGGCATAAGGCGCTCGGGCTGCCCGACAGCATCTACGGGTACGCCTCATCGCTTGCAATATATCGAAATTTAATAATCGTTCAGTACGACCAGGGCATGGCCGAAGACGAGAAATCAAAACTGATAGGCCTGGATTCTGTTTCAGGCGTAACGGTGTGGGAAACGAAAAGACCCGTGCCAAATTCGTGGTCGTCTCCCGTCGTTACGAAAATCGACGGCAAAGATGTGATTTTAACGGCAGGTAATCCCTGGGTCATAGCATACGACGCCGCAACCGGCGCCGAAATCTGGCGGGCTGAGTGCCTCAGCGGCGATGCATGTCCTTCACCGGTCTATGCCGACGGCCTTGTTTACGCGATCGAGCCTTATACCAGGCTGGCCGCGATAAAGACCGGCGGAACCGGGGACGTTACCGAAACTCACATAGCGTGGTTTGCAGAAGACTTCGGTCCGGACGTGTGCTGTCCTCTTGCCGCCGACGGCTGGGCGTTAATACTCGCAAGCGAGGGAACCGCCGCCTGCTACAGTGCAGCCGACGGAAAGAACATGTGGGAGAAGCAGTACGACTACGACTTCATGGCTTCGCCCAGTCTGGTCGACGACAAGCTGTATTTGCTTGCGCGCGAAGGAATTATGTTCATCGGGCAGGCCGGCGACGAATACAAAGAAATCACCAAATGCGAACTCGGCGAGAACTGTTATGCAACGCCGGCGTTCGTCGACGGTCGAATCATAATCCGTGGTGAAAAGAATCTTTATTGCATAGGAAACACTGACTGATGCAGGAACTGG
This sequence comes from uncultured Pirellulales bacterium, assembly GCA_964406945.1. GTDB lineage: Bacteria > Planctomycetota > Phycisphaerae > Sedimentisphaerales > Anaerobacaceae > UBA2266. The sequence continues at coordinate 21,108 of CAYOTO010000016.1, forward strand.
ACCTGACATTCGTGAATCGCTGCATCGAGCGTATCGGCCGCGGGCCTGAAAAGGTGCTGGAAATACTTCAGGCCCTTCAGGGCAACTACGGGTATCTGCCGGTCGAGGCCCTGGAGCGCGTCTGCGAGCTGACCGAGATCACGCCTGCTGCGATTACGGGTGTTTCGACGTTTTACGACCAGTTCCGACACAAGCCGGTGGGCCTGCACATCGTAAACGTATGCGTCGGAACTGCCTGTCACGTCAAGGGTGCTCCTCAGGTTTACGACGCCTTCCGACGACATCTGGGCATAACGGGCGACGAGGATACCGATGCCAACGGATTGTTCACCGTCGACAAAATAGCCTGCCTGGGCTGCTGCACGCTTGCGCCCGCGGTTCAGATCGGCGAGGTTACATACGGGCACGTTACTCCCGACGGGGTTGGCAGGGTACTTGACGACTATCTGCGGTATAAGCAGGCAGGGCCGACAAAGGCAGAAGCACAATCCAGGCGCAAGAGAAAGACCAAGGGCGAAATACGGCTCGCGCTGGATTCCTGCTGTGTGGCGCGAGGATGCGGCAAATTGCACGAAGCCCTGATTCAGGCATTGAACGAAACCGGCGTAAGAGCGGTCTTGAAAGGCGTAGGCTGTGTGGGCATGTGCCACCAGACGCCTCTGTTGGAGATCGTTCTGCCGGACGATCGCAAGTTCCTGTACGCACGCGTCGAACCAAAAGACGCAAAGCCGATCATTCTGCGGCATTTTAAGCCACCGATCAACCGGAGAATTTCGAACAGTATTTCTAATGCGCTGGATAATTTTCTTTCGGACGAGCGGTGGGAGCCGGTAACGCGATATTCAATCGATATCAGAGACAAGCCGGTTGCCGATTTTCTCAACAAGCAGCGGCATATCGCCACCGAGCACTGGGGCGTAATCGATCCGATGGATATAGAAGAGTACATGTACATGGACGGCTTCAGATCGCTGCAGCGGTGTGTGGAGGAAATGTCGCCCGATGAGGTGATCGAACAGATTAAGCTGAGCGGTCTGCGCGGTCGCGGCGGAGCGGGTTTTCCGACGCACCTTAAATGGTCCGCCGTTCGCGAGCAGCATTCAGAGAAGAAATACGTCGTCTGCAACGGCGACGAAGGCGACCCCGGCGCGTTCATGGACCGCATGCTCATGGAGTCTTATCCCTATCGCATTATCGAGGGACTCGCGATAGCCGCATACGTGGTTGGAGCCAGGCAGGGTTACTTCTACATTCGAGCCGAGTATCCGCTGGCTCTGGAACGAATGAACCACGCTCTCGAAGAATGCCGTAAACGCGGTTATCTCGGCAATAACATATTCGGCACCGACTTCTCGCTCGATCTTAAAATCGTCGCGGGCGCCGGGGCCTTTGTCTGCGGCGAGGAGACGGCTCTTCTGGCCAGTATAGAAGGGCGTCGTGGCATGCCGCGGCTCAGGCCCCCGTACCCGGCGGTGAAAGGCCTGTTTGGAAAGCCGACGCTTATCAACAACGTGGAGACATACGCGGCGGTTTCGTGGATAATTCGCAATGGCGCCGAAACATACGCCCGGATGGGCACCGAAAACAGCAAAGGCACCAAAGTCTTTGCCCTGGCGGGCAAGGTCGCCCACGGCGCTCTGATCGAAGTGCCGATGGGAATCACGGTCCGCGAGATTATAGAAGATATCGGAGGCGGCATCGGCGGAGGCCTGAAGTTCAAGGCCGTCCAGGTCGGCGGTCCATCCGGAGGCTGCGTGCCCGCAAGCCTGGCCCATATACCGGTCGATTACGAAAACCTGACCGGCGTCGGGGCGATGATGGGCTCGGGCGGACTTGTCGTTCTCGACGAAACCGACTGTATGGTCGACATCGCCAGATACTTCCTGGAGTTTACTCAGGATCAGTCCTGCGGCCGCTGCACCTTCTGCCGGATCGGCACGCGGAGAATGCTCGATATTCTCGAAAGGCTCTGCGGCGGCGAAGGCAAAGAAGGCGATATCGAACAACTGGAACAACTGGCCGTAGCCGTAAAGAATTCGAGCCTGTGCGGCCTGGGCAAAACCGCCCCTAATCCCGTCCTGTCGACGATAAAGTACTTCCGCGAGGAATACGAAGCGCATATCGACAAGCGCTGTCCGGCCGGCAAGTGCCGAGCCCTGGTGACCTACTCCGTTACGGACGACTGCATCGGCTGCACGCTGTGCGCCCAGCACTGTCCCGTCGGGGCTATCGAAGCCAGGCCGTACCAGGTTCACGAGATTGATTCCGAAAAGTGCATCCGTTGCGGCGGCTGTAAAAATATCTGCCCGGCGGATTCCATAGAGGTCAAATAACCGATGCCCAAGCTCACCATAGATAATCAGCCGGTCGAAGTTGACGACGGAGCGACCATTCTGGACGCCGCGCGCAAGCTCGGAATCGAAATTCCGACAATGTGTCACATGGAGGGTTTGACGCCGTCGACAAGCTGCCTCATCTGCGTGGTCAGGGTGAACGGCTCCGAAAAGCTCGTTCCCTCATGCGGGGCGCCCGCTCAGGAAGGCATGGTCGTCGAGACGGCCACGGACGATGTGCTGGCCGCCCGCAAAGCCGCTCTCGAGTTGCTATTGAGCGACCACCTGGGCGATTGCATGGGCCCGTGCCACGTTACCTGTCCGGCTACTATGGATATTCCGCTGATGCTCCGCCAGATTGCGTCCGGGCAAATGCGGGAAGCGATCAGGACGGTCAAGGCAGATATCGCACTGCCTGCCGTGCTGGGTCGAATCTGCCCGGCGCCCTGCGAAAAAGCCTGCAGACGTGCCGTTCACGATGGACCGGTTCCGATTTGCCTGCTTAAACGGTACGTGGCAGACGTGGACCTGGCGTCCGACGAGCCGTACCTGTCCCAGTGCGAAAATCCGATCGGCAAGCGGGTCGCCATAATCGGCGCAGGACCCGCCGGGCTGGCCGCGGCGTATTATCTGCTGCAGATGGGCGTTGAATGTACGATAATCGACGAAAATGCCGAAGCTGGCGGCAAATTGCGATATGCCGTACCGGACAACGAGTTGCCTCGCGATGTTCTGGACGATGAAATCGCGATTATTGAGAAACTCGGCGCAAAATTTGTTTTCGACACCAGAATAGCCGATCGGTCCGCCCTGGAAAACGTACGCAAAGACTACGACGCCGTATTTATCGCAATCGGCAAAATCGAGCAGGAACAGGCCGAGTCGCTGGGCTTCACCGCAGGCCGCAACGGTGTCAAATTCGACAGAAAGACCTACGAAACCGCCCTGGACGGCGTATTCGCGGGAGGCGATGTGGTTCGCAGTAGAAAGATCTGCGTCCGAAGCGTAGCTGACGGCAAGGAAGCGGCAACGTCTATAATGCAGTACGTCACAGAGCAGCCGGTTACCGGCCCCGAACAGCCTTTTAACTGCAAAATCGGCAGATTGAAAGAAGGTGAAATAGATGCATTTGTGCAGTTGGCCTCGAAGGAAGGCCCCGCTTACGGCCCGGTTGAGAAGGAAGGGCTCAACGACCAGCAGGCCGTGGAGCAGTCGCTTCGATGTTTGCATTGTGACTGCCGCAAGGCCGACAACTGCCGCCTGAGGGACTATTCGAAGCAGTACCAGGCGGCCTACGGCAAGTACAAAGCCGAACGCCGCGTCTTTACTCAGAACATCCAGCACGAACACGTAATCTACGAACGCGGCAAATGCATCGACTGCGGCTTATGCATCCAGATCGCCTCCCAGGCCGGTGAATCACTGGGCCTGGCCTTCGTCGGCCGCGGCTTCGACGTCGAAGTAGCCGTACCATTCGACAAATCCATGGCCGAAGCGCTCCAGCAAACCGCCGAACAATGCATACAAGCCTGCCCCACAGGCGCTCTGGCCGCCAGGGACCAGTGCGGTCAGGATATGCCAGATTCTGTTTCGGACTGATCCGATGAGACCTCAATTATGCATTGCAGCAGGCGCTTGCATCCTCATGTTTTGTGTGTCGGGGTGCGGCCTTTTCGATGTATCGACGGGATCATCGCCTGCGGACGAACCTGTCCTGTGCATTTATGATGACGACCACGAGCAGCTCGAACATCTGACACAAAGTCTGCTGCAACTGCAAGAAAGCGGACGAGCGACCGATACAACCGACTTGATCGAGCAGTTACAGCGCGGCAAATGCTCGCTTCGAATACCACCTCCAGTAACCGGCGGTATGAATCCGGCCGCAATCTACAGACGATTCAAAGAGAGCGTGGTTGTGGTCAGCGGTCTTTATTACTGCGAGAACTGCCGGCGAAAGCATGCGAGTGTGGCTTCTGGTTTTATGATCAGCGCCTCCGGCGCAGTTGTGACCAACTGTCATGTCATCAATGACGCAAACAAGGAGGTCTTTGCGGTCATGACTGCCGACGGAAGCGTACACACGATCCGGGAAGTCCTCGCGGCCGACAAAGCAGCGGATGTGGCTATTATGCGAATAGACGGCTCTGACTTCAAGCCCATCGCCCTCAAGACCGATGCCCCCGTCGGCTCACCGGTGACGGTGATCAGCCATCCGTCGAAGCATTTCTTCATGCTCACTCAGGGATATGTTTCGGCCTATTCCAGCGACGAAGTGCGGCCAGTCAACGTCGAGCGGATGCTTGTCACGGCCGATTTCGGCGGCGGATCCAGCGGCGGGCCCGTCATCGACGACAACGGAAATGCCACTGGAATGGTCCGCAGCACAACGGCGGTCTTCGCCAAATCCAAATCCCGCAGGGGCCGAAACTACGCCCAGATGGTGATAAAGTCCTGCGTGACCGCCAAAGACATACTCGCCTTAATCGACAACATGCAATGACTATGCCGGCGGCTACCGTCGTGTTGGCACAGTTCCTTCTCCATCGTGAACCAGCAGTGAATCCGTCGGTCCTTGCGGCTGCTTACCGATTTTCGGCGGTACGCCGCGTCTAATGTCCTCGCCATCCCATGCCGTATAAATATTGTCGCCTTCGACCCCGCAGTCAGCAGTCATCTCGAAACCGACGTGGCAATCGAGGAAAAGGACATTCTGGCCGTCACCTTTGTGAGTGGACGCATTGCCGTATCTGATTTGCTCGGCTGTTCCGTTGGGATCGAACAGACCGAATCGGGTCTTGTCATTGAATCCGGGTGTTTTCTGCCAGGGATTTCGATCCGCAGCAACCGCCATTCCGGGGCGTCTGTATGTGCTCAGGGCATATTTGCCGTACGGCATGTGATAAGCAAAGCTGCAATGCTTTGTCGAATCAGGGCCAAAGTCCCACACGTCCTCTTTACGTATCTTATACTTCCGAGGACGGAATTCTTCAGTCATCTTGTCGGCGGCGCATAAAAAAGACTCGGGCGGAATTTCTGTGTATTTTACGAGCAGGTAGAGACTGGCGGAAATGCTCGCCTCTCCGCCGTTGTTGTCCAAATCGAACGCTTCGTCGCGGGTGTCGGCTCGCCAGTGGGGAGTTTTCCCGGTCCAGCGAGACTGCGGACACGCCGCACGAGGAAATTTGTCATCGTAATCGTTAGCGTAGATCAACATCCCCTTGCCCATTGTGCTAAGATTCGTACCGCAAAGCATCCTGTATGAGACCGAACCGCGCATCCTTCTGAGTACACCCACGGCTATCAGTAAGCCTATCGATATTACGCCAAGCGTAATCGCCACAGATGTCATACGTTTTCCGGTCAAACGTCCGCCGCTCAGATCGATTGAATCACCTGCAATAACGCCGAGAATAATAGCAGGAATCGACGTTATTCCACAGGTAAGCACGCTCAGTATACCCAAAACAAACGATGCGACGGCCAACCGACTTATTCGTACCGGCTCTGCGCTGTGGTTTGGGGAAACCGCTTCCTCAGACTTGTCCGAGTCTGTTTCCATACTTTTCCTCTACAGCCTGGCGATGTTGAGTTGGCGGGCGGCTTGTGCTTCGTCAGGGCGTGAGACAGGGGTGGTTCGGGGCGCACCTGTGAGTTTTTCCGGGTCGCGTTTGGCCAGTTCGGCGATTTCAATCATAGCGTCTATGAACGCATCGAGCGTCTCTTTGCTCTCGGTCTCGGTCGGCTCGATCATCATCGCCTCTTTGACAATGGTCGGAAAATACACTGTAGGGGGGTGGAATCCCCGGTCGATCAGGGCCTTGGCGATGTCGACCGCACGCACGCCGTTGTCCAGCATCTCATCGGTCGGACTCAAGACGCATTCGTGCTTGCAGACTTTGTCATAAGTCACCGTGTAATGATCCGAAAGCCGTTTTCGCACATAGTTCGCATTCAGCACCGCGTTCTCGGCCACCCTGGCCAGTCCCTCTCTGCCCAGCATGAGGATATACACATACGCCCGAAGCACTATTGCGAAATTGCCGTAAAACGGCGCTACGTAACCGATAGATTTTTCCCGGTCATACTCGAGGGCGTAAGTTCCGTCAGCCCTTTTGACAACAATCGAAACCGGCAGAAACGGCGCGAGCCGCTCGGCCACGCCCACCGGTCCGGCGCCCGGTCCGCCGCCTCCGTGAGGAGTGGCGAAGGTCTTATGCAGATTCACATGTACGATATCGAACCCAAAATCTCCCGGGCGGGCCTTGCCTACAATCGCGTTCAGATTCGCCCCGTCGTAGTACGCAATCCCGTCGACGCTGTGGATAAGCTCGCATATTTCCTTGATGTGCGGATTGAAAAGTCCGAGTGTATTCGGACAGGTCAGCATCAGTCCCGCAACTTCGTCGTTGAGCACATCCCTGACCGCATCGACCCCCATCACACCGTTTTCATCGGTCGGCACGGACACAACCTTATAGCCCGCGATAGCGGCGCTGGCCGGATTGGTGCCGTGCGCACTGTCGGGAATCAACACGGTGGTCTTCTTATTGCCCTTATCCTGGTGATAGGCCGCCATGATCATCATGCCGGTCAGCTCACCGTGAGAGCCGGCCAGCGGCTGTGTCGTAAACGCGGCCATTCCGGTTATCTCACGCAGCAGCAGATCGGTCTCGTACAGAACCGCCAGCGCGCCTTGCGTGAGCATGCCGCCCATGCGAAGCTGCGGCATCAGCGGATGAAGATGAGCAAAACCCGGATACGACGCAATTCGCTCGGCCACTTTCGGGTTGTACTTCATGGTGCACGAACCGAGCGGGTAGAAGTTCGTATCCACGCCGAAGTTGCGACGCGACAGTTCGGTAAAATGCCTGACCACGTCCAACTCGCTCAATTCGGGCAGTTCCGCGGGCTTATCCCGCATGAAATCGGCCCTGAGATTTATCGTAGTGGGCACATCGCTGGGATTGGTCTGTACGCCCCGGCGTCCCGGAACGCTCTTCTCAAAAGCAAGCTTCATAATACGCTCTCCAGTGCCTCGGCCAGCATGCCGATTTGCTGCTTGGTTCTCTTCTCGGTAACGCAGATCAGCATCGACTTCTCGGTTCCTTCGTAATATCTGCTCAGCGGAAAGCCCGCGGCATAGCCTTTCTCGATAAGCCTGGCCACGACGTCGGCCGCCTCACACGGCAAGTCCAGCACGAATTCATTGAAGAACCACTTGGCCCTGAAATGCGGCTCGACGCCCGGGATGGAAGTCAGACGATGGTATGCATAACTGGCTTTATCCGCGCACAACTGGGCCGTCTCGCGCAGTCCTTCCTTGCCCAGCAAAGAAAGATAAGCAAGCGCCGTCAGAGCACAAAGCGCCTCGTTCGAGCAGATATTGCTGGTTGCTTTGGCCCGTCGGATATGCTGTTCGCGGGCCTGGAGGGTCAGCACGAAAGCCCTGCGGCCCTCCCGATCGACCGTCTCGCCGGCGATTCGCCCGGGCATTTTTCGTACGTATTTGGCCCTGGAAGCCATGAATCCCAGATAAGGCCCGCCGAAAGACATGGGCATGCCCAGACTCTGGCCCTCGCCAGTGACAATATCGACTCCCATCGATCCGGGCGTTTTGAGTATCCCCAGTGATACCGGATAGCACGAGGCAACCAGCAGGGCGCCTTTTGCGTGTGCGGCCTCGGCCAGATCCGTGAAATCGTCAATACAACCGAAGAAATTCGGATTCTGAACGATCACTGCCGCCGTCTCGTCGTCAATCTGAGCGAGAATTTCACGTCTGTTGGCCAGCCCGTTCTCACAGTGCGTCTGTTCCAGGTCTATCTTGAGGTTACGCGTGTACGAATGAATCATCACCCTGTAGATCGGATTGACGCTGTCATCGATGATGATCTTGTTCCTGCGTGTAATCCGCAGCGCCATCATCATCGCTTCGTAAAGCGCTGTGCCGCCGTCGTAAAGCGAAGCGTTGGACACTTCCATGTCCGTCAGCCTGCAGATGGCAGACTGATACTCGTAGATCGCCTGCAGGGTTCCCTGTGACAACTCGGGCTGGTAGGGCGTGTAAGCGGTATAGAACTCGCTGCGGCTGATAAGCGAATAAACCGCCGCCGGTATGAAATGATCGTAAAACCCTCCGCCCAGAAAGCACGTCAGGTCGATATGATTTTTGCCGGCCAGGTCCGCGAGCTTGTTGCGAACCTCCATTTCGCTCATCCCGCCGGGTACATTCAGCGAATCGGCCTTAAGCTCGGCCGGTATATCCCCGAACAGGTCCTCCATGGTGAGCCCGATTTCGGCCAGCATCTGCTCCTGTTGCTCGGGCGTGTTCGATATAAATGGCATCGGTTCTCCGGGAGTCTTAAAGTTCCTTCAGGTAAGCCTCATACGCCGCCGCGTCCATTAACTTGTCTTTCGCCACATCACCCGCCACCGTCAGTTTACACAGCCAGCCGCCCTTGTAACACTGTTCGTTAATCAATTCGGGAGAAGATTCCAGTTCATTGTTGATTTCGGAAACCGTGCCTGCGACCGGACAGTAGATTTCACTGGCAGCTTTAGTGCTCTCGACCACGGCTATCTCGTCGTGGAACTTGAACTGCTTGCCCGTTTCCGGAAGCTCCACGAATGTCACTTCGCCCAGCATTTCCTGGGCGTAGTCGGTTATACCGACTGTGACGGTGCTGCCTTCGACTCTGGCCCACTCGTGATCCTTTGTGTACAATAATCCTTCTTCGACCATGACATGCTCCCACTAGAACTTGGCGAAGCGGCTCACAACGTTTCCTATCACGTCGGCCTGCAACTGTTCGCCTTTTTCAACCTGTCTTTTCTTTCCTTTGCTCACCTGGCTGCGGCTTCTCGCAAGATAGTATACACCCACCGCCCCTCCCTCGTTCAGGCTGTCCTTCTCGACATACCCCAGCGCATACTGTTTTTGCCCGGTGTGTGCGGCGCTGAGCACCCAGCCCAGGCAATCTCCCGCTGCGCTTAGAACGGCGTCCTTGGGCCTTACCGGCCGTACTCCCTTATCACCCGGAAGCTCCATGCGAATGACCGTCATGTCGTAGGTCTGGGCCCGCTGCTTCATGGGCTCCTTTCCGACGAAGAAGTCCTTTTCCAGTTTCACGGCCCAGCCGTAGCCGGCTTCGAAAGGCGAAACATCGAATTCACCGTTCAGTTCGTGCCCGTACAGCGGAAAACCCGCCTCGATGCGAAGGCTGTCTCTGGCTCCGAGGCCGCAGGGCGCCAGCCCGGCCGCGATGCCGTCGATAAGCATGGTGCGCCAGAACTCGACCGCCCGGTCAGGATGAACGAACACTTCGAAGCCTACTTTTGACCCCGTATAACCGGTGCGTGCGATTATGCAGTCGATGTCGCGGATTTTGCTTTCGAAGAATGCGAAAGGCTTCAGGTCGGATAACCGTTTAACCAGCTCGGCATCCTTCGAAACGGCCTCAAAAACCTTGATGGTTTTCGGCCCCTGAACCGCTATGTTCACACGACAGTCGCCAGAGCCTTCCGTGGCCCGCATGTCGCGGACGATGGGCTTGTATTCCAGTTTGCGGTCCGGGTCATTTATATCGACGACCGTCTTGTCCTTGGTCAGGGCCTCGAAATAGGCCTTCAGCTTCGTTTCATTCGCGGCGTTGGCCACCGTCATGAAGCAGTCCTCACGCCTGCGATATATAATCACATCGTCGAGAATGTTTCCTGCGGCATCCAGCAAAAAACCGTATTGAGCCTTGCCTGTGGCTACTTTTGTTACGTCGTTGGTGGTCAGCAGATTCAGGGCCTCTTCTATGTGCCGACCCGAAAGTTCGAGAACCCCCATGTGCGTGCAGTCGAACATGCCCGCGGATTCGCGCACGGCCCTGTGTTCGGCGCTTATAGAGGAATACCACAGGGGCATCGAATACCCCGCAAACGGCGCCATGTGAGCCTTGTCCGTGAGTTTCATGTGTTCATTGTACAGAACACTGCCTGCAGGGTATCTCTGGACCGCTTCGAATACGAATTCACCGGGTGATCTGGATTTTTCCAATTCACTGCCTCCTTGATCGAATCATTGGAAACCATTAACCTTAAGCAATATTACGCCACAGTCAAGCCGGTTTTTCACGCAATCGGCTGAAATCGTCGCGGTTTTCCTTATTAGTCGCTTCGACCACCCGACTGTCGGATTTTCCCGGCTGTCGAATACAGCATATCCTGACTGACGGTGGCAAAACCGTTGACGGTCATATATAATCGCGACCGCTAAGTTTCCGTCCGCAGACTATTCGCACTGAAAGGCAATATCATGAGTTTCGGCAATAAATCACTTCGAATTAGTATGATTTTCTCGGCGGCATTGTCCGTATTCGTCTGCGGCAAATGCCGCGCCCAAGACGATACGCTGTTCACGCTGTCCGATTCTGGATGCGGCAGGGCGACCGCGTATTCCGAATTCAACAAAATTGTCAGCGTTGGTGATAAAACCCATGTGAGCTGGCTCGATTCTCACGATGGCGAGTTCCGGGTCAAAATCAGAACTTTGGACCGCGATACGGGCAAGTGGTCGCCGACATATACGGTTGGCCAGGCCTACGATAACCACGGAGGCCCGTCGCTTACCGCCGACAGCCGGGGTTATTTACACATCGTGTATTATCCTCACCACCATCCGTTCCGATACCGCCGATCCGTACGACCGAACGATGCGTCCGAGTGGTCGAAAGTGCAGCAGTTCGGCCGAAAATGCACCTACTCCTCGCTCGTCTGCATGCCAGACGACACACTTCTGCTGGCGTGCCGTGAAAGTTCCGGCGGTCGCTGGCTGCTGAACCTCTACACAAAGAAACCGACCGAACCCTGGTCCGAACCGCGAACGCTACTCCACGGACAGGCCCCAAAAGGCTATACTCGCTGGCAGGCGGCCCTTGTGCCGGACAGGAGCGGTTCGACAATCCACATGAGTTTCATGCTGTACGAACAGACGCTGAAAAAAGTCGGCTATGCGGTTGGCTATCTCAGATCCCAAGACTGTGGCCGGTCGTGGCTGCGCTCAAACAACGATCCCGTAAAACTGCCCGCGGTCCCGGCAACCATAGAGATAGTCGCCGGTACCCCCGCTCCGAAAGAGGCCAACTACAGGCCGGGCAATGTTGCGATTGGCCCTGACGGCCTGCCCTGGATAATCTATTCACGTCTGGATTCCCAGCCCTACGGCGCGTTTATCGCCTGTTCCACCGACAGCGGCTGGAAGAAGATATCGCTGCTGAATGCAATTCGCGACAAGTGGCCCGGCAGGGCGGTCAAGACTCCGGGCAGCATAGCCTTCGACCGTAGCGGCACAATGTACTTAGCCGTAACCACCGTGGACGCCTCGATAAGCGCCGAAGACGCAATGTGGGGCCACCCGTCCGCCGAAGTCGCCCTGTTGGTTTCCAAAGACCGGGGCCGGACCTTCAGCGTCTATCAGGTTTCCAAACCTGACGCAAACGTGCCCAACTGGCTGCCCAATCTTGAGCGACCTGCCCGCCCTGAACCCATAGGCGTACCTTCGTTGATATACACTCACGGCCACAGAGGCGAAAACAACAGACAGATAATGAGCAACGACGCTGTATTCTGCAACGTAGCCGATTTGATTGAAACAGACTGAGCGCCACGCGCAACCTCCTTAGATCGGCAATAAACCCAATACGTTTGGCCTGCGAGAGGTTTCCGGCCTTGCACGCGAACAAACGGCGGCAGGGCGGACTATCACACAGGACGAATCGCCGGCACGATTGTCGGCAAATTCCCGCTTTAACTGTTGTAATTGACAATATGTGACGACCCGTCTACAATGCAAGCCCAAAAGGCCGTTGACAGCGTCCCACAGTTCTTTTTTTGCTGCGGACGTATGAAATAAAGGAGTAGTTATGAGAAGGATACTGACTGCCATGATCTTACCGATAGCAATTTCGGCATTTTCCCAGGAACAGGCCGCTGCCATGCAAAAAGAAAGGTCCGAGATAGAACCAAGGTACAAATGGGACCTGACCGACCTGTACAAGTCCGACGAAGCCTGGAAAGAAGAGAAAGATCAACTCGTCGCCAGGTTTGACGAAGTACTCGAATTCAAGGGCAAACTCGACGACTCGCCGGATCAACTGCACGCCTGCCTGAAGTTCAACAGCAATGTTTCGAGAGAATTCGGCAGACTCTTCAGTTACGCGATGATGAAGTCCGACGAGAACACCCGTAACTCCACATACATGGCGATGAAGCAGCAGATGCAGCAGCATGCCACCGACTACAGCGCTATGGCTTCGTACATCGAGCCGGAGATTGCCGCGATGAGTGGCGAGAAGATTGACAGATTTATCGCCGCCGAACCCGGTCTCAAAGACTATAAGATGTATCTGCACGATCTTCTGCGAAAGAAAGACCACAAACTCTCCGAAGCCGAAGAGAAGTTGATGGCCCAGACCGGCCTGATGGCCCCGGCGGCTTCTTCCATTTACTTCGTCTTCAGCAATGCGGAAATGCCTTTTCCCGAGATCGAACTCAGCGACGGAACCGAGGCAACACTGAACCAGGCCGGCTACTCCAAATACCGGGCCGTGCCGAATCGCGACGATCGCGAGGCGGTTTTCAAAGCCTTCTGGGAGACCTTCGCAGAGTTCAAGCAGACCTTCGGCGCTCAGCTTTACGCTAATCTGAAGAAAGACGTATTCTACGCCAGGGCGCGAAAGTATGATTCGTGTCTGGCCCACTCGCTTGACGATTTCAATATCCCCACTGAGGTCTACCACAACCTTATCAAGAACGTCAACAAGCATCTGGACACGTTTCATCGCTACCTGAAACTGAAAAAGCGCATGCTCGGCGTGGACACTCTGAAGTACTCCGATATTTATGCACCGGTGGTTAAAGGCGTTGATCTCGAGTACACCTATGAAGAAGGCCGGAACCTCGTGCTCGATGCTGTTAAGCCGCTTGGAGAAGACTACTACAAGACGATCAAGAAATCCTTCGACGACAGATGGATCGACGTCTATCCCACGCCCGGCAAACGCATGGGAGCGTACTCCAACGGATCGGCCTACGACGTCCATCCGTATATGCTGCTCAACTACAATGACCGCTACGACGACGTGAGCACCCTCGCTCACGAGCTGGGCCATGCGATGCACAGTTATTACTCCAATCTCGCGCAGCCGTACCCGACCGCCGACTACTCGACCTTTGTCGCCGAAGTGGCTTCCACTTTCAACGAGGCGCTGCTGATCGACAAGGTTCTCGATGAGGTCTCAGACGATGATGTGCGTTTGTCCCTGCTGATGAACTATCTCGACGGGATAAAAGGCACTGTCTTTCGCCAGACGCAGTTTGCGGAATTCGAGTTGAAGGTTCATGAAATGGCCGAGGCGGGCGAGCCTCTCACCGGCGATACCTTTACGCAAGTCTACGGCGATATTCTCAAAAAGTACTATGGCCACGATGACCGCGTCTGCAACATAGAGGACCTGTACACCGTCGAATGGGCGTATATTCCCCACTTCTATTACAATTTCTACGTATATCAGTACTCGACTTCGTTCACGGCATCTACGGCTCTGGCCCACAAAGTGCTCGAAGAACAGCCCGGCGCCGTCGACCGCTATATCGAATTTCTGTCCTCCGGCAGCAGCGATTACCCCATAGAACTGCTGAAAAAAGCCGGCGTGGATATGACCACGGACGAACCGTTCGAGAGAACGATGGCGGTCATGAACCAGACCATGGACGAGATCGAGGCGATTCTGGCCAAAAGGAAGTGATTTGCAGCCATAATCAGGACTCTTGAGATTCACTGGCTTTTGCGGGTATAATGTGCCGGGTCGCGTATTTGGCCCGGCACGGTTTTTATGTACCCGGAAAGGATTATCGTGAAATCAAAAAAAAGCCCCCCGGCGACGATTGCCGTCATAACGGCGATTCTGGTTCTTATTTCCGGTTCCCGGCTTTGGGCCGCACAAGCCCCAGACCACGATTTCGAGTCTCTCCGGTTGGCTATCGACGACCTCATTGCAACATTCGGGCCCGAATATCCGAACGGCAGAAAATACCACAACCAGCTTAAGACCCTCCAAAGCCGGGCGAAGTCAGTTGGAAATGACCCCGCGGCCATGAAAAAAATCATTGCGGATTATCGCAACCTTCAGAGCCGCGCACTGCTGGCAAATCCACTCTTCGATTTCGACAAACTGATCCTGCTCAAGAGAAAACGTGGCCAGCACGGTCTGCCCGTGAACCACAAGTGCAACACGGGCTTGCCCAGAGGCGGTTACGACAACGAGATTTCGGTCTTGTCGCCTCCGCGGCCGGGCGCAAGCCTGAGCACGTTGTTTCGTCCCCCCGGCTCGAGATACGTGGGAGAAATGGATCTCGATTTTGACGGCGAGAAGCTTCTTTTCACGATGTCGCACGACAAGTTCTGGCGGATCCACGAAATCCGAACCGACGGCTCGGGACTTCGCCGGATCAGCAGAGGCCTGCACGAGGATGTGGACGATTTCGACGGCTGCTATCTGCCGGACGGCCGCATCGTCTACGCTTCGACCGCCTCCTATCATGCGGTGCCTTGCTGGCACGGTCAGCAGCGGGCGTGCGGTATCTACCGAATGGACGTAGACGGCTCGAACGTACGCCAGCTATGTTTCGACCAGGACCTGGACCTGCACCCGTCCGTGCTGCCCACCGGCCAGGTCGTCTTCAGCCGCTGGGACTATGCCGGCATAATGCACATATATCTGCGGCCGCTCATGGTCATGAACCCCGACGGAACCGGACAGCGGGCGATTTACGGCAGTAATTCCTACTGGCCAAATTCGCTGTATTTTCCGCGCGGAATTCCCGGCTCGCCAAACAAGGTTATCGCAATAATATCCGGTTACCACGGCGTGCCTAGAATGGGCGAACTTGCTCTACTGGATCTGACAAAAGGCTTTCACGACGCAGACGGAATCGTCCAGCGAATCCCCGGCAGGGGCCGGAAGGTTGAGACCAAGATAATCGACAGGCTCGTCGAAGACTCCTGGCCCAAGTTCCTTCATCCGTATCCCTTGAGTGACAAGTATTTTCTGGTTTCGGCCAAACTTGCGAACAACCGCCCATGGGGGATCTATCTCGTAGATGTATTCGACAATATAGTGCCCGTCAAAGTGGACAACAAACACGACCTGTTCGAGCCGATTCCGCTGCGTAAAAGACCTCGTCCGCCCGTTCTGCCTGACCGTATTGATCCCGGCAGGGATGATGCGGTCGTGTACCTGCATGACATCTACAGAGGTCCGGGCCTTGCCGGTGTGCCCCGCGGAACCGTAAAAAGGCTCCGCGTAGTGGCTTACAACTTCGGCTATCCCGGCATGGCCGGTCCGGACAAGATCGGCTGCGGCGGACCCTGGGAGGCCATGCGGATTCTCGGCACAGCTCCGGTTTACGATGACGGCTCGGCTATGTTTAAGGTCCCGGCGTCAACGCCCGTTTGCGTTCAGCCCCTGGATGAAAACGGCGCCGCCGTTCAGCTTATGCGAAGCTGGTTTACCGCCATGCCAGGCGAGAAGGTCTCGTGCGTGGGCTGTCATGAAGAATCTTCCGAGATAGTCCCGCCCGTGGCCAAGATCGCAGCAACGCGTAAACCGGATGAGCTAACTCCCTGGTACGGACCGCCAAGAGGCTTCGATTTCGAGCGCGAAGTCCAGCCTGTCCTCGATAAGTACTGTGTCGGCTGCCACAATGGCCGAGCGAAGACATCCTCGCCGGACCTGCGGGCCGAAAGATTCGAAAGGGGTTATAAAGGGCGCCAGTTGACAAAACTTGGACGCAATCGCCTGCACCCGAAGGTCAAAGATTATCTGGGCGGAACCGCCGTGAAATATACCCCGGCTTACGAAGTTCTGCTTCCGTACATACGGCGGGTGAACATTGAAGACGAGGTCGAAATGCTGGTCCCCGGCGAGTACCACGCCGACACCAGCGAACTCATCCAGATGATCGCAAAAGGCCATCACGGCGTCGCACTGGACGACGAAGCCTGGGACCGCCTGATAACGTGGATAGATTTAAATGGTCCGTGTCACGGAACGTGGTCGGACGTCGCCCCCATCCCCGACAAAGCCGCCGAACGTCGCCGACAACTGGCCCTGAAACACGGCGGACCGAAAGCAGACCCCGAGCACATACCCCCTATCCGGCCGGCGACTTATAATCCGATCAGGCCTGAAACACCCAAAGTTAAACCTGCTAAGCTGACAAAGCTGCAAAGTTGGCCCCTGGACGCCGAACAGGCCCGGTTGAAGCAGCAGACCAGAGGTGACTTCCGACGCACTGTCGATCTTGGAAACGGAATCAGTATCGAAATGGTTCTAATTCCCGCAGGCAAATTCTTGATGGGATCCGCGGATACCCGCTCTAACGAATTCCCGCCGGTCCCCGTCGAGATAGAGTCCGACTTCTGGATGGGCCTATGTGAGATTACAAACGAACAGTACCGCCAGTTCGACCCTGCGCACGATTCCGGACGTTTTACCAAGCGATTCCAGGGGGGCGACGGACCGGGCCTTTCGCTCAACGAACCCGAGCAGCCGGTCGTACGCGTCTCCTGGCACAGGGCCATAGCCTTCTGCCGCTGGCTTACGGAAAAAACCGGTATACAATTCGACCTGCCCACGGAGCGCCAGTGGGAATACGCCTGTCGGGCGGGAACCGCGACCGAGCTTTTCTACGGTAACGCCGACAGCGATTTCTCATCGTGGGCAAATATGGCCGATGAATCGCTGAGCCTGAAACCAGGCCCCACAGGCGGACTCGAATCGAATATAAACCTCACCTTCGGCAAGGGCATACTCGAATCAGCGGTTTCGGGCGGTATCACCGTTTGCGACGCCCGCTACAACGACAAAAACGTGGCAACCGCCCAGGTCGGCCGATTCAAATGCAACGCCTGGGGACTGTTTGACATGCACGGAAACGCGGCCGAGTGGACGCGAAGCACGTGCTCGTATGCGATTAAGAACGCAGACAGTCGCCGGCCCGCTGCCCGAGAACAAAAAGCTGTCCGGGGCGGTTCCTGGTACGACCGCCCGCAGCGATGCCAAAGTTCATTCCGGCTTGGTTATCCCGCCTGGAGGCGAGTCCACAATGTCGGATTCCGCATCATATGCCGCACCGAAAATGAATACGTCCAGAATTGAAAAACCATCGGCAATCAGCCTCCGCTTATCGTCAGAAGACCATTTTCTCGAAAGGTAAATGATGAAAAGGAACATAGTCGCGACCCTCGTGATGGTACTCACAACGCTATCTTGTACTGTCGCAGCAGCAGACGTTGCCCCCGAACAGAAGCGGTGGGGCGATACGATCAGAGAATTCGAGAAATGGGACAGCAAGAATTACTATCCCATCGACGGTGTGCTGTTCGTCGGCAGCTCCAGCATTCGCATGTGGCCGACACGCGAATACTTTCCCGACCTGCCCGTCATCAATCGAGGTTTCGGCGGCTCTCAAATTTCCGACGTGAATTTCTTCGCCGATAGGATCGTCCTGCCATACAAACCCCAACTGATCGTTTTCTACTGCGGTGACAACGATATAGCCGCCGGCAAAAGTCCCACCCGCATACTGCAGGACTACAAGGCGTTCGTCGCGCTGGTATGCAGTGAACTGCCCAGTACGAAAATCATTTTCATCGCCATAAAGCCAAGCGGCAGCCGCTGGGACAAATGGCCGCTGATGAAAGAAACCAACTCGTCAATAGAAGCTTTCAGCAAGAAAGACAAAAAGCTCTACTACTTCGACGCGGCAAGCCCATTGCTGGGCAAAGACGGCAAGCCCATGGACAAACTATTCCTCAAAGACAGATTGCACCTCAACCCGGAAGGCTATACAGCCTGGACAAAGCATTTGCGTCCGTTGATAGATAAGGCCTTCGACAAGTCAGAACAGAAGAAATCGCGGCATTAAACAGAAGGCCGGAGTACCTCTACAGACGCCAGGGACTTCTCATGGGCCTGCCCAGCATCCTGGAAGCCTCCGCATCGCCGACTATCCGCTCCCGGTCGGGGTCCCACTTGATCGGGCGTTCCAGTCGCATCGCGATGTTCCCCAGATGGCAGGCGGTTACGGACCGGTGCGCATCTTCCACCGGCGCGGCCGTCGGCTTGCGGGTCTGTATGCAGTCGACGAAGTTTCGATAGTGATCGTCGGACTTGTACAGGTGTTCTTCGTCGGCTCCAATCTGCTCTTCCAGTATCGACGCGGGCTCGGCGCTTATGCTGCCGCGATTCACGAACAATCGTCCTTTATCGCCAATGAACGTGATGCCGTTCGGGTACTGGCCGGGACGAAATTCGTTCTTCGCAAAGCATATAACTTTCGTCCCGCTGCCGTAAAGGCATTCGAAACGCCAGTAGGCCGCCGTATTGAACAGACCGTCTTTGGGAAAGTAAGCCTTGCCGCGAACCTCGACAGGCCCGGTGTCCGTCGTGTCCATCGCCCATTGTGCGATGTCCATGTGGTGTGCGCCCCAGTCTGTAACGCAGCCTCCGGCGTAATCGAAAATCCACCGCCAGCCGAACGGATGGACCACCTTCGGTGCATACGGCCGCCGCGGAGCCGGACCCAGCCACATGTCGAAGTCAATCCCCTCGGGTGCAGGTCCGTATTCGAAAGAATCCGTGATCATACTGCCGGGAACTTCCACTTCGATTCTCTCCAGTTCCCCCACCCGGCCGTTTCGCACCAGTTCGCAGGCGCGACGAAAACGTGCGTCCGAACGCTGCTGCGTGCCCGTCTGGAATACCACGCCATACCTGTTCACCGCCTCGACCATTCTGCGGCCCTGTTCGACCGTCAGCGCCAGAGGCTTTTGGCTGTACATGTCTTTGCCCGCCTTGGCCGCTGCAACTGCTATTACCGCGTGCCAGTGGTCCGGCGTCGCAATATTGACCGCGTCGATATCCTCGCGATTCAGAACCTCACGAAAATCGACATACGAATCACAGCCTTTCCAGCTTCTTGCCTTTGAGTAACGCTTCTCGACAAAACCACTGGCCCGATTCCTGTTTGATTGCTGCACATCGCACACGGCCACCGCCTGTATCCGCGGGTCGTTTATAAGCGACCGCAAGTCCCCCGTTCCCTGTCCGCCAACACCTATCGAGCCGAGAGTAATTCGTTCACTGGCAGCCACCGCTCCGTTCCCGCCCAGGGCCGTCGATGAAACTATGTACGGATAGACGACGGCCCCCGCTGCCGATTTCTTCAGAAAACTTCGCCTGGTTGTTCGCATTTGCATTTTCTCCGAAATGCCGGGCACACAACTATAGATGCCACGGGCTTCTCATTGAACGGTCCAGAAAGCGATTGGCCTGGTCATCGCCCACGAACTCTTCTTTCTCTTGGTCCCATCGCAGTTTCCTGCCCAGACGTATCGCTATATCATCCAGATGGCATATCACGTCGGAACAAAATGCCGAATCGATACCGCTGGCTGTCTGTCCCCGTGTCTTCACGCATTCTATGAAATTGCGCCGGTGATCGTTGCTCTTATACAGTCTTTCCTCATCGGGCCCGAACTCAACCCGCAGCAGCGATTCGGGTTCGGCCGCAATGAAGTCGCGCCCGACCAACACCCAGCCCTCGGTGCCGACAAACAATATGCCCAGCCCCCGATGCATCGCAAACTGCCGCGAGCGTTCCAAAGCGGTCGCGGTATCCATGTGAATCATCTCGACTCCGTTGGCGTACTTATGCGAAACTTCCCACGCAATCGGCGTATCCGTCAGCCCGTCTCTGGGCAGTACGCCGGTCCCGCTTATTTCGACAGGAAAGGTCCCGTCGTTGCCCCATTGTGCAATGTCTACATGGTGAATACCCCACGCCCCGCTCAAACCGCCGAGGCAGTAGTCGTAGATATGCATCCAATACCCGACGGAACCTTCGGCCCGCGATGCAAC
This sequence comes from uncultured Pirellulales bacterium, assembly GCA_964406945.1. Classification (GTDB taxonomy): domain Bacteria; phylum Planctomycetota; class Phycisphaerae; order Sedimentisphaerales; family Anaerobacaceae; genus UBA2266. The sequence continues at coordinate 41,413 of CAYOTO010000016.1, forward strand.
TCTCTCATAACTGTAATCGGACCACGGAGCCGGACCGAGCCACATCTCGTAGTCCAGTTCCTCCTTATCGGGAGCCGGCTGCAAAGGCTTATTGTCCAATGTGATGCTCGGATGCGAACCCACCATTATCTTCTGCAGTTTACCCAATCTGCCGCTGCGGGCCAGTTCACACGCCAGGCGAAATTTCTCATCGGATCTCTGCTGGGTTCCGAACTGGAACACAACGCCGTGCCGCTTGACGGCGTCCCGCACAGCCTTGCTCCAGGCGATGCTCATGCTCAGCGGCTTCTCGCAATACATGTCCTTGCCGCGGCGGGCGGCTTCGACTGCGACCAGCGCATGCCAGTGATCCGGCGTCGCGATCAGAACTGCGTCAATGTCATCACACCCCAGCAGTTCGCGATAATCGTGATACGTCCTGCATGAATTATCCTCGCATACGGCATCGACTCTCTGCTTGGCGCGCTTTCGAAAAGACCTCCGCAGATCGCAAACCGCGACGCTCTGCACTTGTGGCCGGGCGGTAAAACTTCGAACGTGACCGCCTCCCATGCTCCCCACACCTATAAAACCCATTACCACTCTCTGGCTCGGAGCAACTCGACCGCCAAGCCCCAGAGCCGAAGCTTTCACAACGTAAGGAAATCCAACGCCCGCTATTGCCGCACCGGCGCCTTTTATTACAGTCCTGCGTGGTATTTCACCCATTTGCCGTCTTTCACTGGAGATTTTTTCGGGCCAAGCCCAGTTTAGTAAACACCGCGGAGCAGTTCAAGCCGCCAGATATCAGGCCAAAGCGTTTTTTTGCTGGCCAAATGCTGTCTGAAAGTTTATTCTCTTTTTGGATTGTGGCGGGTTAATGGCAGGTTGAAATCCGATCAGACTGAGCGATAAAGACAAATCATTGCTACGGGGCGATGCCGGCGAAGGCTGCCGCACGGCGATGCGCATTCTCACACGCATGGCCGAGATACAGGACGCGCCCGAATTGATGGATGTGAGCCAGGCACACATCGACGGTTGCGGCCTGCTGAGCGACGCCGGTCTGGAGTTTGCCGAAATACTGGCCGCCAAAGGAGCCGAGGTCTCCATCCCGACTACTCTCAATATGGGACCGCTGGATCTGCAGAACTGGCGAAAATTCGGCATAGACGAGGATTTCGCTTCCAGAGCAATACGCCAAGCTGATGCATACGTGAAAATGGGCTGTATTCCAACCTGGTCCTGTGCTCCCTATCAGGGATATCTCACTCCGAGATTCGGCCAGCAGATCGCATGGGGCGAGTCCAATGCCATCTGTTACGCCAATTCCGTGTTGGGGGCACGCACTAATCGCTATGGCGACTACATCGACATTTGCGCCGCTATAACCGGGCGGGTTCCGAAATGCGGCCTGCATCTTACGGAGAATCGCAGAGGCCGGGTCCTGATAAAGCTAACGGATATCCCCCCGGATCGCATGCGGACCAATCTGTTCTACGTCGTTCTGGGCCACTGGCTCGGAACAGCCGTTGACAACGGTATTCCGGTATTAGAAGGCTTACCCGCTGATTCCACGAGCGATCAGTTGAAGGCTCTTTGTGCCGCCGCCGCATCATCCGGCGCCACTGCACTGTTTCACGCAGCCGGCGTAACCCCGGAGGCGCCGACCGTCGAACAGGCCATGCAAGGCACAAAGCCCGAACAGACCCTCGAAATAGGCCCTTCGCAGCTAAGAGAATCCCTGCTCGATCTGTCTTCCGCTGACGAAGACGAACCTGTCGATGCCGTCGTGCTGGGCTGTCCGCATTTCTCATACGACGAGTTTCGCGAACTTGCGAATCTGATCGCAGCGGCAAAACGACACGGCCATAAGCTACACAGCGGCGTAAGGCTGATCGTAGTCTCGTGTGAAAGCTCCTACGCGCTTATGCGACGGGGCGGCTTCGAAGATATGTTCACCGACTTCGGTGTGGAACTTACTCTCGATACCTGCATATTCCACACACCAATGCTGCCGAAAGAAGTCCGTACAATAATGACAAACTCCGGAAAGTGTGCTTATTACGCTCCCGGTGAACTGGATGTCAAAGTCGCTTTCGCAAGCCTCGCTGAATGCCTGGACTCGGCCGTTAAAGGGCGGGTCACCCGTACAGAGTCCATGGAATTATGGAAGTAAAACTCAGAGGAAAACCGATAGTCCCCGGCTCCGTTACAGCCGAAGCGGTTGTGTCCACCGAGCCGATCAGCTTCTGGGGCGGATTCTGTCCGGTCACCGGCTGTATTATAGATCGCAGGCACGAACTGGCCGGCACATGCGCCGCGAACAAGGTGTTCGTCTTTCCGACGGGCCGCGGCTCCAGTACGGCAAGCGCAATACTGCTCGAAGCCATCAAGGCCTCAGTAGCCCCTGCGGCTGTCATTAACTCTCAGCTCGACCCGATTCTGGCGCTTGGCGACATCGTCGCGGACGAAATGTACGGCAGATGCATTCCCATGATTCTGCTCTCTGCCGACGACTGCAAGCAAATCAAGTCCGGCAGTAAAGTTTCCATTGAAAGCGACGGAACGGTATGTGTAAGGACGCAGGAAAGTTAATACTTACAAAGGATTTAAGGTGCTCGTGATGTTCAAAAAGGATGCTGTAAGAATCATCGGTCTGGTTCTGGTCGTCTTGGCGGCCTCTTCTTTAGCTGCTGTCGCAAATACTGAGGACGCCAACGACCCGTCTAAGATTACTCTCGAGAGACTTTTTGACTCGAAAGACTTTCGCGCCGAAAGTTTCGGGCCTGCACGGTGGCTTGAAGACGGATCGGGATATATCACGCTCGAGGATTCCAAAACCGTCAAAGGCGGCAAAGACATCGTAAAATACCGTCCCGATAGCGGCAAACGCGAGGTGCTTGTCGCGGCCGAACTGCTGATTCCCGACGGCGAGGAAAAACCACTGTCGATCGCGGACTATAAATGGTCCAACGACGGCAAAAAGCTGCTTATCTTCACAAACACCAGAAAAGTCTGGCGACTTCATACCCGAGGTGACTACTGGATGCTGAACCTGCACAACTCGAAGCTCGTTAAACTGGGCGGCGACGCCGAACCGGCCACCCTCATGTTCGCAAAGTTCTCGCCAAACAGCCGCCGGGTCGCCTACGTGCATGAAAAGAACATCTACGTACAGAACCTGAGAAATCTGAAGATCAGAAAGCTCACAGACCGGCCTTCCCAGACAATAATAAACGGCACATCCGACTGGGTCTACGAAGAGGAGTTCCATCTGCGAGACGGCTTCCGATGGAGTCCCAACAGCAAATGGATCGCATACTGGCAGTTCGACACCAGCGGGGTTCGCGAATTCACCATGATCAACAACACTGCAAATCTGTACCCCGAACTGACCAGATTCAAATATCCCAAGGTCGGACAGACAAATTCCGCCTGTCGAGTGGGCGTAATTCACGTCGGCGGCGGACAACCCAGGTGGTTCGAAGTGTCCGACGACCTGCGCAACCATTACATACCCCGCATGGACTGGGCCGCCGACTCCAGATGGATAGTACTCCAGCAACTGAACCGCCTCCAGAATACCAATCAGGTCATCCTGTGCAATATACTCACCGGCAAAACACGCAACGTCTTCACCGACAAAGACGAAGCCTGGCTCGACGTCCACGGGGACATAAAATGGCTTAACAACGGCAAAAGCTTCCTGTGGCTCAGCGAACGCGACGGCTGGAGACATATCTACTTAATAAGCCGGCGGACCGGCAAAGCCGAATCCCTTACTCCCGTCGATTACGACGTGATTGATGTCCAGGCGGTTGACCGGAAGGGCGGCTGGATATACTTTATCGCATCACCTCAGAACCCGACTCAGCGATATCTGTACCGGGTCGCTCTGGACGGCCCGGGCGAGCCCGAGCGGCTGACTCCCGAAAAACAGCCGGGAACACACCAGTACCAGATATCCGACGACTGCAAGTGGGCGTTCCACACATATTCGACTTTCGACAAAGGCCCGGTCAAAGAACTGATCAGACTTCCGCAACACAGCAAAACACGCACCCTCGTAGACAATAAAAAGCTGAATAAAACCCTATCACGCCTTGACAGGAGCAAAACCGAGTTCTTCCGCGTCGAAATTGACGACGGCGTCGAATTGGACGCCTGGTGCATTAAGCCGCCCGATTTTGATCCGGACGGCAAATACCCGCTCCTGGTATATGTCTACGGCGAACCGGCCGGGCAAACCGTTCTGGACAGATGGGGCAACCAGAAGTACCTCTGGCACCTGATGCTGGCCCAGCAGGGCTACATCGTCTTAAGCATCGACAATCGAGGCACCCCGGCCCCGCGCGGACGCAAATGGCGTAAATGCGTTTACAGACAGATCGGCATACTCGCCTCTGCCGACCAGGCCGCCGCGGTCCGGAGTCTGATCCAGAACCGGCCTTACATCGACCCGGACAGAATCGCCGTATGGGGCTGGAGTGGCGGCGGATCCATGACCTTAAATGCCCTCTTCAGATATCCAGACCTGTACCAGACCGGCATGGCGATAGCCTTCGTAGCGAACCAGCGCTACTACGACACTATCTACCAGGAGCGCTACATGGGCCTGCCCGACGACAACGCCGAAGGATTCGAAAAAGGCTCGCCCATAACATACGCAGACCAGCTCGAAGGCAATCTTCTGCTGGTCTACGGCACCGGCGACGACAATTGCCATTACCAGAACTGCGAAGCCCTCGTCAATAAGCTGATCCAGCACAACAAGGAATTCTCCATGATGTCTTACCCCAACAGAAGTCACAGCATCAACGAAGGCTCCGGCACCAGACGACATCTGTATGAATTGCTGACCCGCTATCTCAAACAAAATACGCCTCCGGGTCGGCGGTAGAACGTCATATATCCGCGTTGAACAACGGAAAATCGAGGTGGCTGAATGACCAGAATTGACAGTTCACAAGACAGGTTCCTGAGCAGGCGAAGTTTTCTGCGGGCGGCGGGCCGTTCAGCCGCGGCAGGTCTGATTGCCGGTGCTGCAACTTCTTTGAACGCCTCGCAGCGCCCCGACAGGCGAAATATCGTGCTTATCCTCAGCGATGACCATCGCTATGACTTCATGAGCTTCATGCAGAATTCGCCCGCATTCCTGGAAACGCCCAATCTGGACCGCATGGCCCGCCGCGGCGCCCACCTGGCGAACGCCTTCGTCAGCACTTCCCTGTGCTCGCCGAGCAGGGCGTCCATCCTCACAGGCCGGTACATGCACAATCACAAAATCGTCGACAACCAGCGTCCCGAGCCTGAGGGCACCGTCTTCTTCCCCCAGCACCTTCAAAAAGCCGGCTACCGGACCGCCTTCGTCGGAAAATGGCACATGGGCCACGATCACGATGCGCCCCGGCCCGGATTCGACCACTGGGCAAGCTTCAAGGGCCAGGGTACATATTTCGATCCGCTTCTGAATATCAACGGCAAGCGCAGGCAGTTTTCCGGCTACACCGCCGACGTCCTGACCGACCAGGCCCTCGAATGGCTTCGAGACGGCCGCGACAACGGCAAGCCCTTCTTCCTTTCTCTTTCCTTTAAGTGCGTACACTATCCCTTCCAGCCGGCCAAACGCAATCTCGGCCGTTATGAGAAGGAAAAGGTCGAACGCCCCGAGACCATGGCCAATACCGAACGCAACTACCGTACCCAGCCGCACTGGGTGCGGCAGCGCCGATACAGCATACACGGCGTGGACCACATGGAGACCGGTCCATACGACAACGACCCCGTCCCTTCGTTCGATGACCTGTACAAGCGGTTCTGCGAGACGGTCTACAGTCTGGACGAAAACATCGGCCGCGTACTCGATTACCTCGAAAAATCCGGCCTCGACGAATCGACCCTCGTCCTGTACATGGCCGACAACGGTTTCGCCCTGGGCGAACACGGCTTCTACGACAAGAGAGATGCATTCGAGGAGTCGATTCGTATACCCATGCTGGCATACGCCCCCGGAATGATCAAGCCGGGGACAACCGTACTGCCCATGGTTCAGAACATCGACATAGCTCCAACGCTACTCGATGTCGCCGGCATCCCGGATATCGCCCGTAAATACAAAATGGACGGCAGATCCTTTCTTCCTCTGCTGCTGAACAGAAAAACGCAGTGGCGCGACCACATCCTCTACGAGTATTACTGGGAATGGAACTTCCCCGCCACGCCGACGGTCTTCGCCATCCGCTCCGAGCGGTACAAGTACATATACTACCACGGCCTCTGGGACAGCGACGGTTTCTACGACCTGCAGACCGATCCTCACGAAAGACACAATCTGATCCACGTCCCGGCATACAGCGAACTGGTCGAGAGTATGAAAAAACGACTCTTCGACGAACTCGAGGCCGGCGGCGCACTGGAAATCCCCGTCCGCAGACCCCTTGGCGAACGACTCGATCAGCGAAAAAACTCCCGTTGAAACCGGAGTACGTTACCGTTTGACCGGCATGACCGGTCCGCAAGGACTGTTTGCAGGCAAGCGACTACTGCCCCGCATCCGATGCCAACCGGAACAGGCTGGTCAATTCCGTCGATTATGCGGTGTAGGCTCCAGGATGGTTCCGATTTGCGCCACTATAATTGACGCCGCCCCATAAGCCAAAAACAGGAATGCCTCCTCGCAAGTGCTGCACCCGCTCTCGATATCAGGTCTGGGCCATCCTGGCCGGAGTCTCTCTCTCGGGCGTCATACGAATAATGCACTCCAGCTCGGACTCGCCCGTGCTCGCCACCGACCCGACCAGCACATCCGCCTTCGACTGAAAAGCCCGCCCGCCGTTCTCCACTCGTCTGCACTGGTCTTTGTCGTACCATCCGTTGCGCATCATGTGCAGAACCGGATCGGCCAGACGCATGGAGTTACGTTTGCACCTGTATTCTATGTTAACCAGTTTGAGGTGCTCGTCGAAGCAGCCGAGAAAGCCCCTCGCTTTCTCCCGGCCAACAGGCTCGCAAAACTCCACTCTCAGTACGTACCGGCTGTTGTCGACGTCCGCTTCCGCTCTGAAATGCACCACAGCCAGGCCGCACCGGTTACACCCACTCCGGACGGCGTCGATTACCTGATTTGCGCTGAGCTTCTCGCCCGTAATATTGGTCATCCCCCGGCCTTTGCGGACAAAAACTATTTGAGCGGTCCGATTGTAGAACCCCTCCACCCTGACTATATCGTTCATGTTATACCGATAGAGTCCACCCGTAGTTGTAACGAATACGTAGTACTCCCGCCCGTCCTCGAGTTGGTCGGCGGTTAAAAACCTGCACGAGCCGGGACTTTTCAAAGCGGCAAATTCCTCAACGGGCACGAATTCGTAAAAACTGGTGGTTACGGTCAGAATGCCCGCGCTGCCCGAATCCGTCACCGCAATCGAACCCCGCGTCTCGCTCGACAGGTAGCCCCAGTCCCGCACCGGCACTGTACGGACGCCGTCCGGGTCGAACCACTTGCCGAACTTATCGATATAATGACCGACCGTACCGCCTTTCCAGCAGCCGATAACCCCAAGGACCCGCCAGTAGTCATGCGGCAGCAGCAAACCCTTGCGTTTTCTTCTCACCGATTCCAGAAAACGTGCTGTTTTCGGCTTTGGTTTTAGTCTTGCCTGGATCATGCACCGAATCTCCGGCTCTATTGCGAAGTCATCGCAAAGTGTGCCATCGTGAATGTCGCGGATTATTCTCTCGCCGAATTCGTTGCCTTTCTCGCACATCTTGACTATCGAAGAAGGGTTGGCAGTACAAATGGCGGAAACCTTCTGCTGCATGGCCAGCCGCATAATCACGTAGTATTTTGCCTGGTAATCGGATATCTCGAATACGCGGTAAGGGATGGCATAGTACTGTCGAACTATCGCCGGCATGTTTCGATATATGCAGCCCGAAGTCGAACCGTACGGCAGCCCTCCGGGAGTGTACCCCTCCACCGCCGGAGAAACAAGTGACACCACCTGAGCAGCCGCTGCTTTGGGATGGCTTGCAAGCACGTGGTAGACCCATGTCTGGGCGAATGAACGGTGTTCCGCCGTCCGGCAGGTACGGGTCACCGGTATGTATTTGGGCTCGCCCGTCGTACCGCTGGTGCGGGTAAACATAATCGGCTTCTCCGCCGTGAGAACATTCTCACATCCCTCCGTCATCCTTTGTATCGGCTCGCGTATATCTTCATAGGTAACTACCGGAACCTGACGCCGGTATTCCTCGACCGTACGGATTGCCGAAAACCCGTAGCGTCTCCCATATTCTGTATCGCGGTTCTTTCGTATGATTCCGAACAATGTCCCCATCTGCGACCCCGACGGATCGTACGTAGCACGCTCGAATTCCTGTGCAGCCCTCCTGGTGCAGGCTCGTATAAGCACGGTGGCTAATGGCATAGTTTCGCCTCGGTTGTTGTATTGCATACGGTGACTTCTCTTTCATGTACGCTGTGGCGATCCACCCGCCCCTGAACGGGCCGGATCCCCAGTCCGGGTCCCCTCAAAGCCGGCGCCCATCCACCGGGACCGATTGTCAAATCCGGGCGAGCCAGATCGCGCCTCAGAAGCAGCCTGCCATAAGATCCCTCTGCCCACTGGATGTGCTTGCAATGCGTGGCGATATGTCTTCCGGCGGCGGACAACACGGCCGTTTCTCCCACCTGCGCACCAAGTTGACAATTCAGCCCGGCCTCCATCGCCTTTTGGTAAATCGCCAGCGAATTCAGCAGCCCGCCGCACTTTGAAACCCTTATATTGAACATGTCGCAGGCCCGACTCTCTATCAACCTTTCCGCGTCCCGGACCGAACAGAGGCTCTCGTCGGCGATTACCGGTACTATTCGCTCCGCTGTCAAACGGCTCATGCCTGACGTATCCTCAGCCGCGACCGGTTGCTCTACGCCGTCGAGACCGAATGCGGCCATCGCCTTTATCTGCTCTATAGCTTCCCCGCAGGACCAGGCACAGTTGGCGTCTATACGAATGCTGACGTTTTGCCCCAGAACGGACCGGGCGGTTCTCAGCAATTCCAGATTTGTCTGCGAATCCCGCTGCACCTTGATCTTGACCGCATTGAAACCGAAAAGACGCATAAGCCACGCCTTCTTTTTAACCGCCTCCGGCCGGTTCGTTGCAATAACGCCGCTGTACCGAACTCGACCGCGAACCCAACCCGACAGTACATCCCCAACGCACCTTTTCCAGGTCCTGCCCGCGGCATCGAGCATCGCCAGTTCCGCCGCACAATAAGCCGCATGTCTGGCCTTTGGAATGTTTCGGCCCGTGGACGCCAGATATTCGGCCAGGTCGGCAAAATCCTCGAATTTGCGACCGAGCAGTCGCGGCAGAAAATCCTCACAGAGATCCGCGAGAACGCTCTCGACCGTTTCCCCAGTCAAATACGATCTGGGACAGCATTCCCCCCAGCCGACGATGCCGTCTTCGCTCTGCGCTCGAACGAGAACGTTCCTTGCCTTGCTTCGTTCGGCTAAATTATGCGAAACCGAAAAACGCATCGGTATCTCCACTGTTATCACCTTGAATTCGACGATTCTCATATAACCGTAAAGCGATCCGGTTCCGCCTGTGAAAACCTGCCTGCGGCACGGTCAGGATGTATCAGTCATTCCATTTCAACCCCTGCGACAGTGCTTAGTCGTCAAATAGACCCCATCGCTTTCGACAAAAACGCTCAGAAACCCCCGATTGGCTGCGCCGGATAGACCCGCAAACCTCAAACCTGTCTCGCCGAACCCGCAAAATGCTCATAAGCAGTTCATATCTGATTAAGGGCCTTTCACTTATTGACGATTATCTCTGCGAAAGCACATTTTAATGGGGGCCGCAGCACACGGAGAAGCCTGGTGCATCAGTTCCGCTCGGCCATGCAAACACAGCCGAACCGGTGCCCGGAGTGACCACAATGTCGGTTGACGACAACATACTGATCGTAGGAGCAGGAGCAATAGGCGGCCTGGTCGGCGCCCATCTAACAGAATCCATAGGCAAAAACCGCGTTACTCTTATTGACAACGATCCCGCCCACGTGCAGACAGTAAAACGCCGAGGGCTGACGATAGCCGACAGAAGTAGCCGAAACGGCCACATTAGAACCGTCGACGTAAGAATCGAATTTCCCGACTTCCTTGCAAAAAACGAACAGAACAACATTATCCTCGCCACAAAGACATACTCGAACGCCGAAGTCCTGCCGCTTCTGAGCCGCCGGGCCCAACTGCTCGTGCTGCAGAACGGATACGATTGCAGAATTGAGCGTTTCCCGAACGCCGTCAAAGGAGTCGAATTCGGCTTTGCATGCCAGGTCCGCAAGCCCGGCCGCATATACAATGCAATCAGAGGCAGATATGTGCTGGGCCATCCAGATGGAATAAACGATGCCGTCGTTAACTGGGTCCGTCTGCTCAACAGCGCGAACATCAGAGCCGATACAACTGACCGCATCGACGGTTTCCTATGGAGCAAACTCCTGATTAACTCCGCCCTGAATCCCGTAAGTGCAATCAGCGACTCATCACTGAAACATCTGATCGAGACCCGCTGGTCGCGTGAATTGTTCAAAAACCTCTATACTGAGGGCTATCCCATAGTCCTCGCCAAATGCCGACAACTCCGCCAGAAGCTCGGTCGTTTTCTAGGCCCGCCGTCTCTGGTCAACTGGATATTTACGAGGCCTCACTTGTCCGATTCCGTTCTAAAGCTCGTAGCCGCCAGGTTCGGAGACGTGGAAAGCTCGATGCTGCAGGACATCAGAAGAAAAAGACCCACCGAAATTGACTGGATAAACGGCGCCATAAGCAGACTGGGACTGCAATACCGCATCCCCACCCCCGTAAACGATTGGATAATAGGCCAAGTCGCAAATTTGGAGGCCTCATGCTTGCAGCCCTCGAACAGCGCAGATCAATAAGAGAATACCGGGACGAACCGGTTCCGCTCGAAACGATTCACCGACTGATCGAGGCCGCGACAACCGCCCCATCGCCGTTTAATCTGCAACCCTGGAGATTCCACATAGTCGCCGATCTCCCGATCAAAACAGTCATAAGAGAAACCTATGACGTCGCAACCCGCTGGATGCAGTTCTGCAAAAAAGTCCATCTGACCGATGTCCCGGTCTATATCCAGGATACTTCCTTCCTGCAAACAGCCACCCTGATCGTTCCCTGCTACCTCAAGAAAGTACTCTATGCCCGCGATGCCCTGGCCATGGCCGTGGAGAATCTGATGCTCGAAGCGGCCTCACAATCAATAGCAACCGTTTGCATGGGACGTATTACGACGTTCGGTGCTCACAGAAAGAAAATCGCAAAAGCCGTCGCCGTCGATAAAGACTACGCCATACCCTATCTGATTGCACTCGGCTACCCCAAAAAGCCTTACGACCAGTACGAAAAACCCCCGAGAAAGTCCGTTGATGAAGTGGTGCGGCTCCGTAAATCCCGCGACACACGAGCGATATAACATGAGGTGAATACATGAAGACTCTCGTAACAGGCGCCACCGGCATGGTCGGCAGCCACATTGCTGAAAAACTAGTTCTCGACGGCCAGGAAGTCGTTGCCCTTGCCCAGGAGACTAGCGACACAGGCTTTCTTCGGGACCTGGGCGTACAGATACGCTACGCCTCTATTACCGACCGCTCTGCCGTCTTCGAGACCCTTCGAGGGATAGACCGTGTTTGCCATGCCGCGGCGGTCACCGAAGAATGGTCCTCGTGGGAAAAGTGCTCCAACGTAAACATCCGGGGCACTCGCAACATCCTCGAAGCCTCCACGGAAAACGCCGTCGAGCGTTTCTTCTTCGTGAGCAGCCTGGCGGTGATGGGTTTCAGAAACCATTACAATACGGGCGTTGAAACCGATTACGAAAAGACCGGAGACCCGTACATAGACACAAAAATGGACGCCGAGAAACTTGTCTGGTCGTTTGCCGCATTCGGCCTTCCGGTCACCGTACTCAGGCCCGGTTTCATGTACGGGCCGCGGGACAGACGGTTCCTGCCGAGAATTCTGGACAAATTGCGCCGCGAGCGATTCATGTTCATCGGTGATGGAAAGAACAAGATGAATCTGAATTACGCCGGCAACTTCGCCGACGCCGTTGTACTCGCAGGCAAGACACCCGATTCGGTGGGACAGGCATACAATATCGCCAATGACGACAAAAGCCTGGACGTGGAAACATTCATAGACAAGGTGGCGGACCTCTGGGATTTGCCCAGGCCCGAAAAGCATATTTCGGTAAGAAGTGCAAAAGTCGCTACATGGCTCATGGAAACCGGCGCAAGGGCCGTCCGCAAGAAAACACCGCCGCTTCTGACCAAAACACGAATGAAGCTGCTCAGTCTCAACCTGGAATTCGACATTTCCAAAGCCAGACAGCAGCTCGGCTTCGAAAACAAAGTCGGTATCGACGAAGGGCTGGAGCGGACGAAACAGTGGATGCAGGACCATCAGCGACGTTATCCCGCCGAGCCGGTGAGCCGCCGCAAAAGACTGCCGTACACCTACAGGGAAAATTTGACAGTGGACAGCCCCGTCTACGGACAATGGCTGAGGGACGACATGAAAATCATCCGACGACGCGACCCCGACGACGAGACCATCATAAGATTCAGAAGTATTCTCGGCGAAACACATACATACTCCGACACGTTCGCCGTCGACCGCTTCACCGCGTACGACGACCAGCTTATACGCGTCAATAAATGGCGTATGAAAAATCCAGAGCACATCCTGATCTATGTCAACGGCCTCGAAAGTCATGGGGGATGGTTCTCCGAAGTCGCCACCGCACTGCGAACCAGAGGAACCCTCGTATATGGCCTCGACAGAAGGGGCAGCGGACTCAATTCGAGGGTGCCCGGCAAGTACGAAAACTGGCTCGACGATCTCAAACAGGTAATCGAATCGGCCAGGAACGACCACCCCCAGGCCTCCGTGCATGTAGCATCAGTCTGCTTCGGAGCCAAAGTGGCGATCGCATGTGCAATTCAGCACCCCGACTTGGTTGACTCCCTTATCCTGATTTCACCCGTACTTCACACTCAGGTAGACATTACTTCCTCAGAAAAATTTCTCGTCGGACTCAGCTTGCTGCCGGGCTTGTCTTTCAACATAGCCAGTCCGGTACGAAAAGACCAAATGTTCACCGATTCTCCCGCGGGTCTGTACTTCCTTTACAAAGACAAACTCAGAACCGTAGCCCCGACCGCCGACGATTTCCATCAGATGCGGCGAATCGGTTCTTTCGTCAGCAAAAACCTCGACAGACTCACAACGCCCTCGATTGTCTGCCTCGGCGGCAAAGACGCCGTTCTGGACATCGACAAGACCTGCAAAACCCTTACGCACTGCGCCTCGCAGCCCCGCATCGTACAATATGCCGATTCAGAGCACATTCTATTCTTCGGTGATGCAAAAGATCGCCTCATATCCGACATAAACGATTACGTCAAAGAGACCAGCCCCCGTCGTGCCGCCATTTCCGAGCCCGCGCCTGTGATGTAGCAAGCCTTTTTGCCCGGCCCCGGTACACAATAACCGGACGCTCAAAGTTCATCCCGGTCTGTCGTTTCGCCACTTAAGAAACGCCGACGGGCCTTTCGTCAATTTCTTCGCAATCAACCCTTTCTCCCCGCATAAATCCCCTTGACACAAAAGGTAAATTCATGCTATATGAATATGTATTCATACAATGTGAACTATATTTCAACGTGGAAAGGGCCGGCCCCTATGAGCACAATTTCGCAAAGACAGCAGCACGCCAGACAGGAAGCTGCAAAAGAAACCATATACGAAGCCGCTCTCGAGGTCATTGCCCGGGCCGATTTCGAAGGCCTCAGAATGCACGACGTTGCCGCCGCCGTGGGCATAGCTACCGGAACGCTCTACAACTACTTCAAGAATAAGGAAGACCTGCTCTACTTCGTGGATAAGCGACTTCACGCGGCCATTCGCGCAATCGCCGAGCGCGTCTCCCAAAAAGACGGCCCGGCCGATGTGCGTCTCCGCGAAGTCGTCGATGAGATATTCGATTTTCTGGACAAGTACCACATCGTCTTCGATCTGGCCGAGCGATCCGGAGTGCCCGACCGCACACCGGTTGAGGACAAACAAAAGCTCTTCCAGGACATGCTTGGCTTCTTCGAGAAGATCCTTTCCGAGGGCGTGGAGCAGGGCGTCTTCAGGTCGGTAAACACCAGGCGAACCGCAACTGTTCTGTTCGAGTCTCTCGTCGGCGTCTGCGAAACGCACAAGTATCTCGGTGATTATGACTTTACCAGTTCCAAACGCGAAGTCCTGAGCCTGTTCCAGGACTATCTTAAGCCGCTTTAATCAGAACTCTCGCCCACGTAAGCGAGAAAAGGTATCAGTATGAATCTCCAACGAAAACTAACGATGGTGCTGCTAGCCCTGGCCGGGTGTATGTCGCTCTTTAGCGGCTGCACAGTCGGACCGGACTACGAGCCGCCTGAAATCCAAACCCCTCAACGCTGGGACGCCCAGCCCGCAGACGCCAACCGACTCTCCTCCGGGCAGTTGGAGCATTGGTGGAAGCTGCTCGACGATCCCATACTCAACGACCTGATTAAACAAGCCGGCGCCGCAAACCTCGATGCCAAAGCTTCCTGGATGCGTATCGCCGAATCCCGGGCACTGCGCGATTACGCCGCGGGAAGACGCTCTCCCCAAATCGACGCCGTCGGATCTTCCTCTCTGCTGCGCGACAGCGAGGAAACGCGTTTCTGGTTTCCCGGTATGCCGACCGATCCCTACGAATTGCATGCAGCCGGCTTTGACGCCGCCTGGGAGATAGACCTGTTCGGACAGATAAAGCGTTCCGTCGAGTCCCGCCAGGCCTCGCTCGAAGCCTCAATAGAAAACCACTACGACGTGCTGAGAATGCTCTTCGCCGAGGTCGCTCGCAACTATGTGGAACTCCGCACCACGCAGGCCCGCATGGCATACGCCATTCAGAATATAGATGCACAGAAAGAAACCGTCCAACTCACGCAGAAACGATTCGCCGCCGGCCTTTCGGGCGAGCTGGACGTGGCACAGGCAAAACTCAACCTCGCCAACACAGAAGCCGAGGTTCCCGCCCTCAGGTTGGCCGAAATTCAGATCATCAACCGCATCGCAGTCCTGCTCGGGAGCTATCCACAGGATCTGCAGGTAAAATTCGCCCCCGGCCCCATTCCGACCCCCACCGATCCGAACGCACCCGCGGTACCGGCGGACCTGCTCAGGCGACGTCCGGACATACGCCGCGCAGAACGCGAGCTGGCCGCCCAGACCGCCAGAATAGGAGTGGCCACCGCCGATCTGTACCCCCAGTTCTCGCTCAGCGGCACGTTCACCCTGCAGGCCGAGAACTTCAGCCATCTCGGCAATCTGGCCGCCACCGCCTATTCGTTCGGTCCCTCGTTCCGCTGGCGTGTTCTCGACGGCGACCGCGTTCGCAGCAATATTCGACGCGAAAACGCAGCCACCGAGCAGGCCCGCCTGAGATACGAACAGACCGTACTCAATGCCGTCGAAGAAATTGCCAATGCGCTTGCATCGCTCCGACAGGACAAAATGCGACTCGAAGCGCTCCAGCGTTCCACCAATCAATCCGAAAGATCCGTCGAACTGGTCCGCAGGCAATACACCAGCGGCCTGACGGACTTCCAGAACGTCCTCGATATGCAGCGGACCCTCTGGACTCAGCAGGATCGCCTGGCCGCAAGTCGAGGCCAAATCGTCCTCGACCTGATACGAATCTATAAAGTAATCGGAGGGGGATGGCCCATCGAAGGCCTGCCCGAAGCCGACCGCATATCCAAACCGGTCTATTCTGATAAAAAATAAAAGCCCGGAACGAAAGGTATAACCACATGAAGGCAGCACGTTTCATTGTAAGCATCATCAGTCTTCTGGTGATAGCCGCAGTTGGATTCGGTCTCTACAAACTGTTCACTTTCAAGCCCGACATCCAGCCGCCCCAGATGCCGCCGCCCGCGGTTACCGTCGCAAAACCCGTAGTACAGGCGGTCGACGAATACTACGATTTCACCGGAACGACCGAAGCCCTCGAACAGGTCGAAATTCGCGCCCGCGTCCAGGGCTTCCTGGAAAAAATGCACTTCGTCGAAGGCACCAGGGTAAGCAAAGGGGACCTGCTTTTTGAAATAGAACGACCCGCCTACCAGGCAATGCGAGATCAGGCCTGGGCTCAATTGCAGGCAAGCAAGGCCGATCTGGCACGAGCCGAAGTGGATCTTCAGAGAGTCGAGCAGGCCGTCGAGGCCAACGCCGTCAGCCAACAGGAAGTTACAACCAAACGCGCCCAGCGCGACCAGGCCCAGGCCGCGGTAACCGGAGCCAAAGCCGCACTGAAAAAGGCCGAACAGGACCTCAGTTACACCTGGATCCGCAGCCCTATTGACGGCCGCATCAGTCGCAGATTCATCGACGTCGGCAATCTCGTCGGTCAGGCAAACCAGACGCTCCTCGCCACTGTTGTCAGGCTCAAACCCATCTATGTTAACTTCTACATAAGCGAAGAACTGCTGTCCCGCAAACTCGGAGTAAAGTCCGTCGGCCCCGAATCCACTCGGCCCTTCTTCATAGGCCTCGAAAACGAACCGAACTTCCCGCACAAGGCCGTGCTCAACTACATGGACAACACCGTCGATTCCGGCACCGGCACAATTCTCTTGCGCGGCGAACTTGCCAACGAAGCCGAAACATTCCTGCCGGGCATGTTCGTGAGAGTACGGCTGCCACTCGGCACGAAATCTGACGCCGTTTGTGTGTATGATAAGGCCCTGCAGACCGACATAGGCGGCAAATATCTTCTGCTGGTCGACGACGAACAGAAAGTAACGCGCCGCCCCGTAAAGACCGGCCGGGCCGTCGGCGAAATGCGAGTTATCACCTCCGGTCTCACCGCCGAAGACACCTATATCGTCAAAGGCACGCAGTTCGCCCGTCCGGGCATAGAGGTTAATGCGACAGCGGAAGGCAAGTCGCCGCCGGCCGAACCCAATTCACCGGACCAGCAGGTCGCTCAGGAGTAAACCAATGCTTAGTACTTTCTTCATAAAACGCCCCATCTTTGCAAGTGTAATAGCGCTGGTGGTGATACTGGTCGGCGCGATAAGCATACCGTTGCTTCCGGTGGAAAAGACACCGAACATAACGCCTCCGACGGTGGTTGTCACCGCACGCTATCCCGGCGCAAACGCCCGGGTCGTCGCCGAAACAGTCGCCACCCCGCTGGAAGAACAGATAAACGGCGTCGACGGCCTGCTGTATATGTCCTCGAACTGCTCCGACGACGGATCCATGGAGCTTACAGCAACCTTCGAGGTCGGAACGGACGTGGATATGGCGACCGTGCTCGTACAAAATCGCGTATCGATGGCCGAGCCGCTGCTTCCCGAGGAGGTGAAGCGATACGGGCTTATAACCCAGAAACAATCGACCAACATTACGCTGGTCGTATGTCTGCGCTCCCCCGACGGCCGGTTCGACCAGACCTACATGAGCAATTACGTCAACATATATCTCCGCGACACTCTCTCACGCGTGCCCGGCGTCGGAAGCATCACGGTTTTCGGGGCGAAGGATTTCAGCATGCGTATCTGGCTGGACCCGCAGCTTCTCGAAGCCCGCGAACTTACCACCAACGACGTGATAGCCGCCATCCGCGAACAGAACGTCCAGGTCGCAGCCGGCCAGCTCGGCGCGCCGCCCAGTCCCGACGGTCAGCAGTTCCAGTACACTATCAGAACCCTCGGACGACTAAGCAGCCCCGAACAGTTCAGAAACATCATCCTCAAAACAGACACAGAAGGACGCATACTGCGTCTTGACGACGTGGCCGAGATTGAACTTGGCTCCGAACTCTACAACTGGTTTGTCGAGTACAACGGCGTGCCCTCGCTGGCGATGGGCGTATTTCAACTGCCCGGCGCAAATTCCCTCGAAGTCGCCGAGCAGATCAAGCAGAAAATGCACGAGCTTTCACGCGACTTCCCGGAAGGACTTGAATACGTAGTCGCCTTCGATCCCACGCTGTTTATCTCCGAATCCATTCGCGAGGTTTTCTACACCCTCGCTTTCGCGACCTTTCTGGTCGTACTCACCGTCTACATCTTCCTCCAGGACCTCAGAACAACCCTCATACCCGCGATCACCATACCCGTTTCTCTGATCGGTGCTTGTGCGGTCCTGATGTTGTTCGGCATGTCCATCAACACCCTCACGCTGTTCGCCCTGGTCCTGGCTATCGGAATTGTGGTTGACGACTCTATCGTCGTCGTCGAAAACACCCAGCGCATCATCGACGAAGAAGGTCTCTCCAGACGCGAGGCCGCTATTAAGGCAATGCGCCAGATTACCGCCCCGGTCATCGCAACGACCCTGGTGCTTTTGGCCGTATTTGTCCCAACCGGCATGATCGCCGGTGTCTCTGGACGCCTCTACGCGCAGTTCGCCATGACCATCTCCAGCGCCACCATATTGTCCACAATAAACGCCCTGACTCTCACCCCTGCTTTGTGCGCGCTGCTTTTGCGCCCGTCCCCGGGCAAACGTCGCGGCTTCTTCAGATTGTTTAACATCTTTATGAGAGGCGCTACCAGCGGCTACATGGCCGTTGTCGGCAGAATCACACGCCGAACCTTCATTGCCTCGGTGCTCTACATCGTAATCGTTTTCCTGACCTTCGTAGGTTTTAGTTCACTTCGCAGCGGCTTTCTGCCGAATGAAGACGAAGGATTTTTTCTCCTGAACGTAGAACTTCCCCCCGGGGCCAGTCTCCAGAGAACCGCCCAAGTCACCGATCGCGTCGGCCAAATCCTCGACGGGACCCCAGGAATCCGCGAATACGTCTGCATAGGCGGCTTTTCGCTGCTCAACAACGTCATCGCCCCAAACAGCGCCGCGTACTTCGTAATGCTCGAACCCTGGGATGAGCGTGACAGCCAGGCCCTCTCGGTACAATCCATCTCTCAGCAGGTCCAAATGCAGCTTTTCGGAGTCCGGGACGCCATGTGCTTTGCGTTTGTGCCGCCGCCGATTATGGGCCTCGGCATGGCAGGGGGGTTCGAAGTCAAAATCCAGGACCGCGGCGGCGCGGGCCTGGACGAACTTCAGCGCATCGGCGACCAACTGGTCTTTGAGGGAAATCGAAATTCCATGCTCATGCGGGTCAACAGTTCCTTCCGCGCCAACGTCCCACAGCTCTATTTGAATATCGACAGAACCAAAGTAAAGCGACTGGGCATTTCCTTCCAGGCCCTGTTCAACACGCTTCAATCCAACCTCGGAACTTCTTACGTAAACGATCTGAATCTCTTCGGACGCACCTACAAAGTCCTGACGCAGGCGGTCCCCCAATCCAGAGCACAGCTCGAGGATATACTCAGCCTCGAGATCCGCAATCGCCGGGGGAAAATGGTCCCGGTAAGGACGTTCGCCCGCGTTGAAAATGTCGCCGGACCCCAGAACGTCTTCCACCACAATCTCTATCCCTGCACTACGCTCACCGGAACCCCGAATTTCGGCTACAGTTCGGGACAGGCCATGCAGGAAATGGAGCGTCTGCTTCAGGAAACTCTGCCCGCCTCGATGGGCTACGAATGGTCCGGCATGAGCTACCAGGAGATCAAAGCCGGCAATAAGGCCCCCATAATTTTCGCCCTGGCGTCCGTCTTCGTCTTCTTCTTCCTGGCAGCTCAATACGAAAGCTGGTTTATACCGGTTAGTATTGTAATGTCTGTTCCCCTGGCGCTTTTCGGAGCGGTTCTCGCCACCTTCGTGCGCATGTTGGACAACAATATTTACACTCAGATCGGCTTGGTCATGCTCATAGGCCTGGCCAGCAAAACCGCCATTCTGCTGGTTGAATTCGCCAAACTCCACCACGAACAGGGCCATTCCGCGGTCGATTCGGCGATTACCGCTGCAAAGCTGCGCTTCCGCCCAATTCTGATGACGGCATTTTCATTCGTATTCGGCGTCCTGCCGCTGGTAATTTCAACCGGAGCCGGGGCCGCTGGAAGGCGGTCGCTCGGAACGGCCGTATTCGGAGGAATGCTCGCATCCACGCTGTTCGGAATATTCCTCATTCCCGTCTGCTACGTGCTCATCCAGAAACTAAACGACAAAGTCTGGCCCAAACACAAAGAATCCCAACCGGCCCCGGCTGATTAACTCCCTCCCACTGCCGCAAGAAAAAAAACCTGCACGAGCACATGCAGGGCCAAAATGGGCGATACTGGATTCGAACATTCCCCACTGGCGCTATCAAAAACGCCGATTTCGCAAGATGCCCGTGCAGAATCCGGCGCACTGCGCACACGGCAGGCGGTGCAGGATAAGGATTTGGCCGGGCTGATCGAGGCATGGCCGAAACTGCCGGAGCATATCAAATCTGCAATCAGTATCTTGCTTGAAGGTCAGAAGCAGAAAGGGTGATTAGGCTTCCTTGTCTTTCTGTGTGTCGAGCAGGAAGTGCGCTCATAAATACTTGCCCTTCAAGTACTTATAGGCCTTAATTGGGCCTCAGAACTGATTCCACAGCAGTTGCAGACTCTGACCTAACTGCGGCCGTACTCAAAGCCGACTGAAAACTGACGCTAGAATGACGTCGAGCCGGCCCGCGACGAAAGACAGTGTTTGTCCGAACAGGTGGCCTATGCTCCTCGGACAATCGTGTCCGTATGGCGTGCTCAGGCGTGCCGAGCCTGCGTTGAAGCACTTCGATGTGCAGCAGACGGAATGACCGGGCACATCAGGATTTTACTTTCGACAGGGATTCTACTGATTCACTACTGAAACCAATCGGATTTCAGGGCGGGGGAGTTGATGTAATTTTGGCTGGGGGCGGCCTGTTGCAGAGGCTTGTATTCATTGGAGCGGTTGTATGGCGTGAAGCAATCGTCGCTTCAGAAGGTTATGCAAGGGCTATTTCTTTATGTCGTAGGCTGAGAGGGTGTCGCCATGTCGGATGTATAGAGTTGCTTCGCTGATTGCCGGGTGGGCCCAGTGGCGGCCTTTGCCGTGCGAGGACTGAAAAGTGCTGACAACCCGGAATCGCTCGGGATTGGGTTTGACCAGGGCGACGGTTCCGTCTTTTTCATCATAGCAGTAAAGCATTCCGTCGGCGTATATCACGGAGCCCTTAGTCTGCCACCTGTTGACGTACTTTTCGGCTCCGGTCTCCCATTCGATGCAGGCCCAGTCGCCGTGGAAGACGGAAGCGTAATCGGAGCCGTAGATAAGGCCGTCGACGAGGACCACTCCGCCGTGGTGGCAGTCGAGAACCGTGTCCGTCCATATCCTGTGGATTGCTGCTGCGTCGGGACTGAGGCTGTACATCGCTCCGCCATCGTTGTAACCGCTGGTAGCGTATAGAGAGCCTTTGTGGTAAACAGGGCTGACCGGATTTATGGCGGTCGGATCCTCCTGATAATCGGCGAAGCGATCTGTCCAGAGCGGGTTGCCGGTCGAGGCGTCGACGCCCACGAGGTAATCTTCGAGCATGGTTACAACGATGGTGCGGCCGGACCGGGTGATGAGAATCGGTGAGCAACAGGCCGACTTCTGGTCGTGTATTTGCGCTGCCCATACTGTTTCGCCGGTTTTTCTGTCCAGGGCCGCAATCGTCGCATCGGATCCTCCCGGCGTGCAAATTACGTTATTCCCATACACGAGGGGGCTTTCGGCGATTCCCCACGGGCCCGGTCTTCGGCCGAATCTGTCGGCGGTGTCTACCTTCCAGATGAGCCTGCCGGTTGCCGCATCAAAGCAGAGAACATTGCCGGTTCCGCTGATGAGGTATAGACGGTCTCTGTGGAAGGTTGGCGTGCACCGTACGCCGGGCATCGAGCGGGTCCATTCGGGGCCGTAGCTTCTTTGCCAGAGGATGCGGCCTTCGAGATTGACTGCGGTAAGTATGCCGGTTCCGTTTCTGCGATTAAGGCCGGTCACGTATATGCGGCCTTTGGCGATTGAAGGGCTGGAATAGCCTTCATGAATGCCGGCGATGGTCCACTTGTGGGCTGGGCCGTTTTTCGGCCATTCGTCCAGCAGGCCTGTTTCAACCGATTTTCCATCCCGGTTCGGACCGCGGAACTGGGGCCAGTCGGCGGCACAGCATGGTGCGGTAATCGATGCGGCAAATATCAGTGCAATTGCTGGTATCCTGGTCATAAGTTTTGATCCCTGCAGTTTATCTGTACAGACTGTTGCATCGCACGGAACGGAGCTATAAGCCATAATAACGCCTTTTGATGTATAGGTCAAGAACGGTCCTATATATCATCAAAAATCAATCCGCTTCACGCCGAACGGGATTGGTCAGAGGTTCTGGTATTTTGCTACGGCTCTGTAGATTCCGTTGATTCTCTTGCCGTCGACGGTCATGGGGGGGTGGTTTTCGTTTCTGGGGTGGAGGCGGACTTTGTTGTCAGGCTCCAGGAAGACCCTTTTGAAGGTGGTCTCGTGGGGGTCGGTGAATCGGACGAAGCAGTCGTCGCCGGAGCGGACCTCGGCGGCGGGGGAGAATATAACGATATCGCCTTCGGCGAATTTGGGCTCCATCGAGTCGCCGACAACTCTTACGGCGAAGGCGTTCGGGTCGTGTATGTCCGGGCCGCGGACGTAGTCGTCGGCAATTCCAACGGGGTAGTCGAGGTCGTCGAAATCGGCGGGGTATCCGGCGGCGACTTTATTGATTACTGGTATGAGCCGGCCGGCTTCGTATGGCGTGCTGTCAGCTTGGAGGTCGAGACGGCTTTCGGCGAGCAGGGCGTCGATTTTGTCGGGGGTGACGTTGTCCTCGACGATTCTCTTGACGAAGTGGCGCCATCTGCGATTTTCGGCCTCGGAGTGTTCGTATCGGCCGCGGATGTCCGACGGCAGTCTTTCCATGTGGGCGAGGTGGACGAGCAGGCCGGGCTGGAACTCGAGTATGCGTTCGAGGCGTGTGAGCAGTTCGTCGCCGGGCGGATTCTTGACTTTGCCCGTTTCGATTGTGGACAGGTAGGGCTTGGAAAACGAAGTTCGGGCGCTGACCTCGTCGAGGGTGAGATTCAACTGCTCGCGTTTTTTCCTGATTATCGCACCGAGGGACATAGCACGCTCCTGGGCCCCGGCGATTGTCCAGGCGCCAAGCCGGGTAATCACCGAAGACCATTCCCTGACCGTGCTGTATTTTAGCGTGAAAATCGCAGACAAAGCAACGAGAATTTTGAGTCGAAGGTTTAGAAAATTGCCGGTCAGACGCGGCAAAAAGACGACGGCGCGGGTGCATTAATAATTTGTGGCATATCGACCGGGTTTCGGCCGGAGATATCTTTCGCTGCCCAGATGCTTCGCTTCGCTCAGCATGACATCAGTCTATGTACATTTTAGCCACACTATTTTCATAGGCTGGCGTGCGAGGCAGGAGGGGTTTTTGCTTCCATTCTTTTGTGTGCAAGTGTATACTGAACGCGTGTGGTGGCGATGGAAAAGACCGCCGAGGGCAGCGATGCGTACAGGTTGAAATGCGTTTTCTTTCAGCTGAAGGGGTGGTCAGGTATGGGGCGCAGACGTTTCAGGCGTCGAGGATTCACGCTGATCGAGATTCTTGTGGTGATCTCGATAATTGCGGTTCTTATGGGCATTCTGGTTCCTGTTCTGCGGCGTGCGCGCGGTACGGCCCGGCGGATCGTGTGTATGAGCACGCTTAAGAGCATCTATATGGTTCACAAGCAGTACACGATAGAAACCGGCAAGTACCTGCCTCATACGAACAGAGACCCCTATACCCCGTGGTACAATCACGACGGCTTTCGCAGGGGAATGGGGCTGGAGGTGCTCACGACGGAGCAGAAAACCAGGCGTAGTTACACGCTGCAGGAGTGGGCGCCGAATGTTCCCAGGCACTATATATGCCCGGAAGCCCGTTGGGCGCTGAACCACGCCGAAAAGGGGCTGTATGCTATAGATCGGAGCTACGGGGTCAATATCGACGGGGATCACGAGGCGTGGAAGCAACAACTCGGACCGGACAAGGAAAGCTGGGTGAGGAGTCCGGGTGAGAACATCCTTATCGCCGACGCGCTTGACTGGTGGATAAGTTACCGCAAGACGGAACGTTACAACGAATACGGCGAGCAATGGCTTGGAATTCTGACGTACGGAGCGACGGCCTTCAGGCATCACGGCGGGTCAAATATTGCGTTCTGGGACGGACACGTTGGGTGGGTTTCAATGGAGAGAATCACCACTGATGAACGGCTGTGGGACACTCTCAAGTAAATATAGGCAAGCTGAGGCAGTAGAGTCATGTATAATTGGGCAACAAAGAGGCAGTCCCGCGTGCTCAGGCTTAAGGATCTTTTGAAAGAAGGAACACCATGACTGCCAAAGGTATGAGGTTTGGTTATTGGTATAGATGTATCGGTCGAATGCGAGGACGGCTTGAGGACGGGCGGGTAAGCCGCTTTCTTCGAGCAGAAACGGCTTTTGGGCAGGCTGTTTGTGCCGTAAATGAATTAAAGGGTCGAGGAGCAGCTTAAACGTCCGTGTCACGTCGGACGGTAGAAGCTGCCCCCCTGAAGGAAGACTATTGTGCTGATCTAAGGTTTTTGTCGCGTACTACAGCGGCTTTTGGGCCGCTTTGTTATGGTAGTGAGCGAAGAAGTGCAAAGGTAACGCACGGCCGTTTTTTTTCGGACATTTTTCGGGGCTCGGGCGATAACGGAGTGCTAAAAAAATGAATGGCGGCCCCGGTTGGGTTTAAGGGATTTTGGTGAGAAAAGAGCTATCGAGGCCGCCGAAGGAGGATTTTGCTTGTCTTGTCTACAGATTTAGACGCAGGAGTCAGCGTTTTGTTGCGTCGGTTTGGAAAAAAGAGCGAAAAACAGGCCAGACCAGTGAAAAAGTTCCATAGCGAGAGCTGAGTTTGGTTGTGGGGCGTCAGTGCATGTGTGAGGGTTGGGAGACTGAATTCATGCGGTGCGCAATGGAAAGCGGGCGTAGAATCAGTTTGAGGCGACGGGCTTGTGGACGTGAAGGTATCGACGCAGAACGCTTATCAGTCGTTTGCGATTGATCGGCTTGGTGAGATAGCCATCGCAGCCGGCCTGGAGGCACTTTTCCTCGTCTCCTTTCATGGCGTGGGCGGTCAGAGCGACCACCGGGATGGCTACGGATGAGCGTCGCAGGGCTCTGGTGGCGTCGTAGCCGTTCATGTGGGGCATTTGCATGTCCATCAAAATGAGGTCATACTGATTGCGGCTAACGCTTTGCAGGGCCTTTCGGCCGTCGCCTACGATGGTAACATTCAGGCCAAGGCGGGTGAGCAGCGACTTGATGAGAAGCTGGTTTGTGACTGTATCTTCGGCGACCAGAACATGGCCGGTGAAGTGCGGGCAGTTTTGACCTTCGGGGTCTTCTTTAAGGTTTTCCGACAGGTTGTGGGGGTCCAGCAGCGGAATTCGCACGGTGGATTTGTAGCCGGTGGGGAGGGTCAGAG
Organism: uncultured Pirellulales bacterium; assembly: GCA_964406945.1. Taxonomy (GTDB): domain Bacteria; phylum Planctomycetota; class Phycisphaerae; order Sedimentisphaerales; family Anaerobacaceae; genus UBA2266. Next base: position 66,969 of record CAYOTO010000016.1, read on the forward strand.
AAACTATTGTTCCGTGGTTTTCGACGCTGGACAGAGCCAGGGAGCCGCCGAGTATTTCGGCGATTCTTCGGGTGATGGTCAGGCCAAGACCGGTTCCGCCAAACTTGCGTGAGGTTGTCGGGTCGGCCTGAGTGAATTCGGTGAACACCTTTTCCAGTTTGTCGGGCGGAATGCCGACGCCGGTGTCCTCGACCGTGAATTTGACGCATGGCCTGTCGCCCACGGTTCTGAGGGCTACGTCCAGGCGGACTCCTCCGCGGGCGGTGAACTTCACCGCATTGCTGGTGAGGTTTATGAGGCACTGATGCAGTCTGGCCGGATCGGTGCGGATCAGGGCCGGTACTCCTGGTGCGGTTGAAATATTGAATTCGAGCCCTTTTTCGATAGCCTGGGGTCTGATGAGGGATTCGACTGTTTCTATTATTCTTCCGAGCGAGCATTCGACCACTTCGATATCCATCTTGCCGGCTTCGATTTTCGAGAAATCGAGTATATCGTTGATGATTGTGAGAAGATTGTGTCCGGCTTCTCGAATGATTTTGACGTTCTGGGCCTGGTTTGCAGTGAGGTCTTCCTCAGCCAGAAGATCGCTGAAACCGACTATTGCGTTCATCGGGGTGCGTATTTCGTGGCTCATATTGGCCAGGAACTGGCTTTTAGCCTTGTTGGCGCCATCGGCCTGTTGTGCCAGGAGTTTGGTTTTTTCGACGGCCTCTTCGAGGCGGCTGTTTGCCTCTTCTGTCTTCCTTTTGGCGGCGATCAGTTGCTTTTCGATGTTTCGCCGTGAGATAATGTGCGCGCGGGCTTTGAGTAGAATTCCCGGCCAGATCAGCAGCAGCACCGCTGAGGCGAAGCCCAGCAGTACGCCGGTATGAGCGAGTCTTTTGCGGGAGATATCTTCAGCGGCCTGGAGGCTGTTGCGGATTTGCGCCTGGGCGGCGGACAGTGCGTCGACAAGTTGATTTCTGAGGCTGGTATATTCGTCGCCGGCGAGTAATTGCAGTCCGCCGGCGGGGTCGTCGCTGCGAACGTATTGCAGTGCCCGGCTTTCTATCTCTGCCATTCGGGTGCGCGCGCAGCCGGCGGTCAGGACTTTTTGGACGCGGGGATCGGCGGAAGCTGACTCGGCGATTTCCTCGACTGCATCGTCGAGCCGGGTTTTGTGCATCTGGTACTTTGTTTGCCATTGCGGCCGGCCGGTTGCGGCGGCCATTCGCGCCGACATTTCGAGCAGTTCGCTGTGCCGAAGAGTTTTGGCCACGAGTCTTTCGAGGGCGACATCGCGGCAGATTGTCCCGGCGGCACTATAGCAACGACGAACGGAATCGGCCGTGGTAAGGACGGACAGGAGAATGGTCATGATTACGGCCGCCGCGAATCCGACTGTCGGAAACGGGTGGGCCGTAAGGCCTGTCGGATGTTCGGCTTTTTCCAAGTTGTATTTGCAAAGCTGCCGCTCTTTTTCCTGCATTGATACTCCTGAACACGTTCAACCGGCCCCCAGAGTCATCGGTCGGAGCCTTTCGGCTGCGAGCCGATGTTCGGGACAATATCGGTGAGCGGAGGGGCTTCTTTCAGCAAAAAACCGGCAAATCACGTAAAATACAGGAATTTGCACCGAAATTGGAGGGGACAGACTGGGAATTCCCCAGTAGTCGTGAGGCTTATGGGACTGCAGAAGGCCCGGCCCAAGGCGAAGGGACGGGCGGCTGTGGAGGGGGATGTTGGCCGCGGGTGAATTGGTCAGCTTCTGTTTCTGTATAGGTCCGGGTCGATTACGGCGGCCATTTTGTCGAGGTCGAGCTGAGAGCCGAGGAATTCGTTTACGCGGGTGCAGTTTGGTACGGGAGCCTGGATCATTTCGGCGTAATTGACCTCAATGACGGAGAAATTGGGTTTGTCCTGCAGCCATTTATCGACTCTCTGCAGTTCGGAGGTGAACAATTCGGCGATTTTATCACGTCCCGAGGAGCCGTCGTCCTTTCCGGCGCGCCGGAGCATTTTTTCCTGTGATTTGAGTACTTCGTCCATTGCACGACGCATGAAGACGACGCGGTAATCGTAGTCCGGGGGCAGGTCGTAGAGGAGCCGGTAGACCATCTTGACGACCTTTCCCCGGGCCGTGGGAACCCAGGAAGCGTCTTCTCTGGTCTTCTTGACGGGTTCGAATTCGTAGTAGCCCTTGGGATTGTCTTCGTCGCGCTCGCGCAGGCCGTCGGTCAGGGCCGGCATGCCGCCGGAGTGGATTATCTGCATCATCATCGAGGTGCCCGAGCGGGGAAGACCCGAAACTACGGTAATGAAGTCGTGATCGTTCATTAGTCAATCTCCGTGCGGCAGCGGTCCGCGGCATGCCGACTTTCAGTAATATTATCAGCCCCCCGGTCAAACGGAGCACGCCAAAGCGGGATTATAAGGGAATCTTTCGGTATTGCAAGGGGCGATAATTGCAGCCGGGAAAGGTTTTTACGGGGCAGGGAGCGACTGTCCTGCGGGTTTTGCGGGTACGTGTAGTTTTCCAGGGCTATTTTGGGGCGGTGGAACTGTTTTGTATGATTTACTTGAGCGTCCCATGGTGGTCATGAGAGCAATAATATGTAACGTCGCCGGGGGATTTGGAAAGAGTTTAGTGAGATTATGATGAAATCGAGAACCGGCTTTACAATGGTAGAAATTCTCATTGTCGTGGTGATCCTCGGGATCCTTGCGGCAATCGTAGTTCCGCAGTTCGCACCGGCTCGCACGGAAGCGAATACGGCGGCGATCCATTCGGACCTCAAGACAATCCGTATGGCGATTCAGGTGTACAAGGTGCACCACAATGACACGCTGCCGGGTACGGGCAAGGCCAGTTTCGTGCAGGCGCTTACGGACATGACGGACGCCGCCGGGGCGGTTGGCGCTGATTTCGGCCCCTATATCAAGGACATGCCGGCGAATCCGTTCAACAAGCTCCGTACGGTGGAGGTGGAGTCGGGAACGGGGAACCTGGGCGGCGGCGATCACGGCTGGCACTTCGATCTGCTGACCGGGGCGTTTCATCCGGATACGCCGGGACATACGAAGTTTTGACTCGTATTGCGTCGTTTGCTGCGGTGCGGTTGGGTTTGTGAGGGGCTGATTAGCGGTTGGGCTTTTGTGGGATCTGTCCGGGGGGGGTATTGGAAATAGAGCAGCGGGGCGTGTGCCGGGCTTTTGAGGCCGGCTTTTTTTTATGCGCGAACGGATCATGCGAGGAGGGCTGTGAGGAGGATTTTGAGGCCTATTGCTATGAGGATTATTCCGCCGACGGCCTCCATCGGGATCTCGAAGAAGTGGCCGAAGCGTTTGCCGATCCATACGCCGAGCAGGGACAGGACGAATGTAATAATGCCGATGATCGCGACGGCCAGGGCGACGGAGGCGACCACGAGCGAGAGGGTGATGCCTATGACAAGGGCGTCGATACTGGTTGCGACCGAAAGAGCCAGCAGGACGGGCAGGCTTGCCGGGTCGAAATTGCTGCTTTCGGCTTCTTTGATCTTGAACGATTCGTAGATCATTTTTGCGCCGACTGCCAGGAGCAGGGCGAATGCGATCCAGTGGCCGACCGATTCGACATAAACCTTGAGGGCCGAGCCGGCGAGGGAGCCAAGCAGAGGCATGAAGGCCTGAAAGGCGCCGAAAAAGGCGGCCATGCGCAGGGCGTGGCGAATGCGCAAACGGGTGTAGGCCGCTCCGCTTACCACCGAAACAGCAAACGCATCCATCGCCAGGGCGATTGCCAGTGTTGTTATTGTAATGTACTGCATAAAGTGCTAATCCGCAGCTCTTAAATTAGCGAACCGAGCAGTTGGGAGCAAGTGCAAATGAAGAATGAACAGCCGGTTCGACATAGTTGCGGGCTAAGCAATCGACGGCGTCACTAAATGGGGGTAAGGGTTAAGAGGGTTATTTCGGGTGGGGCGAGGAATCTTGCTTTGGGTGCGGGGCGGGCTTCGAAGCCTATTCCTCTGTTGACGTAGAGGGTTGTGTTGTCGACTCGGTAGAGGCCGGATTCGTATTTTTTGCCGTGCTTCTGGAGGGTTATAATTGCTCCATAGAACGGCAGTGCGATCTGGCCGCCGTGGGTGTGACCGGCCAGATACAGGTCTACGTTGAGGCCGGCGAGGTCTTCGATGTGGTTGCTCGTGTGGTGCAGAAGTATGCTGAATTTGTCCGGCGGGACAGGATCGAGAAGGGCAGGGAGGTTGCGGCGACTTCGGCGGTCGGAATCGAGGCCGGAGATGACGATCCGGTCGCCGTCTTTTGTTACCGTAACGGACCGGTCTTGGAGCAGTTGAAAGCCCGTCTCGGCGAAGAGGTCGAAGTCGTTTCGGTATGGCGCGTCGAAGTTGCCGTATATTGCGAATTTTCCGAGCGGGGCTTCGAGGGCGGCCATGGTTCGGCGAAAGACGGGCAGGCCTTTCGGGTGGCGCAGGGCGTCGCCGGTAAAGACTATGATGTCGGGTTCGAGGTTGTTGACCATTCGAATGACTTTGTCTTCGGTGAATGGTTCGGTGTCGCAGTGGAGGTCGGAAATCTGGACTATTCGAAAGTCCGCGGCGGCGAGTTTGCGGGTGGGTATGTCTATTCGGGTTACTTCGACCAGATGCGACTCGATGAATCTGGCGTACAAAAAGCAGGCGACGCCCAGGAGGGCCAGGACGTGCAGCGCGACGGCTGGTTTGTTGAGCAGTATTTTTCGGGGGCTGCGGCGTGTGAATCGGGCGGTCAGGACGGCTGCGAACAGGGCGAATTCGAACGTGTATATGGCGAGGATTGGGATGACAAAGAGCAGAAGGGATATTTTTTCTTGAAGGGACATCTCAGTCGGCTTCCACTATGCGGTCTGAATTGACGTCGTCGGCGATTTTCTTGCCGGGCGGGACTACGAGGAAGTCTTCTTCGTTCCATTTGCCGTCGAGGAACCTCTGGAACAGGTCCGAGGCGCCGGGGAATTCGTCGTATTCGAGTTCGAGAAATTCGGCGGCTTTTCTGGTGTGGTCCTTGTAGTGGTCGGTATGGGGCATTTGCCAGTCGATATATGTTGTTCGGCGGTAGTCTTCGAGCCAGGCGCGTTCGGCTTCCATGAGGTATTGTGCGTTGTCGGCGCCGTATTTTTCTTCGTATTCGCGGAGTTTCTTCTCGTGGCGTTCGGGTCCGGGCGTGTCGCCGAATTCGATCCAGCCGGGGCTGTACCAGTAGGTGCCGGGGTGGGCGTCGAAGTATTTTTTGTACTTTTCCTTCGAGCCGAGCAGGAGTGTGATGCAGTCGTGTGCCCGTGGGACTACAATTGGGATTTCGGCGGACAGGCCTACGATGCCGTTGGAGCACAGGCCGTAGCCGAGCAATGACGCGTCGAACCGGTTGCCCTGGATGTCCTGGGTGCGGGTCAGGGCGTGGCGGACTCGTTCACGCAGTTTGTCGGGGGTGTTGTGCAGGCCCTGTTCGAGGAAGACGATGTCGACGATGTTGGGGCTGCGGGCGGCGCAGAGATAGGCTTCTCTCTGTAGGACTTTGCAGGCTATAAGTTGTAAACGCATAAAAAGAAGATCAAAACTAAAGTGAAAAATGCCTGATCCAGGGCTCAGCCCAGGGCTGACGGCCATTTGA
>CAYOTO010000017.1:0-71381 GCA_964406945.1 uncultured Pirellulales bacterium
TTAAGCAACTCCTCAATACGCTTAATATGCTCTTCCGTTACTTCCATATATGACGTCCCTCCAGAACATCTTATAATAGAATTAGAACAAAACTAGGTAACACAAGCCGGGCAACGTGTCAATTGTCGATTTTAAAAATCGCGAAAAACCCGTATTTGCCACGTGTAAATACTCGCATCTTTGTGACAGTCATTGCGCACCTTGCCAAACGTCCCGTCAGGCATTTCAAACTGGGTAATTACCGGTTCCATCCGCCACGCACGCCGCCTTTTGGACCGCCGGCTCAACAGGCATCGGCTTCGCCGTTCGCTCTTGTTGATTCGCTCGCCTCCCGCCGCCTGAGAAGACGCACTTTCCAACCTGCGGTCCTGCCGGTCTGGACTGCCCGCCGCAATCGGCCCGGCAGAACGTTCGAAGCGGACATACCGCCGATATATCCGTGAATCTCTGTACCGGCCTTTGTAGAATGAGAACATTCCTGTAGCCTCGATTGAGCAGACCCTCACACGCAATTCATAACTCTACTGCCGCCCGGCAGCCCCATAAAAGACCACCGTCTGCCAGCATGGCAGGCAAAGACCGGGCCCGGCAGTTCGGCCGGACGCATCGCCGATGTTTTTCAAAAACATAACATCTTGAATATCAAGTACTTATGACCATATATCGCCGCTGTGGGCCTTCTGGCACAGGATTTGCACATAATTGGGCAGATTACTATGGCTTGGAGACTGTCAAAATTTGGTAGCGGTGGTTCGCCGACTCGCGAGAGCTTCGACGAGCCCGAAATTAATGTTCTCGCCAGTGATGCGAACTGGGCGTGGCCGCAGGCGCTCCGCGCGATTTTCAAACCCCGCGGAATCAACCTCATGATGGCCGAAAACGCCGACGAATGCGTTAGTATCCTCCGGGAAAAACGCGTTCACACCGCCCTGGTCGATATGGACAATCGCGACTCCGAAGCACTGGCGACCGTAAAAGTGCTCGGGATACACTATCCGCTGCTGCCTTGCATACTGCTGACGGGCGTGGTCGACATTGATATCCTGGGCCAGGCGCTCAAATTGAACGTCTTCAGCGTGATAGACAAGCCGGTGGATATGCAAATACTCGAGCAGCAGTTGAACCGGCTGTTCATAAAAAGATACGGCAGCCACATTTTCGAGCAAAGGCCGCAATCGTAGAGTGAAATCGCTGTCCAACCGGCCTAAAGGTCGAATCGGGTCGGACCGGCAGCCTCGAAACAAACATTACAACAAGTCAGTAATAGAAGTTGAGCTTGAAAGGAGTAAGTACAAGATGAAAATTCGACCATTGGCAGACAAGGTTCTCGTTGAGCGTCTCGAAGCCGAAACGAAAACAGCCGGCGGAATCGTACTGCCCGACAGTGCAAAAGAAAAGCCCCAGAAAGGCAAAGTCGTCGCGGTCGGCCCCGGCAAGAACCTCGAAGACGGCTCCGTGCAGAAACTGCAGATCAAAAAGGGTGATGTGGTCCTGTTCACGAGCTACGCCGGTACGGATATCAAGGTCTCCGGCAAAGAGTACCTCATCATGACAGAATCCGATATCATGGCCATCATTGAGTGAGCAGTCGAGCCGGAAATCTCGAAGCATTAGTTTTGAAGAGAAGGAGATAGACAAAAATGGCAGCTAAAAAAATTGCTTTTGGAACAGAGGCCCGCGCCGCGATCATGGACGGCGTAGAAAAACTCGCCAAAGCCGTGAAGATTACGCTCGGACCGTGCGGCAGGAACGTCGTACTCGAAAAGTCGTACGGTTCGCCCACCGTTACTAAAGACGGCGTAACCGTCGCCAAGGAAATCGAACTCGAAGACGCCTACGAAAATATGGGCGCCCAGATGGTCAAGGAAGTCGCCTCGAAGACTTCATCCGTGGCCGGCGACGGCACAACGACCGCGACCATTCTGGCCGAGAGCATCTTCAAGGAAGGCCTCAAAAACATTACCGCCGGCGCCAATGCAATGCAGGTAAAACGCGGTATCGACGCGGCCGTCGAAGCACTGGTGGACGAACTTTACGAGCTGGCGATCCCCGTTCAGTCCAGCAAGCAGATTCAGCAGGTCGCAACCTGCTCGGCCAACCAGGACGCCGAAATCGGCAAAAAGCTCGCCGAGGCGATGGACAAGGTCGACAAAGACGGCGTAATCACCGTCGAAGAAGGTCAGTCGCTCGAAACGATCGTAGAACTGGTCGAAGGTATGCAGTTCGACAAAGGCTACCTCAGCCCGCATTTCGTCAACAAGGTCGAAGACATGTCGGTCGTTCTGGACAAGCCCTACATCCTCATCCACGAGAAGAAGATCAGCTCGATCAAATCGCTCGTTCCGCTGCTTGAGAAGGTGGCCAAGAAGGGCAGACCGCTGCTGATCATCGCCGAAGACGTCGAAGGCGAAGCCTTGGCGACGCTGGTCGTCAACAAGCTCCGCGGCGTGCTTCAGGTCGCCGCCGTCAAGGCCCCGGGTTTTGGCGACAGGAGAAAGGCCCTGCTCAGCGATATCAGCGTACTCACCGGCGGACAGGCCATCTTCGAGGACCTCGGAATCGATCTGGAGAACATCGAACTGGCGCAGCTCGGCATGGCCAAGAGAGTTACCGTCGACAAGGACTCCACCACGATTATCGAAGGCGCCGGCGAGACCGACGCCATCAAGGGTCGCATCGAGCAGATCAAGAACGAGATCGAGGCCTCCACCAGCGATTACGATATTGAGAAACTGCAGGAAAGGCTGGCCAAACTCAGCGGCGGTGTCGCTCAGATCAACGTCGGAGCGGCCACCGAAGCCGAGATGAAGGAAAAGAAGGCCCGCGTCGAAGACGCTCTGCACGCCTGCCGTGCGGCCGTCGAAGAGGGCATTCTCCCCGGCGGCGGCGTCAGCATGCTCAGAGCACTGCCGGCCCTCGATAAGGTCAAGGCCACAGGCGACGCCAAAATCGGCATCGATATCATCCGCCGGGCGGTTATCGCCCCGATCAAACAGATCGCGGCCAACGCCGGACTGGACGGCTCCATCGTCGCCCAGAAGGTCATGGAAACCGATAAAAAGAACTTCGGATACGATGCCCTGACCAAGAAATACGGCGATATGGTCGAAGCCGGCGTTATCGTACCGACCAAGGTCGAAAGAGCCGCACTTCAGAACGGCGCTTCGATCGCCTCGCTGCTGCTGACTACCGACGCAATCGTCAGCGAGATTCCAGAGAAGAAACCGGCGCCCGCACCCGGCGGAGCACCGGACATGTACTAGAGTAGTCGATTCGGAGCGGGCCCCGGACAGGGGCCCGCTTCTTTCTGATCCCGGACGAATTCCGGAAAGGGGGCATTATCGACATGCGTTTCTACACGAACATGATAGGCCAGGCCTCGCGAACCGTCGCGGCGGGCATATTCATCGTAGGCCTGATGCTCATAGGATTCGCCGTGATAATCCTCGCTCTTCCGGAAGTTTTCGCCTTTCTGGCCGCCGCTGTTTTCGCAATAGCGGGTGTGGCCTGCGGCATTACCGCCGTTAAGATCCTTCTGGCCCAGCGCCGACTTGAAAAAATGACGCCCCCCGACGACTCCGACGCCTACCGCGTAAACGTCCGCCTGCACGAAGAAGACTACTGATAAACCGCCCTGCGTTATCTGTCAGCGGATCTTGAGCGTTGCCAGCGCGATCGCCGCAAACGCAGCCGAAAGCAGCCAGAACCTGACCACCACCTGCGGCTCGCTCCAGCCGGCCAGATGAAAATGATGATGCAGAGGCGCGCAGCGAAACAGCCTCTTGCCTCCGGTATACCTGAAATAGCTCACCTGCAGCACCACACTCATCAATTCCATCACGAAAACTCCCCCGATCACCAGCAGCAGTATTTCGTTGCGTGTAACCAGCGCCCCGTATCCCATGGCCGCTCCCAGCGGCAGCGAACCAACGTCGCCCATGAAAGTCTGCGCCGGATGGCAGTTGAACCACAGAAAGCCCAGCACCGCCCCGAGAATCGCACCGTAGAAAACGCTCAACTCGCCCGCCTTGGGAATATGCGGCAGCAGCAGATACTCCGACCAGCTCAGCGGCGCGAAGGTAACCCCCGGTTCGGCGCCCTCGGCCGCTCCGGAAAGCGACGCCGCCGCCGGAATCGGAATAGCCCGCGTCATATCCTCGCTCACCACGTAACAGAGCACCACCAGCACGAACGAAACCATCCCCAGACAGCCGGCCGCCAGCCCGTCCATGCCGTCCGCCAGATTCACCGCGTTGCTCGTGGCCGATATGTAAAACAACGCTATCACAACGAACATCCAGTTCGCCAGCGGTATGCCCTTGTCGTACAGCGGCACCCAGAATTTGTATCCGTCGGGCGTGTTCACAAAATCCTGATATAGAAACAAAGATATCAGAACCGCGCCTGCTATCTGAAAAATCAGCTTCTCCCACGCCAGCAGCCCGTCTCTGTTGCGGTGCTTGGTATGCGCGGTCAGCTTGAGCCAGTCGTCAACGCCTCCAAGAGCACCGAACCAGATAACCAGGACGAACGATTTGCGTATGAACGGATTGTTGAGATTCGCCCACAGGCCGGTCGTCACTAATACCGCCAAAATAATTATCAGACCACCCATCGTAGGCGTGTTGGCCTTTTCTTTGGTAAGTTCGTTCAGCGCCGCGTGATGGAATTCGGGCCTGTCACCGATCTTCTTCGTCATCAGCCAGCGTATGATTACCGGCCCGATAAGAATCGCTATCGAGAAGCTGGTAAGCACCGCCGCCACCGATCTGAACAACACGTTCTGATACGCCCAGAAGTGCAGCAGAGGCGTCCCCGATGAGTCGTGAAAATACCGTAGTAAATGATAAATCATATCTGATTCGGTGTCCCGTGGTTTGCAGGAACGCCGCGTAAGCGCGAAAAGCCGCTAATTGAAAAGCTCTCTAAGTTTATCTATTGCGGTCTCGAGTTTCGCCGACCGCGAGCCCTTGACCAATACTATATCGTTATCTTTTACAAATTCCTTCAGATTATTGCACGCTGCGGCCGTATCTTCGAAGCATCGAACCTCCAGATTGTAGTCCGCGTTGCGTCCAGCCGCCTCGGCGGCAACCGTTGCGAGCCTGCCCGCCGCAACGACGACCTGGATGCCCTGTCGAGCTATCTCGGCGCCCAGCTCGGCGTGCAGCTTTTCGCTGTCGGCGCCCAGCTCGGCCATATCCCCGCATATAAAAACGCTGCGGCGCTTCTTATCGGAATTGAGATGGCCCAGTGTGGCAAGTGCGTTTTGCATCGAAGCGGGATTGGCGTTGTAACAGTCGCTCAGCACGCGAAGCGTACCTATTTCCAGCAACTCGCCGCGCATAGCAACCGCCGGAAGTGTCTCGACCGCCGCCGCAAACTGCTGTATCGACAGTCCGAAAAGATTGCAAAGCCCCCACGCAGCCGCGGCGTTCTGCACGTTACCGGGTCCTGCCAGCGGCAATCGAACCGGCCCCGAACCCATAATGCTTTTCAGGTAAAAACTGCTGCCCGAGTCCTCCAGGACAATATCGCTCGCCAGAAAATCACATTCGCCGGTGGTTCCAAACGTCCGGAAAGGCACTCCCCTGTCTTTGCAGATTTCGACAAGCCTGTGCAGATCGCCGTTTATCAGGAAAAAACCTTCATCGTTGAGCCCTTCGGCTATGCTGAGCTTTTCCTGAGCTATCTTCTCCACGCTGCCGAACCCCTCCAGATGCGCCGGGTACACGTTCGTAACCATCGCCGCGTCCGGCAGGGCGATTCTGGTCAGGTAACCGATTTCGCCCGGATAATTCGTACCCAGCTCGGCCACTACGATCTCGTCGTCGGCATCGGCGCCGAGCAGTGTCATCGGCAGGCCTATATCGTTGTTGAAGTTCTTCGGCGACTGATGCACCCGGAAATGCCCGCTGAGAACATGATAAACGATCTGCCGGACTGTGGTCTTGCCCACCGACCCCGTTATACCGATTACTTTGAATCCGCAGCTCTTGCGATAGTACCGTGCAAGATCGCCGAGGGCCCGGATGGTGTCGTCTACTCTCAGAACGGTCTTTCCCGCCGGCGAATGCATGTCCCGGTCTACCACCGCACATACCGCGCCTTTCTCGAAGGCCTGCGACACATAATCGTGTCCGTCGAAATTCTCGCCGGCGATTGCAAAGAAACAGTCCCCGTTCGAGATGCTCCGCGTGTCGGTGCTGACGCCGCTGACCATTCCGTCCGGCTGCCCGGCAGGTTCGGCCTTTATTACCTCCGCAAGTTTAGCAACCGTCAGCTTCATCATTTCCGCGCTCTGAGATACTCCGATGCAATTTCCTTATCGCTGAAATCACTCTTCTCGGTCCCGATTACCTGGTAGGTTTCATGTCCCTTGCCTGCGATAAGAATAATGTCATCTACCCGGGCCTGCCTGATCGTTGCGGCGATAGCCTTTCTTCTGTCGACTTCGATCGTGATCTTTTCCGCGGCCGAGTCGGTGAAACCGGCCATGATGTCTTCAATAATCGAATCGGCATCCTCGGTTCTGGGGTTGTCACTGGTCACCGTTATCTTATCCGCGAACTTCTCGGCGACCTTGGCCATGCGCGGCCGCTTGGTCTTGTCGCGATCTCCCCCACATCCGAAAACAACCGTCAGCCGCCCCTTACAAAGCGGCTTCAGTGTCGACAGCACGTTCTTGAGCGCATCGTCCGTATGTGCGTAATCGATCAGCACCGCGAATCCGCAGTCGCTGTCGACCTTCTCGAGCCTGCCCGGCACTGCTTCGAGCGACCCCAGCCCCGCTGCGACCGTCCCCAGATCGAATCCCGCCGACAGACAAAGCCCCGCCGCCGCCAGATGATTGCTTATGTTATACAATCCCAGCAGGGGGGTCCTGACCTCAGATTTTTCTCCGTCGAATTCGAGATCGAAGACCGTTCCGTAGACGTCCATGGATTTGATTCGGGCCACAATATCGGCCGGCTCATCGACCGCATACCAGAGCACTCCGGCCCCGGTCTTTTGGGCAATCCGGCTCGCATGCGGCGACTGAGCGTTCAAAACCGCCGTCGCATCGCCGCGAAGCTGCTCGAAAAGCCGGCTCTTTGCCGCCAGATACCCGGCCTCGGTCTTGTGATAGTCCAGGTGATCGCCAGTCAGATTCGTGAACGCCGCCGCCTCGAAGTTGATCCCGGCCAGCCGGTCCTGGCTCAACGCATGGCTGCTGGCCTCTGCTATCATGTATCCGGCCCCGGCTTGGACCATTTCCGCCTGCATCGCGGCAATCGTCAGGCTGTCCGGCGTCGTCAGCGGCGCTTCGTGGCAGCCAGATCCCGTATCGTAGGCAACCGTTCCCACCAGTCCGCACCCGGCGCCGGCATTGCGAATGCACGAATGCACCAGAAAAGCCACGGTTGTCTTGCCGTTGGTGCCCGTAACCGCCAGATTTGTCAGCTTCGAAGCCGGATATCCGTGTTTCGCCTGCGCCAGCATCGCCGCCGCTTTGGCTGAGTTCTCAACAACAATCCATTCAGTGCCGGCCTGCGAAACCGCGGGCGCCCGCTCGCCGACCACGTGCGTGGCGCCGGCTTCGACGGCGCTTTCAATAAAATCATGTCCGTCCACCGCCGTGCCCCGCACGGCCACAAAAATGTCCCCGGACTGCGCGCAACGTGAGTCCAAACAGACATTTACATCCGGTTCGGTGGCTGCATATTGTAGAAGTTCGTCGAAATCCATAGCAAACAAGGTAAGAACTTTACAACGATTCTAATCGTACTTACGCGAAATTCAACCTTGGGATTGCTCGAATGCAAACTACGCCGCCAACAATCCACCACAAGCGGAAATTAGGCGAATATTTGCTGAGAAATCCCGTCTTCATGCGTATAATGGGTCGAGCCCGAGATGATTCAGCACGGATTGAGGAGGGCTTGACAAAACGCTCTTGTTTTTGAAAGGACTTTGCACATGAGAACCCCGCGAGTTTTCGCAGTCATTCTGACGGTGGTAACCTTCATCGGCTCAACCTCAGTATTCGCAGCAACCGAAACCGAATACCTGGCGGTCTTCATGGACGGCAAAAAGATCGGCCACGCCAAACAGACCAGAATCGTCGAAGACGGCAAAGTAACCACATCCGAAGAAATCTCCATGACCATAAGCCGCAGCGGAATACCTATGTCGGTCAATACTCTCGAAAAGACCGTCGAAACCACCGACGGCAAGCCGATCCGCTTCGAATCCGTTATGGATCTGAGCCTCATGAAGATGAAATTCGCCGGGGTTGTCGAAGACGGCAAAGCCAATATCACCGCCGAGCAGATGGGGCAAAAGCAGAATCTGACTATAGACTGGCCCGAAGGCGCATTGATGGCCGAGGGCCTGCGCCAACTGGCCATGAAAAAAGGCCTCGAAGAAGGAACCGAATACACGGCCAAGGTCTTCTTGCCCAGCCAGATGGACGCCATGCAGGTCAATATTGCAATAGGAGCTAAACAGCAAGTCGACCTTCTCGGCCGCGTCCTCGAACTGACGAAAGTTACCACAAGCTATTCGATGGGCCACCAGGGCAAGCTCACGACCGTCAGCTACTATGACGACGATTACAGACTCCACAAAAGCGCCACGCCCCTGATGGGAATGACCATCGAAATGGTGGGCTGTACAAAGGAATTCGCCCTGAGCAAAAACGACCCGGTCGAACTCATCGACAAGATGTTCATCGCCAGTCCCAGGCCTCTGAAGAACCTCGACAAAATCTCAAGCGCAACGTACACCCTGGCCCCGCTGGAAGGCGCCAAATTGACCATCCTCTCCGGCGACAACCAGACCGTGCGGAAACTCGACAACGGCCGAATCGAACTGACCGTCAAGCCCGTCAAAGCAAAATCCGGCGCCAAAATCCCCTACAAAGGCGACGACAGACTGGCTCTCGAAGCCCTTAAACCCAGCCTTTACGTGCAAAGCGATCATCCTGAAATCATCGCCCTTGCCAGAAGGGCCGTGGGCAAGACCACCGACGCGGCCGAAGCGGCCAAAAAGATAGAACAATTCGTCGCAGACTACATGACCAACGCCGGTCTGTCGGTCGGCTATGCCACCGCAGCCGAGGTGCTCGAGTCCAAACAGGGCGACTGCAGCGAATTCGCAGTACTGACGGCCGCACTGTGCCGAGCCGGGGGAATCCCCGCCCAGGTTGTCACCGGTATCGCATACGTGGACCACTACGCCGGATACAGAGACAATTTCGGAGGCCACGCGTGGGTCCGTGCGTACATCAACGGCAAATGGGTCGGCCTCGACGCCGCTTTCAAAAGCTCCGGCAGGGGAGGCTACGACGCAGGCCACATCGCACTTGCCGCCGGAAACGGCGACCCCGCCGGATTCTTCGACCTGGCCACAACAATGGGCAGATTCAAAATAGTCGAAATCAAAACGCAAGAGTAGTCAAATCAGCGGAAATGGGCCGCCGAATAGTCCCGCGGCGGCCCAAACCCGGCCTATGCCGATGAGCACCTGCGCCGCCTGCGAGCCAGTCTTGCAAACGATTACCCCTTCATGCTAAGATCCAACCGCTGAATGACCGTCGAACACGGGCGTTGACCGCACACAGATAAAGAACACAAACAGAGGAATGAAACAGTGAGCAGAAAACTCAAAGCATTCAAGAAAGCGGCAAGGACTGCAAACAGACGCCATTGTGCACTCTGCGGCAAAACCGAGAACCTGACCAAAACCGATTGCTGTGACCAATGGATATGTGACGACGAACATACCTACCGACTTTTTTCGTATGACCTCAATAGTTGTCATCGAAACCATAGGCGCTACACACTGTGTGGCTATCACTACAACGAACAACATCAGGGCCGATGGCAAGATTGTCAGCAGTGTCGAAAGGATTTTCAGGATGAACTCGAGATGTACGTCTGGTATGGCACGAATGAATTCAATTTCGAGAAACTCGCTAATCCCCCGAAATACGAGCCCACATTTTGCTCGAAGTGCGGTGCAGTAATTGTACTGAGCGAGGGTGGGTACTGCTCGAAGGGCGGCGAGTACATCTGCGGTCGGTGCACCTCCATCGAGTTCCCCAATCTCGGCACATAATAAAACCCACATTGCAACTGTTGAGGACATTCTCCGGCTTGAATTGCCCCTGTGAACCTCTTGGCGCCAGTTTACCGCGACCTTGCCTTGTGGGCCGCCACAAAGCATTTTGTATTGACTTCGAGTGTCGAAATTGCTACAATCGGGGCCCAGTCAACACCGAACGGCAGCGTGCTTCTCGAAAGAACGTTTTTTCGTGCCGCAGCGGGCTTTTTTGGGTGATGAAACCACGCTCGCCGCGAATACTTCAATTCGGCCCTGGCCGGGAAAGGTTCGCAGTCATGAACGCAAAAGGTCATTTTGTTTGGTTGCTCGGCGTCGTTTTTCTTGTCCTGTTCGCCGTCTTTGCCGCTCCGCTTCTCGCGGCCTGCACCGAGCCGGACGCACCAGATTGTCCGTGTTTCGACGATACCGGGGCATGGGCCCCGACAGGAGCCTACATCCAGGATATCGCCCTAGACACACTCGGCACGCGCGAATCCTGCCCCTGTCCCGGCACAGCCGGCTGCAACTGGGAAATCAGCCCGGACGATGCATTCAGCAACGCGGGCAAACCGTACTATCAGATGGTACTCGGCGCAAACAGCGAACTGGCCGCTTCAATCATGGCCTGGGCCTTGGACTATTGCGGGCCTATCTTCGATTCCCGCGAAGCGTGGTGCTCCGAAACGATTTCATACTGGCACCGCGAAGCCGGCATCCCGTATTCCGACGGCTATGCCTGTCGCTGGCACTGGGACTGGCAGAATCACAATGTCAACGCCCTCAAAACGTGGTACGAAACGGAGGATTACACGACGCCTTACGGCATCGGAGGCCGCGGCAGGTGGATCAGCTACGAAGAACTCGATTACGAAAACTTCGAACTGGGAGTCACCGTCCCCGTCCCCGGGGCGTACATAGCCATTCGCGGTTACACACTCGGCTCTCCCAACTACTGGCAATCACTGAGCAACAGCCACAGCCTTCTAATTGACGAGATGTGGGTGCATAAGGGCGCCCTGGGCCGAGTCTTTCAGATCGAAGTCACACTGCTCGAAGGCAACAGCGGAAACCGCGTTCGTAACGATCACTACTACGAGGACCTGTGGTCTCTGACACCCGCCGGGCCCGACTGGATCGGCAGCGATAGAAAAATCTACGGATTCGGCGTCGATCTCACCGCCACTCGAGAACTCAGATATGACGAGTCCCGCCTTCATTACGTTAACCACCCCCATCAATACATTGCGCCGGCCCCGGACTCGACTGTTTATCTCGACAGGGACTGGGATCACCGCGCCAGACTGATTCCGCAGTTAAGAACCTATGCAGAAATGCTGCATGAAAAAGATGGGCCGAAACTCACCTGCTCGCTGCCGGAGATCAAACTGCCCGGACTGCCCGACGCCAACAACATTCGATGGTACTTCCCCAAAGAAGAGGAACGTCCGGTCGAAATTCTCATCGACCTCATGGCCGTCCATCCGCTGCCAATCCGGGGCATAGAGCTTACCTGGAACAAACAGTTCGTACCCAGAAATTACATGGTCCGGTTCGCCGAGCAGGAGCAGAAGTACCTGGATGCCCGGATGCCCGACCTCAGCGAAATACAGTTTCCGCAGTGGATGCCCTCATTCACGATACCCGCTCATTTTTCCAAGAATCCTCCCGGTGCACCCGTCCGCTACGTCAAGCTGCTTTTCCCGAAAGGCACTTTCAAGCAGGATGCGATACTCGAGCGCCTGCGCTTCAAGTACGACCAGGGCCCCTGGAAGGACGCCGAGGACAGTCCTCCTTGCAAAAAGCCCATCCCGGCCGATATCAACGGAGACTGCGTAGTGAATTTCAGGGATTTCTCAATCCTGGCCGCCCACTGGCTCGAACAACTCTGACCCCCCAGCGCAGCCTTCGCCAAGCAGGTCCAGCATGTTTGTACCGCCCCCGCGGAGATTCAGAGACTCTCCAGACAGCGTTTGCAAACAACCCCGGAGTATGATATTCTCGGTTCCGGCATAGACGACAGACGTGCAGGTGTACGAACTCCAAAACGCAACATGTGAAGGAGAACAAAGATGTCAGAGATCGACCCTCGATACCCACGCGATGTGTCAGGAAAAGTCGAGCACACCGACACGGAATTGCTGCACCGCTCGTGCGAAGCGCTGTGGGGGATATGCACCGGCGTCATGGCCGATCAGGAATTAAGCGACGACGAAATCAAGTTTCTCGATCAGTGGCTCCGCGACAACATCGAAATCGCCACCACCTGGCCCGGCGAAGTCGTATACGCAAGAGTTCGCGACGTTCTTGCCGACGGCGTCATAACCGAAGAAGAAAGAGATCATTTGAAGACGACTCTGACCGGTCTCATCGACGGTACACTTGCAAAAACCCCGCCCGCTCCCGACCTGCCGAACGCTGAAACCGCCAAACAAACCGACGAGATTGAAATCCCCGGCAGGTCCTTCTGTTTCACCGGCACCTTCCTCTACGGTCCTCAGGAAGCATGCGAACGGGCCGTCAGCAAACGCGGCGGCATACCGGTGCCGCAGGTACAACGCGAACTGGATTATCTCGTAGTTGGTGCAATGGCCGGCGAAGCATGGATCGACACCGATTTCGGACGAAACATAGAGATGGCCGCCAGCTATCAGAACCAGGGCTGCGACATCGCAATCGTAGGCGAAGAAATCTGGACAAGACATCTGGACCCACTCAAAAGAGCATAATCGCCCCCCTGAGTGGCGACCCATTGGTCAAATCTATTTGCCGCAAGCAGCGTTAGAGCTTATTCCTCGCATACTCAGGGCTGGGGCTTCGGCTTTTTGAGTACATGCCCTGCGGTTATAAGCCCGACGATAAAACCCCCGACGAATACGGCCAGCAGAAGCAGCACGCGGGGCATCTCCAGCGTAAAGAAAAGAATCTTCGTCTGGACTGATTCCGTATTCTGCAAAATTACAATCAGAATAAGAACAGATAACACGGCTATCAAAATGATTTTGCCTCTTTTCATATAGCAAATCCCCTTTCAATTGTCTTGTCTATGCCCGTCGCGGAATCCAGGTCCTTGCATCGCGACAGTCGCAATCCCCCCACATTCTAACGCGGCAGACTATGCGATACAACCTTCATTCAGTCCAAACGCACCTTACATCGGACAATTCCCTGCGGGACGATAGCGTCCGCAACCCTTACAAAGCCCGCGACGTTGGCCCCGCGCGCATAATCCACGTAAGAGCCGTACCCTTTACAAATTCTTTCCTCCACAGAATCTAAAGACATAGATTACCCCGAATAACCCCCATCAGAACTCTTTAATCGCCTCCATGCCCGTTTTTCAATTCTGTCGGAAGATTCGCACCGGCGCACAAATACAGAATCAAAAAACATCCGTCGCCGTCGCCAGAACGCCTGTGCAATCGCCACACGACTCTGAGCCGCATAACCGGTGGCCCCGACATCATCAAAAAGAACAGACTGCCCTCCGGCGTTTGGTTTTGAGCGTTCGGACAGGACAGCAGCAGACCACCGCATCCCTCGCTCTCGAAGTCCTTTAGCCACGTGCTCAACCGTTCAACTTTCGAGCGAATCGAGCAGTATGTGGCTGACGGAATGGACCTTCTCGCTCAGATCGGCCAGGTCTTGAACGCCTCTGGCCGCCTCGACTTTCCGCAGCAACTCTCGAAGATCGCCAACGCCGCCGATCCCGGCTAAATCGTTGTTCTCCATGGTTACAATAACCTGACGGAGCCTTTGAGCCAGTCGACGGCGAAAGAACCCAACCTCCTGCGCCTTCACCGCCCCTGCGCGGTAGGCAGGCTCGAATTCATGGAAAGCGGTGCAGGCTTTCTGAAGGTACAGCAGAACCATGCCCCTGGCCGCATTGCCCGAGGTCAATATCCGCACCCACTGATATTCCTCATTCCGCCAGTGCTCGTCCTCTACTGTGGTCTTGTAACGGGGATCTTTGCGTTCGGACACGGTTCCTCCTTAAGTTCTGCACCTTCGAGCTTTATGTCAGTCTTCGAACTGCATTCTGAAAAATCCGAAGAGACTTCCCGCCGGTGATTGCCGGTTGTAACTATCTGCTGTGGGGCTAAGTTACTCCGCCCCCGAAACCCGATTGGGGACGGAGCAACTTATTGTCGCTTTTTGTGTCTGTATCGACACAATTGGGCGACTCCTGATGAACCCCGCGGTATGCAGGTTGCCACGCCTACTAAATGTGACCCTGTTGAACCATAGCGTCGGCAACCTTGATGAATCCAGCGATATTCGCTCCGCGAACGTAGTCCGCGCAACTGCTGTTCTGCCCATACTTTACGCAGTTGCTGTGAATCGACGTCATAATGTGCTGAAGCTGTGCGTCGATCTCTTCACGGGACCGTCGCATACATCCGGCGTTCTGCGTCATTTCTAGCCCGCTGACCGCTACCCCGCCTGCGTTGGCCGCCTTACCCGGCCCGTAAAGCACCTTCGCCTTCTGGAAAACCTCCACGGCCTCGGGGGTGGAAGGCATATTCGCTCCCTCGGAAACGCAGTAGCAGCCGTTCTTGACCAGCGCTTCGGCATCTTCTTTTTCGATCTCGTTCTGGGTTGCACTTGGGAACGCCAGATCGCATGGCACATTCCATGGACGCGCGCCCGGCAGGTACTTGGCGTTTGGGTATTTCTCGACATACTCGCTGATTCGACCATACCGAACCAACTTGAGATCCTTGACCCATTCGAGTTTCTCTTCGTTTATGCCGTCCGTATCCACAACCGTTCCGCCCGAATCGGACAGAGTCACGACCTTTGCGCCTAGAGCATTGAGTTTTTCGGTGGTGTAAACTGCGACGTTTCCGGATCCCGAAACCGTTGCGGTTTTGCCCTTGACTGACTCGCCGCGTGTTTGAAGCATTTCACGTGCGAAGTATACCGAGCCGTATCCTGTGGCTTCCGGGCGCAGTTGCGAACCGCCGAAGTTTGCATCTTTACCCGTCAGAACACCTGTGAATCGCTTCGTCAGCTTGCGATAATATCCAAACAGATAACCCACCTCCCGGCCGCCGACACCGATATCGCCTGCAGGCACATCGATGTCCGGGCCGATATGGTGCACTAGCTCGCTCATGAAAGCCTGGCAGAAACGCATCACCTCGCGATCACTTCGCCCTTTAGGGTTGAAATCAGATCCGCCCTTGCCGCCGCCCATAGGCAGTGTCGTAAGGCTGTTTTTGAAAACCTGTTCGAAAGCCAGGAATTTTAGAACGCCCGCGTTGACAGAAGGATGAAAACGCAGGCCTCCTTTGTACGGTCCTATCGCATTATTCATCTGCACCCGATAGCCGCGATTCACCTGGACTTCACCACTGTCGTCGACCCACACAACTCGGAAGCTGATGATGCGGTCTGGTATTACGAGCCTTTCCAGTACCTTCGCCTCGCGGTATGCCCGGTTTTCCTGCACGACCGGCATGACCGACCTGACAACTTCCTGCACGGCCTGATGGAATTCGTGCTCACCCGGCGATTCCAGGACGACTTTCTCCATGAACGAGCCATTCAATGACTCGATGGCTTCTTCGCTATCAATTCTTCTTGTAATCGTCATCTTCTTTCCTTCTGCCACTTTGCGTTACCAAGGGCTTAACACCTTGCTTGGCGGATATGCGCGGTCCGGACACTCCGAACGCTAACGCTGGTTTTCACTAATTCGTTGAATCGAATCGATGTAGTGCTTCAGCAGCCAGAGCCGTTCCAAAAACTCCGGCCAGCCGCACGATGGAATGAACCCTTGCTTCAGACTCGGTCCCACCATCCCCGAAGTAGTAACATGAGGCTTCAACTCCCTCCAAACATCCGACCACGCCTTGTTTGCATCCCTCGATATCGACCCTGTAACTTTTAATAGATGCTCCAGGTTGCGAAGCGGGGTAAAAGGCACAATTTGGCCTTCATCTGCATGTTTTTGTTTTTCACTCGCCTGTTTACGCAATTCCACAGACATCGGTAATCTCCTTCTATTCTATAGTTCGAAAATGCCGCATACGGCATCCAACGCAGCTGCCAGCCCGACACAATGGAGAATAGCAGAATCTGCGCAAACCGCACACGCAACTTAAACCCAGCTAATACCCATCAACCGTGTGCGGTTTTTATCACACATAATGCACATATAATACACACCGCGTTTCCGGCTTTCACAGCGAGGTCTATAACCCACTCTTTTGCTAAGTATTTGCTCTGAAAATATTTAGCAAAAGGCCGGTGAGACCGCTAATGTGCTTGATTATTCCCTGAGGTTTTGCGATGCTGATTTACAGTGAGAACCAGGAAAGTTATCCTCATGTGCATTAAGTGGGTGTTCTGAAATGACCAAAAAACCGACTCGTGCTGAACTGCAACTGCAGGTCGATTCGCTCCTGTCCCGTATAGCGGAACTCGAAGTCCGCTCGGCGCGCGGCCTGTCGCAGTCAGAGCTGGAGAGCGCGCTTCGTGAACGAGTGAAGGAATTGGATTGCCTCTATACGATTTCGGTCCTTCAGCAAACACACTTCCACTCGCGAGATCAGTTTCTGCAGAGCGTTGCAGACTGTTTGCCCAAGAGTTGGCAGCACCCCGAACACGCATGCGCAAGAGTTGTTTATCGCCAAAGAGCCTATGTTACAGAAGCATTCTCAGAGACGCCTTGGCGGATGAACGCCGATATTACTGCCGACGGTGCCGTTGTTGGACAAGTAGAGGTTTTCTACAGAAAAGTGACCCTCACCACTGAGAACGGTCCGTTTCTGAAAGAAGAGTACGCACTTATTCGTGCTGTCGCCGAGCACGTTGGCAGGGTCTTGATGCACATGAACGCCCGACAGGATCTGCGAAACGCTCATCGCACCATACAACTGGAACATCAAGCCTTACAGGAGAGCAACATCGCACTTCGGGCGGTTCTGTCCCGCCTCGAAGACGAAAAACAGGCTATCCGCGCCTCTGTTCTCGCCAATATCCAGAAAATCATAATGCCGATTGTTTTCGAACTGGAACTGGAAGTGACCGGCCGCCAGCGGTCGTACGTCACTTTGCTTCGCCAGAGTCTGCAGGAAATCGCATCGCCATTCTTGACCCAGATGGCGAAAGAGCACATGCAGCTTACGCCCGTCGAGATCGCTATTTGCACGATGATTCGCAACGGCCTCTCCAGCAAGGAAATCGCTCAGCTGCGGTGCATTTCTCCCGCCACCGTCAGACGCCACCGTGAGAATATCCGCCGCAAGCTCGGCTTGCGAAAACGAAAAGTAAATCTCGCGACGTATCTGCAGTCCTCCCGCGGATCCGGCTCATCCGACACCGACAACTTGCCCCGCCCACAAGACGCAGAAAGCCCGGACAAATCTGTCTGACGAAAAGCTGTGTCGACAGCGAGGTGCTGCATAAGCTTTCGTACTAGTCTTCGAACTGTATATCGGTCAGCACGAATTCAACGCTGGTATTGCCGTTATAATGATTGATGATGGGCTGATAAGCAATGCTGAAAAACTCGTTCTCCAGCACCTTTTTCTCCAGATTTCCCATCCGAAAACCTATGCAGCGGATCGCATTCGTATTGTCCGTAATAGCCAGCGCCAGATGATCGCCCCTGGCCCCGACTTTTCTCGGCGCCGACGCCAGCCGAACGCCCCTGGTCGCGAACATAGGCTCAGGATTGCCCTGTCCGAAAGGCCCCAGCATCTGCAGCTCGTTCACCACCTCCATCCGGAATTCCTTCAACTGAGCCGCCGCGTCTATATGCAGTTTCGACACGGTATCCGTCTTATCGAGGTGCTCGGCCGCATAAGCCTCGAACGCCTCGACGAAATCCTCGATCTTGTCGGTCCTGGCCGTAACGCCTGCCGCCATATCGTGTCCGCCGAACTTAACCAGATGCTCACCGCAGGCCTTTATCGCATCCAGCAGGCAAAAGCCCGGAATGGACCTGCCCGAACCCGTGGCGGTTTCGCCGTCGTCGCCTACGCAAAGCAGTATCGTCGGACGATAGAATTTCTCCGCCACCCGCGTCGCAACCACCCCGATCACGCCGCTGTGCCAGCCTTCGCCGGCCAGAACAATGCTCTTTCTGTCCGGATGATTCAGACCGCTGGCAACCACCATTTCGCACGCCTGCTTGAATATCTTCTTCTCGCACTGCTGCCGGGCCGAGTTCTGGTCTTTGAGATATTCGGCAATCTGTCTCGAATGCACCGCGCTGTCGCTGGTCATCAACTCCACAGCCAGCCGGGCGTGTCCCATCCTGCCGGCCGCGTTGAGCATCGGCGCCAGCCGAAACCCGATATCCACGCTGTCAAGCCCCTTGCCGGCAAGCCCCGCCGTCTCGATCAGCGCCTGAATCCCCGGCAGCTCGCACTGCGGCAGGCTTTTTAGCCCGTAGCTGGTCAGAATCCGGTTCTCACCCCTCAAATCCACCACATCCGCGATCGTCCCCATCGCCGCCAGACTCGTCGCATCCAGCATGAACTGACGCAGGTGCGGATCCAGCTTCGGCCCGGCCGTAAACTCATTCGCCAGCGCCCAGGCCAGCTTGAAAGCGACCATCGCCCCGGCCGAATCCTGGTTCGGATAATCCTCATCCAGCGCCGGATGCACTATCGCCGCTGCTTCCGGCAGTTTCTCGCCCGGCGAGTGATGGTCGGTGATAATCACATCCACGCCCAGCTCGCCCGCTGTTCCGGCCGCTTCGACCGCCGTAATACCGCAATCGACCGTCAGCAGCAGTTGAGTACCGGCCTGGGCCAGCGATGCAACCGCATCCGCATTCAACCCGTACCCCTCGTCAACCCGGTGCGGTATGTAGTAATCGACCCGGGCACCCAGAATCGTCAGCAGCCGCCAGAGAATCGACAGCCCCGTTATCCCGTCCACGTCGTAATCACCATAAATGGTGATCTTCTGCTTGTCTTTAATCGCCGATTTGAGCCTGGCAACCGCCTCCGTCGCCCCCGGCATCCGTTCGGGCTCGATCAGGTCGGTAAGTCTCGGCCGCAGAAACGCAGCCGCCTCCTTCAACTCGCTGACCGCGCGATTCAACAGCACCTGAGCCACAAGCGGCGAAACCTTCAGCTTCTTCGCCAGCTCATCACGGCGCTCGTCTGCGGCCCTGATTACCCATTGTCTGGTTTGCGCCACCGAACGAATCCGGCGGTTCCTGGAATTGCTTTGCGTCCCTGCTCTAGGCGGCATGAAACCTCGTCCTGTTGCTGATATCTTGAATTGATAAACGTCTTCGAGCCCGTTGTCATCCTGAGGCGCAGCCGAAGGATCCGGGCTTCGCAAAGGATATCAGTTACGAACCCGCACCTGAATTCCTACTGATCCGACCCTGACATGCCGAAACACGATCATTCGGCAATGCAGTCTCTGCAATGATTTTAGAACCTCTCTCTTATACCGCCGAACACCCCGTGATTTCAAGCCGGAACTGCTCGAAAGACGTGTTTAACGACCGAATTTACCTCAGGCCCGCATGTACAGACCGCCGTTGACCGCGATGTACTCGCCCGTAATGAACCCGGCCGCTTCGCCGGCCAGAAACAGTATCGCGTTTGCCACATCGCTGGCCGTGCCGTTTCGCCCCAGCGGCGTCTGCTCGGCGATCGCCTCCCACTTTTCTTTCGGGCTGAACCGCTCGTGAAATCGCGTAGTGATAAATCCCGGCAGCACACTGTTTACACGAACTCCGTAAGCCGAGAATTCCTTTGCCATCGCAATTGTCATAGTCGCAACCGCCGCCTTGGCCGAAGCGTAAATACCCGAGCCGCCTCCGCCCCCGTTATGACCCGCCACCGAGCCAATATTCACGATATTGCCCCGGTTTTTCTTCAAATGCTTTATAGCAGCCTGCGATGCCAGAAAAGTGCTGCGAACATTCGTAGCATAAATGTTCTCGTGATACTCCAGGCTGGCCTCTTCGAAGCTCTGCCGGTCGATAAGCGAACCGGCGTTGTTGACCAGCACGTCAATCCCCCCGGCCTTTTGCGCAAATTCGTCGACCATGGCCGAAACCTGCTCCTTATCCCGCATATCGGCCTTGAGAAGAATTCCGTCGCCGCTCTCCCGGACCTTCGCCAGCGTCTGTGCGGCTCCGTCTTTCGTGCGGAAGTAATGCACGCCGACAAAACAGCCCTGCCCGGCGAACCGGACCGCCGTTTCGGCGCCTATACCGCTGCTGGCTCCCGTAACCAGAACCCGTTTGTCCTTCAAGTCTTGATAGACCATCAGCGCCCCCAAATGCGTTTTGTAAATCTCAGATCAAGTGCGCCGCTCCTAGAGCAGTTCGTCGATCGCTTCCTTGATATCCTTCTTGCTGGTCAGGCCGACCCATTTTTTCGCAACCTGCCCGCCGTTGAAGAGAATAAGCGTCGGAATCGCACTTATGCCCAACTCCATCGCGCTGTCGCGCGCCTCGTCCGTATTGATCTTGCAGATCTTCGCCTTATCGCCGTATTCGCCGGCCACTTCCTCGATAATCGGGGCTATCATCTTGCAAGGCCCGCACCACGGCGCCCAGAAATCAACCAGAACCGGAACATCGGAACCGTTCACCAGTTCGTCGAATTTTGCGTCGTCCAACTCGATTACGTTCTCAGCCATCAAATAATCCTTTCCTGCAAAAAACGACAGCTTCCTGCCGCCTCAATATCAATACCCGACCATCATAGGGCAATTATCCGACCTGTTCAACAAGAGAAATGCCCCGCCAAAGGCGATTCCACGATTTTGAGCTTTGCACTTTCAGTTTTCAACATCACCATTCCATAGGATGCTCCGTTCCTTCGACAGGAACTCCCCACCACTGCGGATCCCTCATGTATTCCTTCAGCGCCATTGCCGCCACAACGCCATCCGCGACGGCCGTTACGAGCTGCATCGCCGCCCCGACCCGGCAATCACCGGCTACGAATACGCCCGGCATGCTCGTACGCAGATAGGCGCAGTCGCATTTTACGAACCCCGTATCGGTCAATTCCACACTGTCCTTCAGAAATTGCGTGTTCGGAACCATACCCACGAAGATGAACACGCCGTCGCAGGGGTAATCCTCTTCAGCGCCGGTCTTGACGTTCTTCACGTGAACCGACTGTACCTTGCCCTCACCGGCGATCTCCGTAACTACTGTATCGTATTTCAGGATAAGGTTTGTGCCTTCTTCGGCCGCCTTGGCTCGAATCTCTTCCGCCAAAATTTTGGTCGCCCGGAACTCGTCGCGCCTGTGGCAGAGCGTAACCTTCTTTGCGTACTTGGTCAGATGCAGCGTTTCCTCCACCGCCGTATTGCCGCCCCCGACGCTCACGACTTCCTTATCCTTAAAAAACGGCGCATCGCACGTTCCGCAGTAGCTCACACCGGCGCCGGCGCTGCGGAATTCATCCTCGCCCGGAACGCCCAGCTTGCGGTAACTGCTGC
Source organism: uncultured Pirellulales bacterium (assembly GCA_964406945.1). Classification (GTDB taxonomy): domain Bacteria; phylum Planctomycetota; class Phycisphaerae; order Sedimentisphaerales; family Anaerobacaceae; genus UBA2266. The sequence goes on from CAYOTO010000017.1 coordinate 21,523, forward strand.
CCGGACAAAGAATTACGACCCGCCCGACATAGCTTTCGTCCTCGCAGACGACTTTTATGTTGCCGTCGTCGAGCTTCTCCAGGCCGGTTACGTCGACGCTGCTCTCAATCTCGGCCCCGAAGTTCTGAACCTGCGTCATCATTTTCATGATCAGCCCGGCCCCGTCGATATTCTCGTAGCCCGGATAATTCTCGATCCGGTCGGTGGTCATGATCTGCCCGCCAGGCATATACTTCTCCAGCATCAGCGTCTTGAACCGGTCCCTGGCTGTGTACAATCCCGCACCCAGCCCCGCAGGCCCGGCCCCGACAATAATCACATCATAAATTTCATTCATAAAAGTCGATCCTTCGCCAAAAAGAGCAGCAAAACTACGCCCCCAACGCCAAAACACTCCCTAATTAACCCAAATCGCCGGATGCTGTCAAACCCTTTAGATGCAAATCGTGGCAATGCTGAACACTTGCCATTCGCGGGTAACCTGCGGTGGAACCGCAGGCTATATATCTTTGTTGTGGCGCCGGACGTAGTCTATGCGTCGGTTTATTGCTTCGCGGTCAAAGCAGAACCTTTTATCGTATCCTCTGGTCCATATCTTGCCTCTTCTGCCGAGAGGCTTCAGAGCCTGTCTGGCCGCATTCTTGTAGTAAGCCGCGACCTTGTGGATGGGTAGTGGAGTATATCCAGCAACGATATGAACGTGCGTAGAATCCACCGCCAGTGCAAAGATTCGTTGTGCGAGCCTGTCCGCTTCGCCCAGAATTGCGTTACGCACGACCGCCTGCTCCCGGACCGAGAATGCGACTGCATCTTTGACCATACGCTCGCGATTATCCTGTTCGAGCGACTTTGCCTCACGCAGAACATCACCGCCTTTTACGACATATCCTCGATAATCCCCCTGCAACCACGTCCCATACGTAGTCCACGTAAGCATATACCCCAAAGTCTCCGCCATATTTGCTCCCTAATTAGCCTGCGGTTTCACCGCAGGTTACCTACGCAAACAAGTCACTCCCACACTTCCTTCGCCGAATCACTCTCCAGCTTCCGTCTCATCCTCCATATCCGGCGCCTGGAGCATTCTGGTCTTTTTTTCTACCATGTTAAGGCCTTCAATTTCGTCGCCGTTGCCCGTACCCAGTTCCGGAAACTTGCGTGCGGTTACCAGCACCCGCGATTCCAGCGAGCCCACGGCTTTATTGTACGCCTCTGTCGCCCGGTCGATGTTCTTGCCAACATCGTTAAAGTGCCTAGCCAGCGTGCGTATTCGCTCGTACAACTGCTTGCCCAGGTCGCTTATCGCCATCGCGTTCTTGGCGATCTGCTCCTGCTGCCAGCCGTACGCAACCGCCCGCAAAAGCGCAATCAGCGTCGTCGGCGTCGCGGGGATCACCTTCTTCTCGGCCCCGATCTCTATCAAAGACGGATCCTGCTCCAACGCCGCACTGAAGAACATCTCGCCCGGCAGAAAAAGCACCACGAATTCCGGCGCCGGCTGAAACTGCGACCAGTAGCTCTTTGCCCCGAGGTTCTGAATGTGCGTACGCACCAGCCGAGCGTGGTCCCGTAGCTTCACGGCCTTGGCATCCTCATCCACCGCCTCGATCGCCTGCAGATAGCTCTCCAGCGGGGCCTTGGAATCGACCACGATCTGCCGGTCGTTGGGAAGGTTCACGATCATATCCGGCCTGGTCCGGCTGCCCTCGACGGTCGCCGTCTGCTGCTCGACAAAATCGCAGTGGGCCACCATACCCGCAATCTCGACCACCCGCCGAAGCTGAATTTCACCCCATCTGCCGCGAACGGACGGCCTGCGAAGCGCCGTCACCAGATTCGCCGTCTCCTTCTTCAGCTCCGCTTCGCTGGTCGCCAAATTCTTGATCTGCTCGGTCAGGCTCCCGAAATGCTCGGCCCGCTTCTTCTCGATCTCGCCCAGCTTGCCGTCCACGCTCTTGAGCGACTCCTTCAAAGGCTTGACCAGTTCATCTATCGCCTTCTGCCGCTTCGCCAGATCGGCCTGCGCACCCTCCTGAAACTTGCCGAGATTCTCCTTCGCCAGCTCCAGAAACTGCGTATTGCTCGATTTGAGCGCCTCGGCCGAGAGCGCCTTGAACGCATCCGAAAGCTTCTTCTGGGCATCATTCAACAGCGCCATCTTCTCTTCATACGACTTCTGCTGCTCGCTTAATCTGGTCGCCAGCGCAGCGGCTTCGGCCTGCAACTGCGAATACTCCCGCTGCAACTTAGCTGTCTGCTCCTCTCGCTGCCTGACCGCCGCTTCCAGTTCATCGACCCGCATACACCGCTGCTCGGCGGTAATCCGCTTCTCTGATTCGGCCCGCAACTGACCATCCAGCGAGCCGCACCTGCTGCGCATCAGCAGAAACACCGCCCCACCGCATACGATAGCACCCACCAGAAACGCCAATGCATATTCCATAATCCTGACCTCCAACCGCTGCCGCGAAAAGAAAAATAGAGAAGCGACACGTATTATACCTTCTGGCGTCTGCCCTGTCAAAATCGCCGCTGCTGTGGTAAAATGCGGGTATGACAACTGCAAAACACAGTTGTGCCTGCGTTCTTGTTCTGCTCGCGACCGCCCTAAGCGTCCGCGCCGACTGCCGGTACATCCTCGTAAACCGCATCCCCGGCCGCCTCTGGAATCAAAACCGGCCCGACAGTTTTACCGCCGAAAGCTTCGAACAGATACACCGAAAATGCCCCACCCCGCGGTCCGGAGATATCCGGCTGGGCGTCGGTTTCATCTTCTCCGTCTTCAACAGCGACCCGAATGTGATAGCAGAATCGCTCCGGTGCTTTCTCCAATCTGCTCAGCGGACCGACACGCCCGTAATCGTCCAGTTCGACTGCGAAAACTGGTGGGGCTACCGCGGCGACCTGTGGAATTTCTGGGACCCCGAAAAACCCGGCTACAGTCCCGAAAACCGCCTGAACGTCGAATGGACGAGCTGGTCGCCGGACGACGCCGTCAGAATTTGCTGGCGAAACTGGGGCCGCCAGATCCGCGTCCTGCCGGCGCCTAACCTCATGAGCAAAGCCTACCTCGACGCATGCCGCGATGGCCTTAAAAAGCTCGTGCCCATCGTGATCGACTGGTACCGCAACCTGCCCGCGGATAAAAAGCACCTGTTCGTCGGCATCAAGGTCGGCCACGAAAGCTCCATCGGCGTTAACGCCTGGCACTACCCCAACGGCAATCGACTCCTGAACCGCCCCGCATCCGAGGACCCGACCTACGGCCTGGACCACACCAAACGCCCCTCCCGAGGCGTCGCAACAATAGGTTATGCCGCGGTAAAGACTGCCGGAATCCGCAGCGAAGGAGAATTAACCGAGCACGACATCGCCGAAGTCGTCCGCCGATACGTCGAAATACTCTGCAAGACCGCCGCAGAGGCCGGCGCCCCGCGGGACCGCCTGTTCACCCACGGCGCCGGCTGGCACGAAGGCGAAATCCTCTACGACGCCGCCGTAAACGAGTATTCGTGCCCCGGCTGGAGCTTCTACCGCCACGCCGCCGACCCCGCAAAAGACACGGGCGTCCGGCGAAACCTGCGGCGAACAGACGCCCCATACTGGGCCGCCGCCGAATGGCTCTACATGGGCCCGGGAACAACCGAAAACTGGCAAAAAGCCCTCGCCGCCACACTCGCCGACCCCAGGTGCCGCTACCTGTGCATCTACAACTGGGAATCTATCCAGAACAGCCCGGAAGTTCTCCAAGCCATTACCGCCGTTTCAGGCAACAAAAAGCCCGTTACCGAGCCCCTAACTGTCGCCACTGGCGCAGGCGAAACCGCGCCCGATTAACTACGTGGCCCTTGATAACCACCGGCCGGCATGGTACTGTTCTTTCGCCGGCCCGGGACGTGCAGGACCGCCAACGAACCGTCGCTTGCTCGACCGCCGGCAAACAATTGATGGACCGACTATGAAGAACACGCCCAGAAAAGAACTGTCGATGTTCGATTCCACCTGCATCATCGTTGGAGTCATAATCGGAGCGGGAATTTACGAATCGGCGCCGCAGGTCGCCGCCGGCATGGGTACTCCGGTCAGGACGCTCGCAATCTGGCTGGCCGGCGGTTTTCTGGCGTTCGCCGGAGCTCTGTGCTACGCCGAACTGGCCTCGGCCTACCCGCGCGAGGGCGGCGATTACGTCTATCTGACCCGTGCGTACGGCCCGTGGTCGGGCTTCATGTTCGGCTGGGCCCAACTTGCCATCGTCAGACCCGGCGATATCGCCCTGATGGCCTTCGTCTTCGGCCGCTATGCCTCCAGCCTGTACAGCCCCTTCGGTAACAGCCTGCCCGTTTACGCGGCTGCGGCCGTCGCGGTATTTACCCTCATTAACATACTTGGCGTAACACAGGGCAAGTGGACCCAGAACATACTCACGGTCGTCAAAGCCCTGGGCCTGTTCGCAATCGTGGTTGTAGGCTTCCTGGGCAATAGAGCGGAGGCCGCCGCCGCGGCGCAACCCCAACCGTTCGAGATGGCCGGGCTCAAACTCGCCCTGATTTACGTATTGTTCACCTACGGCGGCTGGAACGAAATGGCCTACGTCGCCGCCGAAGTCAGAAATCCGAAAAAGAACATCGTACGTGCACTGATAACCGGGACCGTAACCGTAACGATCCTCTACATCCTGATCAACGGCGCCTTCTTACACACGCTGGGACAGGACAAAACAGCCGCATCCGAAGCAGTTGCCGTCGATACCGTCTCTACGGCCCTGTCCGACCCGGCCCAGGCCGAGGCCGAATCCGCACTGCCCGAAACCGTTTCCCGCCTGATAGCAGTCCTTATATGCATATCCGCTCTGGGCGCCGTCAACGGCCTGGTCCTCACCGGAGCCCGCATAACCTACGCCCTCGGCGCCGACCACCGCGAATTCCGCATTTTCGGCGTCTGGGACGCCCAGAGAGGCTCTCCCGTCCGAGCCCTTCTGGCCCAGGGCCTTCTGGCAATCATAATAATCATTTTCGCCGAATCCTTCATCGACACCATTATCTACAACGCGCCTGTTTACTGGCTTTTCACGCTCGGTACGGCCCTTTCGGTCTTCACCCTTCGCCGCAAGGACGCCGATATCGAACGCCCCTACAGAATCACCGGCCACCCGGTAACCACGATTATCTTCATCCTCTGCTGTCTGTTCATGATCTACAGTTGCATAACCTACGCCTGGGCCTTCAAACCCAAGGCTCTGGCCATCTCCGGCGGTGTCCTGCTGCTCGGGGCCCTGATTTATGCCCGCTCAGCCGATATGAAAGCCGTCGCCAAAGACGACTGAACGACCGCCCAACGGTAAACAGGCTCTGGACAATCGGGTGCTAAATCGTGTAATATACTCCCGATCAGAGGGTGTTTGAAAAACCGATTGTTCACTTAGGAGCTTAGATTATGGGTAAATCACTGTCGTTAATACTGCTGTCTGTACTGATAAGCGCCTGTGCCGCCGGCGCCGACTGGCCCCAATACCTCGGCCCGGACCGCGATGCGACTTCGTCCGAAACCGGTCTGTTGCGTTCCTGGCCCGAATCCGGCCCGGAAGTTCTCTGGACAATTGAACTCGGGCCCGGCTACGGCGGGGCGGCCGTAAAGGACGGCAAAGTATACATCCTCGACCGCATTCGAGGCAAACGCGATATCTTCAGGTGTCTGGATCTGAACACCGGAAAAGAGATATGGTCGTATCCCTACGATTCCGAAGGTAGAATCAGCCATACCGGCTCCCGCTGCACGCCCGCAATCGACGGCGATCTGGTCTACACCTGCGGCCAGAACGGCGACGTGTACTGCTTCAACCTCAAAACCCGCAGGCCCGTATGGAATAAAAACGTCTGGACAGACTACGGCGGCGGCAAACTGCCGATCTGGGGCATATGCCAGAACCCGCTGATCTACAAAGATACCGTTATTCTCGCCTCACAGACCGAACAGGCCGGTGTCGTCGCATACGACAAAAAAACAGGCGAAGTCAAATGGGCCTCCGAAGCCCTGCCGGGCGAAGTCGGCTACGTAACGCCGTATCTGATCAAGATTGACGGAGAAGACCAGCTCGTCATGATTACCGCGACCAGCCGCAGGGAAACGGGCGGCCGTTCAGTACCCGCCGGCAAAGGCCCGGGCGTTGACGGCGTAACACTGGGTATGGACCCGGACACCGGCAAAACGCTCTGGACATACAAGGGCTGGCAATGCCGCATCCCGATTCCGAACGTTGTAGAGTGCGGCGACGGAAAGCTGTTCATCAGCGGCGGCTATCAGGCCGGCTCGGCTATGATCAAGGTCAGCAAATCCGCCTCCGGTTACAAAGTCGAAGAACTGTACACCACGATGGATTTCGGATCGCACTGCCATCCGGCGGTCCTGTACGAAGGCCATCTTTACGGCCACTGCACCACCAACACGCGGCGCGACGGAATGGTCTGCATGAGCGTGGACGGCAAGCTCAAGTGGAAAACGGGCCAGGATCCCGTGTTTGACAAGGGCGGTTTCATCCTCGTCGACGACCTCATCCTCAGCGTCGACGGCCGCGACGGATACGTGTTCCTCATCGAACCCGGCCCCGAAGGCTTCAAGCCGCTGGCCAAAGTCGACCTGCTCGACACCAGAGAACCCTGGGCGCCCCTCACGCTTGCCGACGGAAAACTGCTTATCCGCGACCAGGAGAAGATGAAATGCCTGGTTGTGGCAAAATAACGCCAAAAGTTTGAATCAGAGCACAAATACACGGCTCGGCCTGTTCGATATGACGGCCGGGCCGTTCTTATTTCGTCCCTTTGACCGCCTATCCCGGCTCTCAACTGACGTTTTTTGTTTGGCTGGTGAAATAAAGCTGCATTTCGAACGTCTTACTCTGCAGAAAAACCACAATATTCTATGTCAACCAGATGCAAAGCCACCCGTCTACCAGGAACGGGTGCTTTGCAGCAGCCGGTGCCTCTTGCGGGGCGATAAAGCAGCCCTGAAATCGCGGCAGGGGGATATACCTTCGAGAATGCCGGGCCTGGGCATCGGCTTTGTTTGGCCCGCACTTCCGGAATCCCTTGCGATAACAATGGGATTCCGCGCGCACAAAAAAGCGGACGCCGTTAACGTCCGCATCATTTCTACAGGTCAATATGGAAAGCTATTTCAATTCGCTGGGATAGTAAACCGAGCCGGCGGGTATATCGAATTTGCGACAAAGCCTGGTAAGAAGCTGATCCACGCTGATAAGCTGGTAATGCGTCGGCCATGTCGTTCGCCCGTCCGATACGATGCAGATTCGAACCCTCCGGCCGTATCTTGCAGCGTCCGCCACCGCCGAGGCCTGATCCCGCCACTTTCTGGTAATCTCGATCCGCCCGTCTTGCCCGCAGCTTTTGTTGCAGACGACGAAATGGCAACTGAGATCGTCCGCACTCTCGAGGCCGTATGCTCTGGCCAACTGCTCGCAGTTACCCGAAGAGGTGTTGCTGTAATATACCTCGATTGCATCCCACCTGTCCCTCGGCGAAGCCAGCGCCGGACTCATGGCCGCGTCTATAGGGCCCTGTCCGGTGATATTGGATAGTGCGAACGCCCCCGCCGGCGGTGGGTTGTTGCCCAGAGCCATTAACACGACTGCCCCGGCTGTCATCGATACTAATAAAGCCGCAAGGACTTTGGCTACTCTAGGTTGATTCGACATCAGGTAATGCCCTTCACGATGCTGCTTTACGACCCTGCTCCGTTTCAGGTAAAGAGCTAAAGACAAGCTGCGAACAAGCTCTCAATTATAAGTATCGTATCGGCTCTAAGCGTCGCATATCTCCAGATTTTGTGTGAATTTCGGCAATTTATACAAGTCCGCTAAAAAGCCCGCCGGAGTGTCCGAAAAGAAGGGCAAACAAGCCCTGCAAGGCCGTCTTCACAAGGGGCAAGTCACGGAAACCGGGATATTACTAACAAAAGCCCTGTTAGTAATTCTTCTTTTATGGGACACGAGCCTTTTTGCGATCATACCGGTTAATCCGGTTGCATCGTTTGACCGAAATAGCACAATAACATCTGGTTAAAAATCGGCAATCGCACGATTCGCTCAGGGCTGAAAATATGACCGCACAACACCGTTCTCTCACGGACCGCGAAATAGCAGTTCTTACCGACCGGGGCTGTACCTGCGCCGACTGGTCCAACGTAATGGCAGCCGACGGTTTCGATCCGTCAGCCGTACAGTCGACGCGATTTTGCGGCCACGTCAAGCTCGGATCGTTCGATAAGCAGGTCTCCTTTTTCGGCGGTGTTAAGAAGCCCGCCGGAATCTCCAACACAACCATTCACAACTGCACCATTGGCAACAACGTCTACATCGGCAACGTCAAGAACTACATCGCCAACTACGTTGTGGAAGACGACGCCATTATAGACAATATAGACCTGCTCGCGGTCGAAGGCCCCAGTTCTTTCGGAAACGGAACGGAAGTACCCGTTGTGAACGAGGCCGGCGGCCGGGAAATTCCGATTTACGACCGTCTCTCGGCCCAGATCGCCTATCTGATAGCCTTTTACCGCCATCGACCCGCCGTGATAGAGAAGCTTCACAAGATGATCGCCGACTATGCCTCTCACGTAACCTCGCCAATGGGAACGGTCGCCCGGGGCGCCCGGCTGGTCAACTGTCGGACCATAAAGAACGTCAAGATCGGCCGGGCCGCGGTGATTGACGGAGCCAATCGCCTCGAAAACGGCTCCATCAACAGTTGCCCCGAAGATCCCGTCTACATAGGCTCCGGCGTCTTCGCCGAGGATTTCATTGTATGCAGCGGCGCCCGCATCACCGACGGCACAATAATTTCCAAATGCTTTATCGGCCAGGGAACCGTTCTGGCCAAACAGTACTCGGCCGAACACAGCGTATTCTTCGCCAACTGCGGCGGGTTCCACGGCGAGGCATGCTCGATCTTCGCCGGTCCCTATACAGTCACGCACCACAAATCCACCCTGCTCATCTCAGGGCTTTTCAGCTTTCTGAATGCCGGCAGCGGCACTAATCAGAGCAATCACATGTACAAACTCGGGCCAAACCATCAGGGCATAGTGGAGCGAGGCTCCAAGACCGCCAGTGACTCGTACATGCTCTGGCCCGCCCGGGTCGGACCGTTCACGGTGGTTATGGGCAGGCATTACCGAAATTCCGATACCTCGGACCTGCCGTTCTCGTACATGATCGAGCACGAAGACGAAAGTATCCTCGTGCCCGCCGTCAACCTGCGAAGCGTCGGAACCGTTCGCGACGCGAGAAAATGGCCCAGACGCGACAGACGAAAAGACCCTGTAAAGCTCGATCAGATAAATTTTAAGCTGCTCAGTCCGTACACGATTCAACGCATGCTCAACGCGTGTCGAATTCTCAGCAATTTGCTTGTAACCTCGGGCCCCAACACAGACTACTACATGTACAACAATGTAAAGATACGCAGCAGCTCTTTGGAAAAGGGCATCGAACTCTATCGCATGGGAATCGACAAATTCCTGGGCAACTGCCTGCTCTCCAGGCTGCAGAACAGGAATCTAAAGACGAACAGCCAGCTTCAAAAGGCCCTGACCCCGGAAACGCAAACCGGCACGGGCAAATGGCTCGACCTGGCCGGTATGCTTGCACCCAAAGAGTGCGTAGAGCATCTGCTGGACGAGATCGAAAGCGATGAAATCTCCGCCCTGGAAGGCGTTGCCCAGGCTTTCCGGTCCATTCACGAAGCTTATGCCGAATACGAATGGGCCTGGGCCGCATCGGTGCTCCGGCAGCGACTCGGAAAAGAGATTGCCGAAATCACCGCCGACGATCTGATCGAACTGGTCAACGCCTGGAAAGAAGCTGTGGTGGGGCTCGATCGAATGCTCGCGGCCGATGCAAAGAAGGAGTTTACGGACGTGGCTCAAATCGGCTTCGGGCTCGACGACGGCGATGCAATCCGCAAAGACGACTTCGAGCACGTGCGGGGCCGCTACGACGACAATTCCTTCGTCCTCGAAATCCAGCAGCACATCGCTGCAAAATCTAAACTCGGCGATGATCTGCTCGCACGGCTGGAAAAACTGCGTCGCTGATAACCGCGAGCATAAAAAAAGCGGAAAACCCGTATTCACAGGCTTTCCGCTTCACAAACGATTCAATCAGCCGCGATTCTTACTGAATGGGCATACCTCCCGGTCCCGGTGCCGGCGCCTGTGGCGGCTCTTTTCCGGGCGGATATTCTATGTTCGCATTCTCCTTGAGGTCTTCGGAGTATTCCTTGAAAGTCTCCATCTGCTTTCTGGACTCGAGTTGCGCCATTACCTTGTCCTTGACCTCTTCGAAGCTCGGCTCGGACGCTTGCTGCTTATCCGTAACCTTTATTACGTGGTAGCCGAACTGCGTTTCCACAATGTCGCTTATCTGGCCCACCTGCAGTTCGAATGCAACTTTGTCGAATGCAGGAACCATAGCACCCCGCTTGAAGAAGCCAAGATCGCCGCCTCTTGACGCCGACGGGTAGCCGCCGGTCTCTTTGGCCAGTTCCGCAAAATCAGCCCCGTCTTTGAGCTTCTGCAGAACCTCCTCGGTCTTGGCCCGTGCCTCGGCCCTGGCTTCGTTGGGATCGGTATTGGGATCGCTGGTATCGGGCTTTAAGAGAATATGACTGGCCTTGACCTGTTCGGCCTGGCCGAACTGGTCCTTGTTTTCCTCGAAAAAAGCCTTCGCTTCGTCTTCGGTCACCTGCATCTTCTCCGGGAACTCGGCTTCCAGCAGCTTCTGAAAACTCACGAACGTCCTGACCTGCTGTTTCATGTCTTCGAAGTTCTGGCCGGATTGGGCGACCCTTTGCTTCAACTGTTCAAGCGTCAGATTGGCCGATTCGGCTATGTCCTGCAGCTCAGCATCAATTTCCTCTTCGCTGACCGTAATGTTCTTTTCGGCGACCTTCTTATTCATTAGCTGTTCAATTATCTTCTGCTGAACGGCCTGCTGCCGCAGCATTTTACGGTACTGATCCAGGTAAGCCGGATTCTGGTTCGGCATGCGCGCCGCCATCTGCTCGAGCTGGGGCTCGATCATCGCATCGATTTCACCTTCCATTATCTTTTCACCGTTTACTATCACGGCCACTTCCCCGGCTGTATTGGGCTCGGCGGGCTGATTGGAATCCTGCATCTGAGCCGACTGGTCCGTTTTGTCGGGCTTTGTCGGCGTTTCGTCAGTCTTCGAGGTTGTCGTACTTTCGTTTGGCTCGGGTGTTGCGGACTCATCGCCCTTGCAGCCGGCGCCTGTTACCACCAGCAGCAAACTGAAACAAACCAGAACCGACATCAACATTCGGTTTCGCATCATATTTTCCTTTCGCAGCTTAGGTTGAAAAAAGGCCTCTTTGAAAGAGGCACAAACCACGATTATCCAACTCGGTCCCCTTCATGTCAAGTTCTTTCCCGACGGGCAGCCGTTTGACCGGCCCAGACTGCCAAAAAGTTGGCATTCTACCTGCCAGATGTTAAAATATCGGCCGATACCAGCGGCTCCTGACGCAATACGCGAATAATTGGGTAATGTTTGGAGATTCCATGGGTTCGAAACCTACTTCAACACCGGCGATGACCTCGAGAGAGCGGATTACCGCGGCCGCAAATCACCAGCGTGTGGACAGAATACCCCTGGATCTGGGAGGTACGAACTGCTCCGGAGCCCATGTCAGCGTTGTTGCCGGACTCAGGCAGGCCCTCGGCCTCGATAAGCCCGGAACCCCCGTCAAGGTGGTCGAACCCTACCAGATGCTCGGTGAAGTGGGGCTGGACCTCATCGACGCACTCGGCATTGATGTGGTTAATCTGCCAGGCCCGAAGAATTTTTTCGGTTTCGCCAACAACGGCTGGAAAACGTGGCGAACTTTCGACGGAACCGACGTACTCGTTCCCGAACTTTTCAACACCCGGCCCGAACCCGACGGCGATATCCTGATGTATCCCGAGGGCGACAGATCGGCCCCGGCCTCGGCCAGAATGCCCGCGGGAGGCTTCTATTTCGACTCGATCATCCGTCAGCAGCCCATCGACGACAGCAAACTCGATCCACAAGACAATCTGCAGGAGTTCGGTCCCGTCAGCGACGAAGACCTGGAATATTACCGGACCAAAGCCGATGAACTGCACGCAAACACCGATCTTGCGATAGCGATGCATCTGCCGGGAACGGCCTTCGGTGATATCGCGCTTGTGCCCGCCCCCTGGCTGAAAGAACCGCGGGGAATCCGCGACATCGAAGAATGGTACATCAGCACCGTCACAAGAACCAGTTACCTGCAGGAAGTTTTCGCCCGACAGGCTGAAATAGCGCTGGCCAATCTCGAACTCATCCACCAGGCCGTCGGCGATAAGGTACAGATTGTGTTTATGGACGGCACGGATCTGGCGGCCCAGAACACGCTCTTCTGCGGCCCCGACACTTACAGGCAACTCTACATGCCTCACAGCCGCAAGGTCAACGACTGGATTCACGCCAACACGCAGTGGAAGACAATGAAGCATTGCTGCGGCGGCTGCGATCCGCTCATCGAAGGTTTCATCGACGCCGGTTTCAATATACTCAACCCCGTGCAGACCTCCGCACAAGGTATGGACCCCCGGAGACTGGTCGAAAAATACGGCGGTAGAATTGTATTCTGGGGCGGCGGTGTCGATACGCAGCAGACCCTGCCTTTTGGTGAGCCAGATGAAGTCCGGAACCAGGTTTCCCAACGTCTTGACGCCTTCGGCAAAACCAACGGCTTCGTTTTCAACACAATCCACAATGTTCAATGCAACACACCGGTCGTTAACCTGCTGGCTATGTTCGAAGCGCTTGGCAGAGAAGTCCCGGCGGTTGCGGAGTAGTCGATCATGAAAAAGTCCCAGCTTAAGATCGTTTTCTTCTGTTCCACTGCATTTCTGATCTGCGTTCTCGTGCCGGCTTGCATCATTGCAGCACCGGTCCGAAATACCGTCAATCTAAACGGAACCTGGCAAATAGCTCAGGGCTCGATGGACTCTAAGCCCCACAACTTCGACGCCGCAGTCCCGGTGCCCGGCCTGGTGGATATGGCGAAGCCCGCATCTGAAGACGTTGGCAAGGTGAGCAATAAACGACAGGCCTTCTGGTATCGCCGCACCTTCGAGATAGACGGCGACATTCCCGCCGTCGCCGTGCTCAAGATAAACAAGGCCAAATACGGAACAAAAGTGTTTCTAAACGGCAAAGCAGTCGCCGAACACCTGCCGTCCTTTACGCCCGGTTATTTCGACATAAAAGAATATCTGAAGGGAAACGGCCAGACCAACGAACTGCTCGTTCGGGTCGGCGCCAACCGCGAGTCGCTGCCTGAGGGCATGCCCGGCGGCTGGGATTTCGAAAAGTACCTGTACATTCCCGGTATCTACGATTCGGTCGGGATTATTCTCACCGGCCCGGCGCACATTCGCAACATCCAGACCGTGCCCGACATCGAGTCGAAAACTGTCAAGATTGTCGCCGAGATCAAAGCGGCATCGCAGTCGACAACTACCGCACTTCAGTGCAGCGTAACCGCGGCAGATTCCGGAAAGCAGGCAGGCTCGGCAAAATCGCAGCCCGTGATGATACCCGCCGGTGAAATCGCAAAGATTGAACTGAAAGTTCCGATCCGCGACTGTAAACTCTGGTCGCCCGAAAAGCCGTTTCTCTATAAACTGCGAGCCACGACATCTTCGGATGTATTCGAGACCAGATTCGCCATGCGTTCTTTTCGTTTCGATCCCGACAGCGGCAGGGCGGTCCTGAACGGAAGGCCCTATATGATGCGGGGCACGAACGTCTGCATCTACCGCTTCTTCGAAGACGCTGCTCGAGGCGACAAACCGTGGCGAGAAGAGTGGGTCCGAAGGCTGCATCGCAAATTCAAATCGATGCACTGGAACTCGATACGCTACTGCATCGGCTTTCCGCCCGATTTCTGGTACGACATCGCCGACGAAGAAGGCTTCCTGATTCAGGACGAATTTCCTATCTGGCTGCTCAGCCGGGCTCCCGAAGAGCCCCTGGCCGACTACATAATACCGCAGTACACCGCCTGGATGCGGCAGCGCTGGAATCACCCGTGCGTCGTCATCTGGGACGCGCAGAACGAAAGCCACACCGCCGAGACCGGCAAAGCCCTAGAGGTCGTCCGGCATCTGGACCTTTCCAACCGCCCGTGGGAAAATGGCTGGGCCGAACCGCAGAGCCCGACCGATTGCGTCGAATCGCACCCCTACAAGTTCATCCGAACCTGGCAGGACAAAGAGCCGTTCAGACTGGCCGAGATGCCGCGGGTCTCACCGGTGCCGAATCTCAACAATTCACAGAAGAAATTCAATGTGCCGATCATCAACAACGAGTACGGCTGGCTGTGGCTGAATCGCGACGGCGCACCTACGACACTCACCGTGAAGATATACGAAAGCCTGGGGCTGTGGCCCGGCTCCACCCCCGACAGGCGTTTCGAGACCTATGCCCGGTATCTGGCCGCCCTGACGGAGTTCTGGCGGGCCCACCGCGAGTGCGCCGCCGTGATGCACTTTTGCGGCCTGGGCTACTCTCGCCCCGGCTTCGAGGAAAGACCGCTGGGCGGCGCAACCAGCGATCATTTCATAGACCTGGAAAAACTCACTTTCGAGCCTCATTTCGAAAAGTACCTGCGACAGGCGTTCGCACCCGTTGGCGTCATGCTCGACTTCTGGGCCTCGCAGGTACCTCCCGGCCGGTCGAGACAAGTCAAGGTCTTCTTGATTAACGATTTATATGAAGACTGGAGGGGAAACATTACGCTGGAGTTGAGCAGGGCCGGCGAAGTTGTAGCCGTGCAAGAGACCGCGTGCACCGTCGAACAACTCGGCCGCACGATTGTAGATTTTGAGCAGGTCTTCCCCGAAGAACCCGGACGATACCGGATAACAGCCCAAATAACGAACCCCGGTGGCGAGACCGTCCAGAGCATACGCGATTTTACAATCAAAAAACCTAAGAAATAGCCGGTGGGAACCCGGCTGTTTGTCAATTGATTTCAGATTGGAGCGTTTGAACGTGAAACACAGGAACACCACGAGAAGGCAGTTTCTCAAAATAGCCGGCGGCTCGCTGTCCGCCGCGGCCGTTGCGGGTTGCCTTGAAAACAGTAGTGACTCCGAAGCGGTCGCCGGAAGACCTAATATCCTCTGGATAACCTGCGAAGACATTAACCCCTGGCTCGGCTGTTACGGCGACGAAAACGCCATCACGCCCAACATAGATAAACTCGCCGAAGAGGGCATACTCTACGAAAACGCATACGCCACCGCGCCGGTGTGCGCCCCATCCCGATCATGTCTGATAACGGGTGTATACGCCACAAGCCTGGGCACGCAGCACCTCCGTTCGACGATTAAATTGCCGTCGCATATCAAGCCCTTCCCGAAATATCTCCGCGCCGCCGGCTATTACTGCTCCAACAACTATAAAGAAGATTACAATTTCCAGGACCCGAACATCTGGGACGATTCCAGCCCGACCGCTCACTGGCGAAACCGCGACAAGGGCCAACCATTCTTCAGCGTATTCAACTTCACCTCGACCCACCAGGGCAAGATCAACGGCCACGAAGAGCAGTTCAACGAAAACTGGCGGTCCAAAGTCCCGCAAGAACTGCGCCACGACGCCCAGCAGCTTTCCCTACCGCCGTACTATCCCGACACGCCGATGGTCCGCAGGATATGGGCCCGCTATTATGATCTGATAACCTACATGGACCGGCAGGTTGCCGAGGTCCTGGCCGAACTCGAAGCCGACGGCCTGGCGCGCAATACAATCGTGTTCTTCTTCGCTGACCACGGCATGGGCATGCCCCGCTACAAGCGAACTCTCTACGACTCCGGCCTGCACGTGCCGCTGATCGTACGATTTCCCGCGCCTCTGAAGCATCTGGCCCCGGCAAAGCCCGGCAGCAGAACCGACCGACTCGTCAGCTTCGTCGATTTCGCACCCACGGTTCTGAGTCTTCTGGCCATTCCCCCGGCCGGATACATGCAGGGCAGACCGTTCATGGGCCCCTGGAAGTCCGATGAGCCGCAGTATGTCTTCGGGGCCTCCAGCCGTGTGGACGAAGCCTACGAAATGGCCCGCAGCGTCCGGGATGACCGCTATAAATACATTCGCAACTTCCTGCCCCACCTGCCCTGCATTCAGCCCAGCGAATATTGCGATCGTGCCGAGATCATGAAAGAGCTGCGAAGCGTTGCCGATTCTGGAAACCTCGATGACGTACAAAAAACGTGGTGGACGCCAACAAGGCCCCGCGAGGAACTCTACGACACGAAATCCGACCCCTACGAAACCAACAACCTGATTAAGTCCGTCTTTTACCGCGGTACCGCCCGAAAGATGAGCGCCGCTTTGCGCGAGTGGATGCTGGAAACCCGCGACACCGGTCTTCTGCCCGAAGGAATGATGCACGATTTGACCGAGGCAGCGACACCCTATCAATTCGCCCATTCACCGCAATACGATCTCGAACGCATTCTCGATACCGCCGACATGGTCGCGGCTGAAGACGTCCGCGCTGCCGAATTGATCAAGCGGGCCGAAGACGATGACCCCGCAGTCAGGTACTGGGCGGTTCTGGCACTGGGCGTTCTGCCGGAAAAAGACCAGGCCGTGGAGACCACGCTCGAAAGAGCGCTCGGGGATTCGCAGCCGGTTGTTCGATTCACCGCCGCCGGCGCCCTCTGTCGTATGGGACAATGTGACCAGGCTCTGCCGGTTTTGGCCGAGGGACTCCGCGAAGACCGCCTGGAAAACGTACTGCACGCGGCCCGCGAGATACAGTTGATAGGCGACAAGGCCAAACCGATTGCCGAGCAGATAAAACAGGCCCAGTACCGCTGCCTCGATTCCGAAGGCGACTACAGGAACATAAACCACCCGATGTTTATCTACTGGGCTCTCTACCATGCACTGGAAAACTGCGGCCTGCCACCGGGCCCGATGCCGAAAATCTGACCCATGCAGCCAGTCGAATTTCAAAAACACAATGTAAGCGGCGCCCGTTACGTGCTGCTGATCTCCCTGGTTGCGGCTCTTGGCGGGCTGCTCTTCGGATACGACACGGCCGTAATAAACGGCGCCATAGGTCCGCTCAAGACCCACTTTCAACTGGACGCAACGGGCGAAGGCTGGGCCACCGGCTGTGCGCTGGTAGGCTGTGCTCTGGGCGCCGCGTTCGCGGGTATATTCAGCGACCGCTTCGGTAGAAAAAAGGTGCTCGTCTTCGCGGCCGTCATGTTCCTGGTCTCGGCCATAGGAACCGCACTGCCCAAGACACTGACCGCGTTTATAATCTACCGGATAATCGGCGGCATCGGCGTCGGCGCAGCATCCTTATCGTCGCCTATGTACATCGCGGAGGTCTCCCCCGCCCGGATCCGCGGCCGAATGGTCTCGGTGAATCAGTTCGCCATCGTAAGCGGAATCCTCCTGGTGTACTTCGTCAGCTATTTCATCGCCCGCGCCGGCAATGAAGTCTGGAACGCCTCGGCCGGCTGGCGGTGGATGTTCGGCTCCGAGTCCATTCCCGCGATACTGCTGCTTGTGCTGCTTTTCTTCGTGCCGGAAAGCCCCCGCTGGCTCACCAAACAGAATCGCCCCGATGAGGCACTGGACATTCTAAATCGCGTCGAACCCGACAAGGCCCGGGCCGAGCTGGACGAAATTAAGGACGCCATCGCACGCGAAAGCGGCTCTGTGAGGCAGTTTTTGCACCCGGGGATGACAATGGTCCTGATAATCGGTATAGCCCTGGCCGTCCTGCAGCAGGTCACCGGCATTAACGTCTTTCTCTACTTCGGTACCGAGATATTCAAAAAGCTCGGCTCCGAAACCAACGCCGCTCTTCTGCAGACCGTCGTGGTGGGAGCCGTCAATCTCACCTTTACGGTCGTAGCCATCTGGACCGTGGACAAGCTCGGCAGAAAGCCCCTTATGATTATCGGCTCGGCCGGCATGGGACTGACGCTGCTCGGCATGGGCATGGCCGCGTTCTTCCAGAAAACTGACGTCTACGTGCTGGCCTTCATCCTGGGATACATCGCGTGCTTTGCCCTGTCTGTAGGCCCGGTCACCTGGGTGATACTGAGCGAGATATTCCCGACCCGGATCCGCGGCCGGGCAATGGCAATCGCAACCGTCTGCCTCTGGGCCGCCAATTACCTCGTCAGCCAGACCTTCCCGATGATGAAGGAAAACGACTGGCTCGTCGACAAATTCCACCACGCCTTCCCATTCTGGCTCTATGCCGGGTTCTGCGTGGTCCTGCTGGTGTTCACGGCCGTTTTCGTCCCCGAGACAAAAGGCAAAAGCCTCGAACAGATCGAAAGGCGCTGGCTGGACCGGTCCGGCCGCTGACAGATATACGAAGTAGATATTGCCCTTTGGCGAGGACCTCGGTTACTCGTTTTAGTCCCGGCTTGTGACAGCTTCGCGAATCCCCTTTGCATCGGCAGAACATTATGCTATTCTTGCTGCCTTATGGAATTTCCACAGTGCACAAAAATTACGAGCCACACCATCGAGGTGGTGCCGCGCTACGCCGAAACCGACAAGGCCGGCGTCATCCACCACAGTGTATACCCGGTCTGGCTGGAGATGGGAAGAACCGAGCTGCTTCGCGCAAACGGCGTTGCATACAGGGACCTCGAAGCCGCCGGTGTATTCTTCGTAGTCGCCCGCCTCGAAATCAAATATCGCCGCCCCGCGACATACGATGAGAAGCTGCAGCTCGTAACCGAGTGCACCAGAGTAACCGCCAGCCGGGTCGAACACTCCTACAAACTCTTCCGCACCGCCGACGGACTGCTCCTGGCCGAAGCCTCCAGCACACTGGCCTGCGTAAATCCCGAAGGTAAAATCCAGCGCGTTCCGGAATTCATGTACCCCGAATCCCACTGATAACGGCCGTGCCTGTCAGTTGGCCTGGTCGAGCCATTTATCCGCGAATGCCGCGAAGTCATCCTGGTTTATTATCCCGTAAACCGCACCCGAAATATTGCACGCGGGATCCCAGTTAGCGTCGCCCGGTCTGCTCAGCCAGGCCTCCATCAGCACCGACAGATCCGCAATATCGACCGAGCAGTTCACCTCGAAATCACCCTCCAGTTCATCCCCGGCCGTGGTCGAACTCAGCCTGATCCTCGGGACCATAGTGTTGACCTGCATCGGAGGACTGTTCCACATATTCCAGTTCAGCGGGTCTCCGTGCGTACTCTCGGCATAGGCCATGAAGACTCTGTAACCCTGAGGGTGCCACGCTTCGCATTCGCCCGAAGGCGACGCCCAACTGTTGCCGTTGTGGCTGAAGTCAACCATGAGATTGCTCGTGCCGTTGTATTCGAAAGGTGTCGTGAATTCGAAATATGTCCACCCGGTCGAATTCACGGTCGTGGTCTTTCTGTAAACCATCGTCCAGCCACTCGTCTCCCAACCCGAAGACTCGCTGTAAGCGTTAAGATACGTATGCTTGATTCTTATCGTCCAGTTGTCCAGAGGTTTGGCCGGCAATGCAGTCACGTTCAGTGCCAGGCCGGTTATCTTACCGGCTTCGCCTATCTCGCTGCTCAGGTAAATTACCTGCGTTCGCGAGTCATCGTACCCGACGCGCATAGGCCATCGTTGTGACGACCCTGTCGATTCGCCCAGGGTTGTTTCCACCGTATTCTCCGTGTCGATCGAAATGGTCGCCGCCGCCGAGAGCCCACCGGCAGGAGACATGCCGCCGTCGTCGGCGGCAAATTCGAACGAATCCGAACCGGCGTAGTAACTACAAGCAACGTACTCGACCTGGTTGCCGCCGCCGGCCAGCGTATACGGTGCAGCGGTGATGCGACCCGCGGACGGGTCGGTCAAATGTCCGTGTTTCGGCAAAGTCTCTACTGTATAGTCCAGCTTCCCGGGAGGATTCGGCAGATTATCGTCCACCGCCTCGAGCGTAATCAGCTTGGGCGTACCGCTGATTGCCGAGACGTTTTGAGCCTGTGCGGTGGGAGGCGACGCCGAACTCGAAACAAAATCAACTCCCCAGACATTGCCGCAGGCCCCGAAGTCGGAACTGCGGCCGGTCGATCTGTATCTGGTTGTAAATGCGTGAGGCGGTTTTGCAGCCTTAATGGTGTAAGTCCTGCTCGAAGGAAGGTTTACGAACGCATAGACGCCTTTCGAATCGGTGATGGCGTATCGGGTGCTTATACCGTTGTTCTGGGCCGTAACGCTCACGCCGGCAATCGGACTGCCGCCCGCGTTCACCGCACGTCCGCTGATTAGCTCGCCCGATCCTGATTTGAAGATGTTGTAGACACACGCATCGACGATGTTAAAAGTGTATTCGGCATCTATCGAAGGAAGCGCATACCACGCATTGCTGTTGCCGCTCCAGCCCATGTTCAGATGATGATAAAGGGTGGCGCCGGTGTAGCCGTAGCCATCACACACCACCGCATGTCCGCCGTAAGGACCGTCGAGACTCAACATCACCGGATTGCCCGCATCGAGATTAGGGTTTACCATCCTCCTGAACGAATCGCCCAGGCCCTGATCCTGTGTGTAAACGCTGTTGCCGTAGCCGAAATGAGTTTGCAGTCTCGCGGATGCATCGAACGGAGACGCCGACGAGCCACCGGTCGAGACGGGACCGTAATTGGTATTGATCGACTCAGCGGCGTCGTAGCATAAATCGCCGATAGCCTGTCTCTGCATCAGCGTTATGCTCTGATCGGGAATCAGCGGCATATTGCTCCAGACGTAAGTGGCCGGCCATTCGTGATAGCGCATGATCTGTGCCATACTGTTGGCCACGCAGCCGACTGGGTAATTGTTGCTGTTTCCGCTGCCGTACGGCGGTGTATAATAATTATAAAGGCTGATTCCGTTAACGTAGTCACCAACCGTGGTCTGGCCCCACTCGCTCTGCAAAAGAGGCTCGACCCGGACGTCGGGTACAGCACCGAAACCCATTGTCGATACGCCCGAGCCTTCTTCGATCAGTTCGGCCCATTGATTCTGCGCCGACTCGGCGGACTGCTTCAAAATGCGATCTTCATCCGAAGGCAGGCCCTTGCGCTGCACACTTTGCTTTGTATGCAGCCTTCGCACCACACCGATTCGTCGGGGCAGATCGCGACTTACCAGCGCCCCCAGGGGTCTATCCTCGCCGGGATCAAAACGTCCTTTTTCCGCGTAGCAGATAATGGGAGTGACTTCATCGTCGGCCGGTACGACAACAAACCCCGACGGCTCGAGATACACTACATAATAAAGCGCCTCGCCGTCAGTTCCGTTGTAAGTCTCAATCTCGTCACAGAGCCGCCGCGAGTCCGTATTGAAAGGCCGCCGATGACGAGCCAACCATCCCCGCGCCACCTCCTCAGCGCTGTTCTTACCTGCAGGCAGTGCCGCAACCTCCGAAGAAAGAATCACTGCAATTAGAATTGCAGCGGCAAGGAATGACCTCAATAGAAAGCAACCCCCATATTCCGCTAAAACATCTGTCTTTCGCATGACAGGCAAATTCCTCAAAAACCGCTCCTGCCCCGTTGATTTCGGCCTGCAAACCGTATTTACCCGGCCCAGAACACCCATTATAAGCGATATGCAGAACCTGTGCAACATATTTCATGCGTAGATACGCGGTCCCACCGGGTCCAACGGTAAGGATGCTGTCGCGAATACGCCTTTAAATCACAAGATCGTATCTACCACGAACCTCGCTCCCAGGAAGATGTCGGCCGCAAGGGCCAGACACAGAAGTGCGACCCTCAACCACCGCATGCGAAAGTTGCTTCGAACAATCAAAAATATCAGCCCCATAGCCACGGCTCCCACCAGATACATCTTTGCGGTGCCCACGAAAAGCATCGCGTATCCGTCGGCAAGGCTCAGCACAAACTGGAAATACTTGGTCGCCAGCAGCAAAGAGATTATCGCCAGAACACCTTCTACAATCATGCCCAGCAGAATCCATCGTCTGTCTCCGTGCCCGGCTACGAGCACGCCCTGTATCCCTTCGCCCGCTACCACCGCACAGCAGAGCATCGGAAACGCCAGCCAGATGACCGGACTCACCGCCCACACCGGCCTGACAAGAAATAAAACCACGCCCCCGGCGAAGACCGCCATAATCGCATAGCGCCTGGCCTTCAGAACCATAACCGCGCCGATCACAAGCGCCGCGGCTGCAACGTGATAGAACCCGACCAGGGCCGACGTGCGCAGTTTGACCATAACCAGCGGTGCAATCAGCGACGCGAGGTCACGTGGCTCGATAACGGGCTGAATCGGCATGGGAAAGAACTTCCACCGGGCGCCGAGCTGAAAGAAAGCGAACACAACCACTACCGGCCCCAGAGCGAGAACCGCTCCGAGTGGGCTGCGTTTGTTTCTGGTGTACCTTACGGCCGGGAAGAAGCACCACGGAATCGCGCCCGCAAGAAGCCCCGCCGTCGGATGAAATCGCATCATACCCAGCAGAAAGGGCCCGAAACCATAAAGTGCGCCCGCAAAGAACGATCCGGCAAGAGATATGAGCCACCTGCGGCTCAGAATATAACAGCCAAGTGCGCCCGCGACGGGGCTGATTGCAAGAAGGTAATCCCACCTCTCGAATGCCGTCAGATAAGGTTTGAAAAGATAAAAGCTAAAAACGGCGTAAACCATCGCCGCTGCCGACATGCCCCCGAGTTCTATTGTGGCCTTGTTTACTTTGATTTTCAGTCCCTTGAAAACCGCGATTCTGTCCGGAGTTGCTACTTGAGAATCACCCTGCCGGTTCCCGATGTAATTCTGCCGATTCGGTAGACCTCCTGGCCGTACTTCGTCAGCTTCTTCGCCACCGAATCGGCGAAATCCTCGGCCACCACGAGCACGAAACCGATCCCCATGTTGAAAACCCTGTACATCTCCTCGTCTTCGACGGGACCGGACTCCTGCAGAAAATCAAAGATCGCCGGTTTGGGCCAGTTCTTCTTATTGAGCACTGCGTTGCAGTTCTTCGGAAGGACTCTCGGTATGTTGCCAACCAGCCCGCCGCCGGTAATGTGAGCCATCGCGTGGACTATCCGCTTGACTTTATACTTCGAAAGCAGTCTGACCACAGGCTGCACGTAAATCCTGGTCGGCTCCAGCAAGGCCTCGGCAACCGTGGCGCCATCCAGTTCGTCGATGGTATCGGCCATCTTCAAGCCCAGTTTCTTGAAGCAGATACTACGAACCAGAGTATAGCCGTTGCTGTGAATTCCGCTGGAGGCAAGGCCCAGCACCACATCGCCGGGCCGAACGCTCTTGCCGTCGATTATTTTCTTCCGCTCGACAACCCCCACCGCAAAACCCGCCATATCGAAGTCGTCCTTTGCGTAGGTGTCCGGCATCTCCGCGGTCTCGCCGCCGATCAAAGCGCAATCGGACAGCTTGCATCCTGCCGCGATACCCTTGACCAGCTCCGCAACTATCGCCGGCTCCAGCGTATGAACCGCCAGATAATCCAGGAAGAACAACGGCTCGGCTCCGGTCACGAGCATGTCGTTAACGCTCATCGCAACCAGGTCGATACCCACGGTATCGTACTTCCTGACCTGAGCCGCCAGTTGAACTTTGCTTCCAACCCCGTCGGTGCAGGCCACCAGTACCGGCTCGCGATAGTTCTTCTTGAACAGCTTCTCGTCGTAATCGAGCCGGAACATTCCCGCGAACGCATTCTCGCCCGGCATAACCCGCGGCCCGAACGTCCCGGCAACATGAGAATAAATCCTCCCCACCATCTCATCATTAGCCGAGATGTCGACACCGGATTGTTTGTAGCTGAGATATTCGGGCATACTATTCTATTTGTCTGTACCACGATGGACGATGGACGAAGGACGACGGACGCAATTTAATCCCGCCCGGCAGAAGCTGTCGGACTTCTTCTCCATGTTGGCCAGCATCGCATACACATGTTCATACTTTTCGTCGAGTACTTCAAATGTTTCGCTGTTAATGTAACCGCAACGAAGTGCGAATTCCAGCCAAACCTGGGTTTCGGCCGCTTCTTGAGCCGCGTCTGTGAGTTTGTTTATAAACACGGCTTCATACCTTCTTTTACGCCACCCTTCCGAAATATTTGCACAAACCGACCGCGATGAGCGTCGAATTTGATCTGTCAGAGAGTATATTTCTGCGGTGGGAAAAGACTCTGACACGTTGTATATCCTCATAGCGGTCTCAAATGCTACCCGATACACATCCAAATCCCTGAAACCGCGAATCCTCTTGGCACTTTTTGCGTCCCTCGTCCCTCGTGCATCGTCCATCTACCCCTCCTCGTCGAACATATACATCTGATACCGCTCCATTACGAACTTGCTCACTGCATTGACGACCGGCACCGGATACTTACCGGACCAGCAGGCCGTGCAGTAATGGTCCGCCGGCAGGGCGGCACACTCCAGCAGCCCCTCGAGCGAGATGTATCCCACCGAGTCAACTTCGAGAAATTCCCTGATCTCATCCAGATCGCGATTATTCGCCAGCAATTCGTCTTTGGTCGGAAAATCAACGCCGTAAAAGCATGGGAACCGAATCGGCGGACAGCTCACCCGCATATGGATCTCTTTGGCCCCGGCCGCCCGAATTGCACGAATTTTGCCCCGCGTTGTCGTGCCCCGAACGATCGAATCGTCGACCACAATCACCCTTTTGCCGCGCACAGCCTCCGGCACGACCGCCAGTTTAAGTTTGACTTCCATCTCCCGCATACGCTGAGTGGGCGTAATGAATGTTCGCCCCACGTAATGACTCCTTACCAGACCCATATCGAACCCGATTCCGCTCTCCTGGCTGTATCCCACCGCCGCCGCGGTTCCCGAGTCCGGCACCGGAATCACCACATCGCCGTCCACCGGATGCTCCCTGGCCAACTGCCTGCCCAGTTTCTTTCTCAACTCGTGAACGTTCTCGCCGAAAATATACGAATTCTGCTTGGCGAAATAAACATGCTCGAAAATACAGTGGGCCGGGGTTATCGTACCCGGCGTTACGAAGAATCGGCTGGAAATCCCGCTGCTGTTGAGAGTTACGATCTCGCCGGGCTCGACCTCGCGAACGAACTCGGCGTCCACTGCGTCCAAAGCGCAGGTTTCGCTGGCGACCACGTACGATCCGTTTTCACACCTGCCAACCACCAGAGGCCGAATGCCGTAGGGGTCTCGCGCCGCCTCGATTTTGTCGGCAAACAAAAACAGCAGCGAAAAAGCCCCCTGAAGGTGGCTCAGCACATGCGCCAGTGGGTCCGGCTTGGAAACGTGCGAAGGCTTCGCCAGCAGATGGGTGATAACCTCGGTATCGTTGGTACTCTTGAAAATACTCCCGTAAGCTTCATATTCATCTCGCAGCAGACCGGCGTTTATCAGGTTGCCGTTATGCGCCACCGCCACCTGCCCTCGCGAATATTCACACAGCAGCGGCTGGCTGTTGATCGATTTGCTGCTGCCGGTGGTCGAGTACCTTACGTGTCCGATAGCCGTCGGCGCAGAAATCTTATCCAATATACCCGAACCGGCCCGAAAAACCCGCCTTACCGTGCCCATACCCGTATAGCATCGCAGCATTTGCCCGTCGCTCGAGGCTATACCGGCCGATTCCTGCCCCCGATGCTGCAAGCTGTGAATTCCAAGATACGTTTTCTCAACGGCCTCCGGATCCCCGTAAACACCGAAAAGACCGCAATACTCTTTCTTATCAGTAACTGCGTCAGACATAACCCCGAAGTCTCAAAACCTGCCGTTATGCGGGAAAAAATGAATGCCCGGCTCAACTGTAAGCCACACAAGACCCAATACGCTGCGGAAAAGCGATAGTTTAGTGATTTGCCCCGATTAAGTCAATCAATACTTAACAATCCGCTTCATAAGCGAAAGTTATTCCGGGGCTGACCTGCGAAAATCCACTTTGACCGCGAACGGCCGCATTAATTCCCGGCCGTGTTGCCGGGCCGGAATCGCCCGGCTTCTAACGCATGATATGTGTGAAACAGCAGATGCCCCCGCGTCTGCTCACCGTCGGGCATCCTCCTGGCGTATGACTATCGGCACGTAGCCGACCTCCATGCCCGTCGGCGGCGTTACCAGAAGAGCCGGATCGAGTGTCGCCAGCGATCCACGGCTGGGCGGAGCCATGTAATCTCTGTCGATCGGCCAGTTGGCGTGAATCTTCTTAACGAACGCCTGCAGTTTCTCTTTCTTCTCGCTGCTCCAGTCGTACTGCTGGAACGACGGCTGATCCACAAAGCGATACCAGCAGTAGGTTACGACAGATCCGTCACAGAGCGCAACCGTGAACGGCCCGCGGGCCGGACCCGGATTCGCCCACGCTCCCTTATTCGGCGAAGTGTAAGGTTCGCCACGCCCGGCCAGCCTGAACTTCTTATCGAGCAGTTTTGTCTCGGGCGGAACCTCGGATGCCGCAACCGCCACGAGCTTCTGGCCCATCCGCTTGTAATACTGCGGAAACACGCCGTTCGGACTTATTTTGCTGTCCTTCCACTTCAGACCCCAGACGTGCGGCCCGAAAATCTCCGTATCTACAACCTTTTCGACACCTGAAATCTCCCTGCCCGCCTGATCGAATCGGGGCCTGCGCGTCGTCAAAGTAGCCTTCCACGCGCCTTTTTCATCAAACCGTCCCGAGCACGCAGGCCCGCCGTCGCGCCACGCCTTAAAGGCATCGTACAAAGCCGCCTTCGAATAGTACTTCACATCCTGCACCAGCAGGCTTCGGCCCTTTTGGTCCACCGGAAAATCCAGCTTCGGCAGCTTCGAATAAACAACGCCCCGAGAATCGGTCGAGTCAAACCGCGGAACCGTGTTGATCTCCATCGCTCCGCCGCCCATCCTTCCCGGCCTCGCATCCAGCCCGCGACCGTAGATAAACGGATAATTGAACAGCTTGCCGATCTTGCTCCAGGTCTCCGGAATGTAATAAGCGATGGGCCCCTTGAAATTGGCCGCACTTAGAAAACACGTCCACGCCTTATCGCCTGTCGGCGGATCACCCGTCGTCGGTTTGGTGAAAGGCAGAGCCATGTAAGTATAGCCGAGGAACTTGCCGTTGGGGTTGCCCTCAAAGGGCAGTGCATCGGGCGGAATAAGCAAGCGGTTGCTCAGTTGAGCGATGCCTAGCCTGTCATCCGGCAGGGCGGTACTGCTGTAAAAGAACGACCAGCCGGGCGAACCTACCTCGTAGTCATAGCACTGCGGCGTAGCGTTCATGCTGAACTTGGGCGGTCCGTACCTGAACCGGTTGCGAGCCCAGTAGCCCAGACCGCCCTCGACCGTCTGAAACACGCTGGCGTACGTCGGGCCGCGTTTGGGCCAGTTGTCCCGCGCGTGCGTGCCGACCGGAGCCAGCGGCTTGTCCTTGTTGTCGGAATTGTCCGGCGTAATCCACGCGCTGGGAAGGCCTATCTGGAAATTGGCGATCGGCTTTGCCACCAGCGGCCATACAGCCGAATAGAAGCCCATCCCCGCACCGTAATGCGCACGATCTTGCGGCCTTGATGCACTGTAACCGATATACCCGTGCAGCCCCCGGGAATGTGATGAGACGGCGCCCGCCTCGCTTTCACCCGCCCCGCAGCAAACACCACAAACCAATACCGCCAGAAACACCGCTACAAGTTCTAAATGCGACTTCAAGATGCCAGTCCTCCATAGAATATACATGGTTTTGCACGCTGCGGCTATTGCTTAAGCTGTTTTCTTAGCCACTGCGGACGATTCGTGGTTATCCCGCTGACGCCCAGCCCGACAAGCCGCTGTGCCTCGGCCGGATCGTCCACAGTCCATACGTACAGCTTCTGGCCGGCCGCTTCGACCGCCTGCACAAACCGCTGTGTTACTCCCGCATAATGTACGTCCAGGCCGTCCAGTCCCCGCTCGGCGGCGAACCTTACCAGAGCCTCATCGTGCTCAATCCACTCGTCTGTGTCCTGCGTCTTCCTGGTGGATCGCAGCCAGTACGTCGGAACATCCAGAATCTCCTTGCCCGCCGCAACAGTATCCAGCGAAAATCCGATTACGACCACCTGCGATTTCTTGCCGCTGTCTTCTATAACCTCACGCAAAAACGGCAGTATCTCCGGGCCGCACTTTATTTCTATGAAAAGCCTCCTGCCCCACGGCACGGTTTTAAGAACCTCCGAGAGCAGAGGCAGCGGCTCGCCTGTGAATTGCTCCCCCTTGAAACGTCCGTAATCGAGTTTACTCAGCTCATCGAAATTCGTTTCGCTGACCTTCATGTCGACGCCCGTAATGTGTTTGGTCGAAGCGTCATGAATTACGACTATCCGATTGTCTCTGGTCAGATGTACATCAACTTCCACATCGACCTGCTGGCGCCAGGCCAGCTTCACCGCCGAGAGCGTATTCTCCGGAGCCAGATACGACGACCCGCGATGGGCAACAATCTCGACCGGTTTGGCGCACCCGGCCAGCC
Organism: uncultured Pirellulales bacterium; assembly: GCA_964406945.1. Classification (GTDB taxonomy): domain Bacteria; phylum Planctomycetota; class Phycisphaerae; order Sedimentisphaerales; family Anaerobacaceae; genus UBA2266. Next base: position 50,087 of record CAYOTO010000017.1, read on the forward strand.
CGCCGGCCGCTGCACACAGAAAAAACATGAGCAAACGTTCTTTCATAATTTTCGAACCGCCTTAAACGCTGAAAACTTCCCGCTCGATCTGCCCAAGGTAGAATCGGCCGTCCGCTCGCATGAAACCGATTACCGCATCGAGCTGTTTATTCACGAACTGTCCGTCATTGGAAACAACCGCAATCCCAAGCACCGCGAACTGCTTGCTGTCGTGGGCCTCGACCTCCGAAACCGAAATATTGAACCTGCTCTTAAGCCTGCCCGCCACACTCTTGACGATGCTCCGCTTGGCTTTTAGGCTTGCAATTCCCTGCAGATTCAAATTAACTTTCAAAAGCCCGACTATCACACTGCGCCCCTGCAAACATTATAACTACGCGACGACTACAGCCTACAGTTATGATGTTCTATAGTCAAGCCGGGCATCGCCTCTCTAACGACGGCTGCAGTCAAAATCAAAAATGTCACATGGTGTTGGGGCAATGCGGCGAGGATTATCGGTCTTCTGGGCGGCCATTGTGCTGTCCTGCTGCTGTTGTTTAATCTGCTTGAGAAGGTCCGAATTCATGTACCGGCGTGTGCCCAGACACTCGTATTGTACTATAGTTTTGTTGGTCTCTATGGCGTTGTTCAAGTCCTTGCCCCCAGTGTCCGAAATAGTGTCGTACATGATTTGGTCCTTTCTCTTTCGATGGTTACCAATTATTTTGTAGGCCATCGAGCATGAAAGGTACTCTCCAGCTTCCCAAAATAATTGGAATGCAGGTCCAAATTGTCCTGTCGAATGGAAGAGTTAGTTTCATAAAGCAATTATGTTATGAATCGCAACAGCAAACGACAGTCCGGTAAAGATCGAGTAGGGCCGGTCCCCAAATCTTCGTCCGGCAGCAACGGAGAGATTAGATCGGTGTGCGTCTGTTTTGCCGCGGGATGCCCGCGGAGCCAGACCGATGTTGCACGCCTGATTGCCTATTTCCGCGCCAACGGTCTGAAGACGGACAGTCGCATTCAAGACGCCGATCTCATCGTGGTTGCCACCTGCGGGGTCGAACAGCGCGAGCAGCAGCGCAGTATGAACCTCTTGAAAGTCGCCCAAACCAAAAGAAAGCCCGGTTCGCATTTGTGCGTGGTCGGCTGCCTTGTTGGAATCAACCCGAGTGTTGTAGAAGAGAAGTTCAGCGATGTAACTCTCGTGGGCGCCGGTGCGACTGACAAATTCGATGATCTCATCGGAGCCCGAACTAAACTCACCGACGTCGAGGACGTCGGTGATGTGGGCCCGAGTATACGAGCGGCCAAAGCGGCTTTCGGGCGACTCAATCGGTTAACCAACCAGTTGAAGACGGGCGATTTCTCAGCTCGGGCGTGGCGCGGGTTCAAGAAGTCGATCCGCGACCGTATTCACCCTGTGGGCGACGTCTACAATCTGCGAATTGCCGAAGGATGCCTGAGTGAATGCAGCTACTGTGCGATCCGTTTTGTCGAAGGCGAACTAAGATCCAGGCCGCTGGATCGGATAATCCGTCAGTTCGAAAACGGTTTGGATCAGGGCTATCGCACTTTCCACATTGTTGCGACCGATATAGGTTGTTACGGTCTGGACATAGGGACCACCTTTGCCGATCTGCTCGACGCCATATTCCGGCATGACGAGTCTTTCAGCGTTACACTGCCGAATCTCAATCCCAGATGGCTGCTGGCCGAGAAACAGCGGATCATCGACATACTGAGCGATAACGTCGACCGTGTCAGCAACGTATGGGTCTCCGTGCAGTCGGGCAGCGACCGCATGTTGAAGTTGATGGGCCGCAAATACACAATCGAATCCGTCGGGCGGGCTCTGAATCAGATGCGGTCAAAGTGCCCGGGAATTCGTCTGCATACCGAAGTTATAGTCGGCTTTCCGGGTGAGACCGAATCGGACCTGGAGCAGACCATCGATTTTATAAACGACATAAGCTTCGACCAGATCGTCGTTTACAGATACTTCGACAGGCCCAAAGCGCCGGCCAGTAAGTTGCCCGACAAGGTTCCGCAAGATGTCGTCGCCAGACGCGTCAAGCGATTTCGCAATGAAGTCACGTGCGCCGATCTAGTCCTCATATAGGCCCACGGACATCTGCGAAGCGGATATCTTCTGAGAAAGCTTCTACGGCCGGACATCGAAGTTCACGACATCATCAGGCGTGCCTGGGCACTGGCAGTGCGATTTCGGACGTATAAATAATTGCTGCAATCAGCAGTGCCAGAGCCACGCCCAGCACATTCTCGAATCGAATCTTTATGGCTTTCCTTTCCATGAACAGCCGTTGTCTTCGCGGTTGCAGTATACCAATCGCAGACGCGCAGGCAAGTGCGCTCGTGCCAGATGAAACGCCTCTTGCGAACCGCTCGCTGGAATGCTAATCTTGTGCTGTCGAAAGCGGCGCCGGCCGCAATCGCGATTTACACACTTAAGCCATGCGAACGGAAAGGAAAGCCAGATGAACAGGTCGAGATTTTCACTGCTCGTCATAGCCGCACTTCTGCTGCTGACGCCGATCACAGTATCTGCCGCCAAGATCAACTTCCCCGACATCCTCGATTATAAGACGCTCAAGTGCGATTTCCACATGCACACCGTCTTTTCCGACGGCTCCGTCTGGCCTACCGTCCGGGTAGACGAGGCCGTCCGCGAGGGCCTCGATATGATCACCATCACCGATCACATCGAATATCAGCCCAAAAAAGCCGATATCCCCACCAATCACAACCGCCCCTTTCAGATAGCCAAAGGCCTGGCCGAAAAGCGAGGCCTGCTCATCGCCCTCGGCGCCGAAATCACAAGAAGCACCCCTCCCGGCCATTTTAACGCCATCTTCCTCGACAACGTCGAGCCGGTAGACAAGGAAGAATTCCTCGACGCCATGAAAGCCGCCAACGCCCAGAACGCCTTCGTATTCTGGAACCACCCCGACTGGAAGAAGGACCACATCGGCTGGTTCGACATCCACACCACCCTTTTCAAAGAGAAGCTGTTCCAGGGTATCGAAGTCTGCAACGGCGGCGGCTACCATCTCAACGGCCACAAGTGGGCCATCGAAAAGAACCTTACCATGATGGGCAACTCCGACATACACCGGCCCTCTCTGATTACCGAAACCACACCCGAAAACCACCGCACGATAACCCTGGTTTTCGCCGAAGAAAAGACCGTCGAAGCCGTTAAGGAAGCCCTCATAGATCGACGAACCGCCGTCTGGTATAAAGATCAGCTCATCGCCCGCCCCAAATACCTGCTGGCAATGTTCCAGGCAGCCGTCAAGACCACCTCCACCCAAAAGAAAGGCCGCAGACTCATTCTCGAACTGACCAACAACTGCGATCTCAACCTCAGGCTCGCAAGAACCGGCAAACGCGGCCCGGAACAGATTCTCCTGCCGGCAATGCAGACCACGAAGGTGAAATACAGACTCCCCCGCAACGCCAAAAGCTACGAACTGGACTACACGGTCCAAAACATGCTCGTCGCCCCGGAAAAAGGCCTTGCGATAACCCTAACCGGCTCAGCCGACTGAAGACGATCAGGTGTGAGTGTATGCTGTTGTGCGGTTTTTGGCCAATGCAAACAAATAGTCGTTGCCCTGGCCCGGCGCTGTCTGACTGGCGTATTGTCGAAGTAAGTGCTACTCCACGGCGCCGTGTTCTACAAGCAGTTGCACTATGCCGTCGCGGCCTTTGGCCCGGGCCCACATCAGGGGTGTGATCGATCGCTTGGTCCGGGCATTCACGTCGGCTCCGTTGGCGATAAGAAGCTCGGCAACCTCTTCGTGCCCCAGGATCACCGCCAGCAGCAGGGGGGTCCAGCCTGAGTTGTTCTTAACGTCCACATCGGCCCCCTTGCCGATAAGCACTTCCACCGTTTCGAGGTGGCCGCTGTCGGCAGCCACATGAAGAGGCGTATCGCCTATATCGTTATGGCTGTTAACATCCGCTCCGCGGGCGATCAAAAGCTGAGCCACGCCCGGATGGCACATGCAGGCGCATGCGTGCAGAGGAGTATCCCCACCCTTGTTCTTGGCGTTCGCATCTGCGCCCCTGGCGGTCAGAAGCTCAACCGTCGCCAGATGCCCGCCCGTGGCCGCAACATGCAGAGGCGTAAGCCCCAGATCCGTTCGTGCGTTTATATCGGCATCCTTGGACAGCAGCAGACTGACCATTTCCGTCTGGCCCCTGGAAGCGGCCACATGAATCGCCGAAACCCCCGCTGCGTTCCTGGCGTCCACGTTGGCGCCGGCGAGAAGTAAATCCCTTGCTATCTCCAGGTGCCCCCCGAAAGCCGCATAATGCAGCGGCATAAGTCCGGTCTGGTCATTGAGTTCCATCACATCACAACCGGTTCGGATATGCCGTCGAACTTCGTCGATATCCCCGTCGGCGGCCGCCCGGCACAGCGATTTCTCCGGCAGTCTCGACATATCGTCGCCGCCCAGAAGCCCGCCCGAATTGTCGGTATTCATGCCGTTGGCCGATGCCGAAGGATCGTCTTCACAGCCTGCAAAAACCAGAAAGGGCAATAACGCAACACAAACGAATACGACTCTTTTCACTTCAGGTCGCCTCCAAAAACGCGCACTCATGCCGTAAAAACAAGAGGCCGCCCCCTTCCGGAGCGCCTCCTGCGGTAATTTGTCTTTTTCCTGACCGTCCGCTAACGAACCACTTCCGATATTCTAGACACGGCGGCCGAAAAGTCAAGAAATTTCCAATAATAGCCCCTCGTTCAATACTGATAAACGCCGTCCGGGCCCCACCCGATGACCTTGCCGTCCTCCAGCACAACAGGCATAAGTTCGGAATCCAGAACCTTGAATTTCTTCGTCGGCCAGTCATGCTGATCGAAATCCGTGTAATAGTAGAGAATCTCGTATTCCTGTCCGTTGATCGTTACTCCCGAAAAACCGCCCTCAACCCACAAAAAACGCGCATAAAAAAAGAGACAGAGTGCAATTGCTGCATCACCCTGTCTCCGTGTTGGCACGTGTCCTTGAGCAACCAGTAGAATGCGCTTTATCAATGCGCCGTTAGTAATTTGATCCGCACGTGCAACACCTATAGTATAGAAATCATACCGTTCGATTACAAGGCAAATGTCTCTCCGAATCACCCGCGATTGCACGCTTGTTTGTTCGATCCTCATCGCCAAATGAGAAACGGGCTTGAACCGGAATCCTTGATTATCCGCTTCGACAGGGTTAAAATGCCTTCATATATTGAATACACCGTACAGCAACCCAGGGAATCGACTAAGTGAAAAGAATTGAATTCAAGAACGGCTACGAGGACTATTTTTCCGCCCGGGGCTTGAAGTCCTTCGATAAGTTATTCGCTCACGCGGCCCCGGAATGGATGCACACGAAAAGGCGCATTGTTTCGTCCTTCACGCTCGAATCCGAATCGGACCGCCGACAAATGTTTATCAAGCGCTTCCGCAAGCCGCACACCAAGGATATCGCCTTTGCCTGGCGCCAGTTCGGACCCACCTGCACCATGGCCCGTTACGAATGGAATTGCGCCAATTTCCTGCTCAACAACGGCATAGAGACCTATCACCCCGTCTGCTGCGGTGAGCACACCAGCCTCGGCGTCGAGCGGCGGTCGTTCTTGATTACCGAGGCCCTGACAAGCACACCGCTGACCGCGTTCGTAAAAGAGAAATGGCCCCATTTCTCCCGCCGGCGGAAAGAAGAACTAATCAGCCGCGTTGCCGCATTCGTCCGCCGTATACACCGCCTTAAAATAAACTTCCCGGACCTGTATATTTGGCACATTTTCGTAACCGAAACCAAGGCCGATTCTAAGGACCCCCGCTACGAATTCGCTATTATAGACTTGCATCGCATGACGCTCGACGAGGACGACAGGAAAAAACGGGCCCAAAACCTGGGCCGGCTCCACCACAGCCTTGCCGAGGAATTCTTCGACAAGCGCCTCAAAGACCACCTGATAGAATCTTACCTGGCCGAAGACCGCCCTGAAAAGAGCGGAGACTTCGCCGACCGCCTGAAGAAAGTATCCAAAGCCCTCTCGGCCAGAAGAACACCCAAACCTTACTGATCGAACCAGACATATTTCCAAACTATGAGTATATCGACCGAATCACGGCTGGATAAGATCAATTATGGCGTTGAGATCGTTCGGCGCCTCGACGGGAGGATTGCTGAACTGGCCCTCGTCGTTCTTGTGATAATTTACGGTGACGTTCGGGTCTTTCAGTACGTGGCCGGTCAGTACGCAGGCGACCCGTTCGCCGGGTTCGATTACGCCCTCGTCCCGCAATAGTTTCAAACCCGCCACCGACGCCGCCGACGCCGGCTCGCAACCCAGCCCGTGATTGCCTATGACCGCCTTGGCGTCCACGATTTCCTCGTCGCTTATTGCCCGAACCACCCCGTCGCAAACCTTGATTGACCGCAGGCATTTCTTCAGATTCACCGGTCTGGAAATCTCTATCGCCGATGCACACGTGTGCGGTGAATAATTCCTCGCCGTCAAATCCGCGTAGTACTCGTCGATAACCTCCTGATTTACATTGCCCCCGTTCCACTCGAGCCCCCGGTTATTGACGAAATCACTCAGCGTTCGAGCGCCTTCTGCGTTGATAATCGCCAGTCGCGGCGGTCTTTCGATCAGTCCGAGCCGCATAAGCTCCATGAACGCCTTGCCGAACGCGCTCGAATTGCCCAGATTCCCGCCCGGAACCACAATCCAGTCCGGAACGGACCAGTCGAGCTGCTCCAGTATCCGGTACATAATCGTCTTCTGCCCCTCCAGCCGGAACGGATTCAGCGAATTCAACAGATACAAACCAAGCTGGCGACACACGTCCTGAACCTGCCTCATGCAGTCGTCGAAATCGCCCTGGATCTGAATCGTCTGGGCACCGTAGTCCATCGCCTGGCTCAATTTGCCGAACGCGATTCTGCCCGAACCGATAAATACCGTCGATTTCAAACCGCAACTGTGGGCGTAAAGCGCCATCGAAGCCGATGTATTGCCGGTCGACGCACATGCACAAGATTTGGCCCCGACCATGGTGGCGTGGCTGAATGCCGCACACATGCCGTTGTCCTTGAACGAACCCGAAGGATTCAGCCCCTCATACTGAAGGAAGAGCTTGCCCGGCTTCATGCCCGCATACCTGCCGACGCCGTCGTTCTGCTGCAGAATAGTCTGCCCCTCGCCCACGCTGACTTTGTGTTTGTCGTCGCAGAAATTCAGCAGTTCTCTGAATCTCCACACTCCCGAAAAGTCCAGCCTGTTCCGCCGGTTGGCCCATCGCTTTGCAAAGTCGCTGAGCTTGTCCGGAGTTTCGACGTTCTCCCAGTCATATTGAATATCGAGCAGGTCGCCGCAGTTCGGACATTTGAAGAGACTCTGGTCGCAATCGAACTCGGCGCCGCATCCGGGATTTATACATTTCTGAAAGGCGCTGTTGGACATATCGATAGTGCTTTCCGTTCAATTCTCACTTGCGTCGGTGTTGATGGTCTCTATCAATTTCGGCAGTTCGGATATCCGACTTATCTTCGAAGCCCCGTCAGGCGTCTTTTGGCCTTCGTTGGTGTAGGCTTCTTTCAGCACCGCATGCATACCCAGTTTGATCGAGGGCCTGATATCCTTGTCGATTCGGTCGCCTACGTACATTATATTTTCCAAAGCCTCTCCGACCCGGTCGGCCGCCATGCGGAAAATACCCGGATCAGGCTTGCGTTTGGGCTGCTCATAGGAATATATACGGACCTTGAAAAATCGCAGCAGCCCGGTCGCCTCCATGTGCCTCTCGAGCGACTCGCGATTGACCCATGTATTCGACAGTATCGCCAGCTTCAGGCCCGAGTCGCGAAGAGCCTCCAGCGACTCCACAGTCCCCGGCTCTACGGTCGCACGCCGGCTCAGCGGCTCATACCATCGCCAGGCATACTCACGCCACTGCTCGTCGGTCAGTTTCATGCCTTTTCTGATTCCGACCAGTCTCAGCAGCTCGAACGCATCGAAATCCTTCGTCCTCAAAGCCGAAACCATGGTCCGCAGCCGCAGTCGCAAAAGGTTCTTCCAGCAGTAAACTTCGAAAGAACCCACCGGCTGGCCCAGTTCCCTTAAATAACTGTGGGAATTGCGGGCGCCTTCGCGGAAAACACGCGTTGTGCTGATCCTGCCGAAATGCAGCAGAGTCTCACCAAGATCGAATACAACCGCTTTGATCTTCGCATCTTCGCGCATGTCGAATTCACCACCTGGAAACCATCGATTACGCGGCTTCCGATCACTTCCTCTCCGGCGGCATATCCTCGCCGAACGCTTCCCGTATCCAGGCATACATTTCCTGGTCGGAAATCGTCGACACGCGATCCGCCGAATATTCGGCATCGATATTGTCTTTGACTTTGGCGATTCTCTTATCGTGCTTGGGAATCTCGATCTCGAATCGCTCTTCGATCCAGTGCTTGATGCCCGCCGCACCCGTCTTATCGGTAATAGCCACCCCGACCGGCCGCTTGAGCAGCTTGTTCGTATCGAAACAGTTGTAAATCTCTTCGTTTTTCAAGAGTCCGTCCGCGTGAATGCCCGCCCGGGTTACGTTGAAATCATCGCCGACCAGCGGATAATTACGCGGAATCTCGAAACCAAGCTCCTTGCGGGCGTAATTGGCCAACTCCGTTATAGCCTCGTAGTTCACGCCGGGCGTCATACCGCGCAGTTGGGCGTGCTCGATTACCAGCGCCTCCAGCGGAGGATTGCCCGTTCGCTCGCCGCTGCCGAAAATCGCGCAGTTCGCGGCTGCACATCCGTAAAGCCATGCAGTCGCCGCATCGACCTCCACTTTGTGCAGGTCGTTGTGGCCGTGCCATTCCAACTGCTCGGCCGGTATGCCAACCTCACGCAGACCGTGGATAAGTTTAGGAACGCTCCTTGGAAGAGCAACTCCAGGCCACGGAACCCCGAATCCCAGGGTATCACAAAGACGAATCTTAACCGGCTTGCCGTATTCTTCGCCCAGTTTCATCAGTTCCACCGCAAAAGGCAGCACGAAGCCGTCGTAATCGGCCCGGGTAATATCCTCGAAATGACAGCGCGGAAGAACACCGCTGTCCAGCGCGGCCCTGACCGTATCCAGATAGCTCTCCATGGCCTGCTTACGAGTCTTGCGAAGCTTCAGGAAAATATGATAGTCGCTCGCACTGGTCAGAATGCCCGTCTCTTCCAGACCCATCTGCGTTACCAGCTTGAAATCGGCCGCAACGGCCCGAATCCAGCCCGTAATCTGCGGAAATTCGTACCCGCGCTCCTTGCAAAGCTCAACCGCCTTGCGATCCCGCTTGGAGTAGAGAAAGAACTCGCACTGGCGAATAAGCCCGGTGCCACCGTCTATCTCATGCATCAAATCGTAAATACGCAGTATCTGCTCCGGCGTGTAGGGAGGCCTGGCCTGCTGGCCGTCGCGAAAAGTCGTATCCGTAATCCATATCTTCTCGGGAATATCGTACGGAACGGTCTCGTTGTCGAACACTGTTCTTGGAAATTCCGAGTATGGAAATGTTTCCCGGTAAAGATTAGGTCTTTCAACGTCGTCAAGCTTCGGTTTTTTTGCTGCCATAGATTTTCTCCACAATATAATTGCCGAAAGCCGCAGCTTTCTCAAATACGGTTAAAAAACAGACGGCCTGATAAAACCGGTTTGCGGCTCTCTAAGCGATTGCAGGTGCAATAGCCGAGGTGGGAGTCGAACCCACACGCCCTTGCGGGCAGGGGATTTTAAGTCCCCAGCGTCTGCCATTCCGCCACTCGGCCAAGCCCTTGCTGCACAACGACTTAGGTTATTTATCGGTTAAGCAAAATCGCCGCCGCAAATCGGCTTACCGCCCCTTCACAATACCCCGAAACCGCTCCGGGGCATAATGAAAGCTCCGTATTATAGGGGATACCGACCGACTTTTGAAGCCAAAATCCGGTCCGCATGCGCCCGCCCGCATCAGGCAAACGCGTTCTGGCCCTGCGAAACGCGTCTAATCGCCCACTTCTACACATGCAACGACCTCGTGTTTGCAAAAAACTCCCCGAAAAACCGCATAATACCAGCATAATCGTCTCAAAACACGCCCGAGCTGGCTGCAAAAAACGCCGACAACCGCCTCCCAAGGCCCGAAAAACAGCATTTCAGCCTGCCACGCCTTGCGAACGGATTCCAAAGCAGCTACGATGTTAAGCGTAAAGCTGCTTAATTGCCAAAATCAAGCAACAGGAGCACCGCAATGAAACAAACCAGAAGAGACTTTCTGAAGACAATCGGCATGGGAATGGCCGCGTGCGCGGTCCCGCTCAACTCGACTTTTGCGGATCCGCCGGAAGACGGCCGCAGGCCCAATATAATTCTCATCATGGCTGACGACCTGGGTTATTCGGATATCGGCTGCTATGGCGGGGAAGTCCATACGCCGAACCTCGACAAAATCGCTGCCGCCGGAATGCGGTTCAGGCAGTTCTACAACTGCGCAAAGTGCGGTCCCACCCGGGCGACCCTGCTCACCGGCCAGTACGACCAGGCCGTGGGCAAATCCAACATGGAGTACGGAGCTACCTTCGGCGAGCTGCTGCGGGCCGTCGGCTACCGAACGCTTATCAGCGGCAAATGGCACCAGTCGCCGCTGCCGACCACGCGCGGCTTCGATCGCTACTTCGGACTGGCCGACGGATGCTGCAATTTCTTCAACCCCGGCACAAAGGCCAGAGACGGCGAAGGACCTCCCGGCCGCAAGAGATCGTCCGCGCGCCGCTGGGCCATCGAAGGCAAAGCCATAATGGGCTACGTCCCCGAAGACAAGGATTTCTACACCACCGACGCCTTCGCCGACTACGCCGTCGACCGCCTCGAACAATACAAAAACGAAGACAAACCGTTCCTGCTGTATCTTCCCTTCACCGCCCCGCATTATCCGCTGCACGCCTGGCCCGAGGATATCGCGAAATACCGCGGCAAATACAAGGTCGGCTGGGACGAAATCCGAAAGCGCCGCTACAAACGCCAGACGGAAATGGGAATCATCGATCCCAAATACAAGCCTTCGCCCCGCGATCCGAGGGTGCCCGCGTGGGATACGCTCAGCGCCGAAAAGCAGGACGAGGAAGACCTGAAAATGGCCGTCTACGCCGCGATGATCGACCGCATGGACCAGGCCATAGGCCGGGTCTTCGAAAAGGTCAGGCAGTTGGGCAAATGGGACAATACTCTGATAATGTTCCTGGCCGACAACGGCGGCTGCGCCGAAACGCCGAACACCACCCCCGATATCCCCCCCGGCCCCGTCGAAAGCTACCGGTCGCTGGGACCGGCCTGGGCCAACGCCTCCAACACCCCGTACCGCAAGTACAAATCCTCCGACTACGAAGGAGGCGCCTGTACTCCGTTCATCGCCCACTGGCCCGGCGTAATCAAACCCGGCACCTTCACCGATCAGTTCGGCCACATAATAGATATCGTCCCGACCCTCATGGAAATCACCGGCGCAACATACCCGAGCCAGCTCAACGGCCGAAAGCTGAAAACCGTCGCCGGCAAGTCGTTGCTTCCAATTTTCCAGGGCAAAAAGCGAGAGCCGCATGACGCGGTCTTCTTCCAGTTCGGCGCTGCAAAAGCGGTGCGAACCGGCAAATGGAAGCTGGTCAAATTCGGCAAATCGGATTGGGAACTCTACGACCTCGACGCCGACAGAACTGAGTTGAACGACCTGGCCGCACAAAAGCCCGAACGGGTCAAAGAAATGGAAGCAATGTGGCAAAAGTGGTGGAACGAGTGCAAAAAACCACCTGCATGAGAGGCGTTTGAAGGACTACACGCGCTGGTTGTGTTTAGCGGCAAGTCTTATTTGCGGTCATGAGATTTGCCGCTGACGAGCGATCCGGCCTTGTTCGCAATGCCTCCGGCGACGGACTTCATACGGTTTCTGCGCTGTGCCCGTCGAATCTTCAGCGCCAGCTTTCGCATCTCCCGGTTCGGTCGCAGCGCCAATGCCCTGCCGATTCGCTCGCTCGCCTCCGTCCATCGTCCCATCGTAAGATAAAGCGACGCCGAATCACGCAGCGCATCGACATGGCCGGCGTTAACCTGTACCGCGTGGCTGAAAAACTCCGCCGCATCGTCCAGATCGCCGCGCATCGCACTGGCTACGCCCAGATAATAGTAACCCTCGCCACTGGCCCAGTCCATATCGACCGCCCGCAGCAGGCAATGCGTCGCGTGCTCGATCTCCTCCATCACTAGAAACATCGAACCCATCGAAACAAGCGCCAGCGGATCTTCCGGTCCCAGTTTCATTTCCGAGAGCAGGTAGCTTTTCGCCTCGCGCTGTCGGCCCCGAAGAAGCGAACACTGGGCCAGCCTGTACGACGGACCGGTTATTCCGCCGCTCTTGGCGCCTTTTTCCAGAGCCTCGCAGTAAAACCGTACCGCCTCGTTCACATCGCCGCCGTAAAAAGCAATCTCGCCCAGGTAAAAAGTTGCAAAAGCCGAATCCGGATCGAACTCCAGAATACGGTGGAACTTCTCCTTCGCGGATTCGATTTCTCCGGCTTCGAGCAAAAACAGCCCGAAATCCAGAATTACGTCCGTATCGCCGGGATTCTGACGCAGCTCCTTCAGAAAGTATTCCCGGGCCGACTTCATGTGCCCCTCGGCCCAGTAAGCCTGTGCGATGCGATAGTTGATTTGCGGATGGGTCGATTCCAACTCGGCCGTTCGCTGCCAACAGTGCATCGCACGCTTATACTCGCCCCGGGCGAAAAGACTGTTGCCGATATTGTAATAACACAGAGCACAATCCGGATCGATCTGCTGAGCCATATAGAACATCTGCTCGGCAGAATCGTGCTTGCCCATTTCCGTATAAGTGATAATCCGATTGCAGTAACACGGCTCGAATGACGGCTCAATGCTCTCGATCCTCTCGAATGCGTCTATAGCCAGGTCGTACTGACCGGTCCTCGTGTAATCAACCGCCAGCGAATTCAGTATTTCAGGATCGTTGGGCGTGAATTCCAGTGCAAGTTCGTACTCCTTTATCGCATCCTCGAAACGACTGACCGCATCCAGCGTAAGAGCCTTGTCGAAATGCCACGAACCGTTGGCGGGATTGATCTCCAGCGCGGTCTCCAACTCGTCCAGTGCCTGGAGCATATGGCCGTCTTCGTATAGCTCCTGTGCCCTGCGCGCTTTGCGTTCGGCAGTGTCGTAAGGGCTGAATTCCATACTATCAAACAACATAAAGGGCCATACCTCGTGGCCCCCCCAGGTTAAAAATTGCTCTCAACGCCTCTTATCGCCCACTCAGAGGACCGCCCTTAGTTGTTTCTGCGACCGGCAGGACTCTTTTCATCCGTACAAATTTTTATTCCATCTATGCAACTTAAACCCTTGTCGCACAGAGGTTTACACTCGTGTTTGCTTACTGTGAAAAAATTCCGCCGCGACCGAAAAAACTGTTTTTGTGGAAAGATAAGGCCGTTAGTCTTATAATTCAATGTTGCGTTGCGCCCAAACGGGGCGCGATTTACATGTGTTCGAGATGGGGCCGGCCAAACACAATCGTGCGGTCGACCCGAAGTTTTCGGGAAAAAGCCATGGTAAAAGAAATCAAAGGCCAGATAGCAGCCACCGACGCAAAATACGCGATCGTCGTCAGCAGATTCAACGAATTCATCACCTCCAAACTGCTCGGAGGTGCAATAGACTGCCTCACCAGGCACGGTGCCGCCGAAGACCAGATATCGGTCGTTTGGGTGCCCGGCGCCTGTGAGATCACCACCGCCGCCAAAAGACTGGCCGCATCCGGCAGCTTCGGGGCGGTCCTGTGCCTCGGAGCGGTGATCAGAGGTCAAACCACCCACTACGAAGCGGTCTGCCAGCAGGTCGTCAGAGGCGTAGGCCAGATCAATTACGAGTGCGATACGCCCGCCATCTTCGGCGTGCTGACCTGCGAAACACTCGAACAGGCCGTCGAAAGAGCCGGAACGAAGATGGGCAACGCCGGCGCCGACGCCGCCCGAACCGCCATGGAGATGGTCAACGTCTTAAAACAGCTCTAAGCTGACGCAAGCCGCCGCCGCGGAACATCCCGGCTGCTGCAAGGTGTAATTTTCACAAGGATGTATTTACGGGGCCGCAACGTGGACAGGCGATCCAGGGCCAGAGAATTAGCAATCCAGGGACTGTATCAGCTCGACGTCCAGGGCAAAGACGCCTTAGAGATGATCGACAGGTTCCTGATCGAGAACGAAAGTGACGAATACACCCGAAAGCTCGCGCGCGAATGGACCAGAAACACCTGGGAATGCCTGCTCACATGCGACGAACTGATCGTCGCTTCGACTATAAAATGGCAGTTCAGCAGGCTGGCCCCGGTCGACAGGAGCATTTTGAGACTGGCCGTATATCAGCTCAAATTCTGCCCCGACATTCCGCCCAAAGTAGTGATAAACGAAGCGATCGAGCTTGCCAAAAAGTTCGGCACCGAGAAGTCCGGCGCATTTGTCAACGGCGTGCTCGATGCAATACACCGAAAACTCAAATGCGCCGTCCAAGGAGGGTAATTCTTTGAGAACAATTGCAGTTCTGAACCAAAAAGGAGGAGTTGGTAAAACAACCACCGTCACAAACACGGCGGCTGCTCTGGCCAAACTGGGCGCCAGAGTGCTCGTAATAGACCTCGACCCGCAGGCCCATCTGACAATACACCTGGGCGTCGAACCCCAGGCAATCAAAGGCGGCTCCTACGAGGTCCTAACAAAATCGGCCGAAATCAAGGAATCGCTCGTCCAGACCAGGCCCAACCTCTGGCTCTTGCCGGCCAACGTGAATCTGGTCGGGGCCGAGACCGAACTGGTCAGCGTCGTCGGCCGCGAGGTGATTCTCAGCGAAGCCATAGAAAGTGTGGTCAAAAAGTTCGATTACCTTTTCATCGACTGTGCCCCCTCGCTCGGACTTCTCACCCTGAATGCCCTGGCCGCCTGTGAGGAAGTCCTCATACCGCTGCAGCCGCATTTCCTGGCCCTGCAGGGCTTCGGCAAGCTCCTTCAGACCGTCGATCTGGTGAACAAGCGAATCAACCCGCGGCTCAAGGTCTCCGGAATACTCCTTTGCATGTACGACAGTCGTGCGCTGCTGCCGAGCGAAGTCAAGGCCGACATCGAGCAGTTCCTCAAGAACGCCCGCGGTTCCGGAAGCGCCTGGGCCGACGCCAAAATAATTCCCAGACTGATCCGCCGAAATATCAAACTCGCCGAGGCCCCCAGCTACGGCAAGACCATCTTCGAGTACGAACCCGAATGCAACGGCGCCCAGGATTACGCCGCCGTCGCCAAATACATCTACGCACAGACGCACCCGGTTGCCAAAACTGCAAGCTCGGCGCCCGCAACATCCAACACGCAATCGCCCCCCAAACCCGAAGCGAAGACCCCTAATTCCGGGCAGACCGCCGCCCGGCCGCAGACACCGATCCGATCCGTTCCTCCAAGCCCCCAGCGAAAGCCCCAACAGCTCGACCGTCAGCCACCGGTTCGCCGCCCGGCGCCGCACTCGCCGCAGCGCACCGCCTCGAACACCGGCCCGTCCCAGCCGCAACGGGCGCCGCGACCGACTCAGCAGACTCGTCCGGCACAACCAAAAAGGCCGCCTCAGAGCCCTCAACAAGACAACAACCGAACACCGAACAGGCCCATAAACCCGCAGACGGGATTTCCACAGCCGGTAACCGGTCCGGCAAACAACGCTCCTCACGACCGGCAAAGACCCGCCGCCCAGAGGCCGCCCGTTTCAAATCCCCAAAGACCCGCCCATCCCGCCAGCTCAAATGACAGACCTCGGAACGGCTGCACGCAGAACCGCCAGGCGCCTCGACGCCCCGTGTCACCGCCGCCTGCGGCAAACAACACACAAAAATCGCCCATTCCCATCAGACCGGTTCCCCGGCCCAATCACGATACGCGGCGCGACGCCGACACCACTAACACCGGCGAGAAAACGCAGAACCCATGTCCGCCCGGCTCCGAGTCGCAATCTACGGATCGGACAAACAAGGCCCGTGACGATTCCTCGGATGCCTGAGTGCGGCTTGCGTTGCGTTCTGTGCGGCAGATTTTGAACCGCTATCGTTCGTCGGTTCTCTGAACAAGGATGCAGCTTGCGTCCGCAATCAGGACGGGACTATCGTAACATGGCACACCCGCAAACCGCCAGCTTTGTTGTGATTGCGAGAAATCCTCGTCGGCGATTCTGTGAACCGCTCCGGTCCGCAGGTCCACATACATCGGCCGCTCGAGGCTTACATTCTCGAACTCGAAATCCACCGCCGTTCTGGCGTTACTGTCAGACGGCGTATCTGAATCGAACCAGATTGTCACCACGGATTGCCCCGACTTGCGGCTGCGGTAAGCAAAGACGCTCAGCGATTTTTTCGTCTTCGCCTCGTATTCGAACCGTTCGATCCGCGCCAGAGAGTTGTCGAACACCGACGCCAGATTCTGAACCGCGTAGTAAGCCTGCTTCGGCCTCTCCACCGTTTTGTCCTCATCGGCCTTGAGCAGCCCCTTGCGGTTAATCTCATCCGGGTACTTCATATCCATTATCGCGAAATACGAAGACGGTATGTCCCTGCCCAGATCGCCCAGCAGCCGCCGAAGAGCCCATTTCGCCTGCGACAGCTCCGTCCAGTCGTATCGGCTCAGGGCCTTCGTTCTTCTGTATTCCGAAGGCGCCCCGTTCTCTCCCTGCCTTATTCCGATATCCTCGCTGTAACTCTTCACGACCGCTCTGAGCTTTTCTACCTCTGAGTAGCTGTCGTCCGGATTGCGCTTGTACGGATGGTACGTAACCTCGTCGACCAGATCGAGCTTGCCCTTCTCGGCCAGAATCGCCAGCACTTGGCCCACGAACTTGTGATTCACCCCCGCTACCGACATCGCCAAAATCTTCGCCTCCGGCTGAATTTCGCGAATCGTCTCGGCCGTGCGAATCAGCACCCTCGCATAATGGCTGGCCGCATTGGCCCCGCGCAGATTCGGCTCGTTCCACACCTCCCACTCATCCACCTGAGCCTCGTACCGCTCGACCATCGCCCCCACGAATCTCAGCCACGCCTTCAATGCCTTCTCATCCCGCGGCAGCGCCGCTCCCAGCCGCTCACCCCCGCCGGCAGCATAAAGACTGTTGCCGTAACACAGACAAACCCACGGCTCGACTCCCTGCCCGACCATATCGTGGATAATCTTATCCAGCCAGGCCCAGTCATACCGCCCCTCGGCCTTCTCCGTCTTGGCCCAGCCCGCCTGAATCCGAGCCTTCTTGATACCCAGAGGCCCGAGATACTCCCGCCAGTTCTCATAGACGGTGTAATCGCGGTCCATAGTCTCGGCCCCGACCGAAAAATTCGATCCCGATATCTCCGAAGCCGACCGGGCCTTAATCCGCCCGACGCATTGCCACCTTATATCAGCACTCCCGCAGGAGATACCCACAGCCAAAGCCAAAACGCCGGCAAACAAAATCAACCGCTTCATACAAACCTCATCTGATCCTGTCGCCGGCGGACCGGTATAGTGGACCACGCGTCCGCGCCCGGACCGCCGGACGCATCCTGTTGCAAGGGCCATTCTTGCATTTTTCTGATGCGTCGGTCAACAAAAACACCTGAATCATGTTATTATACGACGACGTTCAAAACTGTAGCTGAAATGCGAAACAGCAGCTATCAACCGGCAGTTGCGGCTCACGCGGCCTTCTGCCGTCCCGTATGAGGAGAGTTCTGGGTATGAAGAATGAAGAATCAGTGAAGACCGGTTACACGCCCCTCTGGGTACTTGTGGTGCTGGTTGCTGTTACAGCAATCCTGGCCCTTCCTCTTAACGCAGACAGCGATGCCGAGGGCGACGGCAAGGCATCGGCAGAAGCTGTGCAAAAGGATCAATCTCAATACACCCCGCGTGAACACGACCGGCCCCGCGAAGGTGATCGACCTCGCGACAGTGACCGGCCCCACGAAGGTGACCGGCCCCTTGAAGGTGATCGAACGTATGAAAACAGCCGTGCCGGTCGTGTCAATCCGAATTCCAGCGGGCGGCTCCTGCCGCCGGCGACCCAGTCGGACCCCGTACTGGCGCAACTGCTCGAATCCGACCTGCGACAGGCGGCGGTACGCGCGATGAAGAAGGCCGCCGCCTTCTACCGCACCGAAGTTGCAAGTTACGGCGGCTACGTCTACTACTACAGTCTCGATCTTCAGCAGCGCTGGGGCGAGGGCAAAGTGGCTCCCTTCACGCTTTTCGTACAGCCGCCGGGAACCCCGACCGTCGGCATGGCATACCTGCAGGCCTGGGCCGCCACCAAAGATGCCTTCTATCTCGAAGCCGCCAAAGAAACGGCCGAAGCCCTTGTCCGCGGTCAATTGGAATCCGGCGGCTGGACGCAGGTAATTCACTTCGAGCGTCCCGACCGCGGCCGACTCGGAAAGTACCGCAAAGGACCGAAAGGAAGTTGGAACGTCTCATCCCTTGACGACGGCCAGACCCAGGCCGCATTGCAGATGCTCATCCGAACCGACCGTACGCTGAATTTCGAACATCCCGGCATTCACGAAGCCGCCATGTACGGACTCGATGCACTGCTCGCGGCCCAGTTTCCCAACGGCGCCTTTCCCCAGGGATTCCGGGGTCCCGTCGAGCCGCAGCCCGTACGCAAGGCCCATTTCCCCGACTACGACTGGCGCACCGAAGGCCGCGTAAAGGACTACTGGAATTACTACACCCTTAACGACAACGTCGCCGGAACAGTCTGTGAGACATTAATCGACGCCCACCGCGTATACAACGCGCGGGAGCACAAGGCCGCACTTCGAAAACTCGGCGACTTCTTGATTCTGGCCCAGATGCCCGACCCTCAGCCCGCATGGTGTCAGCAGTACAGCTACGAGACCGTTCCGATCTGGGCGCGAAAGTTCGAGCCGCCGGCTATCACCGGCTGGGAGTCGCAGGATGTTATGGAAACGCTGATCAAAATCGCAAGATATACGGGCGACCGAGAGTATCTTGAGCCGGTCGGCCCCGCGCTGGACTACCTGGAAAGATCACTTCTTGCGAACGGCAGACTCGCCCGCTACTACGAGCTGCGCACCAACAAGCCGCTCTACATGAATTCCCGCTACGAGCTGACTTACGACGATTCGGCGGTCCCCGGCCATTATTCCTGGACACAACCGGCCCGGCTGGACTCAATCAGGCGAAATTGCGAAGACGCCAAACGAAACCTGCGTCCTCTCGCAGACTCTCCCACCCCGCAACTGCAGCAGAAGGTCCGCACCATCATCGCCGGACTGGACGCCCAAAGCCGCTGGATCACAACCCACGACGGCCGCAGACTCGTCGGACAACCCAAATTCCCCGAAGGTTACAACTATATATCGAGCGAGACTTTCAGCCGTAACCTCGAACTACTCAGCGAATACATAAGCTTTGACAAGTGACAAACGGGACGGGCGGGTCGAAAGCCGAGCTTAGCCACCGCCGGCACCGGCGCCGAATTGCATTGGCGGATTACCGGCTTCGTGTGCGCCGAAGTCCGGGGCTTTGCCCGTGAAGTTGTCGTTGAAATTGGGCAGTCTGATGCCCGCATCGTATCCGGGACTGCTCTCTCTTAACGAAAATACGCCTTTGCCGTCCGCGAAGCCGAAGCCTTCGATGTGTTTCGGTTCGCCTTTGACCCCGTGCTTCTCGTGGCCACCCTGTGGCAGCGAGCCTCTATACAGGTCATAATCGTAATCGCCCAGCGGATCGTTGCTTTTGTTCCTGAACGCCCGCGACTTCACGTTCCAGACGTTATTGCGGGTGGTCACATTCGACAGCGGCCCGCCCCAGCCGATACCTATCCTCGCCCCGCCCGTCATCCTGCCTTCATCGTCATAGACATAAGGCTGAGTCACTGTATTGTGAAACACAAACACACGCCCGCCGCCCATTATATCGCTTGTTTTCAAGAAGCCGCCGGACCACTCCCCAGGCGCGACCCGCATCCTGCCGGTCACGTTGCGCCATACATACAGGGGCCCAACGCTCGTTCCCGCACACGCCACACCCACGAAGCAGTCCGTCATATAGTTGCCCCAAATCCGTACGTTCCGGTTGGCCCCCTCGCTCTCGATGGCATCGTCCCAGCAGTTGCTCAGCAGATTTCCGTAAATATCAGAATCGCGATTCGGAAATCCTCGCGTGCTGAAATTGGACCCGGCCCCGAAAATGTCGTTATAGCAATGCTCCTCATCCGAGTACACGGTATTGTACCGAATCACATGATTGCCCTCGCTGTCGCGAAAATACACCGCCTGCGGCCCCTCGGAATGGTAGGGCTCACGCTTGCCCGGCCGGGGCCTCTTCTCTCGCCAGTTGCTTCCGTCGGCCCGCGGATCGTGAATCACGTTCCGCTCGACTATCACCCTCGCCAGATCCCGGGCCCTGGAATAGACCGCCGAATCCAGATTCTTGCCCCAGCCGTCCTCACTTATCCGCCCCCATCCGCTTATATCGCATCCGCGAATCACAATATCATGGCAACCATCGTAAACCCTAATCGCATGAACAGCGGCATTGCGGAGCACAAGTCCGTCGATAATCACATGCGACCGGCGAATCTCGATGCACTGATCCGCCCGGCCCTTAACATCAATAACGCCCGTTTTTTTATCCGATCCGCCTGTATAAAGAACATAGCCGCCGGCCGAGCCGCCTTTATCCACGACCAGCGTTTGGTCTCGATTTGCCACAACGACTTTTTGCCCGACGGGAAAGTCCTCAGCCCACGTTTTGACCTCGATGGCCCGTTTGTGGCCCGTCTTTTCCAGCCGCAGTTGCACCTCGTATGTGGTTCCGGCCTTCAAGCCCACAATACTGCCCCGATACTCGTTGCCGTGTTCCCACTTGCGGCTCTCCTTCTCGCCGCGATAACCTCGCCCGACCGGCGACATTTCACGCCCGTCGAACCACAGATCCAGCCCCTCTCGCCACTGCTCTTGGCCGCTTTGGCGAAACCGCACCTTGCACGCATTGTCCGCGGCCCCTGCCTCAGCCCGCCAGTACAACCCAACACACTCGAAGGTAGGAACCGCCCGTAGCCTCTCGGCTCCGCTTACAACCTGCACCAGACAAACCACCGCGATCAGCGTTCTATAGACCATAAAGCACGCACCTCTAACCTTTCCATTCTATTTCAGTTACTTAA